>CALWKC010000060.1 GCA_944381165.1 uncultured Lachnospira sp. | reverse complement strand
TCCCACGTGGAAGCACGGTAAGACCCCTTGAAGACGACAAGGTAGATAGGCAGGAGGTGTAAGTGCGGCGACGCATTAAGCTGACCTGTACTAATAGGTCGAGGGCTTAACCGAAAAGGAGAGGTTAAGCGCTAATGAGAAGAGAGAAATCCGGAAGGAAAGAGGATGTAAAGGCTTTGTTGAGAGTAAATATGTAAAAGATATGTTATAAAGACATTAAAAAGGTATTTACAAAAGTGAAGTCAGATGATATATTTAATGTGCAGTTTTGAAGGAGCAAAGCCTTCATAAAGTTTTTAAAGTATTTGGCCTGGTGGCTCAGCTGGTTAGAGCGCCGCCCTGTCACGGCGGAGGTCGTGGGTTCGAACCCCATCCGGGTCGCTTTACAATTTAATATTGTAATTAATTATTTATATGATATGGGATCTTAGCTCAGCTGGGAGAGCATCTGCCTTACAAGCAGAGGGTCATAGGTTCGAGCCCTATAGGTCCCATCATATGCCGACATGGCTCAATGGCAGAGCAGCTGATTTGTAATC
Organism: uncultured Lachnospira sp.; assembly: GCA_944381165.1. GTDB lineage: Bacteria > Bacillota > Clostridia > Lachnospirales > Lachnospiraceae > Lachnospira. The sequence goes on along the minus strand of CALWKC010000060.1, from coordinate 2,340 downwards.
AGCAGGTTGTTGGTTCGACTCCGACTGTCGGCTTTATCAATAATACTTTTATGTTAAAATATACAGATATGTGTTATTGGTTTTTATTCGGGCGGATTCCCGAGTGGCCAAAGGGGACAGACTGTAAATCTGCTGGCACTGCCTTCGAAGGTTCGAATCCTTCTCCGCCCACTCGATTTTGGTTTATGAGGAATAAACCAAGATTTTTGAACATATAATAATTATGTTTAAATTAAATATCGCGGGGTAGAGCAGTTCGGAAGCTCGTCGGGCTCATAACCCGAAGGTCACAGGTTCAAATCCTGTCCCCGCTACTACGCCTAGATAGCTCAGTCGGTAGAGCAGAGGACTGAAAATCCTCGTGTCGCTGGTTCGATTCCGGCTCTAGGCATTGGATACCATAATTACTACGTTTCGTGGTAGTTATGGTTTTTTTATTTCGTAGGATTTCACCTTACTTTCATAAGTAGTTCTATTATCCCCAAAAGGACACAGAAAGTAAGGTTATTACTATGGAAAAAATCACAATGTCTAAAAAATCAACTCTTACAATTCACGATGTATTTGAGTTATTTATTCGTAAATGCAAAATCAAGAAACTTACAGATTTATCAATAAGTTCATACGAGAAGAATATGGTACACTTTTATGAGTTTGTTGGCAAGAACGACCTTATTACTACTATTACATTTGACACAGTGGATGATTATATCCTTTGGTTGTGTGAGAATACAGAAGCCAATGATATTACTATCAACTTCTACTTACGCAGCAAGTGTTGGGACATCATGTAAAAATCTATGCCGGAAATCATGTTTCTGGAAGTTTTTTGTGTGCAAAAGTACCAGAGCGCCTTCTGGCTCATAGTATCCTTACACCGGAACTGGCAGCTGCAGTTTTTAATGCAAAGTATATGAATGCAGTACCGCTCAATTGACTTTCTGAGGAATTCCTGCAGAATGATGTGAATATCACGCGTCAGGACATGACTGGATGGATGATACGCTTAAGTGAATATTATCTTGGCCTCGTTTATGACAGGATGAAAGCAGAGATTTTCAAATCACACCATATCCATTGTGATGAAATGCCATTTCTCATGCTGGAACATACCAAAGAATATATGTGGGTGTTCTTCCCCGTGTTGAAATGAAGCACATCCGCTGTTACTGTATGAATATATTGGCGGACGAAATGGTGCTGTGATTGAAAAATATCTTTCCGGGTACAAAGGAACACTGATCATAGATAGATACCATCCATACCACACACTGATGAAAAAGAGTGATACCATTCAGATGGCTGGCTGTTGGGCACATGCCCCGAGAAAATTTGCGGAGATCGTAAAATCTGTAAAAAAGGAGAATCTGTGACACCGACACAGATCGTAGCTGCGGAAGCAGTAAAACAGATCGATGCCATGTATCATCTGGACAACATGTACAAGGAATCATCGGCAAAAGAGAGACTGGATAACAGATAGAGATCTGTTAAGTTTCTTGTCGATGCTTATTTTGCGTAGCTGAAAGTCCAACAGGACAAAGCAAACGGAAGCTTTAAATTCAAGGAAACCATGAATTATTGCTGAGATCAGGAGGCATACCTTAAAGGATTTCTGGAAGATCCGGAACTTCCATTGGATAATAATGATGCGGAGAGAAATATCAAAGCTTTTTGTGTAGGAAAACATTCCTGGCACATCATTATTCCATCAAAGTAGCAAAATCAAATGCACTTTTATACAGTATCGCAGAAAGCGCAAAGGCAAATAACCTGAATCTTTATAAATCTTCTGTTGTCTTCTGATAGAATTGGTAAAATATTCGTGAGACGATGTACTGGAAGAGTCCTTGCAGCACTTATGCCATAGTCTGAAGATTTGCCAGATTACCGTCGAAAAACGAAATCAAAGTAAAGCTTTTGTGCCGGCCTTCGGGCTGGCATTATTTTGTTCAGATGACAAGTTATTAAACATTTACTACATTTCTACTGTTATTTTATATAATGGATGATAGTAATGTAATTTACATAAATAGTATTCACAGATGTACTAGGGGCTAAAGACAAAGTGGATAAAAATGAGTTAAAAGATAGGTTATTCGACATAATCAATAAAACGGATAACCTGCCTATTCAAGATATTGTTGTAGAGGACAGAAATGATTTAATGAATATTTACCTTATAGATGGAACAAGGTTTACAATTTGTGTTAAAAATTGTGGAAACTGGGGATTGTATAAGGTATAATATATATATTCTTACAAAGCATTCCTATAGGGAATGAAATTTGAACTTTGAAAAAATAAAATCTCCCCGTATGATGTATATGAGTTTCGCGA
>CALWKC010000059.1 GCA_944381165.1 uncultured Lachnospira sp. | reverse complement strand
GCCTTGATGAAAGAGTGCGTCAATCCAACAGAACTGACCGCCGAACTTTTGAATACGCTGATTGAAAAAATCGTTGTTCATGAAGCGGTCAAAGGTGAGGACGGAAGCCGGGAACAGGAGGTAGAAATCTTCTACCGCTTTATCGGCAAAATTGATTAAATGACACCAATATCTTTAACTATGTGATACCGGATTATCCATGCCGGAGATAAAGCTGATTATGGAGATTGCAGATTTTTTTGAGATTTCTGTTGATACACTCTTGGGATATGAACAGCAAAACGGAAAAGTTGAAAATAGAATTCAGAGAATAAGACAATGTATCGTAGAAAAGAATTATGAGGAAGGAGCTTCGGAGGTGGAGAAGACACTGGAGAAGTATCCGAATAATTTTAACGTTACTTATGCCGGTGCGATGTTGTATAGGATGAAATTTTTGGAGGAGAAATGTGAAGAGGCCATGATAAAGTCCAATCAGCTGTTTGAAAAGGCGATTTCTCTGCTCTATCAGAACACGGAAAAGAGCATCAATGAAGTAACCATTTTAAATCACATGGCAAGTAATTATTTGGCAGTGGGTGATATAGAGAAGGGGTTAGAACTATTAAAACAAAATAACATTTGCAATATTAACAGTGGTCAGATTGGTTACATTTATGCAGTAGAATTAAAGAAACCAGAGGAAGCGGAAAGATATCTGCTATCTTCAATGTCTGAGATAATTAATAAAATGATATACACTGTGGAGGGGATGGCGTGTGCACATGCATTGAAGGGCGATGCGGCATGCATTACAGAAGCATTATGGCTGATACATTATTTTGACAGTTTAAAAGAGGATGCAGATGCTGTCACTTTTCTTGATAAACTCAAAGCAATATTGTTAGCGCAATGCGGAGTTTGGGAAGCTTCTTTTGGACAAGAGGATAAAGCAAACGAATATATGAAGGTAGCATATTTGCTGGCCAAACAATTTGATGCCTCTCCGATTTATACAGTACAGAATGTCAAATTATTGAAAGGGCTGGAGAAAGAAGGAGCTTTCCTTGATGGTGTGGGAAAGACGGCAATAGATGCGGTAGAGAAGTTTGTGTTTGGAAAAACATATCAGTCAAAAGCAGTAGCACAGATGAAAGAGCGATGGGAGGAATTAAAAGGTGGAAGTACAGAACCTGAATAAGAAACTGGATAAAATCAGTAAAAAGGGTAAGGCGGTTGGCGTAAATCTTGCTCTGTTTAACAGCAAAGGAATCATTTATAACTATAACTACGGTTTTGCAAATAAGGAACAAGGAATTAAAAGTAATAATGACAGTCTGTATATGATTGGTTCCAATACAAAGATTCTGACTGCGTTGGCTATTTTAAAGTTAATGGAGGAAGGGAAACTTTCTTTGGAGGATGATGTCAAAAAGCATATCCCGGAATTTGAGATAAAATCATATTTCGAATACGATAAGATTTCGATTAAAAACCTTTTGATGCATCGGTCAGGATTGGTCTCCGATTTGTTTCATCTGATATTGGGAAAAACAAGAGATTACCACGAAGTGCTTCCGGAATTGAGAGAAACATATCTGACAGCAACACCGGGTAAAATGTTCTCCTATTCCAATGTGGGTTATACGGTGCTTGGTATTGTAATTGAGCGTGTTTCAGGATTGTCTTACACGGAATACATACAAGAAAAAATCGCTAAACCATTGGGGATTCAGGTACATTTTCTTTTGAATGAGGAAGACAGACAACCGTTTACATCCTTAGTTTCCTTATGCTATGACAAAAAGGGAAAAGCAGTAGAGGATAATTTGTCAACGTTGCTTCCGGCAGGTTCTAATACCTATATGTCACTTTCAGATTTTATAAAGTTTGGACAGATGTTTTTAAAGAAAGATGGCGCTCTGCTGAAGAAAGAAACGTTGAAACTTATGGAGACGTTAGATTTAGATGAGCCGATGGATCAGGAAGTGTATAATGTAGGTTTTGGTTTGATTCATCAACAGTATGATATGGGAGAACAGCTGGGGAAGGTGCTTGGACATGGAGGAAATACCACATGTCACCATTCCATGTTTAACTATATTCCGGAACTTGATGTTGGTATTGTAGTCATGACAAACAGTCAGAGTGCGATTGGGTTCTATGCAACGGCAGGCATGACTGTTTTAGTAGAATATCTGAAAGAAAAAGGAATTGTTGTAGAAGAAAGTAAGGCGGAATGTGAGCATATAAAGTGTGACAGTAACGATATGGTTGGCAAATATGCAACCGGTCTTGGCATGATGGAAATCAAACGAAATAATAAAAGTGAATTGGTTACGAAGGTGTCAAAAATCCCGATTCGGTTGTGTCCATGTAAGGATGGATATTATCAATGCACGCCCGTGAAAGCAATACATAAAATTCCTATCTTTAAAAGTTCTATTCAAGGGATGCGTCTGAAGCCTGCAACATATTTGGGTGAAGATATCATGCTCTTTGAACAGTCCGGTAAATATCATAAAACAAAGGGTGTTATCGGATGTAAGTATGAGCGGACGGATATTCCGGATAGTTTCAGAGCGGCTTGCGGTGATTACACGATTGCGGATGAAATGTTCAAGGATATAAAGTGTAAATGTCAGCTCAAGGTGGAAGGTGAAGTTTTAGTGCTGGAGATTGCAGCTTTAAATGTAAAACTCAATAGTTGCCTGAAAGTAGTTGGTGAAGACCTTGCGATTTTACAAGGTTTTGGCAGACTGGCGAGAGAAATGGTAAAATTACAAAAGAAGGATGACGGATATTATTTGACCTTTAGTGGAATTGTTTTTAAAAAGATATAGAGATTAGGGAGTCCTAGGCAGGGAAAATACTGCATAGGGCTTCTTTTTATCTTGCAAAAAGAAATGTAAGTTGACTGTTTGAACATTGTTCAATATAATAGAGCTGAACGATGTTCAAGAGGTGAAAAATGGAAAAAACGAAGAATATCAAAGAGCATATTATGGATGTTACAACTCAATTAATACAAGAATCTGATGGGGACATAAACCAAATTACAATTCGGAGAATTGCGGAACGAGCTCAAGTTGGGCTTGGACTGATAAATTATCACTTTGGCAGTAAGGATAAACTGATTTTGGAATGTATCCAAAGAATTATAAATAATGTTGTTCACTGTTTTACGCCGGAAAAGAAGGCTTACAGAGAGAATGATGATAAGTGTCGTCTGACGGATTGGGCTAAGCAAGTGTATGATTTTTTGTTTGAGAATCGGGTTATTTCTATGATGTCCATATTGGGAGATATGCAAGATTATCACGCCGCTTGCAATTCAGTAAATACACAAAGAGGTTTTGCGTTGGCATTAGCCGGTTTTGCGGATGATAAGCAAAAGAGGATGCTGGTATTTTCGCTTACATCAATCATGCAGGTGGCATTTTTGTCGGGGGAGCATTCGAAGGAAATTATTGGATATGACCTCTACAAGAAAGAAGAAAGAGATTTGTTTATCGATACTGTGGTAGAAATGCTTTTTAACGGTATAGTAGACAAGGAGAAATAGTCGTATGAAAATTCTTATTATAAATGGAAGTGCACATAAGGGAAATACGTGGAAGTTGGTAGAGCAGGCTAAGAAACAGTTACTGGAATGTAATAAGGAAATTGAGTTTGAAGAAGTGCATTTGATAGAAGAGAAGCTTCCGTTTTGTGTAGGATGTAGTAATTGTTTTAGGTTGGGTTATGATAAGTGTCCACATTATTCCAGTGTTGGAAAATTCATAGAAAAGATGGAGCATGCGAATGGTATTATAGTGTGTTCAACAACCTACAATATGCGTGAAACGGCATTACTTAAAAATTTCTTTGATCATCTTTGCTTTATGTTGCATAGACCACACTTTTTCAAGTCTAAAGCGCTTGTCATAACAACCACAGGTGGTGTGGGAGGAGGAGCTGCGGCAAAGAGTATTGTGAGTTTTTTAAAAGGAATCGGTTTTAACAGATGTTATTCTTTTGCTAAAGCATCTTTCAGTTGGAATGCATATACTCCGGATGATAAAACGAATGTGGCGTTGAGTCGTAAGGTTAAGAAGTTTTATAAAGATATTGCATCAGGGAGATTATATAGTCCGTCAGTAATGTTGCTTATGCCGTATAATTTGTTCCGAGGAATGTCTTTGGCATATGTTCCGGGGACCGAATATGAAACAGAAGATGGTATTTACTGGACAGATGAAAAACGAAGAAAGAAAGTATATGCGCCTGAAGTCAAGGTGTCATGGTGGAAAAAGCCAATTGGACAGATGTTTTACTGGATTGGTAAGTTGGCAGGCAGTATGAAGAGTATGACTGTAACTTATCGGAAATAGGATGAAGGGGAGAAGGCAAAATGGTAGGAATATATTTTAGTGGTACCGGCAATTCGAGATATGCAGCAGAAATGTTTTGTAATGAATATGATAAAGCAGCTAAAGCATTTTCTATTGAGGACGATAATGTTATTGAGACTGTGAGAAATGAAGAAATGCTTGCAATTGCATATCCTGTACAATATAGTACGGTGCCAAAGATACTGCGTGATTTTATAATTGAAAATAAAGAACTTTGGGAGAATAAGAAAGTTTTTGTTATCGCCACAATGGGATTGTTTAGTGGTGATGGAGCAGGCATTCTTGGACGACTTTTACAGCAATATGGAGCAAAAATAATAGGTGGATTGCATCTGAAAATGCCGGATAGTATAGGTGATGAAAAAGTGTTGAAGCGTCCGCTGGAAAAGAACAAGGAGCTTGTGAAGAAAGCGGAGCAGAAGATTAGCAAGTCAGTTCAGCTTTTGAAATCAGGGAAACCAACCCAAGAGGGAATTGGTATATTATATCTCATGACTGGTTTCTTTGGACAAAGATTGTATTTTGGACATAAGACAAAGAACTATTCCGATAAACTGCGTGTGAATGAAGATAAGTGCATAGGGTGCGGCAAGTGTGAAAAGTTATGTCCTATGAATAATATCAAGATTGTCGATAAGAAAGTGGTGCAGAATAACCGGTGTACCATGTGTTATAGGTGCATCAATAATTGCCCGAAGCAAGCTATGACGTTGCTTGGGAAAGCAGTTGTGGAGCAGAGCGTGATAGAGAAATATTTATGATGAGGATTACGGATGATATGAAAAAGATATATAAGTTTGAACCATGGTTTTTTATGTTTTTTGGAATTTTTCATTTACATAGAATTTGGGGACTTGTGGACAGAAACTCTTATGCAAAGTTTTGGATAAATGTCATGGAAAGTAGAGGATTATTTTACTTTGTACTAATGGGTATATTGTCTGCCCTTTGTGTACTCGGAATAATTACTTTCTTTAGGAATTTGCGGTACAACTATTGGTGGAGATGGATATATCTGTGTGGTGGCGGATATTTATTATTTGATTTGTTTGCTATTGCAACCGGATTGGAGTTTTGGCACGATTTAATTCTCGCGATGTTTGACGTAACAGCATGGTATTGGAATTTGCTTTGGGGTGGATTTATAATCATGGGTGGTGCGGTGTTTGTGTTAGGATGTGTATTAATGAAGGTGTTAAAAAAGAATACTATGTGAGGTGACTTGTTATGATGGATTTTTTTTGTTGGTTAATAGAACCAACTAATAGAAATGCAAATATTTTTACTTTATTGACAGTTGTTTTGTCAGGTTTGATTTCTTGGTTTATTTCAGCAAAATATTTTGCTAAGGGAAATAGGGAGAATTTAAGAGTTTCTTTGTTGTATCCCATGAAACAAATTCTAGAGGAAGCATATTCGTGGAAAAATTACCAGCGACTTGTTCTTATCTCAAAAGAGTATTCGGCTAGGTATTTAAAAAAGAGCGAGGTGGAGATTGTAAATAAACTTCTGAATTCATATAAAGAAGTATGCAGATATGATTATGATTTTGTATGTGCAGATAGTCTGTTTTCGTATTTTAAGAACAAGTTAGAGGAGAATAAAATAGATTTGAAATACGAACCTATTTATGTTGATGGTGAATTGGTGGATGTGGATTTCCCTGCTGATTTGTTATATATGACTGATGAATTGGCAAAAATTATTAATATTCATCCACCGCAATATGAAACTGAAGCATGTTGTGAAAAGGTTGTAATGATTTTCAATTCATATTGCAAAATGTGTTATGAGCACGAACCAATAGTCTATTTTGATGATAAGTCTTTTAAAGAAGTAATAAATGAGTCAGATGTAAGTAAAGCATGGGATGAAAAATTTGAAAAAATAGAGAATGCCCAAAATGATTTTTTAAGTATGGATGTATTGAAATAATAAATAGGGAAACTATAAATTTTTGCTCAAAAAGGTTCGTTTTAGATGAAAAAATCTACATATATTAGCGCGCTTATGTTATAATAAAAAAATAGTTAAGTAGGGATGTTCTTTACTATGTATAAGAGAGTTTTAAAGGACACATATTTTTATAAATTGGAGATACAAATAATAACACATTTGTATTAGGAGGCAAGTATGGCAACAGCAGAACAGTTAAAGGCTTTGATAAGAGCACATTTTGATGAGGATAGTGAAAAATTTAAGACGGTGGCACTTCAGATTGCGGCTCATGAAGCTAAAGTTGGTCATACGAGCTGCGCAAGAGAGATTAAGAGTTTGGTTCAAAATGTCAAGAATTCTAAGAAAAAGGTGATGCCGTTTGCTAAGAAGTTAGATACTTTAGAGCAGAAGGATAATTATGTTGATATGCTTGACATTGTGTTAAGCGAGTCTCTTGAAAGTAAAGTGACACGCATAATTAATGAATTCCGCAAAAAGGAAGTGTTAAGGAAGAACGGTTTGAAAAATCGTAGTAAAATTCTCCTGACAGGGGAACCGGGAACTGGAAAAACAATGACTGCATCAGTTATTGCTAACGAAGTTAATTTGCCTTTATATGTAATCCAGATAGACAAATTAGTAACAAAATATATGGGTGAGACTAGTGTTAAGTTAAGACAAGTCTTTGATCATATTGAGGATTATCCAGGAGTGTATTTATTTGATGAATTTGATGCAATCGGTTCTGATAGAAGTATGGATAATGATGTTGGAGAGATGAGACGTATCTTAAATTCTTTTCTTCAATATTTGGAGAATGAAGATTCCTTTAGTTTAATTATTGCGGCTACTAATAATCCGGGTATATTAGATAAAGCATTGTTCAGGCGTTTTGATGATGTTTTAGAATATTCTTTGCCTGATGAGAATCAGATACTTAGAATTATGAAGAATAAGTTGGAAGGATATTCAGGAAAGGACGTTTATGACCAAGAGGTAATGGAAGTAGCACTTGGTTTAAGTCATTCAGATATCGCTAAAGCATGTGAAGAAGCATTGAAGTATTCAATTATGGACGAAACCACTATTGATAAAAAAATCATGATAGGAGTGTTACAGAACAGAAGAGAGTTGTATCGTTTTAAGGAGGCTTAAAGATAAATGGAAAGAAGTCTGCAAAATATTTTACTTGAAGAGAAAGGTGAAAGTCTGACATACATACCGATAAATGGTGGTGGAGGAGAACCAAATTTTCCCACCAGAGCGAGCAGAAAAGGGCATGCGTCCTATCTGCAGAAGCAATTAGAAAGTGCTTGGAATAGTGCGTTAAATGAAACAAAAAGCGTAGTGGCTACTTCTATTCGTGATGGTGTATATCTTCAGATAGAAGGTAAGGAAGGTTATGACTTAGTTACTAAGAGTCTAGAAGATACGAGACAACATGTTCGTCTTTTAAATGTAAGTGAGGAAAATGGAGTAACAAAAGCTACAGTATATGTTCCTACTAAAAAGCAAGACTTCTTTTTAAAAAAGATAAATAAGTATGCAGAGACGCAGAGCGGTTCAGATGTAGTAACTACAATAGAAAAAATAAACACGGCGCTGATTGAATCACTATGGGTAGGAAAGAAGGAATCCATGCCGGATGAAACAAGTATTTGGTGTGAGGTATGGCTTCGTTATGAAATGAATGAACAGCCGAAAGCAATTGTAGATACATTTTGGACACTGTGTTCTGATTTGGAAATTGAATATAAGGAAAAAATAATTATATTCCCAGAACGTATCATTGTCCTAATTAAAGCTAATTTAGAAAATTTAAAACAGCTCATGCTGGCAAATGGTAATTTGGCAGAAATAAGAAAGATGATTACGCCAGTAAGTTTTTATACAGATATGGCAACATGGGAGCAAAAAGAATGGGTTGCTGAACTAGAAAAGCGTCTTGATGTATCCAAGAGTAGTAATACATCAGTTTGCTTATTAGATACTGGTGTAAATAATGCACATCCGCTTTTGAAAGCTGTATTAAAGGATACGGATATGCACACTGTAGATGTGTCTAGAGGTGTTGATGATAGAAGAGGTCATGGGACTGAAATGGCAGGTATCGCTACATATTTTGACTTGCAAGAAAAGTTAGAGAGTATGTCTGTTGTTGAAGTATATCATTATTTGGAGTCGGTCAAAATTTTAAACAATCCAAATGATAATGATGAAGAATTGTATGGAGCAATTACTCGGCAAGCGGCATATATTGCAGAAGCAGAGAATCCAGATGCGAACAGAACATTTTGTATGGCAATAACAACACCAGAATCGAGTAATGTGGGAAATGGTGTACCTACTTCTTGGTCAGCTGCAATAGATGCATTATTGGCTGGAACCAGTGAAGAATTATCAGATGATAAGAAAAGACTTATGTGTATATCGGCAGGTAATACTTCTGTAGAAGAAGTTGCGGATTTAGGTGATCATTTATCAGCCATACGATTACATTCTGTTGAAAATCCGGGACAAGCTTGGAATGCAATTACAGTGGGGGCATATACTGATAAAACAGTGATAACCAAAAAAGAATATGCAGATTATTCTCCGGTATCAAATAAGGGTGGTGTATCGCCATTTACATCGTCTTCTGTTATGTGGGAAAAGTCAAAATGGCCTATAAAACCAGAGGTGGTATTTGAAGGTGGCAATCTGGGTCATAATCCAAATGAAAGTTTTTTGAATGGTTATTCAGAACTTGAGGATTTGGATATGATTACAACTTGCAAAGATTTTGTGATGGGAAAATCGCTTATCGCAACAAATATGACAAGTCCTGCAACTGCACAAGCAGCTTGGATGCTTGCTAATATACAACATAATTGTCCACAGTTATGGCCTGAGACGATTAGAGGGTTGTTGGTTCATTCAGCGACATGGACGGATGAAATGCTTAAATCATTTATTCCTGCAAGCCATGCTACAAAAAATGATTATAGAAATTTGATTCGGGTATGCGGATATGGAGTCCCTAATTTAGAACGAGCAGTGTATAGTGCACAGAATAGTGTTAATTTAATTATTGAAGATGAATTGCAACCTTTCATTAAAAAAGGTAGTGGCAATCCTACTTCTAATGAAATGCATATGCATGACATTCCTTGGCCAACAGATATTCTAAAGAACTTGGGTGAAAAAACGGTAAAAATGCGGGTAACTTTATCGTATTATATTGAACCAGGTCCTGGGCAAATAGGGTGGAAGGATAAATATCGCTATCCATCGTGTGGATTAGTTTTTGATGTGAATAACCCCACGGAATCTAAGGAAGAGTTTAAAAGAAGAATTAGTAAAGCTATGCGCGACGAAGATGAGGACAAGAGTACGGTTTCAAATGATAGCAGTAGATGGCTAATAGGTTCACAAAATAGAAATGTTGGTTCTATTCATTCTGATATATGGGAAGGAACGGCAGTAGATTTGAGCCAAAGTAATTATATCATGGTTTATCCTACTACGGGATGGTGGAAGTTAAGAACCAATCAAAAGAAGTATAATAATAAAGTTCGGTATTCGCTGGTAGTATCGATAGAAACACCTGAAAGTACAATGAATCTCTATAATGAAATAACTACAGCTATTAAGAATAGGGCGGTAGTTAAGACAGAGATTACAGCTATAACAAAGAAAAAGTAATATATATGCCTCATCCCGTGGAGAGATGAGGCATATGTGTTAAAAAGGCTCCAAACTATCCTCTGCATCCACCCATGCCTGCATCTCGCCATCTAGCGCAAGTCTTGCATATTCCAGGGGATTATCAATCGCCAGAGCGTTCAGGCACCGTTGAGAATTAGGAGTGGTGCGTATCCCGGATTCTGCCTGATTACAGTCAATCCGGAGGATGCAGCCGTTATAGTGGTTAATGTCGATGCTGTTGTGCATCGGGTTGTATCTTGCGTGTATCAATTTCATTGTTATCAATCCTTTTGTTTAAATTGGAGGTAAAAGCCCATGGGCTTATTTTGGACTTAAAAAACTTTCGAAATAGATATAATAATCACAAAATGTACCATTATATAAAATAAAACATCACTAGAAATATTCAAAACAATACAAGTTGTGATATTAACAGTCGTGTCTGAACATTACTTTTTCCTCCTTATTTTTTTTCGCGGAAAGCACAAAACAAGCGAAAATATTTCACATTTAATTTGAACTGTCCGCCTCTGTGAGAAACCGGTAAAGAAAGTTTCTCATCATTGCTCTTTCATTATGAGAGAATTGTTTCGGAAAAAATACAATAAAACTGTAAAATTTCACAGAAAACACATAAAATCGGCAAATTATAAATAAAATGACCTATATAGGCAAATATTTATATAACTTGACAGAAAAAAGAAACAGGTATATTTTCTTAAAAGATTTATAACTGATATATCAGAAAAATATCACGAGGTTTGCAATGGATTTTAAATCAGCTGCGTATGAAAAAATAAAACAGGAAATTGTGAGCCGCAGATAGTACAGCTCGCCGCTGCCAGAGCCGACAGGGAAAAATTAAAAAATTACAGAGCGTTTTTTGAGAAACTTATGAAAGAGGCAGAAAGCCGGGGCGCTGAGGAGGCATGGAAGGATGACAGAGACGGGGAATTTCATGTATTTCTGGCTGAGACTATGGGAAATCATTATGCAGTCAGCCAGATGCGTCTCATGATGACCCAGACACTCAGGATAAGAAGCCTTTCAAACATCAGGACAAAAAAGCGCTATACCGAGTCATGTGCGGAGCACATAAACATTATCAATGCAATTCTGGAAGGTAACGCAAGAAAGGCGGCAGAGCTTATGCTTGTTCATCTTAAAAATTCCGAGCAGGGCTACAGAAATATGCTGACGGGCCCGGACGAGCAGGAAAATAATTTACAGGAGGCTGGAATACTATGGATTTAGCATTAATTGCGGCAAAGCAGGTTTTGGAAATGTTTTTGATGATACTTGCGGGTTTTGTCTGCTATAAGACCGGAGTTATAAAACAGGAGGGCAAAAAGGCTCTGTCTGATATACTGCTGTATCTTGTAGTTCCGGCAATGATTATCAATTCATATCTTGTAGATAATGATTCGTCTATGATGAAAAGTCTCGTTCAGTCCTTCGGATACAGTTGTCTGCTTATAATTACAGGTCTTGTTATAACTTTTGCGGTTTTATTTTCAAAAAAGAACAGAGACAGGGGAATTATGAGATTTACCTGTGTTTTTTCAAATGCCGCGTATATGGGGTTTCCTCTGATACAGGCTATGTTTGGCTCAGAGGGTATACTTTATGCCAGCGCTTATCTTACTGTATACAATATTCTTTTATGGACAGTCGGCTATGTCACTGTGACCGGAAAAGTGCATGCGAAGGAGATATTTAAGAGTATCGTCACGTCACCGTGTATTATCTCTGTGTGTATAGGTTTAATAATATATCTGTGCCGTATACCTGTGCCGGATATTTTGAGCACGCCTCTGAGCATGATTGGCGGCATGAATACACCTGCGTCTATGATTATCACGGGTGTTACTATTGCTGGCAGCAGCCTGGGACAGCTTCTTAAAAATAAAAAGCTTTTCGAGGTTATTGCTCTGCGGATGCTTGTCATACCGGCAGTATGCGCTCTTGTCATGAGGCTTTTGGGAGCTCAGGGAACGACGGCTATGGTCGCGCTTATTCTTGAGGCGTGCCCGTGTGCTGCCATAACGACAATGTTTGCGATTAAGTTTAATCATGATGAGGATTTGGCGGCTGGCTCTGTAGTATTTACCACACTGTTCTCAATAGTGACGCTGCCTGTGTATGCGCTTTTGCTGACAAATATAATACCGGTATAAGGATTTAACTGCTGATGGAAAATCTGATTTAATGTTATAACAGTAAAAACGTCGTATCGTGAATTGTGACGCAGGTTTACAAAAGCGGCATCACGGCTACATATTTGAACATCATAATAAAATGACATATACTTCCGGCCATTACAAAAAGATGAAATATTTCGTGTGTTCCGAAGTTTTTGTGGCGGGCGTTAAAAAGAGGAAGCTTGAGCGCATAGATTATCCCTCCTGCGGTATAGATTATTCCTCCGGCGAGAAGCCAGTTAAAGGCGGCTTTAGGCAAAGCATTGATAATCTGGGTAAACGCGAGGACACACACCCAGCCCATTACAATATATAATACTGAAGAAACCCATTTTGGACATGTCACCCAGCAGAGCTTGAAAATAATTCCGAGAACTGCAATCCCCCATACAAGCGCCAGAAGCATATAGCCGAGCCTGCCGTGAAGAACTATGAGGCATACGGGCGTATAGGAGCCGGCGATAAGAACAAAAATCATGCAGTGGTCAAGTTTTTTTAAAATTTTATTGACCCGGGGTGACAGGTCGAAGGTGTGATAGCTTGCGCTTGCAGCGTACAGCAGTATCATGCTCACAATAAATATAGTAAGTGAAACGACGTGAACAGTGTCCGGTGAGGACAGTGAGCGTATAATAAGCGGAGTTGCAGCAAAGACTGCCATGAGCATACCGATAAAATGAGTTATGGCGCTTCCGGGCTCCTTAATTTTAAAATGCTTTTGTATATCTTTAGTATTTACATTTGCATACGAATTGCTAAAATCTGACATAATTAACCTCCAAACCATAAAATGTAGATGCTTATATTATTATATGTAGTTTTTAAAACTACATGATGTTGAAATAATAATACATCTTATATTTATAAAATGCAAGTGCATTTTATACAATTTATGCGGGCAAAGATGCCTGCATTTTTTTGTCTTGTAAGAGGGGGAAAAAATCATAATATTAACTTTTGCAAATTGTATGCAGGATTTTTATTAGAGGAAGTCACAATTTAAGGATTAAAAAACGTTATTTTTAAACTTTAAATTATTATAATTGCACAAATATTAGATTAAAAAAAGAAAGCATATTGACAAAAATATGACAGTAATATACTTTTAAGATACTTAAATAAAATACTTATATATATAAAAGTTATTTCAAAATTACATGTAAGTATTTATTTATGTATGGGTTGCAGCAAGGTGACAAAAAAGTATATGTATAAGCATCATGTATGATGCGGAAATGGAGGAGTTTATGAGGAGATTAAGAAAAGCTGCGGCGCTCGGACTGACAGTGTGTCTGGCAGTCGGCTCAATAAGTTTTTCGGGTATCACATCAGGCGCAGCAGGGCTGCCTACTACGGACGGACATGACAAGTACGTGAACAGCAGGGTATTTGATGTGATTTCAAGCGACACTTTCGGAACACAGGAGCTGGAAAGCCCTCTGTTTGATAAGACAGTCGGCTCAAGCGACATCACGGATTTACAGGTGCCGGTGCTTGCCTACGATGATACGAGCATAGGTCTTGTATGGCAGAAACCGGAGAAATACGATAATATAGCGGACTATAATGTTTATATTAACGGTGAATTTGCCGGAACAGCGAGAGAAAATTTTAAGGAGAATGCGGAGTGGACATCAGAGTATATGGACGCATTCTATGATTACTATGTAACACAGGGAAAGAGCGACATAGATATGGTGAATGTCGACATTCACTCATACAGGGCGACAGGACTGACTCCGGACACGTCATATACCTTTAAGGTAGTTGCAGTCGACGCTCAGGGCAATGAACTCGGAACACCTCAGGAGATTACACAGAGTACTACAAAGACGCCTGAGGTTATAAATATTACAGATTACGGCGCAAAGACTTCAGAGGGATATGTTACATATGATGATGAAATCAATGCGTTTATCGAAGAAAACACAAGAGCTATTCAGGCAGCTATCGATGCTTGCCCTGAGGGCGGCAAGGTTGTAGTGCCTGAGGGTACTTTCGTAACAGGCGCGCTCTGGTTAAAGAGCAATATGACCTTTGAGGTAAACGGAACACTCTGGGCATCGCCGAACAGCGACCATTTTGAAATCGGTTTCCTTATGTATCCTTTCTATACGGACACCAGAGGCTGGGGACTTGTAAACGCCATGAGTTCCGATGAGGATAATCCTGTCACAAACGTGCGCGTTACAGGGACAGGAAAACTTTACGGTAACGGCTGGAAATATGGCGTAAAGGATACCGTATACGGCGACGGCTACACATCAAATGCGGGAAACAGCGACACTGTTATGGATGGCGACCCTGCTGACACCGACACATGGGGACTTCCGAGATTTGTCGGCGGCGGCAACCAGAAGGTTTTCTGGCAGGGTGTTCAGGCAGCAGATTCTGCGAGAAAATATCTGTCCAATCTTTATAACGATGACGGGACCAGAAAATATTCCGATGAGTTTATAGCAGGTCTTTGGCAGGACGCAAAGGACGACAACAAGGTGTCAGGCGTGGACAGTCAGGATTTAACCAACGCATACGCCACACGTTCAAGCCTTCTTATAATGAGAAATTGTGAGAATGTGTACGTGGGGGATATTACCATTGAAAATCCTTCAAACCACTCTGTTAATATTCTTGATTCGAGAAATATAGCTACAACAAATGTAAAGGTATTTTCATTTGACGGTAATAACGGTGACGGACTTGGCTTTGGCTGCTCGCAGAATGTTATCTGCTGGGCAAATTTTACGGACACAGGCGATGACAACTTAGGTTTTGGTGCGTCTGTGGGCGAGGGCGCAAGAGACAGCGAAATTCAGACCAACTCTGAAATCTGGATGTTCAACAATTTCCTTCGTGAGGGACACGGCGGTCTTGCAGCGGGAAGCCATACAGGAAACGGTATTCAGGACGTTCTCTTTGAGGATACGGTGATGAACCATATTGACATGGCATTCCGTTTTAAGAGCGCGCCTACTAACGGAGGCTTTGGAGCAAATATAACAATGCGCGACTGTGCCGTAGCAGATACAAATCAGGCATGGGTTCTGACGACAAGCTATTCAGACCCTAACAGCGCGTCATCGACAGAGTATGCCGAGATTGGCGAGTTTTATAATTTTGCTTCATATAATATATCAGTTTACGGCGCAGTACAGAATACAATTCAGGTGCTCGCTGACGTGGACCCGGTAGGCGATACAAGCAAGCCGCTCCACTCACACCATAACCTGTATTTCCAGGATATTACATTTGGAAATGTAGGCGGGAACGGAAGCTATAAGAACAAAAACGGCTGGGAGACTCTTATAGGCTGTGAAAACGCTGTTTTCTACAACTTTAAGACGGAATCCTTCAACTCAAAGGCTGTCAGCAAAAAGACTGACAAAACATGGAACAATATTCAGTATTGCAGCAATATTATTTTCCAGGGAACTACATGGGATTCTGTAAATGCTTGTACAGATAAGATGCTGGCTGTACAGAGCGGAATAAAGGTTACAGATTCAACGGTGACGGCACAGACGGCTCCGCTTACGGAAGATGACGACGTGACGGATACACAGGAAGCATGGACAATTACATGTGATAATTGTACTGATTTCTTCAATGATTCTTACGGAAAAAACGGAATAGATAAGATACCTAAGTATGAGGCGGCTGAGGCAGGAAAGAGAGATGAGCCGGATATAGGGTACGTATATGATAACGATTATAACTCCGGCGGAATTTCAACTCCCGGTGATATTGGATTTGCTTATCCGGGCTGCGATGTGACTGACCTTGCAAAGCTGGTTCTTCAGATATGCAGACAGACGTCAACGGGAACACAGACGGTATCGGTAAGACTTGACTCTAAGGATGGCACCGAGATAGCAAGCACAACGCTTACCGGCTCTAAAGATGACGGATATATTGACTATGAGCTGGACGTTACTCTGCCTGAGGGTGTTGAGGGTGAACATAAGCTCTTCATCGTTTGCAGCTCAACGGGAAATGAAGCAAAATATATCGCTAATTTCAGAAGCCTTACGGGAATTAAAGCTGAAGATACAGCTCAGCCGCCTACAGGTAAGGAGTCAGTTGACTTATCAAACGGTCTCTATACGGGACAGGAATACGCTACGGCTTACGGAAGCGTATCAGTGCTTGAGGACTCGCCTTTCACAGAAGAAGAGGGTCAGTCAAACGGAACAAGTTACGCGGGCTTTGTTCAGGGAGTAACGGCAGCCAATGCAAACGGTGCGGTACCTGCTAACGGAACAGCAACATTTGTATTCGCTCCTGAATATGACTGTTCTTTAACTCTTGTTTCTAAGATACTCAGCGCAAAGACATTCTGGATGGTTGAGTCTCCTGACGGAGCTAATGTTACGGCTGCTGCAACAGGCACGGGCGAGGAGCTTATGAAATTTAATTTAACGGCAGGAAATACATATTATTTCTATTGCCAGGGCTCTAAGCCGATGATATATGAAATGTATTACGACGAGACAATAACAGGCGAAGATGCTGCACTTAAGGAATTTTCCTCTACAGGTACGGTGGTTGACCCTTCTGAGGGCGGCGGTGATGCGCGCAAAGTTGAGGTTTCATGGGAAGCAGTAGCTAACGATACAGATGTATTTTACGGAGTTGACACTTATATAGGCGACACAAAGGTCGATATGGTTGACGGCATTGTTGACACAAGTACAACTATAGGCAGACTGTCACCGGGCGTGGAGTATACTTTTAAGGTTTATGTGAGCGAGAAGGGTGACACTGCTAACAGCCTTAATTCAGGCAACAATAAGACATATGTCGGTGAAGTTAAGATTACCGTTGACGGAGAACAGGATACAACTCCGATAATTACTCCTGAGACAACATCTGCGGAGACATCAAGAACCTTCTATACACATACTCTTGGCAAGTGGACCAATATAGCAAAGACAGATGCACGCGTGAGAGGCTACAGGATTTATGTAAACGGTGATTTAAAGAAGACAGTTTATAATTATGAAATCGCAAATTATGAAACAGTTGAAACAATCGGTGAGCAGATCGGGCGTCTGACTCCGGGTATGGAAAATCAGATTACAATTACAGCATTTACAGACGCGGGACTTGAGTATAATATGTCTGCAACAGCCACAACGCTTGAAAATTATGATTATAAGGCTCCTAAATGGGCTGCTGACGCAAAGCTTACGACCGAGGCACAGGAGAACGGAGACCTTGTTCTTACATGGGATGCGGCAGCAGACGATACGGCAGTCGGAGGCTACCGTGTATATGTAGACGGAAAGGCATACGGCTCAGACGGAAATCCTGTTCCGGCAGACGCAGAGTACTTTAATCCTGTAAATGGTGCAAAGACTACAACGGATACTTCATTCACAGTAAAGGGACTTGACTTGACAAAGTCTCACACAATAACAGTTCAGGCGGGAGATACATGGTGGAAGGCTGAAACATCAATGGGCACTTTCGATAAAATGGCAGGCTTCAACTGGACAAATAAGGGACTTACAGCAGTTTATACTTACACAGAGCCGGAGCCTGTACCGGAACCGGGCGACACAGTTGTAGAGGTTGTTCCTCAGCCGGGTGCTCCTGCAACAACAGCAGAGATACCTGAAAATGCCGTAGCGCTTACAGAGGAAGAACAGGCGGCAGTTGCCGGCGGAGATGATTTGACAATCACTCTCAGCGTTGAAAACACGGATGGCACAGTTTCGGCAGCCGATAAAAATGCGATTGACGAAAAGATAAAAGAGGCTGTGGAAAACGGTGCTGTCGGTCAGTATCTTGACATTTCACTGTTAAAGAAGATTGGCGATGCTGCGGCAGAGAAGGTTACTTCAACAAACGCGCCGGTTAAGATAATCGTAACAATTCCTGAGTTACTTGAAAATACAGATACAACAAAGACCAGAACCTTTGAGATAATCAGAGTTCATGAAGGCGTCGCAGAAGTTATTGAGAGCAGCTTTGATGAGACAGCAGGTACAATTACCTTCAGTACCGACAAGTTCTCAACATATGCGATAGTATATGCTGATACGGTAAATACACCTGAAAATCCTGAGACACCTGAAAATCCGGACGATACAAATCCTGAAACACCAGGCAATCCGGATGACACAAATCAGGATGCGCAGCAGCCGGGAGACAGCAGCAATACAGATGCGGGTACACCTGAAACAGGAGACTCAGCAATGAGAACAATTATACCTCTTGTTGGAATGATGAGCATTGCGCTTCTGGGTGCAGCATATATACTTGTTTCCGGAAAAGTATCTTTATCTGAAAAGAAAAGTGACGGAAAGTAATTAAAAAATGCTTATTTAAGGAACATAACACTAATATAATTTAATTAAAATTGTCCATACAGGCGCATGAGGATTACAGTTGTACTCTGCGCCTGTAATTTTGTCTGTGTCAGGCCTGTCGTGCATGTCGTGAAGTATAAAGCCGGGAGGAACAGACGAAGCAGGGCTTTTAAAGACGTGCCGACGGGAGTTTACAGGCGCTTGATTAATGCTGCAATATGAGGTTATAATGGCTGCATACATGAGCTTTAAGTGAGGAGCGCCGCAGATAAAACTATGCAGGCAGATGAAAATATGATATTTGAGTCTCCGAGTTGCGGTAAACGCTCCGGAATGGAGGTTTTTATGGAAAGATATGATATAGCGGTTATAGGAACGGGACCTGCGGGAATCTCGGCAGCGATAACGGCAAAGGTGAGGAATAAAAATATTATTCTGCTTGGAAGCAGAGAGCTTAGCAGTAAGATTGAGAAAGCACATGCTGTAAATAATTATCCGGGCTTGCCGAATCAAGGCGGTGAGGAGCTGAAGGAGGCTTTCCTGAAACATCTGGACAGCCTTGACATTTCGATAACAGAGGAAAAGGTAAACGCTGTTTATGCTCTCGGAGAGTATTTTGTTATTCAGGGTCAGAACGGCGATTATGAGGCGGACAGTGTAATTCTTGCAACCGGATTTTCGGTGGTTAAGCCGTATCCGGGAGAAAATGAAAATCTCGGAAGAGGAGTGAGCTACTGCGCCACCTGCGACGCGGCATTTTACCGGGGCAAGACGGCGGCAGTCATAGCATTTTCTCAGAAAGAGGAGTCAGAGGCAAGGTTTTTGTCAGAGATTGCCGATAAAGTGCTGTATTTTAAAATGTATAAGGATGACAGCGAAGGCGTGGAAAGCAGCGGAGGTGTAAGTATTCAGAGCATGCCGGAGGAAAATATAGAAATAATAACAGGTGTAAAGCCTTTGAGCATTAAAAAGGCAGAAAATACTATGGAGCTTGAGACCTCGGGCGGAAATTACACGGTTGACGGAGTATTTATCCTGAGAGATACGGTCGCTCCGACTCAGCTTGTGCCGGGTCTTAAGGTGGTCGATAATCATGTGGAGACCGGGCGCGACATGTCTACTAATATCAAGGGGCTGTTTGCCTGCGGAGATATTACGGGAGCGCCGTATCAGTATGTAAAGTCTGCGGGAGAGGGAAATGTGGCGGCGCTTTCGGCAGTCGCTTATCTTGGGCAGAGGGGTAAGTAAAGCTGGTTTGAAAATATATTTGATTAAAAATTTAAAAATTAAAAGAGATTGTTTTTGAAAGATTATCAGAACAAATGTTTGAAAATTGCTTGAAATTATCTAATTAAATGAATATAATTAAGTATATATATTAAAAGGCTTACATTGAAATATATAGAGAAAGAGAATGTTGAATATGTACAGTATCAGCAATAGAAGATATACAGGCAGCAAATATAAATTGATTGACTGGATAGAAGAATTGATATTGGAGAATTGTGAAGGGGAAAGTTTTTTTGATGTGTTTGCCGGTACCGGAGTCGTAAGTGAACATATGAGTAAACACTATAATAAAGTTATTATTAATGATTTTCTGTTCTCTAATGAAATAATATATAAAGCCTTTTTTGGAAATGGTGAATATGACACAGGTATTATAGAGAAATATAAAGAGAAATTTCAAAAAATAGATCCTGATAGGATAAAGGATAATTATTTTTCTAAAAATTTTGGTGGTAAGTATTTTTCAAATAATGACGCAAAACTGATAGGAAAGATAAGAGAAGATATAAAGAGGCTAAAGAGAGTTTTATCTGACAGAGAATACTACATTTTATTAGCTTCGTTGGTGTATTCGATGGATAGAGTAGCAAATACGGTAGGTCACTATGATGCATACCGTAAGATTAATAATATTGAAGACAGGTTTGTCTATGATTTAATTAGCCCGGAAAAGCCATCTGATAAGTTTTGTATTTACCGTATGGATGCTAATGAACTGGTGAGAAAAGTTAAGGCAGATATTGCATTTATTGACCCTCCATATAACAGTCGGCAATATAGTAGATTTTATCATGTTTTGGAGAACGTAGTTCAATGGAAAAAACCTCAGCTGGAGGGAACGGCATTAAAACCAAAAGCGGAGAATATGAGTGAGTATTGTAAAAGCCGTGCTCCAGAGGTTTTCGCCGATTTGATAAAAAATATTAATGCTAAATATATTATTGTTACATATAATAATACATATAATTCTAAAAGCAGTTCTTCAAAAAATAAAATCACTTTAGAGGAAATCAAAAAAATTTTATCATCAAAAGGACAGACAGCTATTTATGAAAAAAAACATCAATGCTTTAATGCAGGAAAGACAGAATTTGATGACCATAAAGAATTTGTTTTTATAACGAAAGTAGGCCTAAATAATGGAAAGTAAAAAGACAATAAGATCTCCGTTTTTCTATGTAGGTGATAAGTATAAACTTATGCCTCAACTTAAACAATTAATGCCTAAGAATATAGAACAGTACATAGAGCCATTCGTAGGCGGAGGAAGCTCTTTTTTAAATTCAAAAGGAACTTCCTACATGCTGAATGATGTGGATTCTTATGTGGTGGAATTGCACAAAGTTATAGGAAGCTATACCGGTAAAGCGGAAGAATTGTTTGAAGAATTATTTGAGATTATAGATTTTTATGGATTATCTTGTTCGTATCGTGGTATTTGTGTGCCGGAAGAATTGAAAAAGAAGTATGTGAAAACATATTATTCAAAATATAATAAAGAAGCATATATCCGTATGAGAAAGGATTTTAATGCGGAGAAAAAAGATTTTCTTAGATTATATTTGTTGCTGATATATGGTTTTAATCATATGATACGATTTAACGGAAAGGGGGATTTTAATCTTCCCGTAGGTAATGTGGATTTTAATAATAATGTATATAGGGCGCTGAATAATTATTTGGAGTTTGTTGGAAAACATCAGATTGAATTTTTTAATTTGGATTATATATCTTTCTTGGAAAGGCTTAAGTTTAAAAAGAACTCATACATGTTTTTAGATCCTCCATATTTGATTTCAATGAGTGAATACAATAAGTTGTGGAATGATAAAAAAGAAGACGAATTGTGTGAATATTTGGATGCTTTGAATGACAGAGGAATTAAGTTTGGTATAACCAACCTGATTGCTCATAAGGGAAAAATAAACCGAAGATTTTTGGATTGGTCAAAAAAGTATTGCGCGTATGATATAAAGAGCAATTATATCAGTTTTAATGATAATACGATAAAGGCTGATTCGCGGGAGGTGTTTGTTACAAATTATGCGCAGTAAAAAAGCTGAAAGAAAGCCGCTGTCATTTTCTACAACGATGAGAAATCCAAATAGAATTGTTAGCTTTCTTAATTGTTTATTGCCGTATGAAAATCAAATTCTGACACATGAGCTGATTATGAAAGTGGTATATAAAGCAATTAAAGAGAAATTGTATACGCCTTTGATAGTAAACAGAACACCTGATTTGGCTTATATTATGAAAAATGACGATGAAAAATATTCGGATAAGCAGATAGAATTTATAATTGAAATGAGCCCGCAAAAGCATAAGGAAGCCGGTTTTGAATATGGTTGGGATTCCAGATTTGATACAATATTCAAATTGCCGATGGAGTTTGGATTTGTAAAATATGCAATGGGTGAACCAATAAAAATATCTACAACGGGACATATGCTGATAGATGCATTGAACGAAGAAGAGCCAAATGAAGAAAAAATACAAAAGGTATTTCTTAATTCAATGATGAAATATCAAAGTAATAATCCATATAGAAAAAATGCCAACTCAAATGTACCTTTAATTCTGTTATTACAAGTATTAAGGCTGTTAAAGGAAGATACAAAGGAAAATGGAGCCGGGGTTTTCAGGCAGGAATTAAGTTTGTTTATATGTTGGCCAAATAGTGATGCGAAAGCTTTATATAATAAAATAAAGCAGATTAGAGGTAAGGTTGGTTATACATATAGTGATGAGTATATGTATGAAATATGCTTAGAATTATTGGGAGCTTCTGATGAACAGCGAAATAGGTTTAAATTATCGCAAATCTGTGGTGAAGCTGTTGATGAATACATTCGTAAAATGCGTACTACCGGCATTATATCTTTGAGAGGCAACGGACGTTTTATAGATTATAATGCATGGGAAATTGATAAGATTAATTATATTTTAGAAAATTATTCTGATTATAAAACTTTTGAAACAAAGCAAGAATATTTTGAGTATATGGGTGGAGTTGATACTACTGTAATAAGTATGGAAAGTGCGGCTCCGTCTGATACAACAGATTTAAGAAAATCAGTACTTAAGAGATTTGCTGCAGAATATTCAAAAGAAACAATATACTCAGAGCTGCACAAGATATGTAATAAAACGGCAAGTAATGATTATATGTTGAAACTTTTGCCGGGACCCGTGCGATTAGAGTTTTTAACCAGCATTGCTATGGTACAGAATTTTGATGAATTAGATGTAACGCCGAATTACTCCATAGACGATGAAGGACTACCTTCCAATACTGCGGCTGGTGGAAAAGCAGATATTATATGCTTTGACAAAGAGTATCAGAGTCTAGTAGAGGTCACATTGATGTGTGGAAGACAAGATCAGGTAAATAATGAAATTATACCGATAAGAAGACATTTACTTGAAGAAAAAAAGAAAAAAGAAAATACTTTCTCTGTTTTTGTTGCACCTGTAATTCATGAAGATACTAAACAGATAGCAGAGTGGTATAAGTTTAAAGAAGATTTGGATATTGCAGTATATTCTATTGGTGAGTTCGTTGATAAAATTAAACAAGAAGATAAAATTAAAAATTTGCTGGGCTAATCAATAAATAAAAAAATATGGCAAAAACTGGGCTCCAGCAGCTGGATAATTAGTCCAACTGCTGGAGCTCGGTTAAATTTTTAGGCAGTATCCCAAAGTTTGTGTAAACCTTCAAACTGATGTAAGATAAAATTACTCAGTTTGGAGGTTATTTTTATGG
>CALWKC010000058.1 GCA_944381165.1 uncultured Lachnospira sp. | reverse complement strand
TATTTAATACACTTAATCATACTCTTTCTCTTCTTTTAAATTTTCCCCATTTTGTCTCTAAAAACCATACTGAAATTAACAAAAACAAAAATATCACTAAAGCAAAAGATAAATTAAAACTGACCTTAAGCACAGGTATATCTAAAAATCTCACTACATTATAATCTTTTAAATAAAGCTGCGGCGACAACAGACATAATACATCTGCGGGCAGCTTCATAATATTCACAGCAATCACAGCAACAGTAAATATAATGCTTATGACACATGACATAAGATTATTTCCGGCAAGCGAAGATGCCAATATTATTAATGTATTAAAAACAATTATCCCTGCAATTTTACAGACAAATATATACACAATAAATTCAAATATATTAATATTTAATGGACATAATTGAAACTCCTGAAGCGAATATATAGGATTATTCATTCCTTTTAGTTCTAACCCTAAGAAAAATATTAAGAAATCTTCTATATAGAAAACTAATGAAAGAACTGTTGATATTAATACCGATGCCATAATTTTTCTCAATACAAGCCTGTTTTTTCCTCTCCTTGAAGTAAGCAGAATAACAGACATATTTTCTTCTCTTTCCGATGAAAAAATATTGCACATTATAAAAATAACAAGCATTACAACAATCAGATTTGAAAACTGGTAGTTAAAATATTTATCCCAGCCTGTTGTTTTATAGTAGTCTGAAATATATCTTCCCGAATATATTTCTGATATTTTCTCATTATAATTTAAAAGATAATTATTTTTCTTTATTTTATATAATTGAACGTTTTCTGACGCCCTCTTTGAAATTGTCTCACACTGTGATGAGTAGTTTATACAATATTGAATATTATTATATAACTCGTTAAAAAAGTTTCTGTCTGAAAAAATAAACCCTGTATATGTATTCTCATCAAAGTCTTTTGAAAAATTTTCTTCAGATATAATTTTTTCAAGCCTTATATACTCATTATAAATATAACTGATTTTTTCTGATGTTATTTTTCCACTTACCTTATCATATATTCTGTCTGTCCCTGTTTTATAATGTATTGTCTCAAGTGAATTATTTTTTTTAACTATATTTGAACTGTAAATTCCATTAATCAGAACAGAAAGCAAAATAATAAAAATAACAATTTTCTTATTTATAAGTTTATTTATTTCAAATCGCATTTTTTTCCTCTTCAATCTTTTTTTCCATAAAAATATAAAAATGCATCTTCTAATCCCGGCTGTTCATGCACTGCATTTTCTGACGGAATAATATCTGATATTATTTTAAGCTCATATCCGTTTTTTTCAGAAGTCTGACGGATATTAGATACAAGATACTTCTGTGTATAATAATTAATTTCATTTTCATTTTGAGCAACAACACTCCACACATGTGCGCTCATTTTTCCGGATAATTCTGAAATGTTATTAACCATTATTGCCTCTTTATTTTTTAAGAATATTGCTCTTGATGCAATACATTCTACATCTGAAACAATATGTGTAGCCATAATTACAATTTTATCTGCGCCAATCTGTGAAATTATATTGCGGAATCTTATTCTTTCATTAGGGTCAAGCCCTGCTGTCGGCTCATCTAATATTAATACTTCCGGATTATTCAGCAATGCCTGTGCAATTCCAAGTCTCTGCCTCATTCCACCTGAAAATGCTCCTATTTTTTTATTTTTTTCTTCGCTAAGATTTACAAGTTTTAGCAATCTTTCAATTCTTTCCTGTAACTCGCTCTTTTTTACAGCCTTTAATATTCCTATATATTCCAGAAAATTATATGCCGTAAAATTTTTATAGAACTGAGGCATTTGAGGAAGGTAGCCGATATAATCATAATATCTGTCTCTAAGCTTTTTTATATCCTTTTCATTGTAATATACTGTTCCTTTATCAGGTCTGTACAGCGACGTTATTATATTAATTAAAGTTGTTTTTCCTGCGCCGTTAGGACCAAGAAGAGCTGTAACTCCTGTTGATAATGATAAATTTATATCATTTAAAATTTTATTTTTACCATATGAAAAATCTATATTTTCTAATTTTAATTCTGTCAAAACGACTTCACCTCTGGGTTAAAATTTATAACAAGGAGTTCGCTTGCGAACTCTTTCGCGAGTCGCGGATTCGTTAGAATAATTACCTTTCCGCGACTCTGCGATCCTGCGGAGCGTTTTTATTCTATAGGAAGTTCAGAGAACTTTCCTATAGAATAAAAATACGTCTTAATTTTTTCATCTTCCATAAATGAAATTGTGAAACCATTGTATTTTTCAGATATTGATTGTGAAATCACCGTTATTTTTTCTTGCATTTCTGTTTCTTTTTTATAAACTATTTCATCTTTTTCCGTATCATATACAACAAAAACCATCAAATTGTCTGTTATATCTGAAAAAAATATATATTTTCCGTTCTCGGATATTTTTTTTGTGTATCCGCTAATCCACTGATAATCTCCGAGATCAATAATCTTTGTTTCTAACTTTTCTGCGTCTAATAATAACATTTCTGTTATCCTATAATTATAGTTAGAATCATCCTTTTTACTCAAAAAAAGTCCACCGCTGTATGAGCTTCTCTCACTGTCATAATCATAGACAATATTTTTCACATTTCCGCTATTGTCAATTAAACAATAGATTCCGCTGGTTTGTTCATTCTGAAAATTATCTTTATATCCGTTGCCACAAAATACGTATCCTTCTTCTCCCTGCTCCACTCTAAATATTGAAGATATATTATATGAGGTCAAATCTGCAATTAATTCTTCCTGCTGCGTTCTTATATTATATCTGTATAAAAGACAATCTTCATCTTCTGTTAAAGCATAGAAAACATAATCACTGTTGTAACAGAAGTTATCTAATATTTTCTTGTCTTCCTGTACACTGTAACTTCCTATCATGCTTGTTTTAATAGTTCCGTCTTCCTGTAATTCATATATATACCTATTGTAGGTTTTATCATAATATCCGCTTGATGAAACCTCCTCATCATGTGCAAGTCCCCTGTCACAAATCCATAAAAAATCGCCTGTCTTTATAAGTGACGGAATAAAAACCATTTTTTCTTTTTCTATTTTTTTTTCATTATAATTAATCGGATATATTTCATACCCCTCCATTGTTGGAAGAACAAACATGCCCTTATCAAGAAAAATTTTATATCCGACCATTTTTTCAGTATTCACATCAAATAATTCTGATATATCGTATATATTATCACCCACGCTTTCAAAACCCTCAGTAAATTCACCACTATATGTCAATTTCTGCGTGTTGCCTTCTGTTTCGGTATTAATTTCAGTTTTATCAGAATCCGTATGATTTTTTGAGGCACACCCATAAAACGTAAAAATGCAGAAAATAAAAAAATAAATTATTTTTTTCATATGACAATCCTCTTGAATATATATTACAAACAGTAGACGCAGCACGTCTACTGTTATCCGCCTCTTTCTTAAATTTTATATTAAATAGTTTTCTATTTAGAAGGCTAATTTCCTGTAACAAGTGTAATAACTCTTATTCTGCAACTTAAACTTGTTATTTTTTCTGACTTCGGCACTGCTAATATAAATAAACTGTTATACTCCCCAAGATTATATTTTTCTTTATCTAACTGTGATAAATCAATTATAAATTCTTTTTTTGTAATATATTTTCCATCTTTTATTTCAAATATCGCGTTAAAATCTTTATAATTGACATTTACTCCGTTAATGAATGCTGTTAAGTTATATTCTTCATTGCCTCCCCCACAGCCTTCAATAATAAATTTTACTTTGTCCTGATTACTTTCTATATAATTTTTTATTTCTTCCCCTTCTTCATTTTTTAATACAAAATCTATGTTTTTAAGCGTATTTCTGTAATTTCCTCTGGAATCATATACCCTTGCGTCATACTCCTCCTGCGACATTTCAACTGAATTAACATATTGATACGTATTATCACTCTGACTTTCAGAATCCGTCAACATATTAAGCTTTATTGGTAAAATCTGGTTCATATTTGTATCATGCCCATAATTATAAACAGCCTTGTCCGGCTTTGTCTCAGGATTAAGCACATATAAAAATCTTAAAGTCAGTTTATCTCCTTTTTTTCCTTTATCAGGAACAAAACTTATTTCATACACCTCTCTGGTATTTTCCACTACATTGAAAACATGACTATAACCTTCTATTCCTGTATCCTCCTCTCTGTACTGATGCATCTGGCCATCTATAAACAAATATATTCCAATACTTAAATCTTTTCCCTGATTATCAATATAACAGTGTACTTTAACAGGATTTCCGTCATAGCTTAATTCCTGGTCCTCACTTTTAAATTCTTCAATCCCAAACATGTAAGCATAATCGTTGCTATGACTTTCTTCAATTTTTATTTCACCGACTTCTTGCGTAATATTTTGCTCATCACTGCCGGTGTTATTTTTTCCTGTACATCCTGTAAAAGCAATTAATATAACTGCAAATAATAAAATATATAACCTTTTTCTCATATATTTATCCACCCTCTCACTTTTATAAAACTTTCCGGCAATTTTATTATATATTAATTTTTTTTCATAAATTAATTATTGTAAAAAATAGCGGTTTTTTTGTAAAAACTGGTATAAAATTATAGAATATGCTATATAAATAATTTACTTAATATAAAAATCCTGATGTTGAGATATTATATTTCCCAACATCAGGATTTTTTCAATTTTCCATTACAATATTAAATTATAAATTTATTCTTCTTTATCTTCCTCAGCTCTGTTAAGCAGCTCTTCTATTGATGCGTCAAGCTCGCTTTTTTTCTCAGTGCTTTCAATTTCCTCCGACACCTCCGAAGCTTCAGAACTCTGTGTTTCTGTTTCTGCGGAATCATCAAAGCCCTCTGCTTCTTTATCATTTTCATCGACTGGTTTTCTGCGGACCTTTGCTACTGTTGCGACCGTAACTCCATCATCAAGATTTATAAGCTTTACGCCTGATGTTATTCTTCCGAGAATAGAAATATCAGAGCATTTAAGCTGAATAATAATTCCGTCGGTAGTGATGAGCATAACCTCTCTTGTGTCATCGACTGCCTTAACTCCTATGACGTTTCCGGTTTTTTCATTAATCTTATAACATTTTACGCCTTTGCCGCCCCGGTGCTGCACTGCAAACTCATCAATATCAGTTCGTTTTCCCAGACCGTTTTCAGATACTATAAGCAAGGAATCTCCCTGCTTGTCAAGCTGCATTCCTACAACCTCGTCCTCGTCCAGAAGATTCATTCCGATTACACCCATTGCGCTTCTTCCTGTCGGTCTGACATCCGTCTCCTTAAAACGTATACACTGTCCGAGTTTTGTGACAAGAATAACATCGCATTGACTGTCTGTGAGTTTAACCTCGATAAGCTCGTCATCATCGCGCATATTTATTGCCTGAATACCTGTCTTGCGTATATTTGCGAACTCTCTGATAGGCGTTTTTTTGACAATGCCCTTCTTAGTTGCCATAAACATATTGTCTTTATCTTCAATCTTCTTAGCGTCTATTGGTATGACGGCTGTGATTTTCTCTCCCGGCTGAAGCTGCAAGAGATTGATAATTGCCGTTCCTCTCGAAGTTCTTCCTGCCTCAGGAATCTCATATGCCTTTAACTTATAGGCTCTTCCCGTATTTGTGAAGAATGTAAGAAAATGGTGAGACGTCGTCATGAAGAGGTCCTTTATATAGTCCTCTTCTATCGTCTGCATACCCTTTATTCCCTTTCCGCCTCTGTTCTGACTCTTGAAATTATCAGGCGTCATTCTCTTAATATAACCGAGAGTTGTCCTTGCAATCACAACAGGCTCATCAGGAATTAAATCCTCCATCGACAAATCATATTCGTCATAACCTATAGATGTCCTTCTTTCATCACCGTACTTATCGGCAATAAGAGAAATCTCCTGCTTGATTACACCGAGAAGCTTTTTCTTATCCGAGAGTATTTCTTTGTACTCGGCAATTTTTGCAAGAAGCTCATTCAGCTCTGCTTCGAGCTTTTCTCTTTCAAGACCTGTAAGAGCCCTGAGACGCATATCAACAATAGCCTGAGCCTGCGCATCGGTAAGTTCAAATTCCGACATAAGACTTTCTTTTGCTATCTGAACATTTTTAGAGCCTCTGATGATTGTTATAACTCTGTCTATATTATCAAGAGCAATCATCAAGCCCTCTAATATATGTGCCCGCTCCTCAGCCTTATTCAAATCATACTGAGTTCTCCTTGTGACAACGTCCTCCTGATGCAGAAGGTAATATTTTAACATATCAAGGATATTTAAAATTTTCGGCTCATTATTTACAAGTGAGAGCATAATTACTCCGAATGTATCCTGAAGCTGAGTGTGCTTGTAGAGCTGATTTAATACAATATTAGGATTAACGTCTCTTCTCAGCTCTATACAGATACGCATTCCCTGACGGTCTGACTCATCTCTCAAATCAGTAATTCCGTCAATTTTCTTATCTCTCGCAAGCTCAGCCATTTTCTCTATAAGCCTTGCCTTATTGACCATATACGGAAGTTCGGTTACGACAATTCTGTTTTTACCGTTCTGCATAGGCTCAATATCTGTCACGGCACGCACTTTAATTTTAGCGCGCCCGGTTCTGTAAGCCTCCTCTATGCCCATTTTTCCGATAATAGTGCCGCCTGTCGGAAAATCAGGTCCCTTTATAATCTCAAGTATTTCCTCTATTGTTGTATCTCTGTCATTATCTATTTTGTTGTCGATAATTTTTACAACTGCTCCTATTACCTCCCTGAGATTATGCGGAGGAATGTTTGTCGCCATACCCACGGCAATGCCCGAAGTTCCGTTTACCAGAAGATTAGGGTATCTTGACGGCAAAACTATCGGCTCTTTTTCCGTCTCGTCAAAGTTAGGTACAAAATCAACTGTATTTTTATTTATATCAGCAATCATCTCCATAGAAA
Source organism: uncultured Lachnospira sp. (assembly GCA_944381165.1). GTDB lineage: Bacteria > Bacillota > Clostridia > Lachnospirales > Lachnospiraceae > Lachnospira. The sequence goes on along the minus strand of CALWKC010000058.1, from coordinate 17,357 downwards.
TTTTGCTGAGTCTCGCCTCTGTATATCTCATAGCCGCTGCGCCGTCACCGTCAACAGATCCGAAATTGCCATGGCCATCCACAAGCGGATAGCGCGTGTTGAAATCCTGCGCCAGCTTTACCAGTGCTTCATAGATAGATGAGTCTCCGTGAGGATGATATTTACCCATTGTGTCGCCGACAATACGCGCGCACTTTCTGTGCGGCTTGTCAGGTCCGTTATTCAGCTCTATCATCGAATATAAAATTCTTCTCTGAACAGGTTTCAAACCATCTCTCACATCAGGAAGCGCTCTCGATGCAATAACACTCATGGCATAGTCTATATAATAGCTTTCCATGGTTTTCTGCATATCTACATCATGAATCTGGTCAAAGATATGTTCATCCATTATTAACCTCCACTGTTATTTACTTAAATGTCAAGATTTTTGACATATTTTGCGTTTGCCTCAATAAATTCTCTTCTCGGCTCAACCTTATCTCCCATTAATGTGGAAAATGTAACGTCAACCTCAGATTCCAAATCCTCATCCATGTTTACACGCTTTAAAATTCTCTTCTCAGGATCCATAGTTGTATCCCAAAGCTGGTCGGCATCCATCTCTCCAAGTCCCTTATAGCGCTGAACCTTATTGTTCTGGTCGCGTCCTATTTCAAGCATTATTTTATTCAGCTCTTCATCACTGTACGCATACCAAACCTTTTTATTTTTTTCTATCTTATAAAGAGGAGGCATTGCAAGATAAACATGTCCCTGCTTTATCAGCTCCGGCATAAATCTGTAAAAAAATGTGAGAAGAAGCGTTGCAATATGCGCTCCGTCAACATCGGCATCAGTCATGATAATAATTTTGTGATACCTCAGCTTACTTATATCAAAATCCTCATGAATACCGGTGCCAAACGCGGTAATCATAGCTTTTATTTCTTCATTTCCGAGAATTCTGTCAAGTCTTGCCTTCTCAACATTTAAAATCTTGCCTCTCAGCGGAAGAATAGCCTGTGTTGCACGGCTTCTGGCTGTTTTTGCAGAGCCGCCTGCCGAATCACCCTCTACTATAAAAATTTCACAGTTCTTAGGGTCCTTGTCAGAACAGTCGGCAAGCTTACCCGGAAGAGAAGTATTCTCAAGAGCAGTCTTTCTTCTTGTCAAATCTCTTGCTTTTCTTGCAGCTTCTCTTGCTCTCTGAGCAAGAATAGACTTCTCGCAGATAGATTTTGCAACAGAAGGATTCTGTTCAAGAAAATATGTAAGCTGTTCGCTTACAATGCTGTCAACTGCACCTCTTGCCACTGTATTGCCTAGCTTCTGTTTAGTTTGTCCCTCAAACTGAGGATCTTCAATTTTTATGCTCACAATAGCTGTAAGACCCTCTCGAATATCATCACCCGACAAAGCAGGTTCGTTTTCTTTTATGATTTTATTGCTTCTCGCATAGTCATTAAAGGTTTTTGTGAGTGCATTTCTGAAACCTGTCAGATGTGTGCCTCCCTCAGGCGTTTTGATATTATTTACAAATGAATCAACAACCTCGTTATATCCGTCATTATGCTGGAAAGCAACCTCTACCTGAACGCCGTCCTTGACACCCTCGCAGTAAATAATACTGTCATATAAAGGCATTTTGCTGTTATTCAGGTAAGCCACAAACTCTTTTATTCCGCCCTCATAATGAAATGTTCTTTCCTGCTCAATTCCCTCACGCTCATCCTTTAAAATGATTTTAATTCCCTTTGTCAGAAATGCCATTTCCCGTAAGCGATGCTTTAAGACATCAAATTCAAAAACATGCGTCTCCTGAAAAATTTCTTTATCCGGAAGAAATGTTACCTTTGTTCCTGTGTCATTCTGTTCGCAGTCCCCTATAATTTTAAGCGGATAGCATACCTTTCCGCGCTCATATTTCTGATTGTATATATGGCCGTCTCTCTTTACAAAAACTTCCATCCACTCAGAAAGAGCATTTACTACCGATGCACCTACACCGTGAAGACCTCCGGATACCTTATATCCTCCGCCTCCGAATTTTCCTCCGGCATGAAGGATTGTATATACTACTTCTATAGCAGGTTTTCCTGTCTTGTGATTTAAGTCAACAGGAACGCCTCTTCCGTTATCTGTAACAGTGATTGAGTTATCTTTATTGATAATTACCTGAATTGTATCACAAAATCCTGCCAATGCCTCGTCTACTGCATTGTCAACAATCTCATATACAAGATGATGAAGTCCCCTGGCTGAAGTAGAGCCTATATACATACCCGGTCTTTTTCTTACTGCTTCCAGTCCCTCAAGAACCTGTATCTGGTCACCGCCATACTGCTGCTCTGACACTTTTCATTCCTCCCTAAAATTTTAATTATGATTTTTGTACTGAATCTTCTGTCTCTATCTTTCCTTCGACAACTTTAAATATTTTATTTATTGAAAATCTGCTGTTGATAAATTCATCCAATCCTGTACATGTTACAATCGTCTGAATATCTCCTATGCTGTCCAGAAGAAAATTCTGTCTGCTGCTGTCAAGCTCAGACAATACATCATCTAACAGCAAAACAGGAGTGTCATGAATAATATGTTTTACAAGCTCTATCTCCGCGAGCTTTAAAGACAAAGCCGCAGTTCTCTGCTGTCCCTGCGAGCCGAACTTTCTTACGTCTTTTCCGTTTATCATAAAAATCATATCATCTTTATGAGGTCCTATATTTGTGCATTTAAGCTTTATATCTCTGTCCCTTACTCTTGCAGTCTCATATGTAAAATTTTTTATATCAACACAGGGCTCATAGATAATTTCAAGTTTTTCTTTGCTGCCTGAAAGTTTATTATGAATATTCTCAACAAGACGATTAATCTGATTTATAAATTCTATTCTTCCCTTTATAACCTCCGTACCGTATCTGACAAGCTGAATATCCCACACATCTAAAGACTGAAGAATATCCTGTCTGCCTGACAATGCAAAATCTTTAAGCAATTTATTTCTCTGGTTTACAACCTTATTGTAGTTTACAAGACAGCTTAAATAAATTTTATCAAGCTGACTCAGCTCCATATCTATAAATCTTCTTCTCTCTGATGGTCCGTTTTTTATAATATTCAAATCCTCAGGTGAAAAAAATACAATATTGAGAATTCCAAAGAGCTCAACTGCTTTTTTTATAGGAATGCCGTTGACGGCAATTCCTTTAGGTTTATTTTTTTTTAAATGCATGTCTATCCGGTAATTCATCTCATGCTTTTTTACATGAAGCTTTATGTGTGCCTCGTCATTATCAAATCTGATGATTTCTTTATCTTTATTGCCGCGATGGGATTTGGAGGTCGCACATACATATATTGACTCCAGGATATTAGTTTTCCCCTGAGCATTATCACCGTAGATAATATTTATTTTGTTGTCAAAAATCATATTAAGATATTCATAATTTCTGTAATTTTTTAAATCAAGAGACTCAATTACCACTTTGACACCACTTTGCTCTTATAATTCTATTTTTATCTCCTCTCCGTTGTAGGAGATAATCTCTCCGCCGACAAGCTTTTTTCCCCGCTGTGTCTCCACGGCGCCGTTTACCTTAACCAGTCCCTCCTGAATGACAATTTTTGCCTCAACGCCTGATTCGACAAGACCGGCTGCCTTTAACGCCTGACCAAGCTTAATATAATCTTCTCTTAACTTTATAATCTGCATATACGAATCTCCAATTATTTATTTTAAGACGAAGTAAACTTAACTTTAAACCGCAGAAAAATTGACAGGAAGTATGAGATAAATATAATTCTCCTCCTTGTCTCTTATAAAACAAGGAGCCTTTGGATTTACAAGATAAATATCAACGGTCTCGTCATCAATAACACGAAGGGCATCTATAAGAAACTTGGGATTAAATCCAATCATAATATCCTTACCCTCTTTATTTATGTCAATGTCTTCATTGAGCGAACCTATCGCTGACTGGACCTTAACCTCCAAAACACCATCTGTTATATTGATAATTATAGGTTTTTTATCACCCTCTCTGATTAAAAGATTTGCTCTGTCGATAGAATCAAGAAACTCTTTTTTGTTAATTAAAACCTTTGTCTCATAATCACTCGAAAGCATCTGATTTATCTTAAAGTATTCCCCTTCAATCAAACGTGATACAACCATTGTATTATCAAATTCAAAAAGAATATGATTATTTGTAAAATAGATATTTACCATTGATTCTGCATCAGACGAGAGAATTTTGCTTATTTCACTAAGCGTCTTTCCCGGAACAACAACCTTTACATCATCTGCATTTCCTGAGAGCGCTACATTTCTGATAGCAATTCTGTGTCCGTCAAGACCTACAACCTTTAATACATTATCTTTAACCTCAAAAAGCTCACCTGTCATCATTTTGTTATTGTCATTAGGCGAAGTACAGAAGATTGTCTGGTTGATAGTCTCTTTTAAAGTAAACTGTGAAAGGCTGATGGTTTTTTCTTTGAGAATAACAGGAAGATAAGAAAAATCATCTCCTGATTTGCCTGCTATGTTAAACTTGCTTTTCTCACAGGTAATAGTAGAAGTATAGTTTGAATCCGTATCAATAGTAATATCATTGTCAGGAAGTTTTCTTACAATCTCAGAAAAAATCTTTGCATCTATTGCAACTTTACCTTTCTCAATAATTTCGCCTTCTACTGTTGTCTCTATACCGAGTTCCATATCATTCGCTGTAAATTTGATTTCGTTTGTAGAAGCATCTATAAGAATGCACTCGAGTATAGACATCGTCGTTCTTGTAGGAACTGCTTTCATAACAATACTTACGGCTTTGTTCAAGCTGCTTTTTGTAAAGACTAATTTCATAATGTGTAAAACTCCTTTCGTGATAACTAAGCGTTGAAAATTACATGTATATATAAATAATAATCAGCAGTAGTAGTAGTAGGGGCTGTTTAAAAGTTGATAAGTGGTTTAAGCCCTTATTTTTACTGAAAAAAAGCTGTAGTAAAACTATGTTTAATTCATTAGAATTTGATGTGAAACCGTTATGGATAACTTTTTCGGTTTTGATTTAATGCCTGAGGCTTGAGCTGTTATCCACTGAAAATCACATAAAATAATAAAATATTAACACACTATTCAGTGAATAATGTGTAAAACCTTCCAGGTGTTTATATTTGTTTGAAACCCGTAAATATATTTATGCGTTTGTGTGAGTCAGGAAGGATTTATCTTTTTAATAAGTATATCAATGGTTGATTTTGTATTTTCATCACTGATAACCATTTTATTAATTTTTTCCGTGCCGTGTATTACTGTTGTATGGTCGCGGTTGCCGAAGGCCTTGCCAAGCGACTGGACTGTGTTGGTTGTCATCTGACGGCACAGATACATTGCAATCTGTCTCGGATATACAATATCCGCGCTTCTCTTCTGTGAAAGTATATCTTCGGGACGGATGTTAAAATGCTCCGCAACTATGTCAATTATAAGCTCAGGCGTTATATCTCTTCTTGAGTCTGGTGATATTAAGTCTTTTAACGCCTCCTCAGCAAACTCAACTGTTATCGGATTTGTCGAGAGCTTTGCAAATGCAGAAAGCTTGGTCAGAGCTCCTTCAAGTTCCCTTATGCTCGATTTTATATGTGTTGCAACGTAGTCTTTTACTTCGTAAGGTATATTGTAGCCTCCAAGCTCCGCCTTCTTATTAAGAATTGCCATTTTTGTTTCATATGTAGGAATCTGAATATCTACAGGAAGCCCCATCTCAAACCTCGTGCGAAGTCGCTCGCTCAGGGTTTCCATCTCCTTAGGAGGACGGTCAGAAGAAATGACAATCTGCTTTCTGTCCTGGTATAGGGCATTAAAAGTATGGAAGAATTCCTCCTGAGTTGATTCCTTGCCTATGATGAATTGAATATCATCTATCAGAAGTACGTCTATGTTTCTGTACTTTTCTCTGAATTCTGAGTTTTTCTGATTTTTGACAGAGTCAATAAGCTCGTTTGTAAACGTCTCAGAGGTTACATAAAGCACTTTAAGATTAGGATTGTTATTAATGATAAAGTGTGCTATAGCCTGCATGAGGTGTGTTTTTCCCAGTCCCACTCCTCCGTAAATAAAAAGAGGATTATAAACCTCTCCCGGAGTCTCTGCTACTGCCAGTGACGCGGCGTGAGCAAGGTTATTGTTATTTCCTATTACGAAAGTCTCAAATGTGTAATTTGGATTTAAGTTCTGCAGGCTGCTGCTCTTTGCAGCAGATACGGTTTCTTTTTTCTTTTTACTGTTCTCGGCAGCTTCTTTTTCTTTAGCTGAAATCAGCGTAACCTCATACTCTCTTCTCATCACCTCACATATTGTAACTGTGAGGGGTGTGAGATATTTTTTTTCAATGTATGATATTCCCATTGGGTCTTCTGATATTAATAGTGTAATTTTATTGCCTGAAACCGAATATATTTTAATAGGCTTAATCCATGTCTTAAATGAAATATCCTGAATATCATATTCTTCTTTCAGCGTCTGTAGGATAAGATCCCATTTTTGTTTTAATTCTTCCATAATTATATTAACACCCTTCGGTCTTTTTGAAATGTAAAGTTATTCTAATATATAATATAACAAAACTGCTTTTTTATCAAGGAATCCTTTATAAATGTTCGAATGCAAATGTTTAACATATTATTTTATGTGATTTTAAAATGACAAATTTCTGTGAAAATTTAAATTATGTTAATTTAATATTATAATAGGAAGAAATTTTATTTTAAATTTTGATTGTGGATAAATTATTAACATTATACATGTCGAAAAAAGGGATTTTTAGATATATTTTGTTATTTTTTGTGTATTAATAACCACTTATCCACAAGTTTTACACATTTTGTTGATAACTTGTTGACATTTACTGCAATCATGTGATTGTGTGTGTATAATAAAAATTAAGCCTGATACAACCGTGTGTAAAAAAATTATCGATTTTTGCTTGACTTGTAATATTTTTATTAATATAATAGATAGCGATGTTTTAAATTTTAACTGGATAAAATATTCCTGCCATATAAACAGGTTTTATTATGAATTAATATGGTGTAAAAAGGAGGTGCGTTTACAATGAAGATGACATTTCAGCCTAAGACAAGACAGAGAGCTAAGGTTCACGGTTTCAGAGCAAGAATGAGTACTCCGGGCGGAAGAAAAGTTTTGGCAGCAAGAAGAGCTAAGGGAAGAAAAAGACTTTCAGCTTAATTTAAAATTAAGTTTTGACAGACGGGTACCTGTTAATTATCGGGTATTCGTCTGTCTTGTTTTATAGGCGGTGAATATTTCAATGAAGTATAAAAACTTTGAAACATTAAGAAAAAACAGTGGTTTTAGAAGAGTATATGACAAGAAAAATTCCTATGCCAATAAGTATCTTGTCATGTATATTTCAGAGAATGGAACGGATACGATTAGACTTGGTGTATCTGTGAGTAAAAAGGTCGGGAACAGTATCGTCCGACACAGGCTTGCGAGGCTTATTCGTGAGGCATTTCGTTTAAACAGTGAAAATGTCAAGAAAGGTCTTGATGTTGTCGTTGTGGCAAGAGCAGGTTTGAAAGATAAGACTTATAAAGAAACCGAAAGTGCTATGCTTCATCTTATGAAGCATTTAGATGTATTGGAAGGATATTAAAGCTTCCGGCAAAGTTTGCTGTGCGCTTTAAGAAAGCGCAGGAATAGGAATTTGTATGATTAAAAAAGTATTATTGAAAATGATATGGTTTTATCAGAATGCCGTCTCTCCTTATAAAGGAAGAAATTATTGTAATTTTTATCCATGCTGTTCCGAATATGCAAAAGAAGCCGTAATGGAATATGGTGCTTTTAAAGGTGGATTTATGGCATTAAAAAGAATTTTAAGATGCAATCCTTTTAATAAAGGCGGTTATGACCCTGTTCCGTTAAAAGGACAGATTAAAGTCAAAAAGATTGCCAAATAATTAAGCATTAGAAAATGCACGATGACGGAGGTAACACATTGTACGATGCGATTATAGGACCGATAGCCGCATTCTTAGGTAAAATTCTTGATTTACTTTTTACCGGGCTGAGCGCAATCGGATTAGGTAATATTGCAATAGCAATAGTTTTGTTTACATTAGTTGTAAAGCTTTTGATGTTTCCTTTGGCTGCAAAACAGTCAAAGATGACTAAGCTTAACTCAGTTATTACGCCTGAGATAAAGGCAATTCAGGATAAATATAAAGATAAAAAGGGCGACCAGAATGCAATGCTTAAAATGCAGGAGGAAACCAAAGCTGTCTATGCAAAGTACGGAACTTCACAGATGGGCGGATGTTTACAGCTTTTAATTCAGTTTCCTATTTTGATGGCGCTGTATAGAGTATTCCAGAGAATTCCTATGTATGTAGGCTCTCTGAAAAGTCTTTTTATAAATATACTTGGCTCATCTGACGGCGGAAGTGGTATAATGAATACGGACGGTTATGCTGATTTCATGAGCAGTACGTTTTCATCAAGTGTTGATTGGACAAATGTAAATGATGCTGTTGTAGCATTGAATTCATTTACTTCTGACCAGTGGAATACTCTCAAGGAGCATTTTAGTTCATTCGCTTCTGTTATTGCAGAAAATCAGGAAAAAATAACGGAAATGAATACATTTCTTGGCATTAATGTATCTCAGGTTCCTACATTTGCTTTAAACGTGGCAATTTTGATACCTATTTTGTCAGGCGTGACACAGTATATAAGTGTAAGAGTCGGTCAGGGCAAGCAGACGCAGCAGACAGATACGGATAATCCTATGGCTGCATCAATGAAGATGATGAACATTTTTATGCCTATTATGTCTGCGTTTATAGGATTTTCCGTTCCTGCGGGTCTTGGTCTTTACTGGATTGCAACAGCAGTAATTCAGACGATTATTCAGATTTTTATAAACCGCTATTATGACAAGCTTGGTGTTGATGAAATTGTAAAGAGAAATATAGAAAAGCGAAACAAGAAACGTGCAAAGAAGGGTCTTCCTCCTGAAAAAATCGCAAAAAATGCAACGGCAAGCACAAAGAAAATAGATAATGTTGATAAGAATAAGGACAGAATTTCAAAGCTTCAGGAGAAAAAGGAACAGAATGACAAGAGAATGAAAGAAATTCTTGAGTCTACCAATTATTATAAGACTGCCAAGCCGGGAAGCCTCGCTGAAAAGGCAGGAATGGTTGCAAAATATAATGAAAAAAATTCTAAGAAAAAATAACGAAGGAGGATACTATGGATTATATTGAAGTTTCAGGTAAAAATGTTGACGAAGCGCTTACAAATGCTTTGATTAAACTGGAGACTACAAGCGATAAGGTAGAATATGAAGTTGTTGAAAAAGGAAGTTCAGGTATTCTCGGACTTTTCAATAAACCTGCGGTAATAAGGGTGAGAAAAAAAGAAATTGTTGAGGTTGAGGAGAAGCCTGTTCAGAATGAAGAAATAAAGCCGACAGAAGAAAAAATCCAGGAAGAAGTTAAGTCAAGCCAGCAGGTACAGCAGGCAGAACCGGTACAGCCTTCTGAAAAAGCCCCAAAGCATGTTAATGTAATGTCAAATGATGAGATTGAGAGAAGAATAGTGACTTTTCTTGATGATATGTTTAAGGCAATGGAAATTGAAGTAAAAATCGAAGTTAAATTCGATGATCCTGAATGCGTAAACGTAGAACTCTCAGGTCCTAATATGGGCGTACTTATCGGAAAGAGAGGACAGACTCTCGATTCTATCCAGTATCTTACAAGCCTTGTTGTCAACAAGGGAAAAGAAAAGTATGTCAGGATAAAACTTGACACTGAGGATTACAGAAGCAGGAGAAAAGAGACTCTCGAATCTCTTGCCAGAAATATCGCTTATAAAGTAAAAAGAAGCAGAAGACCTGTGTCTCTGGAGCCTATGAATCCTTACGAGAGAAGAATTATACACTCAACGCTTCAAAATGATAAATTTGTATCTACAAGAAGCGAGGGAGAAGAGCCTTTCAGACATGTTGTGGTTTATCTCGACAGGGAAAAGAGTATGAAATAAAAAATATTAATAAACGGCTTTGTCCGTTTGGCAAATTATGCTATAGTCAAATACTCCGCAGCAGGCTTGCTGCGGAGTATTTGGCTTAGACAATTTATAGAATTGGAGATTAATATGGAGCATACAATAGCGGCGATTTCAACAAGCACAATGAGCAGCGGAGGAATAAGTATCGTGAGAATGAGCGGAAAAGATGCTATTGAAATTGCGGATAAGGTGTTTGTTTCTAAAAAGAATATCAGACTTTCTGAGGTTGAAAGTCATACAGTTCATTACGGAAGCATCACAGACAGAAACGGAAACATTATAGACGAGGTGCTTGCTGTTGTTATGCGTGCGCCTAATACTTACACAAGAGAGGATGTTGTTGAGATAGACTGTCACGGCGGTATCCTTGTAACCAGAAAAGTGCTTGAGGCGCTTATAGGTGCCGGAGCATCGCCTGCGGAGCCGGGAGAATTTACGAAGAGGGCATTTCTTAACGGAAGAATTGATTTATCACAGGCAGAAGCGGTAATAGACGTAATTAATTCAAAAAATGAATATGCCCTCAAGTCTTCGGTCAGTCAGCTTGACGGTAAGTTATCTGAAAAAATTAAGGAAATAAGGGAAATGATACTAAATCATGTTGCTTATATAGAGGCAGCTCTGGATGACCCTGAACATATATCGCTGGACAATTATGTGCAAAACATTTTAAATGATGTGGATAAGTGTGTGGAAAGTGTGAATAAATTGTTGAAAACCTCTGACAACGGTCGTATAATGCGGGATGGAATACGAACTGTTATTTTGGGGAAAACCAATGCCGGAAAATCAAGTCTGTTAAATGCCCTTGCAAGAGAAGAGAGAGCTATTGTAACCGATATTGAGGGAACTACGAGAGACGTCCTTGAAGAGCAGATTAATCTGGGAGGAATAACTCTTAATCTGACAGATACTGCCGGTATAAGAAACACTGATGATTATGTGGAAAGCATAGGTGTGGAAAAGGCAAAGAAATATGCACAGGAAGCAGATTTGATTATTTTTGTTGTTGACAGTTCCAGACCCTTGGATAAAAATGATGAAGAAATAATATCTCTTATCAAGGATAAAAAGGTTTTAGTTCTCTTAAATAAATCCGATATGAAAAGAGAGATTTCGCGGGAGGATTTAAGCAGGCTGGAGCGTTTTAAGACGGTGTCTGTATCGGCAAAAAACGAAACCGGTCTTGAGGAGCTTGAACAGGCGATAAAGGAAATGTTTTTTGAAGGAAAGATTTCTTTTAACGAGGAGATATATATAACAAACGTGCGTCACAAAAATCTTTTAAGTGAGGCGCTGGACAGCCTTAATATGGTAAAATCAGGAATAGAACTGCAGATGAGCGAGGATTTTCTGACGATTGACCTGATGACTGCCTACGAAAAGCTTGGAATGATTATTGGTGAAGAAGTAGAGGATGACCTTGCTGACAGAATTTTCAGCAAATTTTGTATGGGAAAATAGAAAAATGGAGACTAAATTGAAAGGTTTATGTGAAAATTATGATGTAGTTGTTGTCGGTGCAGGTCATGCAGGCTGTGAGGCTGCGCTTGCGTGCGCAAGGCTTGGACTTGAAACAATCTGCTTTACTGTGAGCTGTGAGAGTATAGCGATGATGCCATGTAATCCTAATATAGGAGGAAGCTCTAAGGGACATCTTGTAAGGGAAATAGATGCTCTCGGCGGAGAGATGGGAAAGAATATTGACGCTACATTTATTCAGTCCAAAATGTTAAATCGCTCTAAGGGACCGGCAGTTCACTCCCTTCGCGCTCAGGCTGATAAGTCAGATTACAGCAGGCGCATGAGAATTGTTATGGAAAATACAGAGCATCTTTTGGTAAGACAGGCTGAGGTTTCTGAGATTATAGTTGAAGACGGAGTAATTCGCGGTGTGAAAACGGTGTCCGGAGCCGTATATTATGCTAAAGCGGTAGTCCTGTGCACAGGAGTGTATCTGAAGGCGAGATGTATTTTCGGAAACGTCAGCTATGAGACAGGACCAAACGGACTGCTTCCGGCAAATCATCTCACTCAGTCGCTTGTGGATAACGGAATAGAGGTGCGCAGATTTAAGACCGGTACGCCTGCCAGAGTTGACAGGAGATCCATAGATTTCAGCAAGATGACGGAGCAGTTCGGTGATAAAAAAGTAGTTCCGTTTTCATTTACAACTGATCCTGAAAGCGTGCAGAAGGAACAGATTTCATGCTGGCTCACATACACTAATGAGGAGACGCACAGGATTATCAGGGAAAATCTGGACCGCTCGCCGTTGTTTGGGGGCGTCATACACGGAACAGGACCGAGATATTGTCCGTCTATTGAGGATAAGGTTGTAAGATTTGCCGATAAGGAGAGACATCAGGTATTTATCGAGCCGGAAGGCTTGTACACTAATGAGATGTATCTCGGAGGAATGTCAAGTTCTATGCCTGAGGATGTTCAGTACGCCATGTACAGAACTGTGCCGGGTCTTGAGAATGTAAAAATTGTGAGAAATGCCTATGCCATCGAATACGACTGTATAGATGCGCTTCAGCTGAAATCTTCCCTTGAGTTTAAGAAAATAAGGGGACTTTTCGCCGGAGGACAGTTTAACGGAAGTTCAGGTTATGAGGAAGCTGCCGCTCAGGGAATTATTGCCGGAATAAATGCAGCTATGTATGTAAAGAATGAGGAGCCTTTGATTTTGGACCGTTCTGAGGCATATATAGGAGTACTGATTGACGACCTTGTAACAAAAGAATCGAGTGAGCCTTACAGAATGATGACCTCGAGGGCAGAATACAGACTTATTTTAAGGCAGGATAATGCCGATCTTCGCCTTACTAAATACGGTTATCGTGTGGGACTTATTGATGATGAGAGAATGGCAAAGGTAATAGAGAAGGAGCGGCTTATAAAAGAAGAGGTTGAGCGGGTAAAGTCGGTTAATATAGGAACAGGAGAAGAGGTTTTGAGACTTCTTGCACAATGCGGAAGTACTGAGTTAAAGACAGGTGCTACACTTGCAGAGCTTGTAAAACGTCCGGAGCTGTCTTATGATATTCTTGCGCCTATTGATAAGAACAGACCTGTGCTTAGTGATGAGGTTGCCGAGCAGGTAAATATTAATCTGAAATATGAGGGTTATATTGAGAGACAGCTCAGGCAGGTTGAGCATTTTAAGAAGCTTGAGACAAAAATAATTCCCGATGCCATAGATTATAAGGCAATTAAAGGACTGAGAAAAGAGGCAATGCAGAAGCTTGATAAGATGAGGCCGCGCTCCATAGGACAGGCTTCAAGAATATCAGGTGTTTCGCCTGCTGATATTTCGGTGCTTCTGGTATATATGGAGCAGTTTAACCGCTCAAGGTCATCAGAATAGATTAAGGAGAAATTATTTGGAGAGAGAAAAGTTTGTAAATATATTGGAAAAAATTAATATTAATCTGAGCAGTGAGCAGCTTGACCAGTTTGATACATATTACGAGCTTCTTGTAAAATGGAATGAGTTTATGAATCTTACAGGAATTACAGATTACGATGAGGTTTTGATTAAACATTTTGTGGATAGTCTTGCTGTTTTTAATGCTGTTTGTGAATTATCGGCAAAGGATCAGGATATTCGCGAAAAGCTCGACTTTAACAATAATCTTTCTGTCGCGGATATTGGAACAGGTGCAGGATTTCCGGGACTTCCGATAAAAATAGCGTTTCCTGATACAGAGGTTTTGCTTCTCGATTCTTTAAATAAAAGAATAAAGTTTCTTGATGAGGTTGTAGGACAGCTTGGACTTCAAAAAATTGATACAGTTCATGCCAGAGCTGAGGATGGAGCAAGAAATGTTCTTTACAGAGAAAAATATATGCTTGGAGTTTCGAGAGCGGTGGCAAATTTATCGACGCTTTGTGAGTATGTGCTGCCTTTTGTCGCAGTCGGAGGATATTTTGCTGCATATAAATCAGGTGATATAGACGAAGAAATTAATTCTTCAAAAAAGGCGGTTGAATTGCTTGGAGGAGAGATAACGCACGTATATCGATTTAATCTGCCTGATACGGATTACAGGCGTTCGATTGTTTTTATAAAAAAGAAAAAGGCAACGCCGAAAAAATATCCAAGAAAGTCAGGACTTCCGTCAAAGGAGCCTCTCGGATAAAAATAAAAAAGATAACGCGGCATATCATCTGAAAATGTATGACGCGTTATTTTTGATTTATTTATTTTATTGTGCAAGGCACCGATGTAAACAGTCTTATATTTTTTACAAAGCCGAGAGGCTGCTCAATCTGAGGATAATATTTAGCTTTATCGATAGATACAACCTCTATCGAAGGGTTTAATGTCTTGTATTCTTCAGCGGCAATGCATGCATCCCTGTCCTGTTTTCCGGTTATAATATAGATATTATTGTTGAGTTCACTGACGGCCTTTGCTGCCGAAGCGGTTAAATAATTACACTGAGTGCTTGTGAACAGATATTTTGTTGACGAGCCCATAAGGTGAGCATTTTCATGGTATGCGTTAATTAGAGTATCGTTTGCATTTTTTCTGTTATATAAATATTTTGTTATAAAATCGGCTCTTATTTTTTCACGGCGCATACATATATTGTAAATTAAAGTTCCAATTATAGGTGAGTTTAATAAAAAACGCCTTATTTCACTTTTTTTGTCAGGACTTTTCATTGCTTTTTTTATATCCTGCGGATTGACAAGAATAATATTTCCGAACAGATACGGATTGATATATGCTGCTATAATTGTCATTGGAGCAGAGTTTCCGTGTACAACAATATCTGTTTTTTTGTGCATGACATTTACTATAAAGTCCTGAAGCATTTGTGTATACATATATGCCGTGTAGGTGATGTTAGGCTTGTCTGAGTGACCGCAGCCCAGTAAATCAAGCGTGTATACTTCGTGGTCTCTGCTGAGAATATTTACAATCTTGTTCCAGTCGTATGAGGAGCTTATTGATTGTAAATCATGTATTAAGAGCAGCGGAGAGCCTTTCCCTCTTACGGTGTAAGAAATATTACCGAACTTCCATTCATATATTTTTTCTTCATTATTTTCTGTAATATTTTTAGATACGGCAGATGAAAAAATTAATTTATTTATTATGTGTGCGGCAGAAAAGGTCATTGTTCCCAAAGCTGCTGCTATTCCGATTTTTTTCCACTTATTCATTCAGATACCCTCTTTTCTTATATCAATTTATTAAAAATGTTATTTAATTTTCACGTTAAAAGTAAGAATATATGAGTTAATTATAATCTAAATGTACTCAACTATCAATGAATATTGAAAAAAGTACTTTAAAATTCTTTGGGTATGGTTTATTATTATTGTATAGGTAAAGTTTTCGTATGATTATAATAATTATATAAAAATACTTTTTATAATATATAAAACTTGATAAAGTATTTGGTGAACAGGCAGAGTAATGAATGAGATAAGTGAGTTTTTATATGAGGAACTGCAGAACGCAGCAGATAATATTAATAAAATAAAAGATTCTATCAGAACTGTTAAAACAGATATATCTGCTGTTGACAGTTATTTATATAAAGTAAGGGATGAGATTGATTCGTCAGAAATATTATTTAAGTCACAAACCTATGATACAAATTTTAACGATAGTGAATTAAATAATCTGTACAATAAAAAGTCAGAATATTTATACAGGGAGCATGTCCTTGAAAATGAACTTTCTCAGCAGACTGAGAGGCTTGAAAGATTAAAAAAATTACTGGATATGAGCCTGAATGGAATTCAAATTTCGGAAGATTTTGAAAACTTTACAAAGAAAGAAGAACATATTATTGGAATTAATGAATTGTATAATCAGGAAAATGACAGGCGCAGAATTGCAATGGATATACATGACACGGTTATACAGGATTTAGCGGCTATTGTACTGAAAAATGAATTTATAGCTCAAATTTTGAGTACTGATTTAAACCGTGCCAGACTTGAGATAAAAAACAGCAGCAATATTTTAAACAGCTGTATTTCACAGTTGAGAGAAATAATTTTTGATTTAAGACCAATGCCTTTGGAAAATTCAAACTTTAAGGAGAGCTTTTTTAAAACTATGGAGCTTCTTCAGAAAAAGACAGATAAAATAATTTACTATGAGTACAAGGGCGGTGATGTCGATGAAGATTATATTGTACTTGTAAATATTTTAAAAATGGCGAGAGAGCTTTGTCAGAATGCCATAAAATATACTGACGGCACACAGATTAATGCTGTTATCGACGTATCAGACAAAAAAATAAGTATAGCGGTACAGGATAACGGTTCAGGTTTCGATTACAATAAGGTTGCTAAGGTCACTAAAGGGCAAGGATTGTCCATGATAAGGGACAGAGTATACATTTTTGGAGGAACTTTTAAGGTTACTAGAAATAAAAAAGACGGAATGAGATTTGATATATCTATACCGTTAAAGCACAAAGAAAAGCAGATGACAGAAATGGGGTAAGTAAGATAAATGGCAATTAGTATTGTTATTGCAGATGACCATGCAATGGTACGTGAAGGATTAAAGTGTCTTCTTGAGCTGGATGATTTATATGAGGTTGTGGGGGTAGCTTCAGACGGATATGAATGTTTAGATGTTATAAATAAAACAAACCCCGACATAATAATTCTTGATATTAATATGCCAAAGCTCGATGGACTTCAGACATTAAAAATTATGCGCCAGGAAAAAATTCAGAATAAGGTTATTATTGTAACTATTAACGATGATGTCGACTATCTTATTCAGGCGCTTGATTATGAGTGTAACGGATATGTTCTCAAAAATTCGGAATTCGATATTTTAAAAGAGGCCATTAATGCTGTTGTAAGCGGAGATACATTTATTGAGCCCAGATTAATGAATTTGCTCAACTCAAATCTTGCAAAACGTGATATAAAAAAATCTATGATTGATGCGCTCACAAAAAGAGAGCTTGAAATATTAAAATTAGTATCAAAAGGTATGTTGAATAAGGAAATAGCATCACAGCTTAATATAAGCGAGAGAACAGTGAAAAATCACATTTCAAATATCTTTAAAAAAATTGATGTCTCTGACAGGACTCAGGCTGCGGTATTTGCAATAAAAAACGGTGTTGTTGATATTAAATAGTAAAAATTTATTATAGTTAAGACTATAAGAGCCGGGATTTATCCCGGTTTTTTTGTTTCTTTATAGGAAATTCCGAGTTTTAAAGAATCAAAAGAAAACAAGAGTTTACCGAACGTATGTTAGATAAACTCT
>CALWKC010000057.1 GCA_944381165.1 uncultured Lachnospira sp. | reverse complement strand
CTTTAAGTATATAATCGGCGCAGCGCCCTACAATAACGCAGCTTGACCTCTGTGCCATCTCTGTGATAATTCGTGCATGTTCGCGGTAAACTGTCATTGTATGTTCAAAAGCAGGATTAGCAGCAGGATAAAAGCTCCGTCCTATATGTATAGGAAACGAGAATGATGCCTTATTTTCGACAACCGACTGAATATACTGTTCGGACAGTGAAGTTCTCTCGGCAATTTCACTGATAATTTCTTTGTCATAATAGGCAATTCCAAGCTCCTCAGACAGTCTTCGACCGAATTCGCGTCCTCCGCTTCCAAATTCACGTCCAATCGTTATTATTTTATTCATACTGCGCTTCTCCTCTCAATTTTAAGCTGTTTTGTATATTTTATCATCTGACAGATTACATAGAATGCTACTATCAGCTCTGTAATCGGCATTGCAAACCATATAGACGAAGCTCCTGCCACTGCCGGAAGCAAATAAATAAATATTCCGCTTATCAACAATCCCCTCGCCACAGATACAATAAACGCTGCCCTTGGTTTCATAAGAGCCTGAAAATAATATGTAGAAAAAATATTCAGAGGCAGCAATAGAAATGAAATTCCATAACAGCGGAATATACCGGGTGCAATCTGCAAAACCTCCCGGGTAGGGCTCATAAATATACGAATAAACATATTAGGAACTGCAAGACTCAACACAGTCCAAAAAACACCGAAAAATGCCGTCGTGCCCAAAGCATATTTTAATGTCTGACGTATTCTGTCTCCCCTTCCTGCGCCTAAATTTGTAGAAATAATCGGCTGAGCCGCCTGCCCTACACTGTAAGCGCAGCACTGAGCAAATGTGCTGATGTTTACAATAACGCCGTATACAGCGAGCGCATTTGTCCCCAGATACTTCATAATCTGACGGTTAAACAGAATTGTAAGAATACCCATCGCTACATCAATGAAAAAGGTTGCAAAGCCTGTTACAACAATCTCCCTGAGTTTTTTCAGCAGTCTTTCAGGTCTTACAAGTCTTAGTGTATTTTTCTTCATAAAGAAATGCGACAGCATAACCACAAAGGTCATAGCCGAGCCAATCGCAGTTGCCAGCCCTGCTCCGTAAGCTCCCATATCGCAGGTAAACACAAAGAAATAATCTCCAAATACGTTAAAAATGCCGCCAGCCAAAACTGCCCCTGTTGCGAGCGCAGGATTTTTGTCATTGCGGAGATATGCGGCAAGCATCTGATTAAACAGGAAGAAAGGAATTGCAAATTTAATAGGTTTTACATATTCCCTTGCAAGAAAAAGCGTATTGTCCTGCGCCCCGAACAGCAGCAGGAGCTGACGGTCAAAAAATATAACCGCTATCCATATAATGGCTGCAAGGACAACGGAGCCAATCACTGAAGCCGTAAAGTATTCGTTGGATTGCTTTTCCTGCCCCTCGGCTTTTCCCCTGATAGTGCTGAATAAAACTGAGCCTCCAATTCCCATGAGAAGTCCGAAGCTGTATATAATGTTCCAAACCGGCGCCACCACCGCCAGAGCAGCCGAGCCGTCCGGACCATGATACTGTCCTACCATAGCCATATCCACGATAGAATAGATAGATGTTATAAGAGCGCTTCCAAATGCAGCCGCCAGGTATTTAAAATAAATGCTTTTAATTTTGCCGTTCAAAAAGTCCATTCGTTTACTTATCCTCCTTCCAAAGAACTTTCCTATAAAATAAAAAAGCCGGATAAGGAACAGACATTTCAGTCCGTGCCTTATCCGGCCAATCATTTCCACCGAATGATTTGCCCTCCGAGCAAGCTTTTTGATTTTAACATAATTATCTGTAAAAGTCAATTTTGATGCTTTAACTTATTTCCTGCTGTGCCGGCCCCTCCTTCAATTTTCCATTATGGTCAAAGCAGGAGCCATGACATGGACAATCCCATGTTTTTTCATCAGGGTTCCACTCAAGCTGACACCCCAGATGCGAACATACATTATCCACCTTATATACTTTATTTTCCCAGGACTTATACACCCCGGCCTTTTTGCCGTCTGCACGCACAACAGACCCATGATCAGGACGAAGCGTATTTACTGTATCAAGCGGAATATGAAAAAAGCGCTTTGCAAGTCCGCTTACCGACTTTCCTCCGTCTTTTATTATCTGCAAAAGCTCCTCCGCCGAAAATCTTGCCGGAGAAAATACATTTGCATAAGAATTTTCTGCTCCGCAGATTATATCCCGCAATATCATTGCAGACACCATAGAAGATGTCATTCCCCACTTTTTAAAACCCGAAGCGACAAACCAGTTTGGTCTGCTTGAAGAATATCTGCCTATAAACGGTATACTGTCGCCGGTAATACAATCCTGAGCAGACCAGCATGCAGCCTCTCTGTTTTGCGGATAAAAGCCATTAGCTGCCCTTCGAAGAGCTGCGTACTTTCCGCCTGCTTTATTATCACCTGTACGGTGGCTTCCTCCACCAATGAGCGTATACTGTCCATACTGCCTGAAGGACAATGAGTCAGGTCCATCGCCTATATACATGCCCTCAAGCTTTTGGCCATTCTCAACCGCCAGAACGTAAGAGCGCTGCTGGTGCATTCTTAAAAAATACATTCCCGGAAAATTGACAAACGGATAGTGGGTGGCAAAAATTATTTTATCCGCCTTCACTGTCCCGCTGTCCGTTATCACCATATTATTTTCGGCTTTTTGCACCCGTGTATTCTCATAAACAGTCAGCTTGTCTGCCAGCGCACTGATGAATTTAAGCGGATGAAACTGTGCCTGATGCTCAAATCTGACTGCCCCTGCACAGTCAACCGGTATCTCTATATGTTTCGCGTATGACGCCAAAACGCCTAATTCTTCCGCTGCCTCGGCCTCCTCTTTCAGCTTCCGCTCGTCCTTAGAATAGACATAGGAACTTGTCTCTTCAAAATCACATTCTATCTTTTCTTCCTGTATAAGTCTTTTATATTCTTCAACAGCGCTCTGGTTTGCACGAACATACATTCCCGCTATCGTTTTTCCCTTTTTTTCTATAAATTTATGACAGAAAAGTCCGTGCTGAGATGTAATCTTTGCCGTTGTGTTCTTTGTCTGTCCGCCTCCTATTCTCCCTGCTTCCAGAACAACGGTGCGTATCCCGGCTCTCTCAAGCTGATATGCAGTCAAAATCCCTGCCATACCCGCTCCTATCACGACAGCCTCCGTCTGAATTTGTCCTCTCAGCGCGGAGCGTTGTTCAAGCTTACATGTTTTGCTCCAAATAGACTCCATACATGCCTCCCATTCTCTTTTACTTATAACATTTCCCATAGGAGACAGTTTATTCCTGCAAAGCTGTATTTAAGTATCAATATTATGCGTTTACTTATTAATTTTTATATTTCATAAATATCTTTATAAATTCAGTTTCATATTTATTCAGGTCACTCATTTTTTCGAATTCAATTCCTGATTTTTGATATATGTCATTGCAATTATAATTTCCGCTTTCAAAATCAACCCAATAATATCCATTACTTTCATATAATATGATATTTCCCAAACCGCATTCCGAATGCAGTTTTATCCAATATTGATGACCATATTTGCTTAATCCCGCTTCATCAACAGATATGCCCGCCTGTTCCCATCTGATTTTTTTATTCAAATACCAATTTTCAAACTGCTTAAATATTTCGTCCAAATCCGAGTCCTCCCTCACCCCATGCTAATAGCGAAGGATAAAATATATGACGTAAACCCAGCTAAGCAATCCATGAAAAATTGCCCAACCGACAGAATGCCATGTTGTATAACTTATTACCATAGCTAAAGCACTTCCAAAAGTAATTCCCGATTTAACCGTTTTTTGACAACTGTTGTTTTATTTTCTTCCATAACTAACTCCCCTTAATTCTATTTTTTGCAAATTTTTCAATCATTTTTTTAATTTTTACAGTAGCAATAGCAGATTGATTCGGCTCACCAGAAACAAGGTCTTGCGGTGCCGGTATCAACATCATAAATCCTCTGGATATGAGGGTTTAAAATACTGCGGAAAATCTTTTCCAATCTCTATTTTCATTATAGCACCTCCTGTTCTGCTCCTATAATTTGTCAACAACACCCGCCCGG
The DNA here is from genome assembly GCA_944381165.1 of uncultured Lachnospira sp. Taxonomy (GTDB): domain Bacteria; phylum Bacillota; class Clostridia; order Lachnospirales; family Lachnospiraceae; genus Lachnospira. The sequence continues at coordinate 1,447 of CALWKC010000057.1, read as the reverse complement.
ATTTTTAGTCTGTTAATTATCGTGATACATAACTTTCAAGGAATTCTTTATTTTCCTGCATTGCAAAAATATAATACGTTTGTTTCTGATTTCAAAATGGTATTAATTATTAAATCCATTTGTTCATCAACCATTTTTATATACGATTTTGAAACATCATCTGCTGATTTAGGAACAGCATTTCCACCTGTAACAGGCATACAGTGATACTGAAAAAGTTCATTATCAATTAAGGCGCATTTTTTCCGTTCTCTCTCATTATCGTCTCTTAAATCAACTACCGTTGTGATATTGTGCTCAATAAGCCACTGCACCTCTTTTTCCATTATACAATTTGGCACATCGCTTCTGATAAAGCGAAAACTCTCCGGTAAAAGCGAACGAGTATTATATGTACTTTTAAATAAACTTGCCATTAAATATAATGCTCCTTTTCCTCTGTTACATATGTATTTATTTTACCATACAACTATTTCTCTGTCATTTTCTTTCTGATACACATAAAATAAGAGAGCAGCACAATTTGTCCGCTCTCTGAAATGCTGCACCAAAGTTGTATCGGAAGCGGCTGATGAGATATAATCAAGATCATACACTTAAATTTAAAAAGAAAATCAGGGATACCACTGTTCCGATGCCGCCTTTTCCGATAGCCGAAAAAAACTGTGCACTTAAAATCTGAACGCCTACAATAAAGGAACAAAACAGGAAAATACTGAAGTAGCGCGCGCAACTTTATCAACAAAATTTTTTGGCAGCCCTAACATATCCAAGTACAGTTTTAATAAAATTCGCAATAATATCTTATTTATCGAAAATATAAAAATTCAAAATACATTGAATTAACCCCTTTTCTTCTTCTTATATTATCCCTAAACAAAATTATGCCCAAATAAAATAATTTAGAATTTGCTTTATTTATAATTTTTGCGTTTTTTCCATACATGATATAAAATATCTTTAAGCACTAACATTGCATCTTGTTTGCTAAAATGATATTCCCGCTCTATTTCATCAAGCATTACATTTAATCTATGAGCGTAATTAGGTATATTTACTTCTTCTTGATATTTTAGCAGGACAGGATACTTCTTTCCCCATGCGTTCGTCCAATCAATTCTTTCATCTGTTTCTTCATTGCTTTTTTCAATAGCCTCCTGAATTTCTGTCAGATTTATATCAAATTCAATCAATTCGTCTAAAGATAAATGGTACAATAAAGCCATTTTTTTTGATTGGCAAATATCCGGAATTGTCTCACCGGTTTCCCATTTTGAAACAGTCTGTCTGCTCACTCCAAGTTTTTCCGCCACATCTTCTTGTGAAAGCCCGCACCTTTTTCTGGCATGAAATAAACTATTTCCTAAATTTTGATGTTGTATCATAAAAATTGACACCCTATTCTCAAGGATTTTGATATATAATCATAATCAATACGAGAACAGGA
>CALWKC010000056.1 GCA_944381165.1 uncultured Lachnospira sp. | reverse complement strand
ATAGAGGAAGCAAACGTCTGCCATGAGATTATAAAGGATTACGACCTTAACTACCCTATATTCTATGATGTTGAGGGGGATACGGTAAGATACATGTCGGACAATGGAGTGACTGCCTCAGCAGACCTCATAAGCGGGATAATTGAGGCGTTTGCAGACAGAATGAGCGAGCTGGGACACAGCGCGGGCGTTTATTCAAATCTGAATTTTGTTAAAAATTATTTTGACGACAGAGTAAAAAAATACCCGCTCTGGGTTGCCTGTTATCCTGAAAATTCTGCTCTTGATGATAAATTTGAGGTTGACGGATTTAATACGGTAATGTGGCAGTACACGTCTACGCAGGGGAATATAGAAGGAGCGCCGGCTCATCTCGATGTAAATATCTGCTATGCAGAGCCGGAAGGTACAATAGGGAACACTCAGGACACGGCAGTCGGCGGCACCGAGTCAGGCACATCCTGCGACACTAAATATCATGTGGGTGATTATGTTTATTACTCTTCTATTTATACCTCATCGGATTCACAGGAAGCCCTAAAGCCTGCAATTTCAGAGGGCACTGTCACAAAGGTAATACCGGGATCGAGAAATCCTTATCTTATTAACAACGGAACAGGCTGGATTAACGATGAGGCTATAAATAACAGTAATGTTTCGGAAGCTCAGGAAGATAATACATCATTTTACAGTTCAAAGGTCAGATTTACCGGAGATACAAATTATAATGGAGTTCCGATAACTGCATATTTTAACGATGACGGTTATGACGTCGGAGAAATAAATGGTGACAGAGCTGTTTTGTATCACAACGGAGATTTATTTGACGCGGTCAGAACATCGGATATTGAGGTTATATAAACGCGGTATATAGGCAAAGCGCAGAAATGAGGTAACTATGAAAAAGAAAATAAAACTTATGGAAATTTTAAATATCAACAGTGTCATAAAAGCAATTATTGACAATGAAAGGCTGGAGGTATCTCCTCTTCTCAAATTTAAACTGCTTGGGATTATGAAAAGCTTTGAGCCTTATATTATGAACTATGAAACTGTTAAAAATGACGCTATACGCAAATACGGAAAAACGGATGACAAAGGAAACATTGAGGTCAGCCCTCATGATGATGAGTTATGGAAAGCATTTATGGAGGAGATGAATCCAATAATTAACTCGGAGGAGGCTGTTGAACTGACGCCGTTGAAACCCGAGGAAATATTTAATTCCGGCGTGCCAAGCGATTATTTGATGAAACTGTACAGTGTTATTGGAAATTCCAAAGAAAGAAGGTAAATTATGTTGAAGAAAATTAAGAATTATTTTGAATACAGAAGAAATTTAAAAAAAGTTAAAAAGGAGCTTGTAAAAATGGCTGCTGCTGCTCTTCCGCTACTCAATAAAACGGTATCATCTGCAGCAAAAACTGTTGAAAATTTCAGGAAAAACAGCGTAAGAATTGTTGAGATTATGGATTATATCGCGGAAATGGAGCCGGAGGAACTTCACAGTCTTATTGAGCATGCCCGTATGGAGACGTTAAAACACAATGACGAATGAAAGGGGAGAACACAAAAATGAGTGATACAGAAGTAACATTAAAGGCGACTCTGGACGCAAGCGGCATCAAAAATGATGTCGCCAAAATCCAGAAAACACTTGATAAGCAGACTGTAAGCCTGCCAGCCGAGATAGACGCCCGGAAGCTATTAAAGTCGGTAAAGACAGTTCTTCCAAAAGTTATAAAGGAACTGCAGAAAATTCCTGAGATTGAGGTGCCGGTGAATGTTACGCTTGATGAAAAAACATTTGGATATGCGAAAAATTACAAAAAGAGTTTGTCGGAAATATTAACTTCACAAAACACAAATACTGCCGTATCGGAAAGCAAGGAATTAGCAGATGCTTTACAGGAACTCCTAAAAACTTGGAGCAGATTTAAAAACGGATTTTCAATCGGAGGAATTGTTGAATTTGGTTTAATTGAGGCGCTTGATAAGATTTCAAGTGAAAGCTCAAAGCTGAAGACATCAGATATTGCCGGCTTGGGAGCAGGCGTTGGTATAGCCGGATTATCGGCATTTATTAAGAATTTTGATTGACCTTATAAAAGGTGACACACAATTAAAATAACTCTGGCGAGAGATTTTTAGTTGGTCAATCATAGATAAGGAAACAGCATAACGGCGCTGCGTACAAGTCTATGGATACATGGGATTCTTAATATAAACTCTGTAAACACTGCGACGGAGTATAAACTTATACATGGAGGGGTAAATGCTTGAAAGCTGACCGAATTCAATCGGTCTTAAGAACACAAATCAAACCGTAGTCTTTTAAATTATGGCGAGGTTGCGAAAGCAGAAAAAATTGATTATGTTGGTATACGGTAATGCCGGGGAGACCTGACAGGTGCCTAAGTACTGTTTACAACGGCTGACGAGCAGGACGGCACTCCGCGTTACTACGCGTGGCTGAATATAGAAATGAAGAGCCATATATAAAATATATTTATATAGAGAGCAATCCTCACAGACATACCCACCCTCTGAGCAGATCGGTGCCATAATCCGGTATCTGCTTATAAGGCATAGTGCATATTGCGATTTTGAAATTTCAGTAATATGCTTGAGTGCGTGTTTCACTCAACGAGTAAAATTTCATGATTAAATAAAAAGACCCGTTATTTAAAATAAAACAACAGGTCCATTATAAAAATCTAGTATAAAATTAAAAATCACTGTTACAGTTATAGCAATGCCACTGACATTTTCTTGTATTTCCATAAACACCGAACAAAACAGTATCGGCAGCTTTTTCAAGTGTGGTAATACGGTGAAGGTTAGTGCTGTTGCAGTATGGGCAGTGAGGTTTGTTTTGGGAAGCTAAAGCCTCTGCGTTTGCGCGGGCAACCTGAGAAGGCAACGGCGGTGAACCGGCATCCATTTTAAATAGTTTAAAAGCATTTTCAGCAACAAAATCATTGCACTCAAAAAAATCCTTAATATAAGCTATAGCTTCCTCTTCCTTACCAGCATAATATAACTGTCTAAGTTCATTATAAACATCCTCGTTTGTTGCCGGATTAATAGTATTATAATCTGCAATTTTATCAAAAACATCTTTAGCGGTCATTAATTTCTCTCCTTAGTATTAAAAATGTCATTGCTGCATCGGACTTTCATATAATTTAATTTCAGTTAAAGTATAAGCCTAAAAATAAATAAATGCAACTGGAAATATAGTTGGAATTACTTAACAAAAAATTTGTATTTAACGAAAAGACCTGTTATTTAAAATAAAATGACAGGTCCATTATAAAAATCTAGTATAAAATTAAAAATCACTGTTACAGTTATAGCAATGCCACTGACATTTTCTTGTATTTCCATAAACACCGAACAAAACAGTATCGGCAGCTTTTTCAAGTGTGGTAATACGGTGAAGGTTAGTGCTGTTGCAGTATGGACAGTGAGGTGTGTATTTCATAGCTAAAGCCGCAGCGTTACACAAAGCAATTTGTTCAGGCGAAGGAGGCGGTCTAAATAATCTTTTTTTAAGTATTAAAAAAACTTCTTTAGCCGTATCTTCATCACATTTAAAATAGGTTTGAATATAAAGAACTGCTTCGTTTTCTTTATGTTCATAGTATAAATCTCTAAGTATAATATAAACTCCTTCACCTGTTTCAGGATCTTTCGTTTTGATATTATTAATTTTGTTATAAATTTCTTCCGCTGTCATTAAATTCCCTCCTTAGTATAGAGAATATTATTGCTATATTAGAAATCAGAATTACAGTTATAGCAATGCCACTGACATTTTCTTGTATTTCCATAGACGCCGAACAAAACAGTGTCGGCAGCTTTTTCAAGTGTGGTGATACGGTGAAGGTTAGTGCTGTTGCAGTATGGGCAGTGAGGTCCGTATTTCTTTGCTAATGCATAAGCCTCTGCTCTTGCAGCAACTTCGGGAGAAACTTCTATTGAAGCCAAAGAGGCATTTTCATCATCGTAGATTTGTTTGTATCCATCAAAAACTTTTTTGGCAGTCTCAGAACTGCATTTAAAATATTGCTGAATATAATTTTCAGCGCCCTTGATATCTCCATTATTAATTAAATCGTATAGGGTATCTACATGTAACCATCCGTCTTTAAGATTATAGCTGCTTATAATATCAATCATTTCCTGTACTGTAAAAAAAACATTTGCCATATTATTCCCTCCCATAATCTAATACATAATTAAAGTGTACTCCTAAAAATAAACAAATGCAACTGAAAATATAGTGTGGATTGCTTAACGAGTAAAATTTAACATTAAAAAGACCCGTTATTTAATATAAAACAACAGGTCGGATTATATAAGTACACTATAAAATTAAAAATCACTGTTACAGTTATAGCAATGCCACTGACATCTTCTTGTATTTCCATAGACGCCGAACAAAACAGTATCGGCAGCTTTTTCAAGTGTGGTGATACGGTGAAGGTTAGTGCTGTTGCAGTATGGGCAGTGAGGTCCGTACTGCATGGCTAATGCTTCTGCGCTGGCTAAAGCAATTTGTTCAGCTGATATAGGCGGTCCAACTTTTTTTTTAAATATTGCAAAAGCCTCTTTTGCTGTATTTTCATCACATTTAAAATAGTTTTGAATATGAGCGACAGCCTCGTCTTCTTTATGTTTATCATATAAATCAGCTATTTCACCAAAGACTGATTTATTTGTTTCCGTATTAATTGTATGAAAACTATTAATTTTGTTATAAATTTCTTCCGCTGTCATTAAATTCCCTCCTTAGTATTAAGAATATCATTGCTAAATCAAACATTCTCATAATTTAATATTAGTTAAAGTATACGCTTATAAATAAATGCAACTGAAAATATAGTTGGAATTACTTAACAAAAAATTTGTATTTAACGAAAAGACCTGTTATTTAAAATAAAATGACAGGTCCATTATAAAAATCTAGTATAAAATTAAAAATCACTGTTACAGTTATAGCAATGCCACTGACATTTTCTTGTATTTCCATAAACGCCGAACAAAACAGTGTCGGCAGCTTTTTCAAGTGTGGTGATACGGTGAAGGTTAGTGCTATTGCAGTATGGGCAGTGAGGTCCGTACTGCATGACCAATGCTTCTGCGTTGGCTAAAGCAATTTGTTCAGCTGATATAGGCGGTCCAACTTTTTTTTTAAATATTGCAAAAGCCTCTTTTGCTGTATTTTCATCACATTTAAAATAGTTTTGAATATGAGCAACAGCCTCGTTTTCTTTATGTTTATCATATAAATCTTCTATTTCATCAAAGACTGATCTATTTGTTTCTGTATTAATTGTATGAAAACTATTAATTTTGTTATAAATTTCTTCCGCTGTCATTAAATCCCTCCTTAGTATAGAGAATATTATTGCTATATTAGAAATCAGAATTACAGTTATAGCAATGCCACTGACATCTTCTTGTATTTCCATAGACGCCGAACAAAACAGTGTCGGCAGCTTTTTCAAGTGTGGTGATACGGTGAAGGTTAGTGCTGTTGCAGTATGGGCAGTGAGGTCCGTATTTCTTTGCTAATGCATAAGCCTCTGCTCTTGCAGCAACTTCGGGAGAAACTTCTATTGAAGCTGAAAATGCGCGTTCTTCATCAAAAATTTGCCTCTTATATTCATCAAAGACTTTTTTAGCATTCTCAGAATTGCACTTAAAATATTGCTGTATATAATTTATAGCCCCATCCATATCCCCTTCGTCAATTAAAGTATCCATGGTGTCTTTGTGTAACCATCCGTCTTTAAGATTATAGCTGCTTATAATATCAACCATTTCTTGTACTGTAAAAAAAACATTTGCCATATTATTCCCTCCCATAATCTAATACATAATTAAAGTATACGCCTAAAAATAAACAAATGCAACTGAAAACTCTCGCCAAGTCTAAGAGTGCATTAAGTGATATAACAGAAATATTAAGTGATTTTACTTTAACAGGGAGACATAAAAGTATGGCGCTTAAATCTATTGGAAGAAATTATTCTATTGATGCACTTAGTTATGCCATTGAACAGTCAAAATTAGATAGAACCCAAATTAATAACATTTTACAGGCAGCCGGTATGAATGGAGATTTACTCAAATCCACCACCAATGAACTATATAACACTGCCCGTCTTAATGAGCTTAATGCCGCACAGAAAGCAGCCGCAGCCTCGTCTCTTGGATTAGGAACGGCGGTTAAAGGACTGGGTATTAAGTTGAAATCATTGGCAGCGGCACATCCTGTTTTGCTGAGTACGGCGGCGGCTATCGGTTCAGTATATACCGCATATAAAGGAGTAGCGTCTTTTCAGGACTGGGCAGACGGTACTGAGGCTGTTAAGGGATACAACAAAGAGCTTGAAAAATCGCAGCAAACTATGCAAAGCAACACAGATGTTATATCAGGTTATCAAATGGAAATTGAAGCTAATAATTCAAGGATTCAAAAATTGCAGACGCTTCAGGATAACGGTGAAATCACATCAGTTCAGCAGGCTGAGCTTGAAAATCTCAGATTTGAGAATGCACTTTTAGATGATAAAATAGAAAAGCTTCAAAAAATCAATGAAGAAGAAGCAAAAGACAGCGCGAAAACCTCGGTAGAGAAATTTAATACTCAGTTTGGAGGCAGTGCCGAAAATTCATATGAAAATTTTTCAAAAGAATATGACAACGGCTTAGGCAGTGTAAATGAGACATTATTATTGGACAGTATGTCAAATAACAGCGCGGCTTCACAGTTAAATACAGTGAAATATTTTACGGACGAATATAATAAAGCTGTCGACAATCTAAAAAACGGTGTTGGCGATACGACGCAGGAAGACGTTGACTATTATTTTACAGCTTTGGAGACAGCAAAAGAGAATTTCTCTAAAGTTGAAGATGAGTTATGGAACGACCTTCAGACGGAAAAAGCAAGTCTCGAAGCTGTAAGAAACGAAGACGGAAGTTTTGAAAATGATTCAGACCGTATTGCTTATGAAGATATAATTTCGTGGGAAGATGTATTTAAAAATTATGTCGATGAATATAAAAAGGCTGCGGAAAAAGTACAATCTGAGGCAAATAAAGAGCCTATTATTCAGCCGGTTGAGTTTCCGGAAACATCAAAACTATTGGCAGAATCTCAAGATAAGTCTTCATCTGCCACCCTTGCAGACCTTCAGTCAGAGGCTGACACGCTGGCTTCAATTAAGAGAGAAATGTCCGAAACGGGTAAAATTGGTGTTTCTTCAATGCAGAGCATTACTTCACAATTTCCCGAGGCAAATCAAGAGCTGTCAAAATACATGCTCGGGCTGATTTCCGAACAGGAGCTGTTCGGTTCGCTTACTGATATATACGAACAGGATACAAAACAGTATATACAGGCTCTTGTAAATAAAAATTCAGCAGACGCCGCGTTTTTCAGCAAGGTGCTTTCTAATAATAATGTCCTGTTTTCAGAACTGTCAAACGCATATGGTTTTGATATTCAGAACTGGACTACGCTTGCCAAAGCAAAAGCTGATATAGAGAGTAATCTGATAAAACAGCTTACGGGAGTATGGACAGGATATTATTCCGCGACAAAAGATACACTGACCGGCTTGTATACAGTGAAAGTAAATGAAGAATATAATGTGTATGACGACTCGGATCTGATTACACCCGAAATGGAAGCTGACCGTGTTAAACAGTTAGAGGAATATGAAAAATATAATAAAATTATTCAGTCTTTAAATGATGCCTCTGCAGCTATTGTTGCACCAAATTTGGATTTGACATGGGATACCCTGAGCGGTTTTGACGAAGACTCATTTAGCTCACAGGCGGAAGCTTTTTCAGAAGAAATTAACTGGATTGAGCGTGCTGTAAACAAAGTATCATCAGCATATGAGAGGCTTAAAAATATTGTGTCGGATACGACCAAAAACTGGCTTTCACGCAATTCTGCTTTAGAAAATTCCTTTAGTGTTCTTGAAGACGAAATTAATACGCAGCAGCAGGTTTATCGTAAATATACTGATATGTTCAACTCATATGACCTGGACAGTCATTATAAGGACTTAATTGCGGACGGTGCAATAGAAATTGAGACAATTACTGATGAAAGTCTTAAAAATGCCATAGATGAATGCATTGATTTATACGACAACGCCCGGGAGGCAAAAGACGCTGTTGATGAGCTTACACAGGAATACCGAAGCCTTGCAATGACAAGGTTTGACAACCTGAAATCGGAATACGAGGCACAGATAGGCTTAATTGAAGACACAGTGGGCATACTTGAGGCACAGCTGAGCCTTCTTGAGACAGACGGATATATTAACAGTAAATATTTATACAATTCACTCATTGAGGCTGAAAAAGAAAATCTTCAGAATTTAAACGCTGAATACGCAGCGCTCTCTTCTAAAATAAATACCGTTGAGGAGGGCTCTGAAAACTGGTACAGCATGAAAACGGATATAAATTCTGTATCCGAAGCCATTATAAATGCTACTGATTCACTTAAAGGATATGAAAATGAGCTCAGGCAGATTGAATGGGATTTGTTTGACAGGACAAGAGATGATGTGGCAGATTTAATTGACGAGTCGGATTTCCTGTACGGTATTCTTGAGGACAAGGGTCTTTACGATGACGGGGGAAATCTTAACAGTTACGGACAGGCAGCTCAGGCAATGCTTGCGCAGAAATATGAGCTGTATGCGTCGCAGTCAAAGGCATATGCCGATGAGGTCAAAAAGATTGATGAGGAGCTTGCAAAGGACCCTTACAGCACTGACCTGATTGACCGGAGACAGGAGCTTATAAAGCTGCAGCAGGAATCTGTCCAGTCGGCGCTCGACGAAAAAAATGCCCTGAAGGATTTGATTTCCGACGGATACGAGGAATACAAAAACAGCCTTGATGATATAATCAGCAAACATAAGGACATGTTATCCGCTATAAAAGATACATATGATTATGAGAAAAACATAGCCGAATTAACAGATAACCTTGCCGTGCTGGAAAAGCAGTACCGGGCTTATCAGGGGGACAGTTCAGAGAGCGGAAGAAAGAATGTCCAGCAGCTGAAAACGGAGCTTGAGGAGGCAAGGCAGGATTTAAAGGAAACAGAGTATGAAAAGCTTATATCCGACACAGAGAAGCTGCTCGACGAATTTCAGACAGACGTTGATGAATGGCTCAATGAAAGGCTTGACCATCTTGACGTGTTAATAAGCGATGTTATAAGTCAGAGCAATGCCAACACCGGGGCAATCGCAGGCGCGATAAATGAAGCAGCTGATTCTGTGGGATATACGCTGAGCGATAACATGAACGGAATATGGGCTGTATACTCAGGAAATATAACCAATGCCCTGTCTGAAATAGGAAATGAGTTCACGAGCGGTCAGAGCGCTTTGCATGAAACAGTTAAAAATATCGGAGACAGTGTTTTGGCGCTGCTTAAATATGCTGATGAGGAAGCAGCCGGACTTATAGCTGAACAAGGCAGTCAGGCAAATGGCGGGTCTGATACAGGCAGTCAGACTGAATATGAAACAAACACATGGGAAAACCCGGCCTCAGGCGGAGGAAGCGCAGGAGGAGACGCCGGAAGTTCAGACTGGGCTATATATAAATATTATTATCCTCAGGATTTAAATGTAGATACAAGCGTGGTAGACAGGCTGAAATCAAACAATATAGACGCGTCGTTTGAGGCGAGAAGCCGGTACTGGGACATGCTTATCGGAGACGGAGAATATTACAGTACATATGAGCAGAATGTAAGGCTTCTGAACTGGCTGAAGAATAACGGATACGCAAAGGGGGCAAGAAGGATACTGTTTGACCAGCTTGGTCTGACACAGGAAAGAGGTCAGGAACTGATATTCAGCAAGACGCTTGGAGGAATGATAACACCGCTGCGCAGGGGAGACAAAGTATTTACAAGCGAAATGACGGAAAATCTGTGGAAGCTTGCACAGAAGCCTGTTGTGCCTGATTTTAATTTGGGTGATACTCAGTTTCCTTATATTGGTCAGCAAAATATGTCTAATGATGTAAAAGTATCATTTGGAGATGTATCAGTTACATTACCTAACGTTAAAAATTACAGCGATTTTATGAGAGAGGCTCAGAAGGACCCTGATTTCACCAAAATGGTACAAAATATTGCTTTAGGTAAGGCATTTGGAAAAAACACATATGACAGGTATGTATATTGATAATTTAGCTGTCATTGTGTGAAAATTCAAGGAATGGTGGTTAATATGAAAAATAAAAACATTAAATATATTGAGGCAGAAAATACACTGCTGAAAAAAGAAAACGAACAGTTAAAAAAGGAAAAACAATCACTGGAATTACAGCTGGTTGGGTATACACACAACCTTAACAGTTCTGCAGACAGAGTTAAAAATATGCTTTCACAGACTATTATTGCGAGAAAAGCGTATGAGGAAGGGCTTGTTAAATTAAACGATAAAACTGAAAAAATAAACGCTTTATTGAAAGACTCACGAAAAATCTGCAGTACAGGTGCTCGAAGGTTTAACAAAAAATTAAATAAAGAGATAAAAAAAATAAAAATATAACATGATTGGAGGATTGCATAAACAATGATTACAGATTTTCAGTACGCTGAAGAACTTGGAAGCGATTATATGTTAATGCCATGCAAATTTGATTCGGGCGGCGGAGTTGAGACAATAGATTTTGGCTCACAGCTCTCGACAGAGAGAACAAATGTTGTCGGAACAGATGAGTGCGTGTTAATTAATCCCGCTTACTCTTCCACTCCGACATTTACTTTTCAGGCTTGTAAAGTTGACTCTTATGGTAATCCTCTGCCTGTAAGTGCTGAAGAGTACAGTAAAATAAACAGATGGCTTAACAGAAAAGAAAGCCATAAATTCAAAGTTAAAGAAGATACATATGAAAATATTTACTATTGGGGAAGTTTTAACATACAGGCAGTAAAAATAAACGGAGTAATCTATGGAATTGAGCTTACATTTACAAGTGATTATCCGTACGGCTTCATGGATGAAAATACGGTTGAGTACAGCAATGTAAATAGTTTTACTATATATAACTGCTCTGACGAAACCGGCGACATATATCCTAATATTGAGATTACATGTTTATCAGACGGAGATTTAAAAATAACCAATACTATGGATAATGAAATTTTTGAAATTAAAAACTGCACAAAAAATGAAGTTATTAAAATTGACAGTAAGAACAGAGTAATTACGTCTTCGGCTAATACACATGATTTGTGTAATGATTTTAATTATAATTATATGAAAATTATCAGCACGTATGAGAACAGGTTAAACATATACTCCTCCACTCTCAATATAAATATAACCGTTAAATACAGTCCTGTCAGAAAGGTCGGTGTGTAATGTGAATAAAATAAACATCAGAGAACTGCTGCGTTTAAATAAATTAAAGCAGGTAAGACCTAATCACATTGTATTAGGTAATCGTGCAAAATCAAAGCTCGGCGAGATAGATAATATTTTTTCGTTCAGTTATCATCCGCAATTTAACGGTGCTGATGAATTATCCTTTACAGTATATAAGGAATGTGACGGAAAAATTTGCAGACTCTGGGACAGCATAGTCAATTTCAAACTGGTTTGGGTCAAGGAGTATGATGAATGGTTTCAGATTACCGTACAGGTTGACGACAGTGAAAAGACTGCAAAAAAAATAATCACTGCCACTTCTTTGTGTGAGGCCGAATTAAGTCAGAGAACTATAACGGCTGAGATTAATACAGAGGACGATATTGCAAGGGAGGATTATAAAGCGCCTACCGTGTTTTACAATGTAAATAATACGGAAAATTCTTTGCTTCACAGAGTTCTGGGTGATAAATGCGGTGATTATACTGTCAAACATGTTGACGAGACGCTTAATAATATACAGCGCTCATTCAGTGTTGACGGTGAAAGTGTATATGATTTTTTAACAGGTACTGTTGCCGAAGAAATAGGCTGTTTATTTTTATTTGACACAAATGAGCGCGGTATTTATGTTTATGACATGAAAACAACGTGTTTGGATTGCGGTTACCGTGATGACAGTGATTTTATAACCTGTCCTGAATGCAAAAGCACAGCAGTTCATTATCCATACGGAAATGATACCACAATTCTTATAGATAAAAATAATCTTGGCAATTCTGTCAATCTAAGCGTTGATACGGATTCTGTAAAAAATTGTTTCAATGTAACCGGCGGAGACGATATGGTTAATGCAACCATAAAGAATATAAATCCAAACGGAAGCAACAGGATTTATTATTTTAACGAAGATACAAAAGCAGATATGCCGAAGGAAATGATTGAAAAAATTAATGCGTATGACTCACTTTATGATGAATATGTAAATACAAAAATATTATCTTTAGACGGTGATATATCATCCTATAATTCCATTATTACAAATATTAAAGCGTTATATCCGGCGACAAATTTTGCGCTCCTTAAATCATCTTATACCGGATATTCAAATCTCACATCGGCATATTATGACGCTATTGACGCAGAGTTATATCTGAAGAGCAAGATGATGCCTACTTGGGATATTGCCGACACTACGGCAAATGAACAGTTGGCGTTATTGACGACAGAAAATCTGTCACCTGTTGCTGTAACAGATGTAAGCACAGTATCTTCTTATACTGCCGACAATGCTGTTCTTGCAATGGCGAAGTCGCTTATAAATACAAGTTTGTATAAGATAGAAATTACAGAATCGTCATTAGTTTCCCAGCAATGGAAAGGAAAATTTAAGCTTACAAGCTACTCATCTGATGAAGATATTGCTGAAAATACTGAGTTTGTAACTGTCACAATTAATGATGATTATAAAAAATATATTTCACAGTGCATTGACAGAACTATGTCAAAATTTAACGATACGGATATTAATAATATATTTGAGCTGGAGGAATTGTCAGACTTTAAATCAGAACTCAAAAAATACTGCGCTGCAAGATTAACATCTTTTGAGTCCGCCTACCGGACCGTTTTAAATGTTTTAACAGAACAAGGAATATCAAGCGGAAATTCAGAATTATACGATATTTATTACACCCCTTACTATAATAAATTAAACGCAATTCAGTCAGAATTATCCGTAAGAAATAAAGAGGTAGATACGGTTATTTCAGTTCAGGAAAGTTTACAAAAGCTGTTTGTTTCAGTCCAGAATACTTTAAATTTTGAAAAATATATGGGCCCGGATTTATGGCAGTTATTTTTATCCTATATAAGAGAGGACAGTTATTCTAACGAAAACTATATATCAGACGGATTATCCAACGCCGAACTGATTTCCTCATGTAAGCAGTTGATTGAAAAGGCAAAAAGCGAACTGGTTAAATCAGGAGAAAAACAATATTCTATAACTTCTGCTTTGACAAATTTATTATTGATTACAGATGAAAATAATAATTGTGTATTTGAGCCGATACTTGATGATTTTACACTCGGAAATTTCATCAGATGTAAAATCGACGGAAAATTGTATAAGATGAGGCTTACGGATATACAGATGGACTATGATAATCTGACGCAGCTCGGTGTGACTTTTTCAGATGTAATAAAATCCGGGAGTATTCTTGACAGACAGATGAGAAATACCGTAAAGCAGGTAAATTCTATGGCAACATCGTATTCGTCCGTAAAAAAGCAGGCGGATAAGGGAGAGAAAGCAAATTACTCGTTTGAGCGACTGCAAAAAGAGGGGTTAGACTCTGCACAATATAATATTTTCAATACAAACTCTACTGTTGTTGTTGATGAGCACGGTCTGCTCGGCAGAAATTATGATGATGTAAATGATGTATACAGTGATGAGCAGGTAAGGCTTAACGGCTCAGATTTAGTTTTTACTGATGATAACTGGAAAACTACAAAACTGGCTGTCGGCAAACAAAAATTCACACTAAACGGCACAGAGCGCGAGGTATATGGAGTAAACGCTCAGACAGTTATTTCGGGTGAGATTGTTGCCGGAAACATATACTCTGCCAACTACTCGTCAGACAGTGCCGGAAATACTGTAAGCGGAACATTTCTCGATTTAAATAACGGTAATTTCGCTTTGGGCGGAGGAAAGATTATATTTAATTCCGATACTAATAAAATGACTATAAAGGGAGTCGATATAGACTGGTCTACATCTACTTCTCCCGAAATGGCTGACATTGACGGAATAGAGGAAATAAGGTTAAAAGCCGACAAGATAGTCTGGGAAGCTTTATACTCTTCTATGGACGAGGACGGAAATTTTGTATGTCAGAATGCGGATATTTCGGGAAAGATAAATGCCACAAGCGGTACGATTGGGGGATTTGAGATAAGTGCAACCTATTTGTCGGCAACAGCAAGTTTTGGAAATCAATATTGTGTAGGTTTAACTATGTTGGAGGATGATCCAGATGCACCTTTTAATCCTGCCATTTGGGCTGGTGCTTCTTATGATAATAGATATAGTGCTCCTTTTATAGTTGATTATGCAGGAGGAGTTCATGTTAAAAATATCGAAGCTACCGGAGGGACAATAGGAGGCTGGAATATTACAAGCAATTCATTATACAGCGATTATGATGCATACAGGTCTTATATTCAAACAGCTAAATCCGCAGACACATGGGTTTTTTCGGCACAGGAAAAAAGAGACGGCGCATATTACGGTAACTGGTATGTCACGGCAGACGGACGTATGTATTCAAAAAATAAAGTTGTTATAGACTCATCGGGAAAAGATACAGGCTCTTATATAACAATGGAAACATGGGGAACATCAGGAGACAAATATCAGACAGTAACAAATGGCATTGAGTATTATGCTCATAATTTAACAAACGATAATTATTTTCTGGCCCAGTCAGAGGGAATATGGTTTGGAAATAGAAAAGAAGGCTCTACAAGAGGCTCTATCATTAAAACTGCTGACAATAAAATGTATACTTTATTTGATCGTTACCAAACAAAAAATAAAAATGGAATAATCAAGAGCTGGTTTACTGATACAGAATTTGTTATGCAAAATAGTTCAAATGATGTTTCCATTTATTTTGACTGGAACGGAAATGGTAAATTTACCGGCACTTTATATACAAATGATGGTACTGTACAGGTATCAGATATTAATCTGAAGAAAAATATTGAGGTTTTGGATAAAGATAAAGCATCTGACTTTATTTATTCTTTAACCCCAACAAAGTATAAATTGCTCAATGGTACTTCTGACCGTTATCATCACGGCTTAATCGCTCAAGATGTAAAAGATAAAATGGGTGATGAGGATTGGGGATTATACTGCGATGTTGAGGATATTGACGAGAATAATATTGTTACAAATAGTTATTGTGCTTTGCGTTACGATGAATTAATTGCAGATTTAATAGCAACTGTTCAGTCTCAGAATAAAAGAATAAAAAAACTGGAACAAAAAACAGAACAATAAGAAATTTAAAATAATTTTATAATTTAACCGCTGTCTTAATTTATCAAGGCAGCGGTTTAATATTTTGAAAGGAGTTAGGTTGATGAGTGAATTTACAAAAATGAAAATCACTTTGGATTTTTATAATAAAAATATTGTTTCGGTACCAGCCAAGCAATATGATAATCAGTCAAGATATATAGAAATATCGTGCACTGAAAACGGAAAAGCCTTTCCGGCTGATAAAAACACAATGAGTGCTTATATAAGATACAGAAAACCGGACGGCTTGGGCTGTTTTAATGAATGTGAAATAACGGACGAGGGAAATATTCTGGTAGAACTGACTGAGCAAATGCTTTCGGTTCAGGGTAAAGCTGAGGCTGACATAATGCTTCTTGAAAAGGTGTTTACATCAGAAGAAAAACCTACAGATATTGAAGATATTTATGAAATACATGCACCTGTTATTTCGGTAATGAGTTTTTACGTAAATATCGCGCCCACGGCGTTAAATCACGCTCAAATAGAGTCGTCTTATGAATTTAATGCTTTATCAAATGCGCTTTCCCAGATTGATTATAATAATAAAAAGGTTGAAGCATTGGACAAAGAATTGACAGAAAATGAAAACGAGCGCAAAACAGCCGAGACAGCTCGTGTTAATGCCGAAAACAGCCGCAAATCCGCAGAGACGGAGCGTATCAATAATGAAAATAGAAGAAAAACTAATGAAACTGTACGCCAGTCTAATGAAACAACGAGACAGACACAGGAAAATAAACGTCAGACGGATACTTCTGCGGCTGTCAGCAATGCAAATAAAGCTGCGGAAAACGCCAATAACAAGGCAAATGATTTACAGAACAAACTTGACACTCATCATTTTGTGCTTACTGAAGATAAAGATGTTGCGGGTGGCGTTGCAGGGCTTGATTCTAATGCAAAAGTTCCGATTTCAGAATTATACGATGCGAGCACTGCTTCTAAGGGAATAGTTCAATTAACAAACAGCGTAGTAAGCACTTCTACTACTACTGCCGCCACGCCAAACAGCGTAAAGGTTGTCTATGATAAAACAATGTCGGTTGAAACAGCGCTAAATAATGAAATAACACGAGCTAAAACGGCAGAAAACACAAAAGCTAATATTGCAAATCCTGCTTTTACAGGCACGCCTAAAGCTCCTACCGCAGCAGCCGGAACAAATTCAACACAGATTGCGACTACAGCATTTGTGCAGACTGCTGTAAGCAGCGGAATTGCGGCAAGTGATGCGATGATTATAAAAGGCACAATAGGTACAAACGGTACTGTTACTGCCCTGCCGACCACATATAGAACCGGTTGGACATATCGTGTTACAGGCGCAGGAACATATGCGGGTCAGGTATGTGAAATAGGCGATTTAATAATAGCGTTAGTTGACAGGAACGGCTCAGGAAATGCAAATTCTGACTGGTGTGTCGCACAGACAAACATAAACGGAGCAATAACAGGTGTCAAGAGCGGGGATGCCTACATTCAGGCAAGTCAGACCGGAAGTGTTGTGACAATCACGCATAAGGATGTTGCAGCTACTAATACGACATCTTCCGCTGCACCTGCGCACGGCGGAAAGTTCACTGCTGTAAAGTCTGTTGCAAGGGACACAAAGGGACATATAACGGGAGTTGACACAGAAACGGTTACACTGCCTGCTGCATATACACTTCCAACGGCGTCATCAACTGTTTTGGGCGGAGTTAAAACAGGCTCAAATATCACAAACAATTCAGGTACCATTAGTTTGACAAAGCAGAATGTTATTAATGCGCTCGGGTATACGCCGGGAACAGATGCAGAAATAAATACAACATATACGCTTACAAAGTCCGGGTCAACAATTACATTAGCAGGGAGTGACGGAAGTAAAACAAGTGTGACTGACAGCAATACAATTTATTCAACCGGAACTGCGACCGTTTCAGGAATTACAAAACTGTATACTCAAGCAGGCTCATTAACAGACGGTACTATGACTCAAAAGGCTATCACAAATGCTTTAAACACTAAAGCGGCGAGCAGTCATACGCATAATTATGCCGGCTCTAGTTCTGCTGGTGGAGCGGCTACAAGTCTATCTTCAACAGGAGCTATAGAAGTTATGAAAAAGATATATCCGGTGGGGTGTATATATATGTCAGTTAATTCAACTAATCCAAGAACTATATTTGGCTTTGGAACATGGACGGCATGGGGAAACGGACGGGTTCCGGTCGGCGTAAATACTTCTGACAGTAATTTTAATACCGTTGAAAAAACGGGCGGTTATAGTTCCGTAACATTAACTGCCAATCAAATGCCTTCGCATAACCATACTATTGGAGTTTTTAATTCTACATCCGGTATAAAAGAAAACGGAGAGACAGATTTATGGATTGAAGGAGGCGGTGAAATAGCGACAACCTTCGGTGAATCAATACCGTCAAGAGATGCAGGCGGTGGACAGGCGCATACAAATTTGCAGCCTTATATTACCTGCTATATGTGGAAAAGAACAGCGTAGAAATTTATATAAAATTCAGGAGTATGGCACAGATAATTTGTGCCATACTCTTATAAAATATCAGTCAGGAATTGCTCTTTTCGATAAAAGTTTCAAGCTGTTTTGCTGCGGCTCCGCTTGTGATAATTTCTCTGGCTTTTTGTATAGCCTCCTGCATTGTAATGTTGTCAGAGACGAGATATATGGCTGCGCCGGAATTTAAAAGGACAGCGTCCATTTTAGGACCTGGCTTTCCTGACAGTATATCGCGGGTAATTGCCGCATTTTCATCGGGATTGCCGCCAACAAGGTCTTCTTTTTTGCAGCGTGTTAAACCAAACTGTTCAGGAGTAATTTCGTATGTCTTAAAAATGTCGTTTTTAAATTCACATACTTTTGTAGGCGCGCTCATAGAGATTTCATCTATGGAGTCAGTTCCGTAGACAACCATTGCCCGCTTTACTCCCAGATTATGGAGAACATGAGCAAGCGGCTCAACAAGCTCTTCACTGTACACTCCCAAAAGCTGCATAGTTGCACCGGCTGGATTTGCAAGCGGCCCGAGAATATTAAACAGAGTTCTTATTCCCATTTCCTTGCGGACATTTCCCACAAAACGCATCGCGGTGTGATATTTCTGGGCAAAAAGAAAGCAAATATTAATTTCTTTTAGAAGCTGCGCGCTTAAGGCAGGAGCAATGTCGATTTTAACGCCCAGAGCCTCAAGGCAGTCAGCAGTTCCGCACTTGCTGGAGGCTGCGCGGTTTCCATGCTTTGCCACAGGAATTCCGGCTGATGATGCCACAATAGCGGACAATGTTGAAATATTAAATGTATTGGAGCCGTCGCCGCCTGTTCCGACAATTTCAAGAACGTCCATATCGTTCAAAAATCTTTCACAGTGAGAACGCATAACCTTTGCTGCGGCAGTTATCTCGCTGATTGTCTCGCCCTTCATTGCCAGTGCTGTCAAAAAAGACGCCTTCTGTGCATCAGTAGCCTGATTTGTCATAATCTCTTCCATAACCTCCGACATCATTTCTGAGGTTAAATCCCTGCGCTGAACTAATAAACTGATTGCTTCTTTAATCATACTTTACCTCCACTTCTTTTTAAAACAAACTGTAATGTAAGCACAAAAAAAGTCCCTGACCGATAGACATATTGTCATTTATCGGTCAAGGACGGTTATCTGAATACACCGCGGTGCCACCTTGATTTGTAATTGCTTACACACTTAATAAGATACTAACATATCTCTGACAACTAACGTATGTCTTACGTCGCAGAATACTGGGAAATATATGAAATTAACAGCTGCATTTCATAAACTTCTGTTGACTGCGCCCTCCGTGGTCCATTTAGTAAACTGTTACTGCCGGGTTTCCAGCACCCCCGGCTCTCTGTGAGCACATCTTTTACTTTTATCTCCACTTCAACGGTTTATTTTATTGTATTAAATTAACACTATTATATGCCCGAATTTAAATTTGTCAAGTGATTTTAAAAACAGCACGAAATATCTGTGCCAGATTTTCAGCACTAAATATTTCATCAAAAATAAATTCTTCATATAATGAATTTATATTATCTTCTGAGTATTCGACCTCTCTTGAAAATATATGTATAATATTCATTCTGTCGCTTAGTGTATACTGAAAATTGCTGTTGATGAAATATGCCATTTCCATATCGCGTAAAATCAGCATATTGGCTGACGCAAGCTGTATTTTTCCGAATAAATCATGGTCGTATGACGCTTTCATCATGTATCTGAAAATATAATATTTAAGCAGATTTTGATATTCACTCAAATCATCTTTATAATTGTTTGACGTGTACTCTGAAAATTTATTTATTAAATCAGTGTAAAAAACTGAACATGTGTTGTTTGCGTGTGAACTTTCATCTGTAAGGCGTTCTTCGGGGTGAAGTTTATCCATTATCTGCTTTGAAATTTCCTCCCACTCTTCTCCAAGAGTTTCCATCCCAAGATAAGCATACCATATTCTTGTCATACCGCTCTCGGTGTCAAATTCTCTGTTTTCGGGCGTACATTCATATATATAATTATGTTTATTTATAAATTGAGCCTGAAATTCATGACAGGTTTTTTCTATATCCTCATAATTATTTTCATTAATTGCTTTCTGAATGTTGTTTGCTGCGAAAAGCATAGCTGTAATTTTTTCGGCAAAGGTATAGCAGGGACTTTCGATAAGGTCCATAAAAAGGTTTCTCAGTTTAAACAGCTCTTCTGCAAGACGTGAATCGTATTCATCATCTGAGAAGGGCTCTTCAGCTATTGGGCTTTCGTCATATGTGAAAGGCTTACGGTCGGAAATTATAATTCTGGCAGCCTCTTCGCATGCCAGACCTATTCCTCGTTCCTTAACACTGCCGTAGTATTCTGTATATCTCGGAAACTGGTCGCACACAACGCCGATATGTTCAAAGCCAATCTCCTGACATATGATACACAGATTATTTTTATCAAGAAACGGACATCTTCCGTCTTTAAGCTTAAAACAGCCGGTGGAAAAATCAATATTTTCGCGAAGGCTTTTCCCGAGAGTGCCGGGGAGTGTTCTGTAATAATCAAGCGTTTCATCGTCAATATCTATCTGCCAGCCGCCTTCACAGCAGTTATCCCGGCATTCGGAAGAGATACACTTGAAAGACTTGTAATAGTGCGGCGTGCGCTGCGTCATCGTCTCAATCTTATTCATCAGGGACTCCTTTTTTAAATAACTTACACAATAACATCAGCGGTCTGAAAGCGTATAACCTTAGACAGAGAGCTTAGCGGCAGCTCTACCTGATAGCCTATCTTGCCGGCGCTGAAAATAATGGTATCGTAATTTTCGGCTTCCTTTTGAATTGTGGTAGGAAAAAATTTTTTCATTCCTATCGGTGAGCAGCCGCCGTGAACGTAGCCTGTCAAAGGAAGAAGCTCTTTTGATTTAAGCATATCTATTGATTTTTCTCCGACAGCCTTCGCTGCTTTTTTTAAATCGAGTTCCTCGGCGACAGGAATGACAAACACATAATTTTTGCCGGATTTGGCGACAGTCACAAGTGTTTTAAACACCCTCTCGGGCGGCTCGTTCAATGCCGCTGCGACTTCAACTCCGCTGACTGCATCAGTGTTCACATAGCTGTGCGGAGTATATTTGATTTTTTTCTGTTCGAGTATACGCATCACGTTAGTTTTTTCTTCCATAAATAATCTCCATTCCGATAGGCTGCTTATATTTAAACGCCTGCTAAACGGACAGCGTAGTCCATTTGCTGCAGTCCCATACGTCGGTTGCCCAATCCTGATAAAATTCAGGCTCGTGGCATACCATTAAAATACTGCCCTTATATTCCTTTAAAGCACGTTTTAACTCGTCCTTCGCGTCAACATCAAGATGATTTGTCGGCTCATCGAGTACAAGCACGTTGCTCTCCCGGTTTATCAGCTTACACAGTCGGACCTTTGCCTGTTCGCCGCCGCTTAATACTCTTATTTGGCTTTCTATATGTTTTGTTGTGAGTCCGCATTTTGCAAGAGCCGAGCGTACCTCATACTGTGTGTATGACGGAAATTCCTGCCATATTTCTTCAAGACATGTAGTAGAAATATCAGGAGGCGTTTCCTGTTCAAAATATCCCGTTTCGAGATAATCGCCCAGCTCCACGCTTCCGGAAACAGGCTTTATGATTCCTAAGATACTTTTTAAAAGAGTTGATTTTCCTATTCCGTTTGCGCCTATGAGAGCAATTTTGTTTCCGCGTTCCATTGACAGGTTGAGAGGAATGCTGAGAGGCTTGTCATAGCCTATGACAAGATTTTGTGTCGTAAAAATATATCTTCCGGGAGTGCGCGCCTGTTTAAAGTGAAATTCAGGTTTTGGTTTTGCCGCTGCAAGCTCAATCATTTCCATGTTGTCAAGCTTTTTCTGTCTTGACATAGCCATATTTCTTGTGGCAACACGCGCTTTATTTCTTGCGACAAAATCTTTTAAATCGGCAATTTCTTTTTGCTGCCTGTTGTATGCCGCTTCAAGCTGAGCCTGTTTCATTGCGTAGACTTCCTGAAATTTGTTATAGTCGCCGACATAGCGTGTGAGCTGTCGGTTATCCATATGATAAATCAGATTTATAACGCTGTTTAAAAACGGTATATCATGTGAAATCAGAATAAAAGCATTTTCATAATCATTAAGGTATCTTTTCAGCCATTCAATATGCTCCGCGTCGAGATAGTTTGTGGGCTCATCTAAAAGAAGAATATCGGGCTTTTCAAGCAGAAGCTTCCCCAAAAGTACCTTTGTTCTCTGACCGCCGCTCAGTTCAGTGACGTCCCTTTCAAGACCAAGCTCAAGCAATCCTAAAGCTCTTGCAACCTCCTCGACTTTGGAATCAATCATATAAAAATCATGCATTGTGAGCATGTCCTGTATAATTCCAAGCTCTTCCATAAGTCTTTCCATTTCCGATTCGTCTGCATCACCGAGCATTGCGCATATTTCATTCATACGTGTTTCCTGCTCATACAAAAAATCGAATGCTGACGCCAGAACCGAGCCAATTGTCATTCCGGCTGTAAGAGCGGCGTGTTGGTCAAGATACCCTACCCGCACATTCCTTGCCCATTCTACTTTCCCCTCGTCGGGCATAAGCCTGCCTGTAATTATATTCATAAAGGTGGATTTTCCCTCGCCGTTTGCACCAATCAGACCGATGTGTTCGCCCTTTAACAGGCGGAATGAGACATCGGTAAAAATTGCCCTGTCGCCGAAACCGTGTGAGAGATGTTCTACATTTAAAATACTCATTGCTACCTCGCAAATTTTAAGTCTTATAGTAATACAGATTGTTTATATCATATTAAGCTGCTGTTTACAAGTGACACTTGAAAAACAGAAAGTGCATTGCTGCTCTACTTATCGGTTATACCGCAGCCATCGTAAACAGAAGGCTTTATTGTAAGTGTGCTGAAATCCGCAGCACTCTGCCTTGTCCTTTCGTTTACAATCTGACGGTATCTTGACATCCATTTCGTTGTAATTCCCGCGTATCCGGCAACGGCTGCTTCGTCAGCGCCTCCCAGGAGCATATATTTAAAGGCTGCATGACGCATATCCTGAAGTGTAAAACCGGAAGAAACTCTGTTCTCCGATATTCCCATATTAACATATTTTTTTAAAAGACGTTCAGCGTCACGCATCTTCAGAGGTGTGCCGCGCTTATTATAAAAAATGCTGCCGGTGCTTATCCTGTGCGCGCTGATATATTTCAGCAGAAGCTGCGTTATATCCGATGGCAGTTTGATTATCCGGGAAATCCTTTTTTTCTCAGGAAAATGTATGAAGAGACATTCGTCCGTATCATACAGCAGATATTCTGTTTTCAGACTGCAAACTTCGCTTGATGTCAAGCCGCATTTTAATACAAGCGAAAAAATAAGATATGCTGTGTCATCGTTGTATTCAGCTGCAAGCTCTAATACTGCCGCAAGCTCTGATTCTTTCGGTAGTTTTTCTTCTGTTATGGTTTTGTCGGTATCGGGAAGAATGTAATCTTTAAAGTAGTTTGTGTAGCTTTTTCCCTCTCTGTTATTTTTGAGTTTTATGTAGTCACACAGACCACGCATAACCGACATACGCATAAGCGCGGTTGAATACGACAAACGTCCAGAATTTAACCGGTTAGTTAAATCGTTAAAATACGTTTCGGCGTCCTTTTCAGAAAGCTTCATAGGCGTATGTCCTACTGTTTTTATATAGTTCTTTACAATATTATAATAGTTTTTTCTTGTACGTTCTGAAAGATTTGCTGCAAAAAAATTCCAAATTGAATACAGGAATTCATCATTTTCACTAATCTCACTGCCTGTTTGGCTGCCGACAGTCTTGTTTTGGTTTCTAATACTGTTCATTTTTGATTATCCTTGATTTCCAGATGACTTTAATCTGACTTAGTTTTAGCTGATGACGTTATTATATTCTTTTTGACGACATATGTCTATATTTCAACCAAAAAACCCTCCTCCACACTTCTTCAAAACAACTTAAAATAATTAAGAAAGGCTTCCTGTATGCAACTTCCATTTGCATTTACTTTCTATTTTTACTATAATATTTTGCATAGTTTTTGTTATTTACAAAGGTGAGGTAGATATGGAACAATATTCAAGACAATTTATAGAAGAATTGGCGAGGCACATTGACCCTGCTATCGCTGATTTTTTTAAAATGAAACACGAACTGTTCAAGTTTCCTGCTCGGACATTTACAGAGCTTATAGATGAAACGCTCATGGACTATCTGGAGGGAAAGACAAGCCGTGAAGATTTAATTCCCATTATAAATAAAATCAAAAAATCACGCTTGCAGAAACGCGCGCGCTGGTATAAATCATACATAAATGACGTGGAAACTATCAGCATAGACGACCCGAAACATCCTTTGTCCCACATAATCACTATGGCTCGCTCTCTTCCGCTTGAGCAATATGTAAACATGTTTGGAAATATGGAGCTTGAGGAAATAATTCAGGATTATAAAGACAAGGCAACTGCCTGGAAGGAAGACTCTAACAGTCTGCTTATCTCTTTTCCGGGTTTGTCTTCATTTACAAACAATTCTATATTTAACTCGCTGAAAAACGATTTAATAATCAGCGCATGGAAATATATTGAAACTGACCTTGCCGGAAATATAGATTCATATATGAGAATGTTTCCGGAACAGCTTCTCAATAAGCCGCTGTTTTCTCCGTCCTCATTCACTCTTATGATGGATACGGCGTCAAACAATCTTCTGAAAGAAATCATTACAGACGAGAACGGCCAGGAGCTTCTTGAGGTCACTGTAAACAATGGAAAGCTAACTCCTCCAAAATCAATGGATTCCAGTGATTTGAAGCTGATTAATGCATTTATCTCAAATATTAATATGCAGGAATTTTCCCGTGAAAAGTCTGTTGTCGTGGATCTGAATACTCTCGGCAAGGAAGTTGTGGACTATCATGTCGGCAAAAATGTTATAAACAAAATTTCCAACTCCTGCCGCAAGCTGGTTGAATATAACTTTTCTTACGAGGAAGAAGGCAGCAAAATGTATTTCAACCTCTTTGATAATATTGCTATTAAGGAGGATGCAGAACGCCCTTATGCCATTGCCCAGTTCGGAGAAATTCTCAGCAATGCGATTATTCAGAAGAAGCTGATTTCAATTACATCTTCTTCCTACGACGTTTTGCAGAACAATCTTTCCAAAATTATTTGTTATGCTCTGAAACGCGAACAGATTGCCAACCAGGAAAGCCTCACGGGTGAATACAGCTATACATATTTTCAAAAAATTGTTCGTTTTAAACTTAAAAATAAAAAGAAAAACCTGCAGCTTATTCAGGAAAGCTTACAGGAATTTGTAGACAATAAAATTGCTATTGAAAGCTTTGAACTGAGAAACGGAGTATTTGTAATCAATTTTCTGCCTCTCTCTTCCGCTGAGATTGAGGACTTGAATTTTGACAACGTAAAAGCAATTCCGTCCACAGAAAAGCTCGATTAATTTTTTAAATACTTCTTCTACTCACATATGGCTATTAATCCTTTCCATGTCTACATTTTTTATAAAACCATAATTTGATTATAAAAAAGAGATACTTTAATTTCGAAAGTATCTCTTTTTTATTTTTCCCTCTTTTTCAAGGTTTTTCGTCTTTTTTGTCGTTATTTTCTTAAAATTACCCGTCAAAAAATGCCATAAATCCCATAATTTCCGGTTTTTTTGCGTAGTATATTTGCATTATTTCTCTCACTCTGGTTCTTCGGCGAAAAAGTGCTATAAAAAATGTAGACAAATTCAGAGTAAAACATGGCAAGTTTTTGACGTTGCAAAATAAAAAGTAGAACATTTTGGAGTAAAAAAATGATATGTAGATAATTTTAGAGTAAAAAAGCCTGTTTTTTATGCAAATATTTGTAATAAATCATTCTTTTGGTTTAAAATACATTTTTTTTATAGCCATTTTCTACATTTTTATTCCTGAAAAAAAACTGCAATGTCTACATTTTTGGCTTAAATAGGGCATTTTATAGAAAAAATTTTCCGTCTTTAAAGAGCGCCGCAACAAGATGTAGATATTTTAAGAGTAAAAAATACAAAATCTAAGATTTTCGTCTACATAAAAAAATCAAAGAAATTATGTAGATAAATTTAGAGTAAAACCCTCCACCCCTCTCAAAAATGTAGACAAAAAAGTTAAAAAAAAACAAAATTTAATTAAAGTGTGGACAAATTTCTAGTAAAATACTCGATTTGATTTTTTCCCGCAAAAATTGTTAAATATTGCATGAAGGGTGGTGGAAACATTGGAGCTTTTTGCTAATATAGGCAAGGCAGTTTTGATACAATCTCTTGGTTTGCAGAAAAATTATACAGAGGTTGCATCAGATACAATTAACGTCATTGACTATGATACTCCGGCATGCAGAGAATGTAAATGCTGTGCAATTATAAAAAGTTTTGAGCCTGATTCTCAGGCTTATATTTCTGCGTCCGAAATCTGCGAAAACTGTCCGAAAAAAACTCTCACCCAACAGACCGTGTATAAAAAAATATATCACAATGAAAAAAACAGGTATGGATACAAACCTCGACTCAAATCAAATGCAATTAAACTTCTGCTTCTGCTCCACTTTTATCATCCGGATAAATTTGGGATTATTTGTGATGCCAATACAGAAAAACTTGCATCTGAATTAAACTGTGATATTAAAACTGTTTATAATAATTTTGATGTGCTTGACAATTACGGCTATATTACTTATTCACGCACCGGTACCAGAACTGTAAATATATGTCTTAATGACTACGAAAAATATTACCTCCCTGCCAATAAAGGCGGCAGAGGTTTTATTGTCATGTCAAAAGAGCTGCTTCTGAGAATACTTCAGCTTGAAAATCTTATGACTCTCCGTATTCATCTCAGGGAGCTTCTCGAAATAGATAATCTCAATGCTAAGGGACCTTTTACAGCAATCTCGAAGACATATAAAGAGATTAAACTCTCTCTTCCTGACTACTGTAAGCCTTGTTTAATACGAAGCGCCGTGGAAAACAGCAAAGACATTTTTAATATTTCATTTAAAGATAATATAGTCCGCTTTGAAATTCATGAACGCTTTAATTGCCGAAGGCAAAAAGAAGAATGCTTTAATCAGTACATAACTGCTTTTAATGAGTTTATCAGTAATTTTAATGAAACCGTTATTGCTGTGAACAGCACAAATATCTTACCTGAGGCTTGCTCAGACTTTTTCTCGGATAAGGATTTACAGCCTGATATAATCTTTAAATTTATAAAAATCAGGGATTACGAATATGAAGATATGGCCCAGCTTGCAATGCAGTATTCCTTTAACAGCGTTATTGACGCACTCTGCCAGATATACCGGAGTTATATATTAAAGGAACGGGATATATCTAATCTTGGCGGTTTACTGAGAACAATAATAACTTCAAATCAAAATCAATTAACACAAACGTCTGTTAATTCTACCAATTCTTCGGCTGCTTAATTCAAACAGCCTTCTTTTTGTGCTCATTTTTTGCTTCCCGGCCGGATTTTATTATTTTACACAGGACAGCATTTCATAAATTACTTTACTGAACATTAATAATTATAAAAAGTATAAAGCTATGTTACTCAAATTTATCTTTTGTAATTATTTATAATGTAAATTTGGAAAGTTTTCAACCATTTCATGAAAAAAATAAACTTGAGCCATAAATAAATCAACCATATAAGGAAAATAAAAATCCTATTTTAGATAAAAATTTACATAAGTAGAAAAAAAATTATCTTTATACGAAAAAAATAAACTTTGTATTTCCGGAAAATTTACATACAAAAAAACATGAAAGCCGCTTGTCATGCGGACTTTCACGTTTTTGACTTAACAATATCTGTTTAATAATATAATCTGTATTATATATTTTGCTTATTGATATGCAGTAAATCCTTCGTTTTATATATTTAATGAATTATATCATTCAAAAAATAATGCCTTCATAAAAAGCCCATTTAAAGGTTTTTATAAATTATTTAATAAAAACCCTGAATATAAATAAAATGTCAAATTTGGGCGATTTACAGTGTATTATGGCGATATAAAGTATTATTGTAAGATTTTATAGATTTGATAATAAATCATCTATTCTGCTTTTTAAAATTTCTACACGTACCTTTAAATCATAGTCTGTTTTAATGACGCTTTTATTGTTTTTCAGCACATCGAAATTACTTTCTAACAGAGAAAGAGCCTGTTCAGTTTTAGCAATGGAATTTATACGTTTTAATTCAGCGTCGGAAATCTGAGTTTTTCTCATCTCTTTTTCTTTTTGCTGCTGTTTGATTTTTTCAATATTTGTCTCCAGCTTTGCTCGTTCCCGTTCTGCTCTGTTTTTGGCCTCTGTAATAAATCTGATTTCCTCTTCTAAATCTTCCTTAGTTTTGGAAGCAACAGGATTTTTTTCAAGCTGAAGAATACGCTGCTCCAGATGTTTTACCGTCTGCTCCTGCTCTTTAATCTGATTGGCAGCCTCTTCGAGCTGATGTTTGTATTTCTTTGCCTCCTGAGCGCGCTCCTCGGAAAGTTTTTTTATGGATTGAAATTCTGCGTTGTCAATATTGCCGTTCTTTTTCAGAATTTCAAGGATGCTTTTCTGTGCGTCTTCATCAAGTCTGCCAAACTTGTCAGCCTGATTTAAGTCTATTCCGTTTGCGTTGAGCAGCTCGCTTAGTTCCGGAATAAGTTTTTCTGCTGTTGTGTACTTTCTTGCCTGACGCTCCGATATATTGAGCTGCTTGGCAATTTCTGCATTGATATTTTTGATTTCACCCTTTAGTTTTTTTGCCTCATAAAGTTCTTTGAGACGCGACACTTCCCAGCGTTTTACTTCCATAGAGGTCTCTCTGACATCGTGATTGGCAGAAATAAGCATGATTTCTTCGTCAATTTCCGTTAAGTTTGACTTTTCAACCTTACATGGTATTCCGGTCGGAAACAGAGTATTGTATTCCTTGTCGCTCATTTTGCATATAGCGTGATACCTTCGCTCACCTGAGACAAGCCTGTATGTGTCATTGTCTGCATCATATATAACAGAAAGATTATGGCGCAGGCCGTTTATGAGAATACTCTCCATAAGAGCGTCTATTCCGTCCTGGGTGTACTTTTCATTTTTTGGATTTGAAATGATTTTTTCTTTAGGTATGTATTGAAAATTGTACTCTGCTTTTGCCTGCATTTCTTTGAGCTTTTCTCCGCCCATATTGTTAAGAACGCCGGTTTTTGTCATGCCGGCACTGAATGATTTTTTTGCCATTACTTCTCTCCTTTCAAATATTTTGCAAGCTCTCGGAAATGTTTATTATCCATTAGTCCAAGATAATTTACGAGCTCTATATAATCCTGGGCAGCGCTGCATCGTTTGTCATATGTAAGCAGCGGCTCAAAGGTTGTATTGGATTCGCTCACTGCAATGCAGTTGCGAATGGAAACAGGAAGAAAACGGTCCCCAAACATGTTTTCATAGCTTTCAAACATTTGTTTAAAGAGGGTTGTCCTGCCTGCGACTCTTGTCATAAAAATGCCTGCAAATTCAATAGACAGAGAATATTTCGCATTGAGTTCCTCTATCGTATCTAAAAGCGACATCAGACCGTCATAAGAAAAATTGTCAACACAAATAGGTGTAATGACTTTATCACTTGCGCATATAGCGCAGCTTGTAAGGTATGATTTAAAAGGTGAGTTGTCTATAATAATATAATCAAAGCTATTTTTTAGAAAACTCAGGTTGTGCTTCAGGTAAAGTTCAACATTCACTTCCTTGCTTTTGTCATATATTTTGTAAATTAAGGTATTGAGTTCTCTTGATGCGGAAAGTATAGAGATATTTTTGTAATCTGTTTCTGAAACAAATTCCATAACAGAAGACTCTCTTAACTGCTTCTCGCAAAACAAATGTTCGTAATTTATATCGGGTATACTATCCCCTTTTCCAAACATTTTTGTTGTATTCATCTGTGGGTCTAAATCTATTATTAGTACTTTATAACCCGAAATTGCCAATATCTGTGCAATAGTAATTGCAGAGGTGGATTTTCCAACACCCCCCTTTTCGTTAATCAAACTGATTACTTCTGACATTCTGGTACTTCCTTTGCGTATTTTTCTTTGAACTGAGTTCAAAAATTTATTGTTAATTTTATTATACATTTTATTCTCCTAAAATCAAGCAATTAAAATAAAAAGTTATATAATTTATAATTATATGTATATTTTTAAGGCACAAAGTTGTATTTAATATTAATATATAAGAAATATAGATTTTTATGACGGAAAAATATTGTTGAAGGCTTTTTAGAGAAATTTTCAAAAAGCTTAGACTTGTAAATGTAAACAATAATTTTGAACTCAGTTCACTTTTGTAGACAAATATAATTTTATAAGTAGCTTATATTTTTGTGTTATAGACAAGAAAAAATATCTTTAAAATGAGACAGAGAAAAAGCCGATAATTTATAATTATAAAAATAAAGCATTCAATAAGAAGAAGGCAGCAATAAATCATTTTCAATAAAAGTATTTTTGAACTGAGTTCAATTTTGTTTATAAAATTCAAATTGGTTTATGTAGGTGCTTTGATTTTTTTTATTAAAATTGACTGACAGGAGTAATGATTAAAATACATATTAAGATTGATTTTAGTATCTATATCTTTATGGGAGAGGGGTTAAATATTTTTCTGATAGCAGTATTTTCAACAAATTATGCAAATAAGATGTTATATAATTATAGAGGTTTATGATAACAGTAATAAATTAAAATATCAGAGTGAACTCAGTTCAAAAATTGTTATTTTATATACAATAAATTAAAAAGATTAATTTACATCAAAAATAAGGCTAATAAAAGAGGACATTTAACATCATATTTTTGCTGTTTTATATAAGTAATGAACTCAGTTCAAAAAGCACATAAATAATTTAAAGAACATATATTCTTTTGTTTCACGTGTAACAATATGTTACAGGCAATATAAATATAGTATTAATATGACATATAACGACTAAATCAGACAATTTTTATGGTATTTACATGCAATCTCTTTTAAAATAAAATAGAGATGAATTAACGGATAAGCTGGAAGCAATTACATATGGGTTTTAAATATAATTGTAACGTAATTATCCTGGTATAAGACTATTGATGTGAAAATGGAGCGGAGAAACGAATGTCAGAAGGTTACACGGAAAACAGAGAATCTAATAATAAAAACATTTCTAAAAAAGATAAAATTATTGCAGCGGGGATACAGCTGGATTGCAGTTATAATAAAAAAAATATTCCAGACAGGGCAGAAAGTTACCTTAAACAGGCGTTTGAACACTATCCGGATATTGATTTAGTTATTCTTCCTGAGCAGTTTTATAAGCCGTCAGAAACTTCTGATATGTTATCTGAAAAAGAGATAAAAGAATGGCTTAAATCGCTTGCGAGGAAATATCATATAAATATTGTCGGAGGCTCATTTGCATGCAGGTCAGAGCAGGACTGTGTCTGTAAAGACGACAAAAATATAAATATAAACCCTTTTAACATATGTTATGTGATAGACAGAGAAGGCAGGATTGTTGGAAGCTATAAAAAGATACACCTTTTTGATGCATTTAATATAAAAGAATCTGATGAATTCAGTGCAGGAGATAAGCTTGGGATATTCGATTTGGATATAGGAAGAATAGGCGTCTGGATTTGTTACGATTCACGTTTTCCGGAGATTGCCAGAGCTCTGTCACGCAGCGGAGTTGACCTTTTCTGTGTGCCGGCTGCATTTTATAAACCTCATTCGGAACAATGGGAAATTCTTTTAAAGGCTGCATCTGTTATGAACGTAACTCCGCTGATTGCGGTAAATCAGATTGGTGATTTGCCTGATGGCAGAGGCTTTTTCGGAAGGAGTATGGCAATAGACGCAAAAGGCGTAATTACAGCAGGGATTTCTGATAAAGAAGGTTATTTTGTTGGTGAGATTGACAAAACATACACAAGAAGCTGCCGCGAGGCAAATCCTGAGCTTAACAACAGAAGAATTGACCTTTACAGAAATTGGTTATAAAATAAAAAACAATAAGAATACAGGAGGAATAAAGATGTTTGTATCAGAGAGCATGTATGAATTGGGCAGCAAAAGGTCTGCCATAAGAGAACTGTTTGAGTACGGAAAGATGAGAGCAGCAGTTGTAGGACCGGAAAATGTATATGATTTCAGTCTTGGTAATCCGACCGTACCGGCACCAGAATGTGTAAACGAGACAATAAGAGAGCTCACACAGAAGCTTGATTCTATATCACTTCATGGATATACTTCGGCTCAGGGAGATCTGGAGACAAGAAAGGCAATATCGGATTATTTGAATAATACATATGAAACACATTTTAATCCTGATAATTTTTATATGACAATGGGAGCTGCGGCATCTCTCTCTATTGCGTTTAAGGCGCTTACAACATGCAGCGAGGACGAGATTATTGCGGTTGCTCCGTTTTTTCCGGAATACAGAGTATTTGTAGAAGCTGCCGGCGCTAAATTCGGAGTAGTTGCTCCGGATACCGAGCATTTTCAGATTGATTTTGGTCAGTTGGAAAATATGCTTAACAAAAACACAAAAGCAGTGATTATCAATTCTCCAAATAATCCTTCAGGTGCTGTATATTCAGAACAGACTATTATTAAGCTGTCAGAGCTTTTAAAGAAGAAGTCAGAGGAATTCGGAACACATATTTTCATTATAACTGACGAACCTTATCGCGAAATTGTCTATGACGGGGTGACTGTTCCTTATGTGACTAAGTATTATGATGATACTATTGTATGCTATTCTTACAGCAAATCTCTGTCACTGCCGGGAGAAAGAATTGGATTTATTCTTGTTCCTGATGAGGCTTATGAGAGCAAAAAGCTTTATGCTGCGGTGTGCGGAGCCGGAAGAGCTCTTGGTTATGTGTGCGCCCCAAGTCTTTTTCAGAAGGTAATTGCTAAATGTGTCGGTCAGACCGGAGATGTAAATCTGTATAAGAAAAACAGGGATTTGTTATATGATGGTCTTACGGAACTAGGATATGAGTGTTTCAAACCTGATGGGGCATTCTATATGTTTGTTAAAGCTCTTGAGCCGGATGCCGAGAAATTCTGTGAGAAGGCAAAGGAAGAGGACTTGCTTCTTGTTTCTGCGACGGATTTTGGATGTCCGGGATATGTGCGTATATCATACTGCGTTGACGAGGATATGATTAAGCGTTCATTTAAGGCATTTAAGGCACTGAAGGAAAAGTATTAAAATTTTCAATAAATAAATATAAAACATAATACATAATACAGCAGAGGTGACTGTCTTTTACAAATGGATAATAATATAGCGTTATAAAAGACGAGTCAGCCTAAACTAAAATGCCGCTTTTTCGAGGAAAAGGCGGCATTTTTTGTCGTTTATTAAGAAATTCCAATGTCATTTCCTGTAAAAAACAATCCTTGAGAATGAACATGCCGCGCTGTATACAGTTTAACTGCTTATGCAGCCACACGGAAGTGCGGTAAGTCTGTAAGCGGACTCCTTTGGTTATGAAAAAATGTATCAATAAAAGTATTGACGGAAAAATAGAAATATAATAATATAACAAATAGTTAGTTATGTCTAACTCAAGAGAGGCATAACTGGCAAAAGGAGGCTGATATGAGTCATGAAGTATTTGAAATCATCAGGAATATGGACTTAAGTGATATAGAAGTTCAGATGGCATTGCAGTGTGCGCCGTTTATAAGCGGACTTAAAGTATCCAATCTGTTTATTGTGCACGATGAACATTTGGATTACCTTATCCCTCTGCTTAACGAAATGAATATAACATGGAAAATTTTATTTCATGGAAAGAAGAAAACAACATTGCTGCTGTATAAGGCAGAAATGCTCAGAAGATATTTTTCTGATGTGCGTGTAAAGGCGCTTATGATGGAAGCCGGATACAAGCGTGAGCCTGTTGATGATGAAGATATAGAAATGCTTATAGAAATTTTCTGCAGCAGATACCAGAGATATATGAAAACCAAGAGACAGTTTCCTCATGAAATGGGGCTGTTTCTGGGCTATCCTGTTGAGGATGTTGAAGGGTATCTTAACAATAACGGGGAAAACAGCCTGTATACAGGATATTGGAAGGTCTATGAAAATCTTGATGAAAAATTCAGGCTGTTTAAAAGCTTTGAGGCGGCAAAAGAAAATATAATACGCTTTCTGGCACAGGGAGTCAGTATAAAAAATATTGCGGAGGCCGTACAGTGACCGCAGCGTAATGCTGCGGTACATAAAAAATTTAATCAGTGAAAGGAAGATGAATATGAGCGAAATTAAGGTAGTTTACTGGTCACAGTCAGGTAATACTATGGCAATGGCAAATGCCGTTGGCGAGGGAATTAGGGAAGCAGGAAAAGAGGCAAAGGTTGTTGAGGTTTCATCAATCAGCGCAGAAGAGTTAAAGGATGATGAGGTGTTTGCGCTGGGATGCCCGGCTATGGGAGCGGAGGAGCTTGAGGAAACTGAAATGGAGCCTTTTGTAGCGGAGGTTGAAAAATTTGCATCAGGAAAAATTATCGGGTTGTTTGGCTCATACGGCTGGGGAGACGGTCAGTGGATGAGAGACTGGGCGTCGCGTCTTGAAAGTTCAGGAGCAAAGATTGCAGGGGGTGAGGGTGTTATCTGCAACGAAGCACCGGATGACGACGCTGTTGCCGCATGCAAAAAACTTGGAGAGCAGCTCGCGGCAGAGTAAATAAAATTTTTGTGAAAGCGGGGTAAAATATGTCGGTTTGTATTATTGGCGGAAATGAAAGAATGGAAAGGCAGTATGTGAATATTTGTAAAAAGCATAATTGTAAGGCAAAGGTATTTACAAGAATGAAGAGCAATCTCAAGGAGCAAATCGGCAGCCCTGATTTGATAGTTTTGTTTACCAATACTGTTTGTCACAAAATGGTAAAGTGTGCTCTAGCAGAGGCTCAAAGATGTAATGCTGATGTCATAAGATGTCATACCAGCAGTCAGAGCGCTCTTGAGGAGATTCTCATCGGGTTAAAGGGCTGAAATTCAGGCTGATTTCGCTGTGATTTTTTAAAATCTTAAAAAATATATCACTTTTTAAACTTTTTTTTGGTTGACTTCGTATATTAATTTGTAAGATTATAAAATAGTATTTGAAAATTTTTAAATAGGTGATATATTTTGAAGAACAAAAAGTTATAAAAAATAGCTGCTGTATGTTTTGCAGTGTGCTTTGTGGCGTGTATATTTTATCTGAGTGTATTCAAGAACCGGGCGTTTAGGAGTTCAACCGCGAAAAATGATTTGGATGTTTTAGGCAGTACACAGGCGGAAGAAAGTTCAGATTCTGCACAGGCAGAAGAGGAAACGCTTTTTTCGGAGCAGGATACAGCAGGGGACGAGACATTGGAATATTCGGAAGCTAACTACGTTGATAATGAAGCTGAAACTCAAAATAATAATGCCCAAGATGAGGCGGAGGAAGGCA
This sequence comes from uncultured Lachnospira sp., assembly GCA_944381165.1. GTDB lineage: Bacteria > Bacillota > Clostridia > Lachnospirales > Lachnospiraceae > Lachnospira. Next base: position 8,052 of record CALWKC010000056.1, on the reverse strand, counting down.
CGGAAGAGTATTGGAGAAAGTATGCCGATCCTGACGATGAAATATGGAAGCCTGATACAGCTCCGGAGGAAACGGCTGAATTTGAATATCCTGAAGGGTGGCTTGATTATTTTTACAGTAAGATAGATGAGCTAAAGACAATGTTTCCCGACGGTAAATATTGGAACAGCATGGGGTGCGGCTCTATGAGCTATTTAAATGTTACCGATGTGCCCTGCTGTAACTCCATATTCGGTGAGCTGTACTGCAATACCTACAACGGCCGGTCAAGCGAGGCTTATCCATATGTTGATACGAGTACACAGTGCTGGGGTTTTGCGAGTATGCTCAGCGATTTTGTATTTGGGGAAAATACTTCTGCGGTCAGATTTCTTAATTATGACAATATTCACATAGGAGACCAGGCAGTTATTTATAATAATTCGCATACGGTATTCATAATTGATAAGACAGACGAGTATGTTGTCGTGGCGGAGTGCAACGCAGATTATGAAGCCTGTATGATTTCATGGGGAAGAAAGATACCGAGAGAAGAGCTTACAGGATTTTATATAACAAGGTGGGAATGGTAGAAAAAATTTTTTGAGTTTTGTAACCAAATTTGATAACAATACGTATAAGTATATAGAGGAAGGAAAAATCCAATTAAATAAAAAAGTCAATGAGAGGTCTGTGTAATGCAGACAGTAAAAGCCCCGTGGCAGTTAGTTATTCATAAACTGCCGCGGGGTTTTTGGTTTGTGGTGTCTTAAAAATTTTTAGTATTTTAACTTTTAATTTTTAAGTTTTTGAATTACTTTGCTGTAAAGTGGTGTTCTTTAGCGTTCAAAAGATATTTTTGGACGCTTTGCAGCATTAAGAAGTAATTTTTGTCTCCAGCTTAGTTTAGTATGCTGTCTGAAAAGTAAGAAGCAGCGCGGGGGGAATTTCAAGTGCTTCAGCAATGTCAAAAAGTGTTTCCAAAGAAATAGAGGTTGGCATATTTGGCGCCTCAATATTACTCATATGAGTTCTGCTGATATTGATTTTCTCGGCGAGCTGCATTTGGGATAAATTTTTTAGCTTACGATAGTAAGCAATATTTAACCCAATCATTTTGAATTCTTGACTATATTTTGTATTCATAGAGTCACCTCTATAAAAGTGTAACTATATTATATGACTTTTAAAACAATGTTATACATTGTAATTGCAAACTATTATATTGCAAATGCAATAAATGAGTGTTATAATGTCGTAAAAATCCGAATAACTTATGGAGGAGAAAAAGGATGAAATTGAAAAGAACTATAAGAAAAGTGGCGGCAATGGCATTTGCATTTGTTTTTGCGCTTTCATTAATGTCATTATCAAAAGAAACTGTTGAGGTAAAAGCTGATACGGCATCACAGGCTGTTTTAGATGCAAAAAATGGTGTTGTTGAGGTCAATGTGAATTATGTGGACCAGGCAGGTAAGGCTTCTCTCATTCAGGGAGGCAGCGGCTTCCTTATTGGAAGCGGAGGCTCTTCCGGAGCACAGTATGTAATTACTAACTGTCATGTAGTTTCTCTCGACAGCACTACAGAAGACGCGGCAAAACAGTTCTTTAACACAACTGAGCTTAATACAAGAATTGAAGTTGTTGTAAAGGGAGATGTTACCGTTACGGCGCAGCTCGTCAAGTACAGTGCGGAGACTGACTGGGCGATACTTAAGCTGGACGAGGTTATTTATGACAGAATTACTTTAAAGCTTGTGAAAGACGCAGCGTCTTCAAGCGCTGTATATCAGACGCAGAACGTATACGCGCTTGGTTTTCCGGCAGCGCTTACATATGTTCAGGACACAAGCTACTATACGTCGAACGACGTTACGATTACTCAGGGAAATGTAACTAAACTTACAACTATTAACAATGTTAATTTTATACAGCATTCAGCAACGCTTACAGACGGAAATTCCGGAGGTCCGCTTGTAGACAGCAACGGAAATGTTGTGGGAATTAATACGGGAAATACAGAAGCAACATATTTCTTCTCAATTCAGATTGATGAGGTTATAAAAATTCTTGATGCATTTGGTATTCCATATGAGACAGCTTCTGCTATAAACGGAACTTCAGTTCCGCCTGCTACACAGGCACCTACTCAGCAGGAGGAGGAAAAAGTAACAGTTCCGCCAACGCAGGCAGCTACAGAGGCGGTAACTGAGCCGGAGGAAGCCGATAACACAGTGCTTCTTATTATAATAATAGCTGCGGCAGTCGTTGTGGTTGTTGTAATTATAGTAATCATAGTGGTTGTAAAATCAAAATCATCAAGTAAAAAAAGGAAACCTAATTCTTATAATATGTCTGCAGGCCCAGGAGTTATGCCTCCTCAGCAGCAAAATGCAAGACCGACAACGCCTATCGCTCCGCCGGTACCTCCTGTTACTCCAATGGATATGGGTGGAAGCGAGACATCTGTATTGGATAACGGAGCAGGCGAGACATCTGTACTTGGCGGAGCAGGACAGATTCCTGCAACATTGGTAAGAGTTAAGACAGGAGAAAATATTTCAATAAGAAAAGCAAAGTTTGTTCTTGGAAAAGAGAGAAACAGAGTTGATTATTGTGTAGCTAACAACAATTCGGTCAGCAGAACTCATGCAAATATAATTTACCGCAACGGTTCATATTTTATTGTTGACTTAAATTCAACCAACAACACATTTCTTAACGGACAGCAGCTTGCGCCTAATCAGGAAGTACGCCTTAACGTGAACGACAGAATTAAACTTGCTGATGAAGAATTTATTTTCAGATAAAAAATTGTGTGCAGGAGAAAATTATTTTTGTCCTGCACACTGTCATATACGATTTTAAAAAGAGCGCAAGAGGGCGGAGAGTAAAAGTATGGAATTTTTAGCGACAGCACACAGTGATATTGGTATCAAGAAAAAAACTAATCAGGATTCGGTTTTAATACAGATTGCTAAGACAGATGTAGGAAATATTGCATTTGCGATGGTGTGTGACGGAATGGGAGGACTTGCAAAAGGAGAACTTGCCTCGGCGACAGTTATAAAAGCATTTGCAAATTGGTTTCAGACAGATTTAAAAAAAATGCTTGAAACAGATTTTCAGGAAAACAGATTGTATGACCAATGGAGAGATATTATATCACAGCAAAATCAGTCTATAACAAATTACGGAAATAATAACAGATTTAATCTGGGAACAACAGTTGTAGGAGTACTTTTATATAACGACAGATATTACTGCATAAATGTCGGTGATTCCAGAATGTATGTAATTAACGAGCAGTTAAATCAGATTACAAAGGATCAAAGTTATATACAGAGGGAAATAGATGCGGGAAGAATGACGGAGGAGCAGGCTAAGACCGACCCGCAAAGAAACGTGCTGCTTCAGTGCGTGGGAGCGTCAAGCATAGTTGTACCCGACTTTTTTTCGGGAACTGTAAGACGAAACGATATTTTTATGCTGTGTTCGGACGGTTTTCGCCATGTTATATCCCGCGAGGAAATTTATCAGTATCTGAATCCTGCAGTTCTTTCTAATGAAGACCAGATGAAAGCAAATTCGGTATATTTGACAAATCTGGATAAATACAGGCTGGAGACAGATAACATTTCCGTCGCATTGATTAAAGTATGTTAGGGGAGGAAAGGCAATGCTGGAAATTGGTTCAGTATTAGATGGAAAATACAAAATTCTTAACAAAATCGGTCAGGGCGGAATGTCGGTTGTTTACCTTGCCATGAATGAAAAGGCAAATAAACAGTGGGCGATAAAGGAAGTACGAAAAGACGGAAAACAGGATATAGAGGTAGTAAAGCAAAATCTTATTGCCGAGACGGATATTCTTAAAAAACTCAGTCACCCTAATCTGCCAAGTATTATTGATGTAATTGATGCGGAAGATTCTTTTCTTATTGTAATGGATTATATAGAAGGAAATTCTCTCAGCCATGCAATAAAAGAGGGCGGCGCTCAGCCGCAGGCATATGTTGTCGAGTGGGCGAAGCAGTTATGCGATGTGCTTGGGTATCTCCACAGCAGAAAACCGCCTATTATTTACAGAGATTTAAAGCCGGCAAATATAATGCTTCAGCCGAACGGAGAAGTTTGTCTGATTGATTTCGGAACGGCAAAGGAATTTATGAACGACAATGTCGAGGAAACGTCATGTCTGGGAACAAGAGGCTATGCCGCGCCTGAACAGTACGGAGGACGAGGAAGGACGGACGCCAGAACGGATATTTATTGCTTAGGCGCGACTATGTATCATCTGGTTACGGGACGAAGCCCTGCTGAGCCGCCGTATGAAATGAAACCTATTCGCTGGTGGGATCCGACGCTTTCTTCAGGGCTTGAGGAGATAATTTTAAAGTGTACGAAAACAGACCCTGACGAGCGTTACCAGTCGTGCAGCGAGCTTATGTTTGCCTTAAATCATTATGAGGACAACGATAAGGAGCACCGCCATAAACAAAAGGTTAAATTCGGAAGCTTTATAGCGACTGCTGTTTTAATGGTATTGTTTCTGATTTCATCAATGCTGTGCGGTCTGAGGGAAAATCAGATAAAGAGCGACACATATAATTCTTATATGGAGCAGGCGGGAAAAACAGCCAATAAGGACGACATTGTGGAAAACTGCAAGAGAGCTATCGAGTTGGACCCTTCGAGAGACGAGGCATATGACAAAATGCTTGACAGTTTCTTAAAGGATGAGGACAGGCGGTTTACAGACGACGAATCTAACACGCTTATCGCTGTTTTGAATACAAAGGCGACAAACGGGAATACCAACGAGGAGCTTTTTGCAACCAACACAAAGGGGTATGCGGAGTTTGCGTACGACGTTGCTATAGCGTATTGGTATGATTATGGCAGTTCATCGGCAGACGTAGTCGGACAATCAACGCTTGCCACAAGATGGTTTGCTAAGGTTACAAAGCTAAAGGACGGAACAAATTCCGTTCAATATAATACGGCTCAAATTTATGTGAAGATAGGAAATTACTATAACGAACTTGGAATTATTGCGCGGGACGGAGAGTCGGACGCGTCGTATGCAACCTACTGGCAGGATTTGAACGAGCTTTATAATCAGGAGGCTGACAGCGCGATAACAAAGCTGTATTTAATGAGATATATTTTATCTTCTATTTATAATAATGCAGATAATTTTAAAATGGCAAGTATTTCAAAAGATGAAATGAGTTCGCTTATTACGCAGATTGAGGAAGCGGCACCGGGAGTTGTTATACAGAATAATTCAAGGGCTGACGAACTCAAGTCTGATATTTCAAGATACGCCGATTTGGCGAACAGTAAACTCAGCAGCACTTTCAGTTAGAAAAATGCTGATGTTATAGGGAGGATAGAATATGAGCTCAATGGAGATATTTCATATATTAAAAAATATTTTTCTGGCACTTGGCATAATTCTGTTTGTCGCCGCGGTAGTTGAGTTTTTTGCTTTTAACATAAAAAAGATTTTTCAGGATTTGTCAGGTATTACCCGTAAGCGTGAAATTCGGCAAATGACTGAGGATACGGAATATACCGGACAGTTAAAACGGCGTTCCGCAGGCGCAAGGCATGAAAAGATGATGACTCCGTCAGGCAGGCTGAGCAGCGCATCTACAGGGTATACAACAGGTAAGCTCAGAAATCCTAAAAAGAAGGCTGTAATTACTCCACCGCCTAAGGAAGAGAGAGAGGCAGTTAATGATACCGGGAAAAATTATATTTCTGAAGCAAATTCAAGCAGCGGATTGTCAAATGCGGCACAGCAGGCTTCAGATTTAAATGTTAAAAACAGCAGCGTTAATTCTGATTTGTATTCGGCGCAGAGCGAGGAAAACGGAACTGCTGTTTTAAATGAGACTGAAACTTCTATTCTCAGTCAAAGCGTGATAGAAGAAAATGAGCGCGAGGGAGAGACTTCTGTTCTTGCAGAAAATTCGGCTCCGAAGCACAGAGAAATTCATTTCCTGCTGGAAAGGCAGATATTAATGACTCACACAAACGAGGTGATTGAATAAAACTGGTTGAATAAAGGCGATTGAGTAAGAGAGCACGGAATGGATTTTTATTTTTTATAATGTACGTTTAATGAAATTTTAAAAGGACAGAAAGGAGAAAGGAAAATGGAAAAGTTTAAAAAAGATGTTTTCAAAAAAACTAAAAGCAGCAAGCATATTTTTTCGCTCAGAAATTTAAAGCGACTGACTGCATTATTTCTTGCTTTGATTACAATAGTCACCACTTACACGGGCGACTGGAAGTTTTTGAGCTTTAACGGTTTAAATCGAGTGCTGGCTGCGGATGATACGAGTAATAAAGCAGTGAATATAACGCTTGAGAATATCCCGACAGGCGCGGCAAATGAAAGCGGAAATTGGACGCTGACTTATAAAAATTTGAGCGGAGAAGATAAAACAGCTGTAAAAGAAGCAGTAACTATTAGTTCTGAAGCAGCTTCTTCCGGTGAATATGAGCTTTCGTTTGATATTGGGGAAGATGAAATAAATACGGCAGAACGTATGAGTTTATCATATGAGAAGACCGATACCAACGGTTTTATTTTAAGATTGAACAGCAGCATTACTGTAATTGGAAACAGTATTGACGGCTATACAGCCGATGTAACAAATGTGTTTGACAGCGAAAAATATGACAAATATTTTTCTTATAAGGCAGAGATAGCTGACGCGGAAGGATATATGGGCGCAGAGGATTTGGCGAAGGCAGTCAGTGCAAAAATAGAGGATAGCGACGACAATGAAACGTTGCTTGACTGCAGCGTCAGTGATGAAAAGGCGGTTATCAGTGGAATTGTAAAGTATGAAGAGAACAAAACGTATACTTTGTTAATTACGGACACAGACTTAAATTTTGATTTTCCTAAAACGCAGATCAATGTTTCTTCAGGAAATGTTGAGGAAAGTTCAACTATAAGTCTTGCGAGGGCTACTCAGGATTATACGGTTTCTTTGAAGGATAAGGACGGGCAGAATGTTTTGCCTAAAGAAATTGTTCAAAAGATTATTAATATAACGCTTATTCAGAAAGACAAAGATGAAAGTATAAAAGGCAGTTTTGTGCAAAATACGGATGCTGATTTTGAATTCAGCGGCGTAAAAAGAGGAATTTCTTATACATTAAGCGTTGATTTAGGTAAAGGATATGTACCGGTTACATGCAATGTTGGTTCTATTGGAAAAGATAATACCACAGGAAGTGTGAATATAAATTATGTTGAGGATAATACTGAGCCTGTGATAAATGTAGCTTATTACAATACTGAGTCTAATACGGAAAACAGTGATACTGCGACCGATAAAGTAACAAAGTACTTTAAGGCGGGAACGACAGCGACAATTACCATAACGGAGACAAACTTTACAGCAGACAAGACAACTGTAAAGATAAATGGGCAGATTGTTGATGACAAAGATTTAAATTGGAAAGCTTGGACTGCTACATCAGACCCTAACGAGCATATTGCAACCTATGAGTTCAAAGAAGACGGCGCATATATGCTGACGGTCGAGAGCACGGATAAGGCTACAAACAGTTCATCTGTAACAGAAAGTGTTGTAGTAGATATAAAAGCGCCGGAGATAAAAGTTGAGTATACCCCGACAGTGTCTAATACAAAAAGCAGTGAAACAGCAACTGACGGAGAAACAAAGTACTTTAACGCAAAAGGCGGGACAACAGCAACAATTACCATAACAGATAAAAACTTTACAGACACGAATATAGCCGGAGATAAAGACTTTACAAAGGTGACGGTAACAAAAAACGGCAAGGAAATTCATAACGGAACATTAACATGGACACAATCTGAAGAAAACAAGTACACTGCAACCTATGAGTTCAAAGAAGAGGGCGCATACACGCTGACGATTGAGAGCACAGATAAGGCGACAAACAGTTCATCAGCAACAGAAAGTGTTGTAGTAGATACAGAAGCTCCGACATTTACAATAAACTATAATTCTTTAGAAGATACAAAATTTACTGATACTGATAATAAATTACATATCT
>CALWKC010000055.1 GCA_944381165.1 uncultured Lachnospira sp. | reverse complement strand
AATGGAGCAAAAAGAAACCCCTAATTCCCCCATGAATGGGGGACAGGGGGTTGAAGTGTCGAAGACACTTTTTTATTTATAGGGAAAATTCTTTGCACCGCAATGCGGGAAGTCAGCTTGCGGATTTCATTGTTTTTTGACTGTATGCATTTGACAATCGTGGAAAAATGTTTCTGTAAAAACTCAGAACAAATGTTCATATCTTGCTATACTTTTATATGGGTGTATGGTATAATGTGCACAGAAGCCGTATGCAGTTTTCCGGCGTAAAAGTGATATTGAATTCAGAGAGGTGAATTTACAGTATGGAGTTTAAGCTACATTCAGAATATAAGCCTACCGGCGACCAGCCGCAGGCTATTGAGAAGCTGGCGGAGGGATTTCTTGAGGGCAATCAGTTCGAGACGCTTGTCGGTGTAACTGGCTCGGGAAAGACTTTTACTATGGCGAATATAATTGAGAAGGTGCAGAAGCCTACGCTTATTATTTCACATAATAAGACGCTGGCTGCGCAGCTTTACAGTGAAATGAAGGAGTTTTTTCCGGAAAACGCAGTGGAATATTTCGTCTCCTATTATGATTACTATCAGCCTGAGGCGTATGTTCCTCAGAGCGATACTTACATTGCAAAGGATTCTTCTATCAATGACGAGATTGATAAGCTGAGACATTCGGCGACGGCTGCGCTGTCTGAGCGAAATGATGTGATTATTGTCGCGTCTGTTTCATGTATTTACGGATTGGGTGCCCCGATAGATTATAAGCAGATGGTTATTTCGCTTCGTCCCGGAATGGAGAAGGACAGGGATGATGTGATACGCAAGCTGATTGATATACAGTATACGCGCGGAGACCAGGATTTCAAGCGAGGTACGTTCCGAGTGAGGGGTGACGTTGTGGAGATTTATCCGGCGGCGTCGAGCGGAGACGCTGTGAGAATAGAGTTTTTCGGCGACGAGGTTGACAGAATTTCAGAGATAGATTCGCTTACGGGGGAGGTCAAGAGCGTCATTGAGCATGTGGCGATATTCCCTGCTTCTCACTATGTAGTCGAGAAGGAAAAAATGGAGGCTGCGATTGAGAGTATAAAAGCGGAGCTTAAGGAGCGCATAGCGTATTTTAAGAGCGAGGACAAGCTGCTTGAGGCTCAGAGAATAGAGGAGCGCACTAATTTTGATATAGAGATGATGCAGGAGACAGGCTTTTGTTCGGGGATTGAGAATTATTCGAGGCATCTTGCGGGACTTCCTGCCGGTGTGCCGCCGTATACGCTTATGGATTATTTTCCGGACGATTTTCTGATTATCGTTGATGAGTCGCATATTACAATTCCCCAGATAAGAGGAATGTACGCGGGCGACCAGTCGAGAAAGACAACTTTGGTGGATTACGGTTTTCGTCTGCCGTCCGCCAAGGATAACAGACCGCTTAATTTTACCGAGTTTGAAAATAAAATATCTCAGATGCTGTTTGTGTCGGCGACACCGTCTGTCTATGAGCAGGAGCATGAGCTGCTTAGAGCGGAGCAGATTATACGTCCGACAGGTCTTTTGGACCCTGAGATTTTTGTGCGCCCTATTGAGGGGCAGATTGACGACCTTATTTCAGAGATAAATAAAGAGACTGAGAAGCACAATAAAGTTCTTGTGACAACTCTCACAAAGAGAATGGCTGAGGATTTGACGGATTACCTGAAGGAAATAGGAATACGCGTCAAGTATCTCCACGCGGATATTGATACGCTGGAGCGCCAGAAGATAATCCGTGATATGAGAATGGATGCGTTTGATGTTCTGGTAGGAATAAATCTTTTAAGAGAGGGGCTTGATATTCCGGAGATAACTCTTGTAGCTATACTGGATGCTGACAAGGAGGGATTTCTGCGTACCGAGACCTCGCTTATACAGACAATCGGCAGGGCTGCAAGAAACAGCAGCGGCCATGTAATTATGTATGCCGATAAGATAACTGAGGCGATGGATAGAGCGATTTCCGAGACTGAGAGAAGGCGCAAAATCCAGCAGGAGTATAACGAGGAGCATGGAATTACGCCTCAGACTATTCAGAAGGCTGTCAGGGATTTAATCAGCATATCAAAGGCTGCCGAGGGCACCGGAGGAGCTGTATCTTCACTTGAGAAGGATTATGAGTCCATGAGCCGCAAGGAGCTCGAGAAGGTAAAGAAACAGATTGAAAAGAATATGCATAAGGCTGCCGCAGAACTGAATTTTGAAGAGGCGGCTGAGCTTCGCGACAGAATGATTGAGCTGAATAAATATTTATACGAGACGAAGTGAGTGGAATGGAGATAGATTGAAAAATCACTCTGGTGAGCTGATTTTTCAATCGGCTATTTGTGCCGGAGCGTCACAAATAAGCCATGATGGCAGACGCAAATCTGATATTTGCGTCGCCCCGTCGCGTGAAACGCTCCGGAAATGGAGATAAAATGGAAAAGGGAAATTACAGACAATTTATAAGAATTAAGGGGGCGAATGAGCACAATCTGAAGAATATTTCTGTGGATATTCCGAGAAATGAGCTTGTTGTGCTCACAGGACTTTCCGGCTCGGGAAAGTCTTCGCTCGCCTTTGATACTATATATGCCGAGGGGCAGAGAAGATACATGGAATCGCTTTCTTCGTATGCAAGGCAGTTTCTGGGACAGATGGAGAAGCCTGACGTTGAGAGCATAGAAGGACTTTCCCCGGCTATTTCGATAGACCAGAAGTCCACCAACCGCAACCCGCGTTCAACAGTCGGTACAGTGACTGAGATATATGATTATTTCCGTCTTCTGTATGCGCGTGTCGGTATTCCGCACTGTCCGAAATGCGGCAGGGAGATTAAAAAGCAGACTGTTGACCAGATGGTCGATGTGATTATGTCTTTGCCGGAGCGCACGAAAATTCAGCTTCTCGCACCTGTTGTGCGCGGAAGAAAGGGCGAGCACGTCAAGCTTTTTGAGCAGGCTAAAAAGAGCGGATATGTCCGAGTTATGGTTGACGGAGATATGTATGAGCTTACAGATGAGATTAAGCTTGAGAAAAATAAAAAACACAATATTGAGATTGTTGTTGACAGGCTTTCGGTGCGGGAGGGTATTGAAAAGAGACTTACTGATTCTATAGAGACAACGCTTAAGCTGGCAGACGGTATTATGACGGTTGACGTTATTGGCGGAAAGCCCATGAATTTCAGCCAGAGCTTCGCGTGTCCCGACTGCGAAATCAGCATCGAAGAGATAGAGCCGAGGAGTTTTTCGTTCAACAATCCTTTCGGCGCCTGCCCGGAGTGCTTCGGACTGGGCTATAAAATGGAATTTGACGCGGAACTTATGATACCTGACGAGCGTTTGAGCATTGACGAGGGCGCCATTGTCGTCATGGGCTGGCAGTCGGTAACGGATGAGGGAAGTTTTACGAGAGCGGTTATGAAAGCGCTTGCAGAGGAGTACAATTTCAGTCTGTCAACTCCGTTTAAGGATTATCCCGATGAAATTAAAGATATAATTATTAACGGAACAAAGGGACATTCGGTAAAGGTGCGCTACCGCGGACAGCGCGGCGAAGGAGTGTATGATATTGTGTTTGAGGGACTGCTCAAAAATGTATCAAAGCGCTACCGTGAGACCGCCTCGGAGCTTTCAAAGCAGCAGTATGAGGAGTTTATGCGAATTACACCGTGCGCCGCCTGCAAGGGACAGAGGCTTAAGCCGACGTCGCTCGCAGTGACGGTGGCTGATAAGAATATTTACGAGATTACAAATATGTCTATTCTCGATTTGCAGGAGTTCCTTCATAATATGCAGCTTTCAGACAGGCAAATGGCGATAGGCTCGCAGATTTTGAAGGAAATTAAAGCAAGAATACAATTTCTTATGGATGTCGGACTTGATTATCTGTCGCTGTCAAGGGCAACGGGAACGCTCTCGGGAGGAGAGGCTCAGAGAATACGTCTCGCGACGCAGATTGGCTCGGGGCTTGTAGGCGTAGCCTATATTCTCGACGAGCCGAGTATCGGTCTTCACCAGCGTGACAATGATAAGCTCCTGAAAACGCTTGAACATCTGCGCGATTTGGGCAATTCCGTGATTGTCGTAGAGCACGATGAGGACACGATGTTTGCGGCGGATTATATTGTGGATATCGGACCCGGAGCCGGAAAAAACGGCGGTGAGGTTGTTGCGGTCGGAACTGCCGAGCAGATTATGAAATGTAAGGAATCAGTTACGGGAGCGTATTTAAGCGGAAGAATTAAAATTCCTGTTCCGGCAGAGAGGCGCAAACCGACAGGCTGGCTTAAAATTAAGGGCGCTCGGGAGAATAATCTTAAAAATATAGACGTGGACATTCCGCTGGGCGTATTCACCTGTGTGACAGGCGTTTCAGGCTCAGGCAAGAGCTCGCTTATTAACGAAATCCTGTATAAACACCTGGCTAAGGAGCTTAACAGGGCGAGATGCATAGCGGGAAAGCATGATTCCATAGAGGGAGTGGAGCAGCTTGACAAGGTTATAGACATAGATCAGTCGCCTATCGGGCGCACTCCGAGGTCTAACCCTGCGACATATACAGGCGTGTTCGATATGATACGCGATTTGTTTGCGTCTACTTCGGATGCAAAGGAGCGCGGCTACAAAAAAGGACGTTTCAGCTTTAACGTAAAGGGCGGCAGATGCGAGGCCTGCTCCGGAGACGGTATTATTAAGATAGAAATGCATTTTCTGCCCGATGTGTACGTTCCGTGTGAGGTCTGCGGAGGCAAGCGCTATAACCGCGAGACATTGGAGGTTAAGTATAAGGGCAAGAGTATTTATGATGTGCTTGATATGACGGTTGAGGACGCCGTTGAATTTTTTGAAAATGTTCCGTCTATAAGACGTAAAATAGAGACTCTTAATGACGTGGGTCTGTCTTATGTAAAGCTGGGGCAGCCGTCAACTGAGCTTTCGGGAGGAGAGGCGCAGCGGATTAAGCTGGCGACTGAGCTTTCAAAGAGGAGCACAGGAAAGACAATTTATATTCTTGATGAGCCTACGACAGGACTGCATTTTGCTGACGTCCACAAGCTGGTTGACATTCTGCACAAGCTGGCTGAGGGCGGTAACACGGTGGTTGTAATTGAGCATAATCTTGATGTGATTAAGACAGCAGATTATATCATCGATATGGGACCTGAGGGCGGCGCGCGCGGCGGCACTGTGATTGCAAAGGGTACGCCGGAGCAGATAGTAAAGGTCAAGGAATCCTACACGGGACAGTATGTAAAGAAATATCTGGAGAGGTAAAGGTAAGGACGGACATGATTAAAGGCATTATTTTTGATATGGACGGCGTGCTTGTTGACTCGGAAAGACAGTCAGATGAAGGGTGGAAATGGGCTGCCGGACAGCTTGGAATTGAGATGCCGAAGCAGTTGATTGACAGCTTTAAGGGTGCTTCCGCTGAGCTTTGCCGAAAGAGATTTGATGATTATTTTCAGGGGAAGGCTGACTATCTGGAGGCTAAAAAGCTCCGTACACAGCATGTGTATGATTTGCGTGAGTCAGAGGGACTTCCCGTTAAAAAGGGAGTCGGCGAAGTGTTTGAATATTTAAAGAGCAGCAGTATTAAATGTGCTGTTGCTACCTCCACAAGACGTGAGAGCGCGGAGAGGACGCTTAATAATATCGGGGTATATAAATATCTTGACGCGGTTGTATACGGAGATGAGGTCAAAAACGGAAAGCCTGAGCCGGATATTTTCCTGCACGCGGCAGAAGCTATCGGGGTTAAAGCCTGTGACGCAATAGTTGTCGAGGACAGCGTAAACGGGATTAAGGCCGGCTTTGCCGCCGGAATGCGGGTCGTGCATGTGCCTGACACGATTGAGGTTGATGATGAGATACGCAAGCTCACCTATGCGGTGTGTGAGGATCTGACAGGTGTTATTGATGTTGTGGACAGCATTAACAAGCCGCTGGTCAACCGCAGAAGGGTTTTAAATGCGTTTGCAGAATATGTGAGAAATTATGACCCGTCGGACGGAAAGATTAAATTAAAAATTGACCATACTTACAGGGTTGCGGGACTTTGCCGGAGAATAGCCGAGTCTCTTGGACTTACGGGGACGGATGTGGATACAGCATGGCTGATGGGTATGCTTCACGACATCGGAAGGTTTGAGCAGATAAGAAGATACGGGACATTTAACGATGCGCAGTCGGTGGACCATGCGGATTTTGGAGCAGATTTATTGTTCAGGGAAGGTCTGATAGATAAATTTGCATGCGGATATATGCAGACCGACGACGGACTTTTGGAGCTCGCCATAAGGCAGCACAACAAATACAGAATTAAAGAAGGACTCGGCGGGCGAGAGCTGATGTTCTGCAACATTCTGCGCGATGCGGATAAGATTGATATTTTAAAGGTTAATGTCGATGTTCCGCTGGAAATTATATACGACGTGACAACGCAGGAGTTAAGGAACAGTGTCATCACAAAGGAAGTTCTGGACAGCTTTTACAGGCGCGAGACTGTGCTTAAGAGTATAAGAAGGAGTGCGGTTGACAATGTCGTAGGCCATATATCGCTTCTCTTTGAGCTGGTTTATCCGGTGAGCCTTAAAATAGCGAGACAGCAGGGCTACATATTTAAAATGCTTGATTTCGGGTGTGATGTTGAGGCGACAAGAAAGCAGTTTGACGATATGAGGGCGTATGTTGTAAAGTTTATCGAGGAGAGGGAGCGGCAGGCAGACTAAGCAAAATAAATATAGAGCAGATTTAGCTTGTCATAAATGGTCGGCTTCATTATAATGTGTGTATAAAGATTACTACAGGAAAGGGATAATATGAATCAGGAAAAGGTTATTGTTATAGACTTTGGCGGACAGTACAATCAGTTGGTTGCGCGTCGTGTCCGTGAATGTAATGTATATTGTGAAATCTATTCTTACAAGACGCCTCTTGAACAGATTAAAGAGATGAAGCCTAAGGGCATTATTCTCACGGGAGGACCTAACAGCTGTTATGAGGAGGGGGCTCCTTCATGTACGAGGGAATTGTTTGAAATGGGCATCCCTGTTCTCGGGCTCTGCTACGGAGCACAGCTTATGCAGCATGTACTCGGTGGAAAGGTGGAAAAGGCGCCGGTGCGCGAGTATGGCAAGACCGAGGTCTTTGTGGACAAGAGCAGTGCTCTGTTTGACGGCGTATCAGAGAAAACAATCTGTTGGATGAGCCATTTTGACTATATTTCCTGCGCGGCGCCGGGCTTCAGAATTGTAGCGCACACATCCGACTGTCCTGTGGCGGCAGCAGAGTGTGCCGAAAAGAATTTGTATGCTATTCAGTTTCACCCTGAGGTGCTTCACACACAGGAGGGCACCAAGATGCTTTACAATTTCGTGCGCGGTGTATGCGGCTGTGCCGGAACATGGAAAATGGATGCTTTCGTTGAAAATACTATTAAGGAGATACGTGAAAAGGTTGGCGGCGGCAAGGTGCTTCTTGCGCTGTCAGGCGGTGTTGACTCTTCAGTAGCGGCAGGTCTGCTCTCAAGAGCCATAGGAAAACAGCTCACATGTGTGTTCGTTGACCACGGACTTCTCCGCAAAAATGAGGGAGACGAGGTTGAGAGTGTATTTGGTCCAAACGGTCAGTTTGACCTTAATTTTATCAGGGTAAACGCCCAGGAGAGATATTACTCAAAGCTTGCCGGCGTAACGGAGCCTGAGAAGAAGAGAAAGATAATCGGCGAGGAGTTCATACGTGTGTTCGAGGAGGAGGCAAAGAAAATCGGAGCAGTTGATTTTCTTGCCCAGGGTACGATTTATCCTGATGTCGTTGAGAGCGGTCTCGGGGGCGAGTCTGCCGTTATCAAGTCTCATCACAATGTAGGCGGACTTCCTGACTATGTAGATTTTAAGGAAATTATTGAGCCTCTCCGCGATTTATTTAAGGACGAGGTGCGCAAGGCGGGTCTTGAGCTCGGTATCCCTGAAAATCTTGTATTCCGTCAGCCGTTCCCTGGTCCGGGGCTCGGCATCAGAATTATAGGCGAGGTCACTGCCGAGAAGGTTAGAATTGTTCAGGACGCTGACGCAATTTACCGTGAGGAGATTGCAAAGGCAGGTCTTGACCGCAGCATAGGCCAGTATTTTGCGGCTCTTACCAATATGCGTTCAGTCGGCGTAATGGGCGACGAGAGGACTTACGACTACGCAGTCGCTCTCAGAGCAGTAAACACAGTCGACTTCATGACTGCCGAGGCAGCCGAAATCCCGTTCTCGGTATTGCAGACTGTTATGAGCAGGATTATAAATGAGGTCAGAGGGGTCAACCGCGTATTTTATGATTTGACGAGCAAACCGCCGGGAACGATTGAGTTTGAATAGTAGCATAAAGTCTGGGAAGCCTTGTAAATAGGGCGTTCCCGGGCTTTTTCTTTTGCTTTGCTACT
>CALWKC010000054.1 GCA_944381165.1 uncultured Lachnospira sp. | reverse complement strand
ACAGATAAGGTTTGAACGGAAAACAGGCGTGAAGCCTTGAAAAATCAATGGTTTTTGAAGATTAGATAGTTAAATTCAGATTTGGAGGAAAGTTAATGTCAACATTAATTGTGGCATTCCCCAAGATTGAGGAGGCGAAGGCTGTCCGGAATCTTCTTGTGCGGAAGGGATATGATGTTGCAGTTCCGTGCGTTACAGGGGCGCAGGTCATCAATCAGGCAGATAACCTTTCTGATGGAATCATTATCTGCGGCTATAAGCTGTCTGACAATATGGTTTATACTGAGCTGTACGAATATAAACCTAAGAGCTTTGAGATGCTGCTGGTTGCTTCGAGAAGTCTGTGGGAAGATTGCCGGGATAATGATATTGTGTGCGCGGCAATGCCCATAAAGGTAAACGAATTACTCTCCACCATAGAGATGATGCTTCAGGCGCAAATCAGACGGCGCAGGAAGCTTAGGAGTCAGCCGAGGCGAAGAAGTCCTCAGGAACAGAAAATAATTGACGACGCAAAGTCGATTCTCATGGAGCGCAATAATATGACTGAGCCGGAGGCGTTCAGATATATACAGAAATGCAGTATGGACAGCGGAAATACCATGGTTGAATCGGCACAAATGGTTATAAGCATCTATATGGGTGAGTAAACGTAAACAGAAACCGAATTGGAAAATAAGATTTCAATTTATGTGCCCAATACGGCACGGAAACGGAGGTTATCATGAAATTTACAAAAATGCATGGTGCGGGAAATGATTATATTTACGTTGATTGTACAGAGAAGGATTTGAAAAATCCGTCGGAAACGGCGGTTAAAGTCAGTGACAGGCATTTTGGGATAGGCTCGGACGGGCTTATTTTAATAAAGCCTTCAAAAAAGGCGGATTTTTTTATGGATATGTACAATGCTGATGGCTCGCAGGGGAAAATGTGCGGCAACGGAATACGCTGCGTGGGAAAATATGTGTATGACAACGGTCTCACGGATAAAAAGACTTTAAAGATAGATACTCTTTCGGGGGTTAAGACGCTTAAGCTGAAAGTGGGAGACGACGGAAAGGTTGCTGCCGCAGTTGTTGATATGGGGGCTCCCGTGCTGACACCATCACAAATTCCTGTCAACGCCGCGGCTTTCGGTGCTGCTGAGAGCGAAAATATTATTTCTGAACCGCTTGAGGTAAACGGCACTGAGTATAAAGTGACATGTGTTTCTATGGGAAATCCCCATGCAATAGTATACCTTGACAGAGAAACTGATATAAAAAAGTTTGATATTGAGAAGGTAGGACCCTATTTTGAGAAGCACCCGGCTTTCCCGGAGCAGACAAATACGGAGTTTATTCAGGTGACAGACCGTAAAAATCTTAACATGCGTGTATGGGAGAGAGGCTCTGGAGAGACGCTCGCATGCGGAACAGGAGCGTGCGCAGCGCTGGTCGCCACGGTACTTAACGGTATGTGTGACGATGAGGCTGTGCTGCATCTGCTCGGCGGAGATTTGAAGATACGCTGGGACAGAGAAAATAACACGGTTTTTATGGAAGGACCTGCGGTTACTGTGTGTACCGGAAAAATTAAAATCTGAATGGAGAAATGTGAAAAATCACGCCGAAGCGCTGATTTTTCACAAAACTATTTGTGCCGGAGCGTCACAAATAGTTTTGGTGGCAGACGCAAATTTGATATTTGCGTCGCCCCGTCGCGATAAACGCTCCGGAATGGAGAAAAATACTATGATGACAGAACAAAGCATGAAAACATTTCTTGAAACATTATCAAGCTCGGCGCCGGTTCCGGGCGGAGGAGGAGCAAGCGCATATGCTGCTGCGCTCGGTATGGCGCTTGGCTCTATGGTTGCAAATCTGACTACGGGCAAGAAAAAATACGCGCAGTATCAGCAGGAGCTTGAAGAGGTTATAGAAAAGGCAAAGACTCTGACAGATACGCTTGCCTCATATATGGATAAGGACGCAGAGGCTTTTGAGCCGCTGTCAAAGGCGTACGGACTTCCTAAAAACACGCCTGAAGAGCAGGCGGCCAGAGATGAAGTCCTTGAGAGGTGTCTTGTAGCAGCAAGTGAGACCCCGCTTGAACTAATGGGACAGATATTGGAGGCTATGAAGCTGCTGGACAGATTATCGGTAATAGGCAGCAATCTTGCGATAAGCGATGTGGGCGTAGGTATACAGATGGCGAAAGCGGCGTTAAACGGCGCGTCGCTCAATGTATTTATAAATACTAAGCTGATGAAAAATATGGTTGTTGCAGAGGATATGAATATGCGTGCGGACCAGATGCTTATTAAGGGAAATGAGCTTGCGGACAGTGTGTTTGAGGCTGTTATGGATAAAATACGATGATGGAGAGTAAGGTATGGAGATTTTAAAGGGGCTGCCTGTGGCACAGGCAATTAACGAAAAACTTACAGAGGAGTCGAAAGAGTATGCGGACAGACCGCCTCATCTTGCTATTGTGCGAGTGGGTGAGAGACCGGACGACTGTTCTTATGAGCGCGGTGCGACTAAAAAAATGGATAAAGTTAGATTTCGCTGTACTTCATATGTGTTTCCTGAGGACGTAAGCAACGATGAATTTCAGAGGGAATTTGACAGGATTAACAATGACAGTGATATAGACGGAATTCTGCTGTTAAGACCGCTGCCTGAACATCTGGATGAAAGGGCGGTGGAGCAGCGCATTAATCCACAGAAAGATTTGGACGGCATCTCGCCCGTTAATCTGGCAAAGGTGTATGCCGGGGATGAGACGGGATTTGCGCCGTGTACGGCAGAGGCTGTTATTGAAATGCTTGATTTTGCTGGAATTGACCTGACAGGCAAGCGGGTGACGGTTGTGGGAAGAAGTCTTGTAATCGGAAAGCCTGTTGCTATGATGCTTATGAAAAAGAATGCGACGGTTACAGTCTGTCATACGCGCACAAAGGATATGCCGGGGACTTGCAGAAATGCCGAGATTATTGTCGCGGCAGCAGGCTGCGCAAAGATGATTAACGCCGACTATGTCGGAAAAGATGCTGTTGTGGTTGATGTGGGCATTAATGTTGACGAAAATGGAAATCTCTGCGGAGATGTGGATTTTGACAGCATTTCAGACAGCGCATCCATCGCAACGCCGGTTCCGGGCGGTGTGGGCTCGGTTACGACATCTGTGCTTGCAAAGCATCTTTTAAGGGCGGCAAGGAGCCGGAGAAACGCCAAGAGATAAATTGAGGATAAAAAAATAATAGACATAAAAAACAAAGTCAGCTATACTTGTATGTGCATAAATACAAATAAATGTATATTATGCACAATTAGATGCAGGTATGGCTGATTTTTTTATGTCAGGAGGGTGGGGAAAATACAGAAAGCTGTATATTTAGGAGCTGACCTGCAAGAATAAAAATTTATAAAATGACATGAATGAGGGGTATGATGAAAAAATTTGTTTTTTGAGCAGATTGATGCTTACGATAGCGTTGATGACAATGATATGGTTATTTGCCGATTGCAACGAGGTATATGCAGGACTTGAAAAAATAGAATGTGTTGTACACGAGATAGAGATATGCAGTATATGCGGTCATAATTATAATGACGCTGAATTGTGCCCTCATCAGAAGGGGATTACATACAATTCAGAGGAATGTAAGCCATACGAGGAAAAATATTGCAACATCTGCGGTGAAAATATGATTTACTGCGAACATGTTGAGGGAGTTGAGTATGGCGGAACAGAATGCAAACCATGGGAACGGTGCAATATCTGCGGAAATAATTATTACGACCCCAGCGGAGCGTGTTCGCACTGGGAGGGGAATGAATATGGAGGAGAAACATGTAATACCTCGGTAAAACGTATATGTAATGTATGTAATGATTTATATTTAAACTGTCTTCATATAGCCGGACATGAGTATGAAAATGTGGTTTACTATTATTACATAGAAGATAGAAAAGATCAGGCTGAAATTGACGCGCTTGATTTAGAAACCATAAGGGACGATATAAGTAACCCGTATAATTATAAGAATAAAATATCCAAAGTTGTAAAAGTACCCATGAATACAAATGATGAATTTAAAGCGGCATGGAACGGAATCGGCACGGGTGAGCAGCAGTATTACTGCATATATGCGCTCATAATGAACATGCATGGCAATGCGACGGAAATATCTAATGGTCCCGGTAAAGGTTACTCCATGCGATTGAACATGGAAGATATTAGGGCACTTGAACGCAAGCCGGTGCAGAGGCTTCTGCTGCTTCAGTGTAATGTCGGAAGCATAGATCACATTGGTAATAACGCAGCCTCTGCGTTTGCTGAAAAGGTGACAGGCAAGGTCCTGGCAGGTGATGGCGAGGTACATATTCATACAATATATGAATCTGAGGTGGGGGAGAAGAAACCCAACGGTTTTTTTTCAAGTGAAGAAGGTATATATATGCAATATGAGGCTCGCAAAAAAGGGTGGTCTTTTTATCAATACGATAGGGACAGAGAAAGGGTTATATGTACGCAGACAGATAAAAATTGGCTCAGAATATATCAGCTAATAGACATGTTTTGAGGATTTGGAGGGGAATATGAAAAATAAGAAAAAAATAATAATATGCACTGTGGCGGCTGTGCTCCTGCTGATAACAGCCAGTGTGTTTATCTATATTAACAGTCCGCGCTATATAATAAAAAACACAGTGATGTGGTATGAAAAGGAATTTACATTGCCGCTTTTCTGCCAGAAGATTAAATTTAAGTATAATAAGCAAAACGGCAATTATACGGGGAAATTTCAAATCAGCGAAAGGGATGCATACAGGCTTTGGGATAAACTTGATGCTGCTAATAGAAGGGCATCGTTGGCACAGAATGCAATGATGCGCGCATTCAAAAGAGATGCGCATGAAGCGTTGAAAGAGGAGATAATGAATGCAACCGTAGTAATAAATGCATTTCATATTGTAAACAGAGATAATATTAAGCTGGAAAAAATATATCCTGAGGATTGGATGGCTGAGGAGGATGCAGAGATTTGTGCATATTATCGTACTATTCCGAGATATATGGAAAGGGTGACGTTGTTTCAGGATGTCCTGAGAGGACGACCGCCGGAGTGTTATATTGTAATATATAAAAATAAACACGACAAATATTATTTATGTATAAAAAGGACAGATTTTTCCGATTGGGACGGACCCTACAGAAAATAGGAAACCGCAAAATATATCGGCCGTCAGACATGTTTTGAGGATTTGGAGGGGA
>CALWKC010000053.1 GCA_944381165.1 uncultured Lachnospira sp. | reverse complement strand
TTGGCTCATTCATCTGAGAGTAAATACTAAAAAATCCTTGATTTTTAAGGAAAAAACACTTGACTAAATAGGGAGGTAATAATTGTGAAGTGCCCGTATTGCGGAAAAGAAAATACAAAGGTTATAGATTCCAGACCGACTGACGACAGCGCGATAAGAAGACGGCGTCAGTGCGATAACTGCGGAAAACGTTTTACAACCTATGAAAAAGTTGAAATGATGCCCATTATCGTGATTAAAAAGGATGAAAACAGAGAACCATATGACAGGGAGAAGATTGTTTCAGGTATTGTGCGTTCATGCCATAAAAGGCCTGTTTCGCTCTCTCAGATTAATCAGATGGTTGACGAAATTGAGACACAGATTTTTAATTCCGGCGAAAAGGAAATTCCGACTACTAAAATAGGAATGATAGTAATGGATAAATTAAAAAAGCTCGATGAGGTTGCATATGTGCGCTTTGCATCAGTCTACCGTGAATTTAAGGATGTAAATACATTTCTTGAAGAGATTAACAAGATTTTAAAGTAACAGCGAGGAATGCAATGCTTAAGTGTTTTTATCCGAGCCGATATTATGAGTCGGCGTATGATATTGAATATGAAAAGCTTTATGGTGACGGCTTCCGCGGCATCATATTTGATGTCGACAATACGCTTGTAGAGCACGGGGCGCCTGTAACTGACAGGGCCAGAGAACTGTTTTCTTCTCTCCACAAAATGGGTTATGAGACATGCATTATTTCCAATAACAGCGAGGCCAGGGTCAAGCCGCTTGCGGATATTGTAGGCTCTAAATATGTCAGCAAGGCTGGTAAGCCGTCTCCTGTGAATTATATTAAGGCAGTAGAAATTATGAAGTGCAGCCGGGATACCGTATTTTTTGTGGGAGACCAGATTTTTACAGACGTGTGGGGAGCCAACCGCGCCGGAATAAAGAGCTTTCTCGTAAAGCCTATTGACAGGCACGAGGAGATACAGATTGTGCTCAAAAGGTATCTGGAACGAATTGTGCTGTATTTTTACAGAAAAAGCTTAGATAAAGAAGGAAAATATAATGAAAACGATTGACGGAACGACAAGGGTGTGCGGTCTGATCGGAAATCCGGTCGCACATTCCATATCTCCGCTTATACATAACCGGCTGGCGGAGATTAGAAATGATAATCTTGTGTATACGACTTTCTGTGTGGATTCAGACAGAGTGAGCGAGGCGGTAAAAGGCGCATATGCGCTTGGCATTCTCGGGCTTAATGTTACAGTTCCGCACAAGCAGACGGTAATGGCTGCGCTTGTGGAGACTGATCCTCTTGCAGAGGCTATAGGGGCGGTAAATACTCTGGTACGCACAGACGGCGGCTACAAGGGGTATAATACTGATATTCTGGGACTGGACAGAGAACTGTCTGACGCCGGGCTTTCTCTCGCGGGAAAGACCGTCGTGCTGCTGGGAGCAGGAGGAGCCGCGAGAGCTATCGCGTTTTTGTGCGCAAAGAGGGGCGCGGCTAAGATTATGATTATGAACAGAACGCTTGAGAGAGCGCAGGGAATAGCTGAGGCTGTAAATAATTATTTTAATTCTGATACGGCTTGTGCAAAGCCGCTTACTGATTGCGGCAAGCTCGGCGAAAGCGGTTATATTGTTATACAGACAACCAGCGTAGGGCTTCACCCTCATGACGATGAGGCTCCTGTAACGGACGAAAGCTTTTATGAAAAAGCCGAAGCCGGGGTTGACATAATTTATAATCCTGCCAGAACCAGGTTTATGAAGCTTATGCAGAAGCATGGAAAGCCGGCTTTTAACGGGCTTAAAATGCTTTTGTATCAGGGAATTGCCGCGTATGAGCTGTGGAACGGCTGTGAGATTTCGCGTGATACCGCGCAGCTTATCTATGACGATATGAAGCAGGCTTTGGGAATTGTTGAGTGAGGAGTGTCGTAAGCTGTGGATAAATTGGACAATATTATATTAATTGGATTTATGGGAAGCGGAAAGACGTCGTTCGGAAAATGGATTGCGAAAAATCACGGCAGGAATTTTTATGATACCGATGAGCTGATTGAGAGCTCTCAGTTACGAAGCATATCTGATATTTTTGCGGAAAACGGAGAAGAGTATTTCAGGGAGCTTGAGACAGATACCGTAAGGCGTATGCTGGACGATAAGGTGAGCGGCGGAGTGATTTCGGTAGGCGGCGGACTTCCTCTCCGCGCTGAGAACAGACGGCTGTTAAAGAGGCTTGGTACTGTTGTGTATTTGAAGGCAGATGTGGCGGAGCTTGTAAAAAGGCTTGAAAAGGATAACACAAGACCTCTTCTTGCAGGCGGCAGTCTTGAGGAAAAGATTAACAGGCTTATCTCCGAGAGAAGTGAATTTTATGAGGAGGCCGCCGATTTGGAGGTTGACACTTCTGCGGGAGCTGATACGGTCGCGGAAGTCTCGGGAGCTTCGGCTTCGGACTCAAAGGCTGCGGCCGCTGAAATGAAGGAGCGTTCGTTCAGAAGCATGTATGAGAAGATTATGAGTGAGACAGGGCGGGAGCCGAAAAGGAGGTTTTAGTCGGAAATGAAAAAGCTGCTTGTTATTAACGGTCCCAACATTAATTTTGTGGGGATAAGAGAAAAAGGAATTTACGGAAGTGAAAATTATGAGACGCTTGTCTCTATGATTGAAAATAAAGCTAAGGAGCTTGGCGTTGAGGTCGAGGTATTTCAGAATAATTCAGAGGGCGCGGTTATAGACAGGATACAGCAGGCTTATTTTGAAAACGTAGACGGAATTGTAATCAATCCGGGAGCATTTACGCATTACAGCTATGCGGTGCGCGATGCGCTGGCGTCAGTGGAGGCAATTCCCAAGATTGAGGTGCATATATCGAATGTACACAAGCGGGAAGAGTTCAGGCACGTCTCGGTTACGGCGCCTGTATGTACCGGGCAGGTGGTAGGGCTTGGTCTTAAGGGCTATCTTTATGCAATGGAAGCTCTGGTCGATATGCAGTCATAGGTGCTTTTTTGGCGGGCATGGGCATGCTGTTTCAGGCATGTTCAAAAAAACAGTTGCCAAACATTGATATTTATTATAGAATATTATAAGTTATTGATAATTTAGGAGGTATACCAAAGAATGGTAAGCGCAGGAGATTTTAAGAACGGTATTACAGTTCAGATGGATAACGGTATCTGGCAGATTATTGAGTTCCAGCATGTTAAGCCTGGAAAGGGTGCTGCTTTTGTTAGAACGAAGATGAAAAATATTGTGAGCGGCGGCGTTGTGGAGAAGACTTTCAGACCTACAGAAAAGCTTGAACTCGCTCACATTGATAGAAAAGACTTTCAGTATTTATATTCAGACGGAGACCTTTACAACTTTATGGATACAGAGACGTTCGAGCAGATTGCTCTCGCTAAGGAGGATGTCGGCGATTCATTAAAATTCGTAAAGGAGAATGAGATAGTTAAGCTTTGTTCTCATCAGGGAAAGGTATTTGCTATCGAGCCGCCTCTTTTTGTAGAGCTCCAGATTACAGAGTCAGAGCCGGGCGTTAAGGGCGATACAGCCACAGGCGCTACAAAGCCGGCTATTCTTGAGACAGGCGCAAAGATTATGGTACCGCTTTTCGTAAATCAGGGCGATACAATCAAGATTGACACGCGTACGGGAGAGTATCTCTCAAGAGTTTAAATTTAAAGAATCTGAAGGTTGCAGGGATTTGCAGAAAGCCGCACAAATGCGGGGATTTGCAGGTCCCTTATTTTTATAAATATGTTTAATTATAGAGCGGTAAGGAACACGTAAGGAACAAAATTAATATTCTAATTTGTTCAGTTCTCTAAACTCTTCTTCTAATGAAATATGGGTATATACTCTTGCAGTTGTTCCATTTGCGGCATGACCTATTTACTTTCAGAAATATCGGAAGGATTTTTGGCTTTGGAAATAGCTGTAGCTGATAAAATATTCGTTAGCATAGCATAATCTTTAGAATCGGATATGCCAACACGCTTCCATTCATCTGAATATTCTTTTTCTTTGTAGTTCGATAATCCTCTGTCAAGAGTTTTCTCAGGGTCTGCCATTTAATCAAGGCGTTCTTTTCCAATTTTGGCAAGCCATTGTTTAATTGGCTCAGCTTTTTTAGATGGAATGGATTGAATGATACGTAAGAGTTGTTCTGTATCAGCACAATCCGTTACACGTTTTTTGCCGTCAGATGCAATTATTTTCAGATGTACGGCATTTTCGTACAGTTGAACTGCTCCTTCGGCTTTTAGTTTACGCTTTAAATTGCTCCGATAACGACATAGGGAGTCAGTATTTATTATAAATTTGACCGCGATTGCCGGCATCAATTATGATAATAATAAACTCTCCGTTATCAACGGTATATATAATTCTATAATCTCCAACACGAAGACGATACAAACCTTCGTGTCCTTTTAAGCATTTAATATCTTTACCGTCAGGAAGTTCCTCGATTGCTTTAACAATTCTAATCTTTTCATTTTTGGGCAGCTTATCAATGAACTTTTTAGCAGGTTTTTTGATGATTATTTTATACACTATTCAAGCCCCCATTCCTTTTTGCACTCATCAAGTGTATAGGATTTATCTTTGTCTGGGTCGTTGAGATATTCCTGATAAAGTTTCTCACAGAACTCATCATCAGCTTCTTCGTCAGCTGTAATTCCCTGAACGTATGCAAGTACATAACCTATTTTATAATCAGGAATTTTGTCTATTAATTGCAATAATTGTTCTTTATCACTCATATTGAAACCTCCGTTTTAATAATTATTTCCATAAATCATCATTATCCAAAATATCTTCATCAAACTTTTTTTCTTCTTCTGACTTTCCGGAATAAGCGTGAGCTGCGTCAAGAAGAGCAGAGTCTGTATATTGGGGAAGATATGTTAATTCTTTAACACGTTTAGTAGCTTCATTCTTACCTATGTCATTAAGTTTGTTGTAATGCTGAATGATTTTTGGTAGCGTATATGTTGTTGATGCCGGCTCAACTAATTCCGATTTGCTAACGCCAAAATAATTGGCAAGCATTTCTATTTTATCTATTCGTGGGTAAGTTTTTCCGTTGTACCAATCTGTGAAAGTGGTATATTTAACCCCCAAATCTTTACATATATCTCGGCGGTCTTTATGATGCTCTTCCATTAATCTGCGGATATTTTTTGCCATAATTTCTTTGTTAACAAGAGCGCTCAAATAATCACCTCTTTCTGTGCTTTCTAAAAGAATTATATGAAAAAACCGTAAAAAAATCAATTAAAAAATAAAAAAATTACGAATAAACCGTTGATGTATTGTTTTTTTGCAAGATAAGCTGCAAAAGTCGGATTTCAGTGACAGACATACTTTGCTGCATTATATATCCGGCAGTGAGCGAAGGCACTGTCACAAAGGTAATACCGGACGCTTCGGTAATCTACGCGGGGCAGCAGATAAGGTATTAAATTAAATAAAAGACCGTCAAGCACTATACAATGGCTGACGGTCTTTTTGTTTAGGCGATTAACGCGCCTGAAGTTTAGCAATCAATGCATCTCTTAGAACTTTAGAATAATTAATACCGTATTTTTCGCATGCAGTGTTAAGCCAAGCTGGGATGCTTAATGTCTTTTTGACAGCTTTGTCATCATAATTGCGTGCATAATCATCAAGATTAATGCAAATTAAGTTGACAAGGGCATTATCTTCGTC
>CALWKC010000052.1 GCA_944381165.1 uncultured Lachnospira sp. | reverse complement strand
AGAGTTTATCTAACATACGTTCGGTAAACTCTTGTTTTCTTTTGATTCTTTAAAACTCGGAATTTCCTATAAAGAAAGGAACAAAGAGTTCGCTTGCGAACTCTTTTGCGTAGAATAAAATAATGCGAAGGTCTTAAATTCAGACCTCCGCATTTTTTATTCCACCTCTGCCAGCCTTAAAATCTCTTTTATTCTGGCGTCGTATGAGTGATATTTCTTCACCTTTTCATGACCGCTTTTTGCTATCTGCCTGCGCTCATCCTCGTGTTCAAGATAATATCGCGCCTTTTTGCACATATCGTCAAGGCTTTCATAATACACCAAATCTTTTCCGTTCTCAAAAAACGACAGAATTTCGGGCTGAAAATTTGTGAGAAGAAAACCGCCCGCTCCGAGCACGTCCCAGATTCTCAAAGGAAGCCCGCTTCTTATATTCCTTATTGTAAAATTCATGTTGATTTTGGAGTTTGCAAAAACCTTAGGCATATCATAAAGATAGCTTACCGTACCTCGAAGCCTTACACCGAACAGACGTCCGTTGACGGGGTCATCTGTGAACAGGTTTACCTGTGCTGTCCTTGCAAGACGGTTTAAGCACTCAATTCTCTCAAGCTGCGCCATTTTATAACCCAAGAATGTATTTGTAAAAACAAGCTTTAAATCAGACATACTGTCTTCATCCTGCTTTAATTCCACACACTCCGAGAGCTCGGCAAGAACATCAACCGTTAGCAGCCTGTCAAAAATATTTTCGCCGAACAAATCCATCTGCGCCTGAAACGCCGCGTCAAAATATCCTCTGAGATACGGCGTGAGCTTATCTCTTACATCGTCATAGGAATTCTTGTCATACAGTCCGCCGACAAACGAAATTTCGCCTGAAAATCTTTCGCGTTCCGCTTTATCCGATGTCTCAAGCAGCGTTTCAAGTCTTCGCGCATCCGCCGCAAGAGGCATATAATACACATGCTTGAGCCCAAGCGCCTTAAACCGGCAAAAGCTGAATTTGTCAAATATAAATATATAATTACAGGGGTTATAGACAGATTTGTGATACATAGTCAGCATGGGACTGTCAACCGTCCATGATATGTATTTTTTGCCGGCAGCCATGCACGCTTTTGAGACCTCCTGAAAATAATTGACCGAAAAAATCAAGTCATATTCCGAAAATACCTCTGCCAGTTTATTTACAATTTCCCGCTCTCTCTCACGCTCAAACTTCACCGACTGAAAAAAATCTACTGTGTGTCCGGCTCGCTCAAGCGCCGATTTTATATCCTGCTGATTAAAGACCTTCCATTTATATAATAAGATTTTCAAGTTCCGACTCCTATCCGGCTGATACCACTTTAAAGTATATCCGATAAAATTATTCACTCCGGCTTTATGCCGGGCGGCGCGTCTTCTATTTCATAAACTGATCAATAGCATGGTTTAACTCTTCCACCGCTGCCTCGTCCCCACTCTTGACGGCATCTATGATACAATGGCTTATATGCTCCTTTAAAATTTCCTTGCCGGTGTTGTTAATCGCCGATTTCACCGCAGCAAGCTGTATCAAAACCTCGCTGCAGTCTCTTCCGTCCTCAACCATTCGCTTGACCGATTCAAGATGTCCGACAGCCTTCGCAATCCTGTTGATAATAGCTTTCATATCCTCCGGATTATGCGTGTGCGAGTGTCCTTTTGTTTTTTCTTCAATATGTGTGTGCATATATTACAAATACTCTCCGTTTAAACACTTTCTCTATGGCTTATTCACCACATTCACAGGAGTTTCCCCCGCGCATACCTTAGCGAAGTTTCCCCATATAGTACTGTATATTTTTTCAAAGGTCTGCAGCGTAAGCCCGCCTATATGCGGCGAAAGCGTTATTTTTGCCGCAAGCCCGGCGTCCTCTTTCATAGCTGTGACAACCGGATTATCCGACTTTACAGGCTCAGGCGCAAGCGTGTCAAGCCCTGCTGCCGCAAGTCTTCCGCTTCTGAGCGCCGAGAGCAGCGCCTCGTTTTTTACAACCTCGCCTCTGGCAGTATTTATAAGAATTGCGCCTTCTTTCATCATCGAAAATTTCTCCTCGTCCATATATTCAAACGTGTCTTTGTTTGACGGAATGTGGAGACTTACAATGTCACAGTTTTTCAAAATATTTTCGGCGCTGAGATACGAAACATGATACTCCTCTTCCAGCCCCGGCGACAGCGGGTATCTTTTATTATAGCTTACCTTACAGCCAAACGCATGCAGAAGCTTAGCCGTCTCAATTCCTATATCTCCCATTCCTATAATTCCGACATGCATACTGCCAAGCTCCGGTATACCCTCCATGCTCCAGCCGGCTTTCGCCTCAATCTGCTGCCCCTCGAGCACCTTTTGATGTCCCAGTGCCGCGCGCCGAAGCACCATAAGCATGAGCATCACCGTCTGCTCGGCAACAGCCCTCTTATTTGCGCCTCTGTTGTTGCAGACGTATACATGCTTCCTGTCGGCGGCAGCCAAATCAACCCCCTCGTAACCCACACCCTCAGAGTGAATAATTTTAAGGTTTGGCATCGCCTCAATCAAATCTCCCGGAACAGGCGCAATCGCATCGGCAAGAATTGCATCGGCATCACCGCCCATCTCCAGAAGCTTTTCTATATTTTTTTCATATCCTGCCCAGACATACTCCCAATCCTTCGGAAGCGCGTTAAAATCTGTAAACCGCTCCACTCTGTCGCGAAGCGTCATAAACATAATTTTCATGATTTTCTCCTCCATTTTTATTTGATGCGGCAGCAGCCGGCAAAAAAGGCGCAAGCCCGAAAGGACCTGCGCCATATACATTTTTATATTTTACACGTCTCAGGCGCGTCTCGGAACTTCATTGCTCTCTATGACCTTTTTGATAATCTCGACCATTTTTTTATTCTGGTCCATACGTCCAACTGTAATTCTACTATACTCGAAATTACCCCTTATAATCAAGCCATATTTTTTGCACGCCTCCGCAAACGCAGCTGTGTCATATCCTGTATTTACATATAGGAAGTTTGTCTCTGAAGGATATGTAAAGAAACCAAGCTTTGAAAATTCCTCGGTCAGATATTCTCTTCCCTCCTTCATTGCAGCCTTTGTATTCTTAATATATTCCTCGTCGTCAAGCGCCGCCATAGCCCCCGCAAGTGCCACGCGGCTGCCTGTAAACACGCTGGTGCACTTCTGCAATATAGCGTGCATTTCCTTATTGCACATCGCGTATCCGAGTCTCACTCCGGCAAGTCCGTATAGCTTTGAGAAAGTTCTCGCAACAACAACATTAGTGTCGTCGCTTATCTCCGATACCATGCTCTTCACCTCGGGATTGCTTGAAAGCTCAATATATGCCTCGTCAACCACAATAATTATATTTTCAGGCACCTTGTGTATAAACGCCTTGAGTTCTTCACTGTCAACCACAGTTCCCGTAGGGTTATTAGGATTGCATATACAAATCATTTTTGTCTTTTCTGTTATCGCATTATACATCGCTTCAAGGTCAAATTTCATATCCTCCGTCAGCGGCAGAGCAACCGGCGTTCCGTCATTTCTTTTAACCGCGCCGGCGTACGCTCCGAATGTCGGCTCGCAGAAGATAACCTCGTCGCCCTTCTGTATAAATACCTCTCCAAGCAGCGACAAAATACCGCTGGCTCCGACTGCAATCACGACATTGTCGCCGCTGTCGTCAAAACCGTTCATAACTCCGATTTTCTTCCTGAGCTCAATGCAGTACGGATCCGGATAAATATGTACTCTTCCCACCTCCGCAAGCATAGCCTCAACTGCCTTAGGCGGAGGTCCGAACTGATTTTCATTAGAAGCAAGCTTCAAAATGTCCTCCGGCGCAATCCCGTATTTTTCTGTGACACTCTCAGCAGTATCTCCCGGAATATACGGCGGAATATTTTTTATTCCCTCTTTTACTAATTCTTCCAACATATGGCATTTCCTCCTTTAAAGAATACTGCGCAGCCGCATATTTGACGGCTGTGCAGCGTTTAAACTATTTTACTCCTCTGCCCTGATAAACTTGAGAATAACCTGACCGCTTGAGTCAAACGTATATCCTGTATACTCAGGATTTAGGAGACATATTGTCTTGTTTGTTGCAATCGGAACAACGTATGCCTGTTCTGTGACAAGAAGCGCCTCAGCCTCATGCATAATCGCATTTCTCTTTGTCTCGTCAAGCTCCGCCGTTGCATCTTCACAGAGCTTGTCGTACTCTGCATCGCTTATTCCGGCATCGTTAAGTCCCGAAGAAGAAGTCCACATAAGCAGATAGTCCATTGCATCGTCATAATCGGCTGTCCAGTTATGCCTTGTCATATCGAAATTTCCTGCATTTCTCTCTGATACGCACACCTGCGATTCCATACCGTTAAGCTCTACATTTATGTTGAGCGCTGACTTTAACT
Organism: uncultured Lachnospira sp.; assembly: GCA_944381165.1. Lineage (GTDB taxonomy): Bacteria > Bacillota > Clostridia > Lachnospirales > Lachnospiraceae > Lachnospira. The sequence continues at coordinate 1,297 of CALWKC010000052.1, read as the reverse complement.
GCGCCTGAATTGCCTGTGCAATCAGCTTATCCTGCTCATTGTTCGGATAATTGTATGTGACTGTCGGGAAGCCCTCTCCATTAGGGTAACCTGCCTCTGCAAGCAGAGCCTTTGCCTTTTCTATATCCTCATCTATAAGCTCTCCGGACTCTTCGCTGAAGGTCTTGCCTGTTCCGAGATTAGAAAGCATATACTTAGCAATAAACTGTGTTGACGCCTCATAGTCGTCTCCGACTGTCTTGCATATTTCCGCCCTGTCGAGAGCCATTGATATTGCCTGTCTTACCTTCGCGTTATCAAACGGAGCCTTTGTCACATTAAAGAGAATAAATCTCGTTGTAATGTTTGGCTGCAAAACTAAATTGCTCTTGCCCTCATACTCAGTCATTACATAAGCCGGAAGATTTGTAGCATAATCAATCTCATTCGTCTTGTAGGCTGATACGGCTGCAGTAGCATCGTCTATAAACTTTACTGTTATCTCTTCAAGATATACCTTATCGGCATCATAGTAATTAGGATTTTTCTTTAACACATAATACTGTCCCTGTACATATTCCGTCATATAAAATGCACCGTTTGCAAGACTTGTACTCGGGTTTGTATACCAGCTTGCATTCTCATTCGTTGCAACGCCGTCCTTTGACGGATAGCAGCACTGCATGGCAATGAGCTTGAGGAAATATGAACACGGAGCTTCAAGCTTAAATTCGATTGTGTAATCATCCAAAGCCTTTACACCGACCTCATCTACCGACGCCTTTCCTGCATATGCGTCAGCAGCACCCACGATAGGACTCAACATATCGGCATATATGGACTTTGATGTTGTTCCGTCTAAGGCACGCTTAATCGTATTTACAAAGTCAGCCGCAGTTACCGCTGAGCCGTCGCTCCACTTTCCGTCTTTTCTCAAATGGAAGGTCCATGTAAGACCGTCCTCGCTCTCCTCGTACGATTCGGCCATAGCATTTTCAACTTTTCCCTCAGAATCGTATGTAATCAGCGGCTCAAGACAAAGCCTTGAGTACTGGATAAACATACCGAGCGCAACGCCCGCAGGGTCAAGGTCTCCCTCGCTGTTTCCTGCCTGAATTACAATAGACTTCGGTGAGGCTGATGATGAACTTCCCGCCTGCCCGCAGCCGGCAAGCATTGACATTGCAGTTACAACAGCAAGAACTGCAGCCGCCATTTTCCTAAAAACCTTTCTCATAACATTTTCCTCCTATCTCAATATTTGAAATTTGTCAATATATCTCCCGATATATTTTTAATGTTTTATATCATCATCCAT
>CALWKC010000051.1 GCA_944381165.1 uncultured Lachnospira sp. | reverse complement strand
CTGAATTTTCGCGTAATCGATATCCGCAATATGAGTACATACCTTAGTAAGGAAATAACGGTCATGCGAAACAACAATTACAGTATTTTCAAAATTAATCAAAAACTCCTCAAGCCATGCGATAGCATCCAGGTCCAAGTGGTTTGTCGGCTCGTCAAGCAGAAGAATGTCCGGATTACCGAACAGAGCCTTTGCAAGCAGCACCTTGACCTTGTCGCTTCCGTTAAGCTCTGACATCAGCTTATAGTGCAAATCTGTCGTAACTCCCAGTCCGTTCAGCAGCTGAGCGGCATCTGATTCTGCCTCCCAGCCGTTCATGTCGGCAAATTCAGCCTCCAGCTCGCTCGCCCTATTGCCGTCCTCCTCGGTAAAATCTTCCTTTGCATAGATTGCTTCCTTTTCCTTCATAATCTCATAAAGGCGCTCATTTCCCCGGATTACCGTATCAAGAACAACACAGTCGTCATATTTAAAGTGGTCCTGCTCAAGAAATGACAGACGCTGTCCCGGTGTTATTGTAACATCACCCTTGCTTGGCTCAATCTGTCCCGTCAAAATCTTAAGAAATGTTGACTTTCCGGCACCGTTTGCTCCTATGAGACCATAACAGTTGCCTTCAGTAAACTTAATATTAACATCTTCAAACAGCGCTTTCTTTCCAATACGAAGTGTTACGTTATTTGCACTAATCATTAAATAATCCTCCAAAATAATATACTGAACTCACACAAATATGCACCGGTTTCTGCCGTATTATCCACCGCAAAAACCGGCACATATAAATTACGTGTTCAACGAGCACAGTATACTATAAATTTTTCATCATATCAAGCATACAGTATTTCATTGCACTTAATTCCTCCCTGTATGCAGGCATATTGCCTGCAAAATGTGAAAGCACCGTATCTATACACCTTTTGTGTCCCGATACCGAGGCTTTCCCGTGAATGTTAAAGGTATCGTCATCAGCCGCCAGCATGTCCCGCCAGTAATTCCTTGCTATCTTTGCGGCAGCTCTGCTTACGTCATCTTCATCGTAACAATACAGCAGACAGGTTTTCTCAAGCCACTTTGCCCTTCTTGGGAAACCGTTCTGTAACTCCCGGACACTCACAACCGTAAACACAATAACCTCACCCTCTGAAAAAAGCTTCCTTAGCACATCCAGCTCCACCAATTTATCAAGCTGCTCAAAAAGCCCCTCAGATACTATAACAACTGCATACTTCTGCAATCTGAGCAGGTCAATAACAGTATCGTATGACATATTCATCATATCAACCGTATCACTGTCACCTGTCAGATTTTTATTTTCCTCATTATTATTTTTAAAATTAATTACATAACTTTTCTGTTCATCGGCAGCCAGCATGCAGTCTTCCACCTGTACCTCCATGCCGGTCACCTCAATTCCGTAATTTTCAATCTTTTCTTCTAAATCAGCTGCCAGCCCGACTGACCGGTTTTCACCTTTTCCTTTGTAAAAACATAAGTACAACTCGGTATATAACCCCCTGTTAGTTTAATTTATAGGCGCCTGTATTATTTATACCATTATTTTTATATATTTACAATATGTTTTTTAAAAATTTTTTTATCCGGCAACAAATTTTGCAATATCAAGCATCCCCCACCCCTGTTGATTATAGGGAATATTAATTTTTTTGCAGCACGACTTCATCCATATTTTTACCTCTTTTGGCGTGACATACGGATTGTGTCCAAGCATTCTCGCGACAGCCCCGCTCACAATAGGCGCAGCCATCGATGTCCCGCTCTTGGACGAATATCTTCCCTGCCTGTTGCTGCACGCGATAATATTGGTTCCTGTTACAACAACTTCAGGCTTTATGACACATTCCGTAGTCGGCCCCCTCCCGGAAAAATATTTTCTGTCATCAAACGCTCCGACTGTTATTATCTTTTTGCTTATTCCCGGAGCTGTGACGCTTCCGTTTCCCGGCCCGTTATTTCCCGCCGCAGCGACAACAATAAGACCGCTGTCCCACATTCTCTCGACAGCTTCAACGAGCTCTTCCTCCTCCGTCTCATCCTCCGGACTTACAGATACCTCCTGCTTTACACTGGCTCTTGTGCCGAAAGAGATATTTACCACCCGAATATTGTAATAATCTTTATTTTTTATTATCCAGTCCGTACCCCGGATAACATTTTTTATTTTTCCGTTGCCTGCATTATCGAGAACTTTAACCCCTATAAGAGCAGCCTTCGGCGCAATTCCTCTGTACTTACCCTGAGAACTTCTGCCGTCGCCCGCAATAATTCCGGCTACATGCGTGCCGTGTCCGTTGTCGTCGTAAACATATTTTCTGCCGTTTACAAAATCGGCAAAACCGATAATTCTGTTTTCAAAATCTCTGTGCCTGAATATTCCTGTATCCATAACCGCAACGCCAACCTGCATTTTCCGCCTATCCTCCACACTGTTTGATTTTTTAAAAATCCAGGTTTAAAATTTGATTTTTATATATAAATACTTTATAATAATTTATCATATGCCAGCGTAAGAAAAACGTGTCGTGCAGAAACGAGGTTAATCATGGAAAATAAAAAAATAGTTGTCGCTCTCGGAAGAAATGCTTTTGGCGAAACCTTCCCTGAACAGCAAAATAATGTTAAAAAAGCTGCTTCAGCCATAGCTGATTTGGTAGAAGCAAAATATCAGATTGTTATAACACACAGCAACGGTCCCCAGGTCGGAATGATACAGACCGCAATGACGGAGTTTGCCCGCTTAAACCCTAATGACAGAACTGTTGCTCCTATGTCTGTGTGCGGCGCCATGAGCGAGGGCTACATAGGCTACGATTTGCAGAATGCTATCCGTGAGGAGCTCTTAAACAGAGGCATTTACAAAACTGTCTCAACAATTATCACACAGGTCCGTGTTGACCCGTTTGACATCGCTTTCAGCGAGCCTTCCAAGATTATCGGAAGATATATGACAAAAGAGGAAGCCGAAGCTGAAGAAGAAAAGGGAAACTATGTTATAGAGGAGGAACCTGGTCGTTTCAGGAGAATAATAGCCTCTCCTATGCCTATTGATATTTATGAGATTGATGCCGTAAAGGCGCTTCTTGACGCCGACCAGATTGTAATTGCAGCAGGCGGCGGCGGTATTCCCGTATTACAGCAGGGCTCACACCTGAAGGGAGCGAGCGCTATTATAGAAAAGGATTACACAGCGGCAAAGCTGGCTGAGCTTGTAGGCGCAAGTACTCTGCTTTTCCTTACAGCTTACGACCGCCTGACTATCGAGAAGGGAACACCTAACGAAAAGGAATTTGACAAAGTATCTGCTTCAGAGCTTCACGGATATATCAAAGCAGGTCATTTCCCTGCAAAGACTACCTTCCCTAAGGTAGACGCATCAATCCGTTTTGTCACAGCAGATTCCAGCAGGAAGGCTGTTATATCAAATCTCGACAAAGCTAAGCTTAGCCTTGCAGGAAAGAGCGGCACAACAATTACCGCATAAAATCACCGTATCAGAGTATATTTACGAGTAAATTCAAACTGCCCCATGAGTCATATCTAAGGTATGGCTCATGGGGCGCTTATTTTGTGTCAAACACTGCACTATTATATTTTTATAAGAACTTTTTCTTCTTTACTCGGCAGCCTGAGATGACTCGAGCTGCTGCTGATGATAAATCTCCGTCTGCACATCCAGAAGAAAATACTGCAAACCTATAAGCAGCAAAGCAAGCACTACTACAAAAATAAGTGCGACTATCGGGTTGACCTTTTTCTTTTGTTTTTGATTGTTTTTAAACATGCTTCCGTTGACGTTTGGCATAAATCCTCCTCAATTCCGCTTACCGTTACAGATAATTATTTTCTAAAATGAATGCAGCCAGGGTCAGATACCCGGCAGCTTACCGCGTGGTATTTAATTATAAGTATACATAATATGCTGTCAGCAAGCAATAAAATATGTTTAAATACAATATAATATTTTTATTAAGATAATTCAAATGCTCCTGTATAGAGACTGTAATAAACTCCCTTTTTGTCTATCAGCTCGTCATGAGATCCCCGTTCTATAATCCTTCCCTGATCAAGCACCATAATAGCGTCTGAATTTCTTACTGTTGAAAGTCTGTGTGCAATTACAAATACAGTTCTTCCCTTCATAAGATTATCCATTCCCTGCTGAACAAGACTCTCTGTTCTGGTATCAATAGACGAAGTAGCCTCGTCGAGTATCATTACAGGCGGGTTGGCAACGGCAGCTCTGGCAATAGAGATAAGCTGTCTCTGTCCCTGTGAAAGGCTTGCGCCGTTCTGTGTAAGCACCGTGTCATAACCGTTCGGAAGTCTCATTATGAAGTCATGCGCATTGGCAAGCTTTGACGCAGCAATACACTCTTCATCTGTCGCAGAGAGATTTCCGTATCTTATATTCTCCATAATAGTTCCCGTAAATAAATTTACATCCTGGAGAACTACTCCCATTGAATGACGCAGATCCTTTTTTCTTATTCTTTCTATATTTATATTATCATAAAATATTTTTCCGTCATTCAAGTCATAAAAGCGGTTGATAAGATTTGTGATTGTAGTCTTACCGGCTCCGGTAGCGCCGACAAAGGCAATTTTCTGTCCTTCGTTGGCCCAGAGATTAATACAGTGAAGAACAAGTTTTTTATCCGTATACCCGAAATCAACGTCCTCAAACCTTATTTCACCCTTAAGAGGCACATATTTAAAAGAGCCGCTTCCGTCAGGGCATTTCCATGCCCAGATTCCGTCCCGGTTTTCTGCTTCCTCATAAACTCCGTTGTTATTATTAACATGCACCAGCGTAACGTCGCCGCTGTCTTTTTCCGGCTGCTCGTCTATAAGTCTGAAAATTCTCTCAGCACCCGCAAGAGCCATAGCCATCATACTTATCTGCTGTGCAATCTGTGATACAGGCATACAATAGGTTTTAGACAGATTTAAAAACGCCACTATCATACCGACTGTCACATTTCCGACGCCATGAAGCGCTAACAGACCTCCGATGAGAGCAAGCAGAACATACTGTAAATTTCCAAGCTGCATAATTACAGGCATCAGAATATTACCGAACTTATTGGCCTTTGTCGCATCGTCACAAAGAGTATTGTTTTTCTCATCAAACCCCTGTTTAGCCTCCTCTTCATGACAGAATACTTTGATTACCTTTTGGCCGTTTATCATCTCCTCTATATATCCGGTTACATTTCCAAGTGTTATCTGCTGTTTTATAAAATATTTAGCACTTGAGCCGCCGATTTTCTGAGATAAAAATTCCATGACTGTCGTGACCGCTATTACAAGGAGCGTGAGCGGTACGCTGCTCAAAAACATTGAGACAAGAATTACCACAACAGTAACCACTGCAGATATAAACTGCGGCAATGCCTGTGAAATAAACTGTCTGAGTGTGTCTGTATCGTTTGTGTAATGACTCATCACATCTCCGTGCGTATGAGTATCAAAATATCCTATAGGAAGCTCCTGCATATGCTCAAACATATCATCTCGTATTTCCTTTAAAGTACCCTGAGATATTTTTACCATTATCTTATTGTACAGGAATGTCGAAAGCACGCCAACCATGTAAATGCAGCCCATAATGACAATCGTTCTCAAAAGAGGCGCAAAAGACGGGTTCTGCTCAAGCAAAAGAGGCATTATGTAATTGTCGATAAGTATTTCCAAAAATAGCGAGCTTACAACCACCGTTCCCGAACTTATTAAAATGCAGACGACGACCGTTCCAAACAAAGCCTTATGCCTGCCGGCAATATAAGATAAAAGCCGTTTCCATACCTGAAACATTTTTGTCTTTTTCAATGTCTGTCATCTCCCTTCGTCTGTGATTCATATATTTCTTTATAGATTGCATTATTCTCAAGCAGCTCCTCGTGAGTTCCGCAGCCGTTTATCTTACCGCCCTCCATAACTATTATGCAGTCGGCGTCCTCCACCGATGAAATTCGCTGAGCGATAATAATTTTTGTCGTATCCGGTATCTCCTCCCTGAACGCCTTTCTTATCATTGCATCAGTCTTAGTGTCTACGGCGCTGGTTGAGTCATCAAGAATCAATATTTTAGGTTTTTTGAGCAAAGCTCTGGCTATGCACAGCCTCTGTTTCTGCCCGCCTGACACATTTGTTCCGCCCTGCTCTATGTATGTATTATATTTTCTAGGAAATGTCTCAACAAACGAATCCGCCTGCGCAAGCTTACATGCATGTATTATTTCCTCATCGCTTGCATTTTTATTTCCCCACCGAAGATTTTCCTTAATTGTTCCCGAGAACAGTACATTTTTCTGAAGCACTACCGCCACTTCGTTTCTGAGCGTAAACAAATCGTAATCCCTTACGTCAACTCCGCCTATTTCAATGCTGCCCTCAGTTACGTCATACAGCCTCGGAATAAGCTGAACCAACGATGTCTTGCCGCTTCCTGTACCGCCGATAATTCCCAATGTAGAGCCGCTCTTAACTGTAAGCGAAATATTTTTAAGACACTCCTTATCCTTGTCGTCAACATAGCTGAAACCGACATTTTTAAAGATAATCTCTCCGTTTTTCATCTCACACACAGGATTTTCCCTGTTTTTCAATGAGCTCTCCTCATCGAGAATCTCAACTATTCTCTCTGATGAAGCCCTTGCCATGTTAATCATTACCATAACCATAGAGAGCATCATAAGACAGTTGAGAATATTCATCGCATAGGCAATAAGACTTGTCAGCTGCCCCGTCGTAAGCTCTGTCGCACCTGTAGATACAATAGCTTTTGCTCCGAACCAACACAACAGAAGCAGGCACATGTATACGCAGAACTGCATAAGCGGTGCGTTGTAAGCCACAATACCCTCAGCCTTTGAAAACGTCTTATATATTTTTTCAGAAACGCCCGCAAACTTCTTGATTTCAAACTTCTCTCGGACAAATGATTTGACAACTCTTATTCCCGTCAGGTTTTCCTCTACAACTCCATTCAAATCGTCATATATATTAAATACCTTTTCAAAATACGGATGCGAGCGTGTTACGACTAAATAGAGTCCAATTCCCAATACCGGTATCGCAATAAAAAATATAAATGAAAGCTTTACGCTTATCGTAAATGATGCCGCCAGCGAAAACACAAGCATAAGAGGCGCGCGGACAGCCACTCTTATAATCATCATATATGCATTCTGGACATTTGTCACATCTGTTGTCAGTCTTGTGACAATGCTTGATGCAGAAAATTTATCAATATTTGCAAATGAGTAGTTCTGTATTTTATAATACATATCTTTTCTCAAATTCTTTGCAAAGCCGGCCGATGCTGCAGCACAAAATCCACCTGACAGCACACCGAATGTCAATCCCAGCAACACGCACACAATCAGCATAGTACCGTAGCGCACAAGCGCAGCCTGATTGCCTCCGGATATTCCTGTGTCAATCATTTTTGCCATTGTAAACGGAATTATAATATCAATAATAACTTCCAGTATTACACAAAGAGGCGTCATCAGAGATACAAACTTATACTCTCTGACAGAACGCGCCAATTTCTTTATCATAACCAGTTTCCTCCATTAATATATTTTATTCTGCATTTCGGAGCGTTTCATAAGACGGACAGCGCAAATATCAAATTTGCATCTGCCATCAGCGCTTACCTGTGACGCTCCGGCACAAATTGCCGATTGAAAAATAAACTCATCGAAGTGATTTTCAATCTGTTCTCTTATATGCAAATCTCCGGCGATTAGAAGTTTAACACTAATATATTTATATTTGAATTTACAAAACTTAAACGTCATTAGATTTTTTCTAACGATTTATCGAAATAATAATTGTAATAAAAATTAATATTATTTATACTTATATCACAGTCAAACAACTGAGCATTACAGGGATGTCATAATACATTCCCATAACTATTTTAATCCGGAGGCTAAAATGAACACACAGCAGCTTGAATGTTTTATACATGTAGCAGACAAACTTAACTTTACAAAAGCGGCAGAAGAGCTTTATCTGTCAACCCCTACGGTAACTCACCACATAAAAAGTCTCGAGGAAGAACTTGGAGCACAGCTTTTTTACAGAACATCAAAAATGGTGCAGCTCACAGAGATAGGAAATATTTTTTACAGTGACGCAAACGATATTCTCAGCAGAATAGACCTCTCGCACAAAAAAATTTCCAAGACACTTTCACAGACGCTTTCATACCTGCGCATCGGCTGCTCAAGCTTTATTGAACTGGAAAGTCTTGAGCCGGTACTCACAGATATACACAAGGAATTTCCTGACACATACCCTTTAATTCTGGTCAAAGATTATTTTAAGCTTAGAACAATGTTTGAGAGCAATCATCTGGAAGCTGTGCTAGCCACCAAAGAAATGTTAGGCGATATAGACTGCACCTTTAAAAAAATAAAAGATATGAAAAGCTACGCAGTGTTTCCGGAAAAACCTGAATTTTCCCAATTTGCTGATGCTGAAAGTCTGAGCTTTAAAGACCTTGAAACAGAGCGGCTTATAACTCTCAATCCCAAGCTAATCCCTTTTCAGCCCGGAAATTCCGCACAGACGTTTCTCACCCTCAACTCACAAACAAATCTTCATATAATGTGTGAAAGCGAGCAGGTAAGCCTCCTAATGGCAAAGAGCGGCTATGGCATCTCCATACTTCCGGAATTTTGCATTCCAAAAGAACATGAAGGATTATGCATACGCGTTATAAAAGACCAGATTCCCATTGAGTACGGAATTGCATACAGAAAAAAACAAAAAGAAAAGTATGTCAAGTTTTTTATTGATAATTTTCAATTATAAAGTAACAGTTCAGACATAAGCTGTATAACAGGCAAACTTTGCTGCAAAGTTATCTGCGAAGCAGCGTTAAAGCGTCGTAAGCTCGGCTTTGCGAATGGAACAGACTGAACTGTTACTTTATAAATACATTGTTAAAACTGCCGAAAATATGCAGGAGATACAAAATATCCGAGTACATTTCTGAACTCGGATATTTGTATAGCAGGGGTGGAGAGAATCGAACTCCCACCAAAGGTTTTGGAGACCCCTATGATACCACTTCACCACACCCCTAGATATTAAATTCTGCAAGTTTAAAACTTACTGAAAAGTATCAAGTCAGACGCTTTAAACAAAAACAAAATATTCTTTAAATAAATTGTTCCTTCAAAACTGCACATTAAATATATCATCCCACTTCACTTTTGTAAAGCTCTTTTACATCCTCTTTCCTTC
>CALWKC010000050.1 GCA_944381165.1 uncultured Lachnospira sp. | reverse complement strand
ATCGGCTCTGCCCATTCGTAACTATTCACAAATCTTATATCAGTTTTTGACGTTTACACAAAACTTGAAACGGTCTCAATTTTTACATAAACTTTGAGATAGTTTATGTAAAAACTATTCAATTTAATTAATCACCCTGCGGAAATTAACCGAAATATCTCTTTAACAGACCCTCAAATGCTCTGCCGTGACGAGCCTCGTCTCTTGCCATCTCATGAACTGTGTCATGGATTGCGTCTAAGTTTGCAGCCTTAGCTCTCTTTGCAAGGTCAGTCTTTCCTGCTGTTGCGCCGTTCTCAGCCTCAACTCTGAGCTCAAGGTTTTTCTTTGTGCTGTCTGTTACAACCTCACCGAGAAGCTCGGCAAACTTTGCTGCGTGCTCAGCCTCTTCCCAAGCTGCCTTTTCATAGTAAAGGCCGATTTCAGGATAACCCTCTCTGTGAGCAACTCTTGCCATAGCAAGGTACATACCAACCTCTGTGCACTCGCCGCTGAAGTTAGCGCGAAGGTCAGCCAAAATATCCTCGCTTACACCCTTTGCAACGCCTACAACATGCTCTGCAGCCCAAGTTCTGTCATCTGTCTGAGCCACGAACTTATCTGAGCCTGCATGACAAACTGGACATTCTGCCGGAACTGTATCACCCTCATAAACATAACCACATACTGAACATACAAATTTCATAATAGTAATCTCCTTTTCTTTAAATTTTTAAAAATAGTAATTGTTACTGTTTTGTAAGCCTAATATAACATAGCTTATTTAGTTTGTCAACAAAAAACAGTAATTATTCCTGTTTTTTTAAAAGATTTAATTTTTTCAGGCATTCGGGACATGTTCCATAAAAAAAAGATACATTTCCGTCAATAACGCCGTCAAAATTTTCAGAAGCCGCGCTGATAAAGTCTTTCTCAGTTTTTTTGACATCAAAATCCAAATCTATTATAGCGTTGCACTCCCTGCACTGAAAATGGTAGTGTGGGGAGACGTTTCCGTCAAAATGAACTGAGCCGTCACTGCACGGCACCTTTGAGGCCTGCCCCAAATCCACCAAAAAAGAGAGGTTGCGGTATACAGTGCCGAGGCTGATGTTTGGAAACTCCCTGCTGACATGCGCATAGACAACTTCAGCCGTGGGGTGGTCTTTTCTGGAAATAAGAAAATTCTTAATAGCATCCCGCTGTTTGCTGTGTTTAATTGCTGCCATTTTACCTCCTCTCAATTAATAATGATAATTGTTACTGTTATTATTTTATGAGAAAAAGTTTTCATTGTCAACAGGAAATAAGTGTTATACGCGGTATTTATTTGCTGTACTCCTGAATAAGAGACATTATTTTATTGATTGCGTCACTCTGAGGGCTCGCCTCCATCGCGTCAATATAAGACTGCCTGTTTTTATACAGGTCGTTCACGGCGGCGAGAAGCTTTTCCGGAGTTATTTCCTCCTCGGTCATAACGCTGGAATAGCCGTGTTCCTTGAAAGAATTTGCATTTAAAATCTGGTCTCCGCGGCTTGCGTTTGCGGATAGAGGAATTAAAAGATTAGGCTTGCGCAGCGCTAAAAGCTCGCATATTGCGTTGGCGCCTGCCCTTGAAATTACCAGGTCGCTCATCGCAAATAAATCGCGCATTTCCTTGCTGATATATTCAAATTGTATATATCCGGGAATATTGTTCAGGGAATTGTCTGTTTTTCCTTTACCGCACAGATGAACAACCTGAAAGCGCTTCAGGAGCTCGGGAAGTATTTCACGCACGGCATTATTCACCTTTACTGCGCCCGTGCTTCCGCCTACAACAAGAATTATCGGCTTTGAGGTGTTAAATCCGCAGAGTTTGAGACCGGCGAACTTATTTCCGAGCAAAAGCTCGTGACGTATCGGAGAGCCAGTCAGCACTGCTTTATTTTCCGGAAGATATTTCAGAGTTTCAGGAAAATTGCAGCAGATTTTTGATGCGCTCTTCATGGCAATTCTGTTTGCAAGCCCGGGGGTCATATCCGATTCATGTATAATAACCGGAATGTGCTTGTGTGCTGCGGCAAGCACCACAGGAACAGATACAAAGCCTCCCTTAGAAAATACAATATCGGGTTTTAATTTTTTAATGAGCCTGCGCGACTGAAAATATCCGGCAAGAACACGGAAAGGGTCGCTTAAATTTTTAAGGCTTTTATATCTGCGCAGCTTTCCTGAGGAAATACCGTAATAAGGAATGCCTAAATCCTCGATAAGCTGTTTTTCTATTCCGTTGTATGAGCCTATATAAGATACCTTATATCCTGCCTGGGCAAGGCTCGGAAGAAGTGCAATATTTGGCGTTACATGTCCGGCGGTGCCGCCTCCGGTTAAAATAATCTGCTTCATGTCGTGTGAAACTTCCTTTCTGCTTTAAATATGCATTAATTGCTCGGGTGTCTGCCGCCGTTTTTCTGACTATATATTTTGCCGGCAAAGCGCTCCTTAAAGCTGCAGTGTGCGCATAGCGGCTCCACTGCCCTGTTTTGCCTGAAACCTTCTGTAAATGATACAGCCCGCCTGCTCTGCAAAATGTCTGACAGCGGTGTCGAGAAGATATTTCCCAGCGAAACACAGGCATTTCCGTCCAGGCAGCAGGGAACAACAGTTCCGTCGCTTAATACGGCTATATGAGTCCGCAGACCCTGACAAAAACCTCGGTCGTTAAAATATTTGTTTGTTAAGTCAGGCCACTCAAAAGGCGACTGTACATTTATATACAGGCGCCGTTTTATCGTCAGATTTTTCTGTCCGAAAAGATTCGGCTTATCTTTGGTAGTCCAAAGGCGCAGAGAAATTTCTGTGTCCGTTTTTTCTCCCAAAATTTCGCAGCACTCAAAAATTTCTCCGAAGTACTGTTTTAAATTTATACAGTCATTGTCGTCGGCGCTGTGGACGGAGATATTAATCTGGTGTACCGGATATTTAATCAGTGTGTCCAGTCTTTTTTTGAGAAGAGTGCCGTTGGTTGTTATGTTTACATTCATATTAGCATCCCTGCATATTCTGAGTATATCCTCAAGGTTGGGGTGCAGGAGCGGCTCACCCTTTACGTGCAGGTAAATGAAACCTGTGTAAGGGTAAACTTCATTGATAACATGCCTGAACTCATCTATACTCATAAAACGCTTTTCTCTCAGCGTTTCGCTGCAAAATGAACAGGAGAGGTTGCAGCAGCTTGTTATCTCTATATATATTCGCTTAAATCTGGTAACGCGGTACTTTCTCACGCCTGCTCCTTATACTTCTTAAGGGCGTCGGCAAGCTGGTCGGGGCATGATGTTGACTTGAAGCCGCACTTGATACCTGACATTCTGCGTATAGCCTCGTCTATGTCCATACCGTCAACCAGCGCAGCCACACCCTGTGTGTTACCCGAGCAGCCGCCCTCAAAACGTACATTTTTAACCTTATTGTCAACAACATCAAATTCCACTGACCTGGAACAGACGCCGGATGTTTTATATTTCATCGTATTACCTCCGTGAAAAAAATATGATAGAGCCATAGCTGCTCTTCGGCTTGAGTATAGCACAATCGCATATACAGCCGCAAGCATGACAAAATGCGTATTTGCCTGAGCGCAGCCTCATGCAGCCGGGAAATATTTGACAACGGGACTTGCGTGCGGGCAAGGTTTCTATTAAAATAATCACATATACGGCGTATGCCGGAAAACGGAGGATGATTTATTTATGATAGGAATAATAGGAGCAATGGATGAGGAAGTTGAACAGATTGTCTCGGCTATGGAGCTGACAAAGCAGGAGACAAAGGCTTCCATGACTTTTAACGCCGGAAAGCTGTCGGGCAGAGATGTGGTTATTGTCCGAAGCGGAATAGGAAAGGTAAACGCAGCGGTCTGCACACAGATTCTTGTGGATGATTTTAATGTGGATTATGTGATTAACACAGGTATTGCAGGCTCATTAAAGGCGGAGATTGATATTGCTGATGTTGTAATTTCATCAGACGTACTGCATCATGATATGGATGCGACAGGCTTTGGGTATCCTCTGGGTCAGATTCCGAGAATGGACACGCTCTCATTTGCTGCGGATGACAGACTTATTAAGCTTGCAAAGGAGGCATGCGCTAAGGTTATACCTCAGGTTGGGGTGCATGTCGGAAGAGTTGTGAGCGGCGATCAGTTTATATCCGACAAGGCTGTCAAGGACAGAATTTCAAAGAATTTTGAGGGCTTCTGCACTGAGATGGAGGGAGCGGCGATTGCACAGACCGCGAGTCTTAACGGAGTTCCGTTTGTAATCTTAAGAGCGATTTCGGACAAGGCGGACGACAGCGCGACTATGGATTATCCTGCGTTTGAGAAGCAGGCGATAGCCAACTCGGTGCTTCTTCTTAAAGAACTTGTGGCTGATATTTAATCGAAAAAGGCGGCAAAATGTCATAAAAAGGCGTTTTGACGCCTTTTTTGTTGAACGATTGTTGCCGCCGCCGTCTTTAAAAAGAGGACATCCTCCTATATAATAAAGGTATCGTTTTGCAGCAGTTTGTAGGAGGGTACATGAAAATAGTTTTATTGGGAATGGGTATAATGTTTTTGTTCGGAATGACGGCATGGCTTACGCTGTTCAGATATATGACGGCGATTGCGCAGGACTGCCGTTTCAGAACGTTTAAGACTCAGATAAAAAGGCGGGTTGTGTCAAGGTACAGCGACTGTAAGAAACTGGAGATAAAAATTGTAAATATAAATGATTTTGTGGAGAGAATATTTGACGAATATCTTGTATTCGGTTTCAGTTTTTTAAGGCTGTCGAAGCTCGCCAGGCGCACGGAGTATGCAATAGGTATAGTGGCGGCAGTTTCGGTGCTGTTTCAGGGGCAGGATATTTCAAAGTGTTATGTGTACATAGCTATGGCGGCGCTGGAGATTTTAGCGCTCAGGCTTACCGGAAATATGGTTGATTACGGATATGAGAGAAAAAAAATAATTTCGGGGCTTGTCAGCGAGCTCGAAAATTTTGAAAGAACTTCAGAAATAAGCGGTAAGCCGTTCAGTCCTAATTACCCGGAAAAGCTCACCGGAAAAGCCGCGAGCGAGTTTGTGAAACTTAATAAACAGTATAAGCGAATCTTGAAAAATACATAGCACGGAAGTATAATAAAGACAGCATTAATCATATTTTTTAACGTGCCCGACAGCCGTTGGGTTATCTAACAACTATACTTAAATTTAAAAGGAGAGGTCATATGGAACAGGTAAAATTTGATTATTCAAAGGCAATGGGATATGTGCATGAGCATGAGGTTGAATCGATGAAGGCCATTACGGAGAGCGCGAGACAGCTTCTGCTTTCCAGAGAAGGAGCAGGAAATGATTATCTTGGCTGGATAGACCTTCCTGTGAATTATGATAAGGAAGAATTTGAGAGAATTAAGACTGCTGCACAGAAGATACGCTCGGATTCAGAGGTGCTTGTTGTAATCGGTATCGGCGGCTCATATCTCGGAGCCAGAGCTGCAATCGAGTTTCTCGGACATAATTTCTTCAATTCGGTATCTAAAGAAATCCGCAAAGCGCCTGAAATTTATTTTGTGGGAAATTCAATCAGCTCAAATTATCTTGCAGGGCTTGTGGATGTAATCGGGGACAGAGATTTTTCGGTAAATATTATTTCAAAATCAGGAACAACAACAGAGCCTGCGATTGCTTTCAGGGTATTTAAAAAGCTGCTTGAGGAAAAGTACGGAAAGGACGGAGCTGCAAAGAGAATTTATGCGACTACTGACAAGGCAAAGGGCGCTTTGAAGAAGCTTGCCGATGCAGAGGGGTATGAGGAGTTTGTAGTTCCGGATGATGTCGGAGGACGTTTCTCTGTACTTACTGCGGTAGGTCTTCTTGCCATTGCGGTGAGCGGAGTTGACATTGACGAGCTTATGGCTGGCGCGGCATCTGCGAGAAAGCGCTGCATAGAAAATGATTTTGATGAGAACGATTCAATGCAGTATGCGGCGTTAAGAAATATTATGCTCAGAAGAGGAAAGTCTGTCGAAATTCTCTGTGATTATGAGCCAAGCCTCCACTATACGCTTGAGTGGTGGAAACAGCTTATGGGTGAGTCAGAGGGCAAAGACAATAAGGGACTTTTCCCGGCAAGCGTCGATTTGACAACAGACCTTCACTCTATGGGTCAGTTTATACAGGATGGCTCAAGAATTATGTTTGAGACTGTTTTAAATGTCGAAAAGCCGGCAAGAGATGTGGTTATAGAAAAAGAGGACGAGGATCTGGACGGTCTTAACTATCTTGCGGGAAAGACGGTTGATTTTGTAAACAAATGTGCAATGAACGGAACAATACTTGCACACACAGACGGAAATACGCCTAACCTTAAAGTTAATATTCCTGAACAGACAGCATTCTATCTCGGAGAGCTTTTCTATTTCTTTGAATTTGCCTGCGGTCTTTCAGGCTATATGCTGGGTGTTAATCCGTTTAACCAGCCGGGTGTTGAGAGTTACAAGAAGAATATGTTTGCGCTCCTCGGAAAGCCGGGCTATGAGGCAGAGGGAGATGCGCTCAGAAAGAGGTTATAAAGTGAAGATTTTAATGCTTGATACAATTACATACGGGGATGATATTTCACTTGAAAAATTCCATAGTTTAGGAGAGGTATTCAGTTACAGGACAAGCACGCAGCAGGAGGCTATGGAGCGTGTTCTGGCACACCGCCCCGATGTGGTTGTGACAAACAAGGTCGTGATAACAAAAGAAATTTTTGAAGCTGCGCCTGAGATAAAAATGGTTGCGGAGACGGCGACAGGCTACAACAATATTGATACCGGGTATGCAGCGCAGCACGGAATATGTGTTGCGAATGTCGCCGGTTATTCGACGGAATCGGTTGTGCAGCACACGTTTGCATTATTGTTTTATGTCTTTGAAAAGCTGAATTATTATGACGGTTATGTAAAGTCTGGAAATTATTGCGACAGCCCTTGCTTTACGCACTTTGAAAGGGTGTTCAATGAACTGGACAAAAAGACATGGGGAATAGTGGGACTTGGAAGCATAGGAAGAAGAGTTGCAAAGGTGGCGGAGACCTTCGGCTGCAATGTGATTTATTTCTCGGCGAGCCAAAGAACATATGACACGCAGTATAAGAGAGTTTCCTTTGACGAGCTCCTGGCTGAGTCCGATATTATATCAATTCATGCGCCATTAAACGAAAAAACAGAAAATCTGTTTGACGACACTGCATTTGACAAGATGAAGACTTCTGCATATCTTCTTAATCTCGGAAGAGGTCCGATTGTAAATGCCTCAGCGCTGACAACGGCTCTAAAGGAGAATAAGATTGCGGGAGCGGGACTTGACGTTATAGACAGAGAGCCTATTGAAAAAGATAATCCGCTGCTTCAGATTCAGGACAGCAGCCGTCTTATCATAACTCCGCATATTGCATGGGCTACTTATGAGGCAAGAGTAAGGCTTATGGACGAGGTCTTTGAAAATATCAAAGCTTTCTCGGAGGGAAGAGACAGAAACAGAGTTGTGTAGATAAACGAATACTGCGACCGTTGCCCTACCTAAACGGATGGGCGATGTTCACCGTTCTCCACAGGCTTATAGCCGCAGAGCAAACTGCCAGCTGAGCTGGCGGTCATGATTTCCACAATTTTAGAAAGTGAATTAGTCAAGTGTGATTTGCCGAATCATAATTGACTAATTTTCATTTTGTGCTATACTATATTCAGTTATAATATAAGCAATACGTGTCACTGAGATGGGAGGATGTAATCCATGTTTATCGGCAGAGAGCGTGAACTTGCAACGCTGAATAAGTTATATGCATCGAATAAATTTGAGTTTGTTGTGATATATGGCCGTCGCCGTGTCGGTAAAACGGCGCTGATCAGTCGGTTTATTGACAGTAAAAATGCGATTTATTTTATGGGTGTCGAGAGCAACGCCAAGCAGAACCTCGAAAATTTCAGCAAGAGTATTATGAGCTATCATACCGGAATGGATACCGAAACTTCTTTCCTGTCTTTTCAGGCGGCTTTGGAGTATGTGTTCAGGCTGTCCGAAAAAGAGAGAGTCGTCCTTGCAATCGACGAATATCCTTATGTCGCCCGTTCGTCGAAAAGCCTTGCTTCGACGCTCCAGCTCTTAATCGATCAATATAAGGATACTTCCAAACTAATGCTAATCCTTTGCGGTTCGTCGATGTCCTATATGGAAGACCATGTCCTCGCCTACAAAGCGCCGCTTTACGGCAGACGGACGGCACAGATGAAAATTCTTCCCTTTGACTTTGAAGAGACATGCCGGTATTTCAAAAACTTCACGGCAGAGGAAAAAGCCTATGTGTACGGCATCGTAGGCGGAACGCCGCAGTATCTGCTTCAGATGAACGACAAACTGAGCCTTACGGAGAATATCAAAAACACCTACCTGAACCCCAACTCTGCCCTGTTTGAGGAGCCGGAAAATCTGCTCAAGCAGGAGGTGCGGGAACCGGCGCTCTACAATGCAATCATCACGGCAATCGCCACCGGCGCTTCCCGGATGTCGGAGATTTCCGGCAAAGTGGGTGAAAACACAAATACTTGCTCCACCTATGTAAAAAACCTTATCTCCCTCGGTATTATCGAAAAAGAAACGCCATACGGTGAAAAAGCGTCCCGGAAAGCGATTTACTCCATTGCGGACAACATGTTCCGCTTTTGGTATCGCTTCGTTCCGGAGAATTTTTCGATTATCGCCCGTGGGGCAGCCGACTTGGCATATAAGCGCATTGAGCCGTATCTATCCGATTATATGGGCAAAGTGTTTGAGGATATTTGCAAGCAATATCTTTGGAAACTGTTGCTGAACGGAGAATGCCCGGTGGAGTTTTCCTCTCTCGGCCGCTGGTGGGGCAACAATCCCAAAGAAAAGAGTCAGACTGAAATCGATATTCTTGCGGAACAGGATAAAAACACCGCCCTTTTCGGTGAGTGCAAATGGACGAATGAAAAAGTTGATCTCGGAGTTTTAGAGACACTTATAAGGCGCAGCAATCTGTTTTCCTATCAAAATGTACACTTCTATCTCTTTGCAAAATCTGGATTTACAAAAGGTTGTATTGACCGAGCAAACGAGATTGGGAATGTGTCTTTGGTGAGTTATAAAGATATTGTGAGTGAGATGTAATTGTGAGATTCAAAAGACCGTAAAGCAGCTTCGGGAAATGCTCGGTTTCAGCCGAGCGCTCGCTTACAAGCTGATCAGCGACGGCGAAATACAGGCGGTTAAAATCGGTACATCATTAAAAATTCCGTCAGAAATTTTTGGAGAAAAATCAAAAAATATTCTATATATATCATATTATAGAAAATTACACCATGTCAGCTTATCAAAATTATTTATATTATTCAGAACAAGCTGTGTTCCGAAATTTACAATTTTTATTGCGGCAATGTTAGTATTATAGGTTTACAAATAAACGGACAAAGGCGTCCAAACTAATGAAAATCATTAGTTTGGGCGCTTTTTCTTTACTTTATAGGAAATTCCGAGTTTTAAAGAATCAAAAGAAAACAAGAGTTTACCGAACGTATGTTAGATAAACTC
>CALWKC010000049.1 GCA_944381165.1 uncultured Lachnospira sp. | reverse complement strand
TTAAGAATTTTCAGGGTTGTTTTACTGTTCAGTTATCAAGGTTCTGTTTGTCTTAAACGCCCGTGTATCAGGGCTTTTAAGGCTTTATTTTTATTGTGCCGCTCGCGGCGACTTGTATATAATAGCACCCGCTTTACGGCTTGTCAACAACTTTTTTCGCAAAAAACCAATATTTTTTACAAAAACTGATTATTTTTTCTCTCATAATAATAATGGCTCGCAAAAACTTGCTGAATTATATTGAAACGAATTTACAGAAGCAATAATGACTTCACTGCACACTGAGAGCATTTCTGGCCTTATCGGTAATTTCTCTCTGATAGGCAATCTCATTTTCAATATTTCTTGCGACTTCATTTGCAGTATATGCAGCATCCACAACCTTGTGCAGAACCTGCTCCACCTCGTCAGCCTTTTCCTTTTGCGCTACGGCATTGTTATATACTGTTGTCATCGCATCAACAGTCTCGGAAACCGAAAGCTGAACCTGTGCAATAGTATCTGTAATCTCCTTTGACGATTTTGCAGACCTGGACGCAAGATTTCTGACTTCGCTTGCAACAACCGCAAACCCTCTTCCGTGCTCTCCTGCACGAGCCGCTTCAATAGAAGCATTGAGCGACAGAATATTTGTCTTGTTCGAAATATTGCTGATAACCCCAGCAAACTCTTCAATTTTTCCTGACAATGACTTAAGCTCTTTTATCTTCGCCGATGATTCAGAGACAACTGCGTTAAGGCTGTCAATCATTTTTAAAATTTCTTTTATACTTCCGATGCTCTCCTTAACAAGATTCAGCGAAGTATCAGATGAATTAATAACATCAAATGCATTCTTCTCAAGCTGCTCCTGTGAAGAATCAAGACCGTTTAAAATATCCGTCAGATTGTCAATCATTTCTTTTGTATTGCTCATACCGCTGTTTTCCACTTAACCCCTCCATCACAAAAATTACTGTCCTAAACTTCTATGCCGGACAAACCGACAAATAATCTTTTAATTACGCAACGTAAGCTTCGCCCTGTCTCCCCGGAGCGCTGTCAGATTAACTTTATTGCGTCCCCCACACTACTAATGCCAATTAAATTTATTTTATCAGTTTTTTTGACATTTTTCAAGCATACTTCAGGAAGTATGCATTTTTTGAAGCCAAGCTTAACAGCCTCATTAATCCTAATCTGGGGCTGACTCACGGCGCGCACTTCGCCCGCCAGCCCGACCTCTCCGAAAACAATCGTATCTTCCGGCATAGGACGGTTTCTGAAGCTGCTGACCAGAGCCATTACAATTCCCAAGTCAACGGCAGTCTCGTTTACTTTAAGACCTCCCGCTATATTTACATAGGCATCGCTTCCCGACAAATGAATTCCCGCTCTTTTTTCAAGAACAGCCATTAAAAGATTCACTCTGTTATAATCTGCTCCGGCAGCCGTTCTTCTGGGCAGTCCAAAGTTCGAATCGCACACCAGCGCCTGAATTTCTACAAGCAGCGGTCTCGTTCCCTCCAAAAGACATACAACTGCCGAGCCTGAAGCCTCCAGAGGGCGTCCGTTAAGCATATACTCTGAGGGATTTGCAACCTCCGCAAGGCCTTCCTGTCTCATCTCAAACACACCTATTTCATTAGTTGAACCAAAACGATTCTTTACGCTTCGCAAAATCCTGTATGCCGCATTTTTATCACCTTCAAAATAGAGAACGGTGTCTACCATATGCTCAAGCATTCGCGGTCCCGCGACAACGCCCTCCTTCGTGACATGTCCGACTATAAAGATAGAAATATCCAGCCCCTTTGCAAGCTGCATAAGCACAGCCGTAGTCTCCCTGACCTGCGCCACGCTCCCCGGCGCCGAGGCGATTTCCTCACGGTACATTGTCTGAATTGAGTCTATTATAACTATTTCAGGTTTTGTCTCGACAAGCACATCCTCAATCTGCTCAAGGCTTGTCTCGCACAGCACCATTAATGTATCAGAAGCATTTCCTATTCTCTGGGCGCGGAGCTTTATCTGACTTAACGACTCCTCGCCGGATATATACAAAACACATTTTCCGTCAGCCGCAAGATTATAACACATCTGCAGCAGAAGCGTAGATTTGCCTATTCCCGGGTCTCCGCCCACAAGAACAAGCGAGCCGCCCACAATTCCGCCGCCAAGCACCCTGTCAAGCTCACGTATATGTGTTGTCACTCTGTCTCTGTCTTTAGTCGAAACAGCAGAGAGACTTACCGGCTCCACTCTCATTTTACCGCCTGTCTGCGGCTTATTTGTCTTATTCCTTGTCACATCCGCAAGTCCCCTTACCTGCTTCGCTTTGCTTACAGGCTCCTCGACAAATGTATTCCATGCCTTACACGCCGGGCACTGTCCCGACCATTTTGCCGATTCATAACCGCACTCCCTGCAAAAGAAAGCTGTTTCTCTGCTCTTGGCCACCTTTACCTCCTGAATTCAAATAAATCATAATTACAAAACAATAAATTAAACTGTTTTTTTAAACTCAAAATTAATACAAAAATGGAAGCAGAATTATCTGCTTCCATGAAAATCGTGTATTATCATGGCTGATAAACCTGACTTTATGTCAGACCTTCTTAACCTCAACCGCTACGGCCTTTCCTTCCTCAAACTCAACTGAAAGCACAAGCTTGCCGCCCATATTGGTAGTCATTGTACCTGCGTTTTCACCGTCAATCACAATATTATAAGACGCTCCCTCTTCAAGCTCAAGTGTAATCTGCGCGTCCTCTTCGCCTTCTACAAAAAACTTAACCCCTTCAGCAGAAGCCTCAAAATTATTTACCGCTGTTCCCGGTACTGATTCATATACAAAAGCTCCGTTCCTTTCAAGCTTTGTAATCTCGTTAAACGTCTTAACCTTGTATGTATCCCCTCCGTGCTCAAAGTCTGATAACTTTGACTTTGTACCAAGCTTATAATTGCCAAAGCTAAGTGTTCCATCCTGTTCTGAACGAAGCAATTCATTAACCACTGACATCTGTATGTCCTCCTAAAGTTTATTATAATTGTATCCGCAATCATGTATTAACGATAGAGATATTATACAATAGTTCAACAAAATATGCTAGTCCTTTTGTAAAACACTTTTAACACATTCTGTAAATTTGCAAAATCCCCCGCCTCAAAATTTAATCACGGCATATGCGGTAATTATTTTGGGGCGGGGAATTTATTTTACTATTTATTCATGCCTCTTTTTAATGAAAAGTGAAGCTTTCCGTCTTTAACAGACACCTGTATTCTGTTTCCCTGCTTAACGCTTCCCTCCAGTATTTTCTCGGCAAGCGCGTCCTCAATATCATTCTGAATAGTTCTGCGAAGAGGTCTTGCACCGTACTTCTCATCGTAGCCCTTATCCACAATATATTTCTTGGCGTCCTCATTCAATTCTATCGAGAGCTTCATCTGCTCCATAATTCTCTTATTGACAGTGTTAATCATTATATCGACTATCTGTCCTATCTGGTCTTTATTAAGCGCATGGAACACTATAATCTCATCAATACGGTTAATAAATTCAGGCTTAAAAATACGTTTAACCTCATCCATAACCTTATTCTTCATGTTTTCATGGCGCTGCTTTTCGTCAATCACCGACGCAAAGCCAAGAGTCTTAGGCTGCACGATATTTTCCGCGCCTGCGTTTGAAGTCATTATGATGACTGTATTTTTAAAATCCACCACTCTTCCTGTTGAATCTGTTATATGACCGTCATCGAGCACCTGCAAAAGCACATTGAAAACATCCGGATGAGCTTTTTCAACCTCATCAAAGAGCACAACCGAGTAAGGATTCCTTCTGACCTTCTCGGAGAGCTGTCCTCCCTCGTCATAGCCTACATATCCCGGAGGTGAGCCGATAAGCTTTGATACTGTGTGCTTTTCCATAAACTCAGACATATCGACGCGTATAAGCGCGTTTTCACTTCCGAACATGGCATCTGCCAGAGCCTTTGACAACTCTGTCTTTCCTACACCCGTAGGGCCGAGAAACAAAAATGACCCGATTGGCCTGTTAGGGTCTTTTAACCCTACTCTTCCTCTTCGAATTGCTCTTGCTATTGAGCTGACAGCTTCATCCTGACCTATAACGCGCTTATGGAGCGTCTCCTCAAGCTTCATAAGACGCTCTGACTCAGCCTGTGCAATTCTTGAGACAGGTATCTTTGTCCATGAAGATACTACATCTGCAATCTCATCCTCACCGACATTAAGATTGGCGCTGCTGCGCTTTTCCTCCCAGTCATGAACAAGTTTATCCAGCTTTTCACGTTTCTTTGACTGCTGACGCTTGATTTCTCCCGCTTCCTCGTATGCCTCGTTCTTTATAGCCTCTTCTTTTTTTGCATCCATCTGCTTGATTTCATCTTCAAGCTTCTTCACACTGTCGGGCATGACATATGCTTTAAGCCTTGTCTTTGATGCAGCCTCGTCAATCAGGTCAATCGCCTTATCCGGAAGAAATCTGTCATTGATATATCGCTTTGAGAGCTTAACCGCAGCATATACTGCCTTATCATCAATCGTAACATTGTGATGCTCCTCATATTTCCTGCGGAGTCCCATGAGAATCTGAACTGCCTCATCCTCGGTAGGCTCCTCCACCTTTACCGGCTGGAAACGGCGCTCCAGCGCAGCGTCCTTTTCTATATATTTTCTGTACTCCTCAAGAGTTGTTGCACCTATAAGCTGTATTTCTCCTCTTGCAAGGGACGGCTTTAAAATGTTAGAGGCGTCTATCGCCCCCTCTGCTCCGCCGGCTCCGATTATAGTGTGAAGCTCATCCAGGAACAACAGCACATTTCCGGCATCCTTAACTTCATTTATAACCTTTTTGATGCGCTCCTCAAACTCGCCCCTGTACTTTGAGCCTGCTACCATTCCGGACAAATCAAGAGTGAGAAGACGCTTATCCTTAATAGTCTCCGGAACATTGCCCTCAACAATCTTTTCGGCAAGCCCCTCTGCAATAGCAGTCTTTCCGACACCCGGCTCGCCTATGAGACAAGGATTATTCTTTGTTCTTCTGCTCAAAATCTGTATAACTCTGTTTATCTCCTCTTCTCTTCCTATAACAGGGTCCAGTTTCCCCTGTCTGGCAAGCTCTGTCAAATCCCTGCTGTACTGGTCAAGCGTCTGTGTCGCCTTTTTATCCCTGCCCTTCGATTTTGTGCTGTGCAAATCATCTCTGTAAGTATTGGCATCCTCGCCCATTGCCACGAGAATATCAACATACAGCTTTTTTATATTTACGCCTATTGTGTTTAAAAGTCTTGCCGCAACACTCTCAGACTCCTTGATAATGGAAATCAGAATATGCTCTGTGCCGATTAAATCGGATTTAAAGCGTATAGCCTCCTTTGCCGAATTTTCAAGTATACGTCTTACTCTCGGCGTATACCCTGACGGCTCTTTCATGCCGACCGCCCCCTCCGGAGCTATAAGCTGATACACGAGATTTATTATTTTTTCATCTGTAACGTCAAATTCTTTAAGCACTGCCGATGCCAGACAGTCGTCCGTCTGTATTAACCCGATTAACAAATGTTCCGAGCCAATATAGCTGTGCCCAAGCATAAGCGCAGCCTCTGAAGCATGGTCAAGCGCTTCCTGCGCTTTTTTTGTAAATCTGCTCTGCATATGTTTATTCCTTTCGTCTTTAAATCAATTATTAGGCATATTACAATCACTTATTCATCGTATAACCGGAAGGTTATCCCTTATAAATTTTGCCCTGTATTCCTCAAGCTCTTCCTCCGACAGCTCATTTTCATTCATAAGCGCCAGATTTGCAGTCTGAATCCCTATCATAAGCTGATATACACAAAATTCAGTCTCTGAATCCGTCATTACAAGCCCCTGTGCTAAGCCGAGCCTTACCTGCGAAAGCAGAAGCATGGCATCCTTGAGAGACATTTTTCTTGCATATCTCAAAACACCGTAAGAACGGTATACGGCATCAAGCGCGGAGAGCTTTCTGTTAATAACATACTGCCTCCTCAGCGCCCTTTCCTGGCTTATAATCTGATTGGCAATATGACTTAAATTATCTATAATCTCTTTCTCTGAAATTCCAAGCGTAATCTGATTTGACAGCTGATATATATCACCGTAGCTTCTTGAACTGTCTCCGTATACGCCCCTCATTACAAGACCAAATCTTCCGACTTCAGCAGCCAGCCCGGAAATTCTGTTATTGCTGGAAAGAGCCGGCAGATGCAGCATATAAGATGCCCTCATCCCTGTTCCGACATTCGACGGACATGTGGTCAGATAACCATATTTCTCATCATAGGCATAGCTGACTGCCTGTTCAATGGCGTCATCCGTTTTATCGGCAAGCTCAAACGCTTTTTCCATATTCATTCCGGAGGCATATGCCTGTATTCTTATATGGTCCTCCTCGTTGAGCATTATGGAAACATCCTCTTCCTTTGACACAAAGCCTGCCGCCACCTTCTGCCCCAGCAGAAAATCACTTATCACATGGCACTCTTTCATTGCCATTTTCTGATAATCGTCCAGCCTCGCAAAGTCATATGAGCTGTAATCCTTAACAGCCTCCAGCTTTCCTATTTCAGCCGTCAAATCATTTACCATTTTGCGTGCGTCATCGTCCGTCAGCTTAAGCGAGAAATTGTAATCTCTGATATTTCTGGCAAGTCTGACACGGCTTGAAATGACAACATCGCTTTCTCTGCCGTTTTCCTCAAACCACCTAAGCATCCCTGCCACCTTCTTTCAATGCCTTTATCTCATCGCGGTATCTCGCCGCGTCCTCGTATTCCTCAAGCTCGATTGCCTCCTTCAATTTGGCATTGAGCACCGCTATCTCATCAAGAATATCTGTCTTTGATTTAGACTTCTTTTCCGCAGCCTTGCCTGAAACCGACTTTGATGCAGTTTCGTTTTTATTTTCATTGTCTGCGCTTTCCGATTTATCCAGATGTCTTTTTCCTTTATGCTCAATACTTCCCTGAAGCTTTTTCATATTATCCTCAATCAGCGGACCAAACACATCATAGCACTCCGCGCAGCCGAACTTTCCGACACGGATAAATTCCTGATAGTTCATTCCGCACTTCGGACATTTCACATGAAGCATAGGATTATCCGCCTCTTCACCCGCTCTGTTTGAAGCGGCAAACAAGCCTGTAAGCAGCTTTACAAACGGAAAATTTCCTCCAAGCGAATCACCGAAGCCTGACAGCCCCATTTTTGACGCGCACGAGCTGCAGAGATGATGCTCGGTCATCACGCCGTTTATCACCTCTGTATAATGAAATGTTGCCTCATTCTGATAACAATTTTCACACAACATAATAATAGCACCCCGCTTTTTAATAAATTCCCCTACGTCTGCACAAAAACAATGTTCCAAAATATGTCACAGCCGCCGCTGCAAATGCCGCCGCTAAAGCTACGGCGTTTACATGTACCGCCGAGTACAGAATTTTATATACAGCCGTAACTGCAATTCCCATGATAACCGAGCAGACAAACGGTATCACAAAGGTTTTCATATATTCCATATTGTAACCTATATATTTCTTAAGCGACCTGAGATTTAAAATAAAAATCAAAATCGGGAACGAAGCGTTTCCTATTACAATAGCATAAATTCCAAGTCTTGACCACCTCAAAAGCACATACACAAGAACAACGTGCACCACAAGCGAAATAAGTGAATGCTTTACCGGCGCATTCATTTTATCTATCCCCTGAAGCGCAGAGCTGGTTACAGTTGCCAGTGTGTAAAATACTACTGCTATTGCTCCTATTTTAAGCATCATTGCACCCTGCGAGCTGTCATAGCTTGAAAACAAAAGCTGTATAATAGGCTTCCCAAGCGTGAAAAGACCTACAAATGAAGGAATTGCAATAAACATATTTGTCTTAATTGTATTTGCAATTTTATCTCTGACTGACACAATATCCTTCTGCGTATATGAGGCAACAACGCTCGGAAGCATTGAGGCCGACATTGCGGAGGCAACGCCCTGAGGAATACCGATAAGCAGGCTGTAGCTTGAGCTGAAGTTTCCCAAGTCAGCCTTTATATTTGCAGATACGTCTCTTCCAACCATCATATTTGAGAACATCGCATCATCGATAACAGCACTTATCTGGTACAGCGTCTGACCAAGAATAATAGGAATCATGGTAAGAATTATGACTCTGTATACCTCTGACGGCTCCTGAAGAGCGCTGACTTTATCCCTTCTTATCATTCTCCTGAAAACCGGTCTGTAAATAATATAGAGAACTATCAGAAATATCAGCCCTGTAAGCGCTCCCATTGCAGTTCCCATTGTTCCGCCTGCCGCCCCGTATGCCGCAACATCAACCGAAGCCTTAAACGTCTTGGTGAGAAGGTATGCCGCAAGTATGCTGACCAGCGCATTTATTATCTGTTCGATAAGCTGTGAAACCGCAGTCGGAATCATTGTCCCCTGCCCCTGATAGAAGCCTCTCATCACTCCCATAACAGCCACAAAAAATATTGTAGGCGCAAGAACACGCAGCGGTATAGCAAGCCCCGGAACACCCTTGTAGAGATTTTCGATAACGCCCGCGCCAAAAAACAGCAGAAGCGCAGCGGCACCGCCGGTACACACGGACACTATCAGCGAACACTTAAAAATCTGAGCAGCATTTTTGTACTGTTTTGTTATAAAACGCGCCGAAATCAGCTTTGAAACCGCCATCGGCAATCCGTATGAAGACAGCACAAGCATTATGTTATATATATTATACGCCACACTGTAAATACCATTGCCTTCACTGCCAATAATATTCATCAGAGGAATGCGGTAAAACATTCCTATTATTCTCACTAAAATTCCGGCGACAGCAAGTATTCCGCCATGCACCAGAAAATTCCGCCTTTTATTTTCCGACATACGCTCCCAGCCTTTCAAAAAAAGGCAGCAAGTTATCCTGCTGCCCCCTGATTTGCGCGGAAGACATAAGCCAAGCCCGAATGCCTGGCGCCGCCCGCGAACGTGAGTAACCCGCAAAGCGCGCTCCTCATCATTAGTTAATTATGAAATCCGCTACATACCATTCACCGTCTGTCTTTACAAACGTATACGTTACCGATGTATTGTAAGTCTTATTTCCGTCTTTCCAGTCTACATATAAATCATAGTATACATCGCAGGAGAAACAGTCATCCGAATATTTTCTGAAATTGCTGATATTCTCATTATTAAATTCATATGTGTAGGTTTTGCCGTACAAAAATGCCCATACAGCCGGAATATCACTGATATATTCGTTTGCATAGCCTACCATTCTGCTGGTAAGAGAGCTTAGGCTGCCTCTGTTAATAATATATTTTCCGTAATTTCTCGCAATACTCGTAATATCATCCTGCATCTCGGCAAGCATTGCATCATCAGACGGATACTCTGCAGTATATGTGTTATTTTCGTTTACAATCTCAAGATTTACTCCCGACAGTTCAGCCTCAACCTGTGGCTGAGCAACAAGCCCCGAAATCTCATAGACTGTTCTGAGCGGCTTTTCCACATAATCTCCCACATGCGTGCACGGTGAAAATTCCTTCCCGCTCTCCTTAATATAACTGTCCCCGACCTCTATGCCGTTAATCATAACTTTGCTGTCCGACGGAGCACTGATTGTGATTGTGTTGTTGTTCGACTTATCGGAATAGTCATCAAATGAAATACTGCCCATTTTCCATTTTGTAAAATTATGAGAGTTTTTTCCGTTCTGAACAAGCGAAACCTTTGCTATCGGGGTATCTCCGGCATAAACGACATATACAGGTGTCGACTCGGAGTATTCCCTGCTCTTTTTCCTGTAGGTTACCGTCTCATTTCCAAGCTTGCCCTCAAGATAACCGGCAATCTGCTCGTTTGTCTCAAACTCATTGACCTTCACGCCGCTCTCATTCAAAAGATTTTCTACGTTGTCGGCAGTGAAATAGCTGATAATTTTATCCATCTGAGAGCTCGGCCTTCCCTCTTCGTAATCCTTGATAAATCCGTAAAGGACAATCCAGCACACAACCATAGCCGCCGCAAGAACAGCAGAATAACAGATGAGAAATCGTGCAAATTTGTTTATCCTTTTCTTTTTTTTCTTTTTCCTTTTATTAACATTTGTATTCATTTATAACCTCCACGATGAAGTCTTATTTAACCAGCCATGCCGTAGGACACGTTCTTGGTCCTGTCGGTGAATAAGGCGTATTTATAACTTCACCGTTGTAGTACATCTGCGTTGAAGTTCCGCCGTCCATAACCGAAGCATTTACAGCACCGTACTGGAGCATTATATCCTGAAGGTCTGAAAACGAAGCGCCAAGACTGTTCGCCATTCGTCCGTCTATTGCAAGCAGAAGAATTGAACCGTCTGCCGTCTGTCCAAGCGCCGTACGCGGATTAAGGCCTCCTCCTGTACCGGAAACATCCTGGGCCTCACCGTTGATAATCAAAAACGGACCTATACTGCTGTTTATGCTTACACAGTCGCGGATATTATTCTGTTTCGCGGTCTCGGCATTCATGTTTCCCACTACAAGCTTATTGTCAAACGTGATGCCGGTGACATGATAAACCGTACCTGAATCTCCGTTTACCTGCTCTCCGTTTATCATCACCAGTCCTATCGGCATTCCCGTCCATGTAGTTTCACCGTCAACAAACTCCCCGCCGTTGACGCCGCCTATTGCATCATACCTCTTTGCAATATCCGCAACTA
>CALWKC010000048.1 GCA_944381165.1 uncultured Lachnospira sp. | reverse complement strand
CCTCCATATCTTTATGGAAACAGTATATCACAAGCTGAATAATTAGTCTATTTATTTTATTAATAATCTACTAGTATTAGATTGGGATTATGACATAAATGAAAAAAATCCAGAAGACTATTTGCCACATAGTAAATATAAAGCTGCGTGGAGATGCCATAAATGTGGTTATAAATGGAATGCATATATTTACAGTAGGACAGTTGGAAATGGTTGTCCTGCATGTGCAGGTCAAGTATTGATTGTGGGGAAAAATGATTTAAAAACACGTGCTCCAGAATTAGCGTGTCAGTGGGATTACAAAAAGAATGGAGATTTGAAACCAGAAGATGTAATGCTTAATTCATCAAAACCAGTATATTGGAAATGTAGTAAAGGACATAGTTGGAAGGTTTCACCTAATTCGAGAGTTTCACAGCATACGGGATGTAAAAAGTGTTCATCAGAGCTTAGAACTTCTTTTGCCGAACAGTCGATTCTATTTTATGTAAGAAAATATGTTGAAGCAGAAAATCGTTTTATTTTTAAGGGACGAGAGATTGATATTTACATCCCATCACTTAAAATAGGAATAGAATATGATGGTATTTATTATCATTCAGGGGATGCTGCGGCAATAAGAGAAGAAAAAAAGAATATATTATGTGCCAAGAATGGCATTGATCTGCTAAGAATAAAAGAAGTTCGAAAAGAATCACATATTAATTCAATGACAGATAAAGTCTTTTATCGGTATGTTGAGAGTGAAAAATATTTGAAGGAAGCAATAGAGTGGATACTCAGATTTATTTGTACAAAAGGTGGGTATAGAAATGATGTTTTGGTGGATTTAGATAGAGATAGAAATAAGATAAGAGAACTTTATATAAAGAATGATAAAGAAAATTCATTACAGAAAAAATATCCTAATATAGCATCGGATTGGGATTATGAAAAGAATAATGGATTAAAACCAGTAGATGTTGTTTGTGGTTCTAATAAGAAGGTATACTGGAAATGTCATAATTGTGGTTATGAGTGGATGACTTCAGTAAATAAACGAACACAAAGACAAACAAAATGTAAAAAATGTAGAAGATAAGATTTTGCTTATTGGATGGTATATGTTTTAGTTGATCGATTACTAAATAATACCTGAGCTTTTTGAAAAAATAAAATAATCGTGATAAATGGTGAAAAATTGTCGTTTATGAGACTAAAAATAAAAACAAAGCATAAAAAATGGATGTTCTTGTGAGAGGGGAGAATACGAATCAGACATCTTTACGGCTGAAAAGAATGCACAGAGTTTTGATAAGGCATTTCTTGCAAAAAAAGCCATTCAGGATTATGTTTTTACTGACGGATCTGCTGAAAAGAGTGTTGAGAGAAAATTTGTCGAGGACCTGGACGTTGCTGAAGAAGTTTGTGTTTACGCAAAACTTCAGAGGACTTTTCAAATTCCGACTCCGGTTGGCAATTATTCTCCCGATTGGGCGATTGCGTTTTATGAGGGAAAAGTAAAGCATATTTTCTTTGTAGCTGAAACAA
Source organism: uncultured Lachnospira sp. (assembly GCA_944381165.1). Classification (GTDB taxonomy): domain Bacteria; phylum Bacillota; class Clostridia; order Lachnospirales; family Lachnospiraceae; genus Lachnospira. The sequence continues at coordinate 9,783 of CALWKC010000048.1, read as the reverse complement.
AGGGAACAATGAAAAGTATTGAGCTTAGACCGATAGAGAGGGCAAAGATTTCTTGTGCAAAGAAACTTTTTAATGATATGTCAACGAGCAAAGTTAAGTATCATGAAGTTGACAGCTATCAAAAGTTGCTTAATATTATGAATTCATTGTAAAAGCAGCAGATGTAAATAAGCTAATTAAAATAAGAGTGTATGAAAATATAATCGTGTTATAATTGGATATAAGCATAAAAATGTGTTAATATAAATTACTAGAACAAAGAAGCTTTTAGGCGTATTCCTGAGATTATAAAGCATTATAAAAACATAAAACAGAAATGAGGATTTATATGGATATAAAAGAAAAGCTTAACGAAATCAATAAACTGGATTTTTTAAAATATGACGTTATTTCTGTTGAGGAGTTATCTGACCTCAATTCGGTGGGACTTCTTCTCCGCCACAAAAAGAGCGGAGCCAGAGTTGCAGTAATATCTAATGACGACGAAAACAAGGTTTTTTCGATTGGCTTTAAGACGCCTCCATACAACGATACGGGACTGCAGCATATTCTTGAGCACTCGACGCTGTGCGGCTCTCGCAAATATCCCGTAAAGGACCCGTTTGTAGAGCTCTGCAAGGGCTCTCTCAACACATTTCTAAATGCTATGACATATCCCGATAAGACAGTTTACCCTGTTGCAAGCTGTAATGATGTGGATTTTAAGAATATTATGGATGTATACATGGACGCGGTATTTTATCCTGATATTTATAATAAGCCGCAGATTTTTAAGCAGGAGGGCTGGCATTATGAGCTTGAAAATGCTGAGGACGAGCTTAAGTACAACGGCGTTGTGTACAATGAGATGAAGGGCGTGTACTCTTCGCCTGATGACGTGCTCTCAAGACACACATTTGTCTCACTGTTTCCTGATACGGCGTACAGGTTTGAGTCGGGCGGAGAGCCGTCACATATTCCGGAGCTTACCTATGAGGAATTCCTTGATTATCACAGAAAATTTTATCACCCTGTCAACAGCTATATTTATCTTTACGGAGATATGGATGTTCAGGAGCGTCTCGATTACCTTGACAGAGAATATCTCAGTAATTTTGACGCGGATGAAATTTCCGTTGACTCCTCAATAGCTCTTCAGAAGGGTTTTGAGAGCGAGAAGCTTCAGGAGTTTAACTATGCCGTGACGGATGACGAGCCGATTGAAAATAATGCGTTCCTGTCATACAACAAGGTAGTTGGAACTTCGCTTGACGCAAAGCTGTATCTTGCCATGCAGATACTTGATTACGCCCTTATAATGGCTCCGGGAGCCAAATTAAAGCAGGCTCTGCTTGACAAAAATATCGGAACGGATATTTACAGCAGTTTCGAGAGCTCCGTATATCAGCCTGTGTACTCGATAATTGCAAAAAATGCGGACGAGAGCAGGCGGCAGGAGTTTATAGACACTGTTGAACAGGTGCTTTCGGATATTGCCGGCAACGGAATTGATATGCGCATGATTGACGCAGGAATTAATTACTATGAGTTTAAATACCGTGAGGCTGATTACGGTCCGTATCCAAAGGGGCTGATGTATTATCTCACAATGATGGACAGCTGGCTTTATGACGATAACAAGCCGTTTATCCATATTGAGGCGGGAAAAACTTTTGAGCAGATTAAGGCGGAGAAGGACAGCGGTCTGTTTGAAAATATAATACGGACATGGCTTATCGAAAACCATCATGGCTCTGTAATTTCACTTGTACCTGAAAGAGGACTTGAAAAGATTAAAGAGGACGAGTGCAGAGAAAAACTTGCAGGGCAGAAGGCGGCTATGTCAGATCAGCAGCTTGAGCAGCTTGTCAGGGACACTGCGGAGTTAAAGGCATATCAGGACGAGCCTTCAAGCCAGCAGGAGCTTGAAAAAATTCCTATGCTTGAGCTGAAGGATATAGGAAAGACGCCTGCAAGGCTTTATATTGACAAAAAGGAACTCTCAGGTACAGATGTTATTCATCACAACATGTTTACCAACAGAATAGCATATATTATGATGTCGTTTGACTGTAAGAGCGTGCCTGAGGAGTTAATCCCTTATGTGGGGCTTCTGGCGGCGGTTTTGGGACTTATGGACACGGAGCATTACTCGTATCCGGAGCTCACTAATGACATAAATATAAATACAGGCGGCATCTCAACTGATGCGGCTATTTATACTGACAGCAAAGATTTTGAAAAATATCAGATACGATATGAGGTTAAGGGAAAGGCTTTATTTGAAAAAATACCGTTCATGCTCGAAATGATGCATGAAATCATATACTGTACAAGATTTGATGATGAGAAGAGATTGAAGGAAATTATAGCCAGAACAAAATCGAGACTGGAAAGCTCAATGACGGGAATGGGACACACTGTTGCCATGCTTTACGGAATGTCTCAGTTCTCCGTGTCGGGATATTATTCAAATCTGATGCGGGGCTACGGCTTCTATAAGCTTATACAGAAGCTTGACAGCGAGTTTGATACAAAAAAGAGTGAAATTATAAATAATTTAAACAGGCTCACAGAACTGATTTTTACGAAACAAAATCTTATAATCAGTTTTAACGCCGATGATGAGGGCTATGATTGTTTTGCCGGTGCTGCTGCGGATTTTATAGGAAAATTAAAAACTGTTTCGCTCCCGGCTGCAAAAAGGGAATTTAAGCCGCGCAATGTCAAAACAGGCTTTACCTCCTCATCACAGGTGCAGTATGTCGCAAGGTGCGGCAATTTTGTGAAGGAAGGCTTTAAATATACCGGAGCGTTAAGAGTCCTCAAGGTTATATTCAGCTATGATTATCTGTGGCTCAACGTGCGCGTAAAAGGCGGGGCATACGGCTGTATGAGCGGTTTCGGAAGAAACGGCGACATGTATATGGTCTCATACCGCGATCCTAATCTCAAAAAGACAAATGAAATATTTGAGACGTCTGTGGATTATGTGAAAAATTTCAATGTGAGCGACAGAGACATGCTTAAGTTTATTATAGGAACTATCGGAGAAATAGATACGCCTATGAATCCGGCGGCTAAAGGAATGCGCTCCTTCGGGGCGTATATCAGCCGCATGACAGCAGAGGATTATCAGAGGGAGAGGGACGAGATACTCGGGGCTGACCCTGACAAAATACGTGCTCTTGCTCCGCTGATTGAGGCAGGTCTGTCACAGAACTATCTGTGTGTTGTCGGAAATCAAAAAAATGTAAATGACGAAGCAGAGATGTTTGATGTGGTGGAGCCTCTGTTTGTATCATAACGCTCAGAAATGGAGATTAATATGAATTTAGATGAAATGCTTGCGGCGAGCGGCATAACAGGCGGAGCCGCCGCGGACGGGAAAAATACAAAGTCCGGTTTTGTCACGCTTATAGGACGTCCCAATGTGGGGAAGTCAACGCTTATGAACAGAATGATTGGGCAAAAGATTGCTATTACTTCAAATAAGCCTCAGACGACAAGAAACCGTATTCAGACTGTCCACACCGATGAGCGGGGGCAGATTGTGTTTGTGGACACACCGGGAATACACAGGGCTAAAAATAAGCTCGGCGAATATATGGTGGGAGCTGCAGAGAAGACAATAGGCGAGGTTGACGTCGTGTGCTGGCTTGTAGAGCCAACGACATATATAGGCGCAGGCGAGAGGCATATTATCGAGAGGCTTAAAAAGGTTAAGTGTCCGGTTATTCTGGTTATAAATAAGGTTGATACGATTAAAAAAGAGGAAATTCTTCCCGTTATAGACTGTTACCGCAGAGAGCTTGATTTTGATGAGATAGTTCCTGTATCTGCGAGAAGCGGTGCCAATGTAAATGAACTTATAGATACCATTTACAAGTATCTGCCGTACGGACCTATGTTTTACGATGAGGATACGGTGACTGACCAGCCGATGCGCCAGATTGTCGCGGAGCTTATAAGAGAGAAGGCTCTGCATGCGTTAAATGAAGAGATTCCTCACGGAATAGCTGTGGTTATTGACAGCATGAAGGAGCGCAGAAGCCCTAAGGGAGTTATCACGGATATTCAGGCGACAATTATCTGCGAGAGAGATTCGCACAAGGGAATTATTATCGGCAAGGGCGGAGAGATGCTGAAAAAAATAGGTGCCAATGCCAGATATGAAATTGAGAGACAGCTTGAGACAAAGGTTAATCTTCAACTCTGGGTTAAGGTCAAAAAGGAGTGGAGGGACAGCGATGTCCTGATTAAAAATTTCGGGTATGACAGGAAAAAAGATGATTTATAGGGGGATAACCGCTCCGGAACGGAGATTATATGGGTGACATAACAGAGGTTACCGGGATGGTGCTGTCGGCTATGCCTGTAGGAGAATTTGACAGGCGTGTTGTCCTTCTCACAAGAGAGCGCGGAAAGATTTCAGCATTTGCCAAAGGCGCCAGAAGGCCGAACAGTCCGCTTACAGGGGTGACAAGGGCGTTTGTGTTCGGCACGTTTCAGATGTATGAGGGAAGAACTTCCTACACAATCCGACAGGCAAATATAACAAATTATTTTGAAGATATTATAACTGACCTCGATGCGGTGTGCTACGCCTGCTATTTTGCGGAGCTGGCAGATTATTACGGCAGGGAAAATCTGGATGCGTCGGTAATGATTAATCTTCTGTATGCGGCGCTGAGGGCGCTAGCAAAGCCAAAGCCGGGCAATGAGCTGGTGCGCTATGTATACGAGCTGAGACTCATTTCGGTAAACGGAGAGAGTCCTGATTTTTTCACATGTCAGGGCTGCAATGAAGAGAAGAGCGCTTTTTATTCTTTTTCCAAAAGAACGCTCGGAGTGTACTGTGAGGACTGCTGCAGGTTTGCTTCGGACGCGGTTGTTCTGAATCCGTCTGCGGTATATACGCTTCAGTATATAGTCACGGCGCCGATTGAGAAGCTTTTTGCTTTTACTGTAAATGACGAGGTGCTCAGGCAGCTTTCGGAGGTGGCTGGCGCAATACGCAGAAACGCTGTTGACAAAACCATGAAATCGCTTCAAATGCTTGAGTTTCAGGAGGAAATAAATGTCTCAGAATAAAATATCACACAACAATCAGAAAAAGATTGCTTTAATAAACGATTTTACAGGGTTTGGGCGCTGTTCGATTGCAGTTGAGCTTCCTGTTATCTCAATGCTCAGGGTACAGTGCTGTCCTGTTCCGACATCAGTTTTTTCAAATCATACGGGATTTGAGAGCTTTTATTTTGATGATTACACTGACAGAATGAGGCGGTATGTAGCGGAGTGGAAGAAACTGGAGCTGAAATTTAACGGAATATGTTCGGGCTTTCTTGGCTCGGCGGAGCAGATTTCGATAGTCAGAGAGTTTATAAATGAGTTTAACAGCGAAGGCACGGTGGTAGTGGTTGACCCTGTAATGGGCGATTACGGCAAAATATATTCGACCTACACCGATGAGATGTGCAGACTGATGAAAGAGCTTGTAGCTCTGGCGGATATAATAACGCCAAATCTCACAGAAGGATGTATACTTACTGACACAGATTATACGGATAAGTGGCATGAAAAGGATTTATCAGAACTGGCAGAAAAGCTGTCTGACATGGGTCCCCAAAAGGTTGTAATCACGGGAATACCTCAGGGCAAATATATATCAAATTACTGCTATGAGAGAGGCTTTCCAGGATATTTTGTAAAGACGGCAAAGGTGGGTACACAGCGCAGCGGAACAGGTGATATCTTTACTTCTATAATTGCTGCGGATGCCGTAAACGGAGTTGACTTTCATGAGTCTGTAAAAAAGGCTTCGTCATTTGTTAAAAAGTGTATTATGAAGTCTATTGAGCTTGATATTCCGCTGACAGACGGGGTGTGCTTCGAGGAGGTACTGCATTTGCTCAAATAGGCTTAGAATGGAGGATTAAAATGGAAATATTATATAAGGTACATGATAATCTTTATGTCAATCTCACCAACAGATGTCCATATTCATGCACGTTTTGTCTCAGGCAGACAATGGACAGAATAGGGGAGTCCGACAGGCTGTGGCTTGAGAGAGAGCCGTCTGCTCAGGAGGTTATCGCGGAGTTTGATAAATTTAATATGGATGACTACAACGAGGTTGTGTTCTGCGGTTTCGGCGAGCCTACGGAGGCGTTTGAGGTGCTTAAAGAAGTTGCGGCGTATGTCAAGAAAAAATACAACAAGCCGATACGAATTAACACTAACGGCGTAGGAAATCTTATAAACAAAAGAGACATTGTGCCGGAGCTGAAAGGTATTGTTGACACGGTCTCAATCAGCTTAAATGACCCGGACAAAAAGAAGTATGCCGAGCTTGTCCGCAGCAAATTCGGAGAGGATTCGTTTGACGAGATGCTGTCATTTGCAAAGGAGTGTACAAAATATGTGCCTAATGTTGTTATGACAACGGTCGATACGACAATAAGCCATGAGGAAGAGGAGCAATGCCGCAAAATATGTGATGAAATCGGGGCAAAGTACAGAATAAGACCGTGGGAAGAATAGATTTGCGCTTGTCATATGAGGAGAAATGTTATAAAATTATTTGCATATTGCAGTCCGGGACAGATAAGTCTTGGACAATGGAGGTAGAAGAAAAATGGAAAAGACGATGGAAAAAATTGTTGCTTTGGCAAAGGCAAGAGGATTTGTGTATCCGGGCTCTGAGATATACGGAGGTTTGGCAAATACATGGGATTACGGAAATCTCGGCGTAGAGCTTAAGAATAACGTAAAGAAGGCATGGTGGCAGAAGTTTATTCAGGAGAGCCCTTACAATGTAGGAGTAGACTGCGCTATTCTTATGAATCCTCAGACATGGGTTGCCTCAGGACATCTCGGAGGGTTTTCTGATCCTTTGATGGACTGCAGAGAATGTCATGAGCGTTTCCGTGCCGATAAGATTATTGAGGACTGGGCGGCGGAAAACAATTTTGACATCGGCGGCTCTGTTGACGGCTGGACTCAGGAGCAGATGAAGAGCTTTATCGACGAGCATGAGATAAGCTGTCCGACATGCGGAAAGCATAACTTTACGGAAATCAGACAGTTTAATCTTATGTTTAAGACATTCCAGGGCGTTACCGAGGATGCAAAGAACACAGTATATTTAAGACCGGAGACTGCACAGGGCATTTTTGTAAATTTTAAAAATGTGCAGAGAACATCAAGAAAGAAAGTTCCTTTCGGTATAGGCCAGATTGGCAAGTCTTTCAGAAATGAGATTACACCGGGCAACTTTACATTTAGAACGAGAGAATTTGAGCAAATGGAGCTTGAATTTTTCTGCAAGCCGGGAACAGACCTTGAGTGGTTTAAGTACTGGAGAGAGTTCTGTATAAACTGGCTTAAGACTCTCGGAATTAAGGACGATGAGATGCGCGCGAGAGACCATTCTCCTGAGGAGCTTTGCTTTTACAGCAAGGGAACTACGGATATTGAGTTCCTGTTCCCATTCGGCTGGGGCGAGCTTTGGGGAATTGCAGACAGAACAGATTATGATCTCACACAGCATCAGACGGTTTCAGGGGAGGATATGTCTTACTTTGACGATGAGACGAAGGAGAAATATATTCCTTATGTTATTGAGCCGTCGCTTGGCGCAGACAGAGTTACGCTCGCGTTTCTTTGCTCGGCGTATGACGAGGAGGAGCTTGAGGGCGGCGATATGAGAACGGTGCTTCACTTCCACCCTGCGCTTGCGCCTGTCAAAATTGGCGTGCTTCCTCTCTCTAAGAAGCTGAACGAGGGGGCTGAAAAGGTTTTCACCGAGCTTTCAAAAACATATAACTGCGAGTTTGACGACAGGGGAAATATCGGAAAGAGATACAGACGACAGGATGAAATCGGTACTCCGTTCTGCGTTACTTATGATTTTGACTCTGAGGAGGACGGAGCTGTTACTGTTCGTGACAGAGATACAATGGAGCAGGAGAGAATTAAGATAGCTGATTTAAAGGCTTATTTTGCAGATAAATTTACATTTTGATTTGTGACATGAGGTTAATTTATGATATGTCCTAAATGTGGTCAGGAATATGAGGGGGATAAATGTCCGCGATGCAGCGGACCGGAAGTTGTCGTTAATAATGCAGATTACCTGAAGCGTAGGAGGGCGTATGAGGAGAAGCAGGCTGTTGAAAGGTCTGCTTCTTCTGATAAAGAGTCCGAAAATGAGGAGCTTTTGCCGGATGAGATTATAAGGCGTCTCAGGGAAAACGGAGGAAGGCTTGCTGCAAAGACAGCGGCAAAGACAGCGGGTCGCGCAAAACAGGCCGTCAAAGGTAAAAAGAAGCATATAAAAAAGATAATAGCGGCACTTGTCGTTCTTGTACTGGCTGCCGCCGCGGGGTTTGGAATATACAAGCTTGCGACGCGCAAGAATTTTGTGCTCTATATGAGCTACAACGATAAAATATATAATGTCGCGGGATTGGACAGCCTGTTGGTATGCAGCCGGCAGGATGCGGTCTTTGAGGTTAATCAGGATACATTTTACACGCCGAAATTTCCTTCTGATTTTGACAAGGACAGTATTATTCAGAGCATGGCAGCTCCGGACGGTAAATATTTTGCGGCTGTTATTTATGACGAGGAGCGTGCTAAGTATGCGTTATTTGTATGGAACAGCAGCGCCTGCGTAAGACTTGCCGAGAGCTCAAGGGAAAAGGAAATTGTCTATGTAAGCGAGAAGGGAACGGTTATTTATAAGGACACAGAGATTATAAACGACCAGGGCTCTCTCGGTCAGACATCACTTATGGTGAGCAGGCTCGAAAAAGAAAAGGATGACAATATTCACGGAGTTATTACCGAACTTGAGGCCGAACTCTCAAATGTTTATGTTTACAGCGAAAAAAATACACTGATATTTAATTCTTTAGACGGTGCTCTGTATACATTTAATTATGAGAAGGATCAGCAGAAGAAAGTCATATCTGATGATGCAAAAAATATCTATGCGCTTAAGGACAGTTCCGAGGGTCATTATTCATACAGCGCATCAATAGTGAATTCTTCTGATAATGCGTCCGGGTTTATTTACAGTGTGAATAACGGCTGCTATTATCACAGTATTGCTTCAAAGAACAGCAGAGATGTGTATATAGGTGAATTTTCAGGCGCCGGAATAGAGTTTATCTATGAAAAGGATATAGTTTATGTTGTAAATTCGGGACAGGTAAGCTTTGCATCTTTAAAGAAGGATACAGCACCTGTATTTAAGACTGTGGTTAAGCTTGGCAGCGCGTCAAATATCGTGTATATGGCGGACAGCGATGCTATTGCCGCTGTCGATGAGAATAATCAGCTTGTGAGCATTAATGACGGAAAGCTCAAGGTGCTGGCTGAGAGTGTCTGTGACGGCTCTCTGAATCTTGTTGATAATACGGCGCAGGCAGTGACGTATATACGGGATGGAGTTCAGTACTACAGGAAAAATCTTTCCGCCTCCGAGGTGAAAATGAGCGAGGCAGGGGAAAATGTCGATACATCCAGCACTCTGTATTATAAGAATAAGCTTTATTTTTATAACTCTCAGGGCAGCCTGTGTTCATGTACAGTCAAGGGAAGAGACAGCTCGATTGTAGGCGAGGTAGAGCGTTTCTGGCTCGGGACGGAATATAAATGATGTTTTAAAAATGGTTATATATTATAAAAGTACCAAAAGCTGTTTTATGGCTTTTGGTTGCATTCTGCGGAGCTCAGCGGACTCCGATGCGTTTCAGAGCGGACGCTGTGCAGAGCATAACGGACGCCCTGAAA
>CALWKC010000047.1 GCA_944381165.1 uncultured Lachnospira sp. | reverse complement strand
TTTTCAAGGCTTTTGGAGGATTTTATTAAAACACTGTAACCTCTGTTGAGAGGTTATAATTTACTGATATTCAAATCAGAATTTAGCAAGATACTCGTCGATTTCCCATTGTGAAACTCTCGTGCGGTATGCCTCCCACTCCTTAAGCTTCGCCTGCGTGTACTTTTCAACAATATGCGCTCCAAGAACATCGCACACAAATTTATCCTCATTCATGCACTTTACTGCCTCATAAAGATTCTCAGGTAGCGTCTCTATACCTGCCGCCTTCCTCTGCTCGTCCGTCATGTCAAATATATTGCAGTCTACGCTCGCCGGCACCGGAAGCTTTCTTTTTATTCCGTCAAGTCCTGCTGCCAGGCACAGAGCCAGCACAAGATAAGGATTGGCAGACGGGTCGGGATTTCTCAACTCAACCCTTGTTCCCTGCCCCCTGGTTGACGGAATTCTTATAAGCGGACTTCTGTTTGTCACAGACCACGCTATATATACAGGCGCCTCATATCCCGGCACCAGCCTCTTATATGAGTTTACAAGCGGATTTGTGATTGCAGTCATACCCTTTGCGTGAGCAAGAATACCGGCAATAAAATGATATGCATCCTCAGAAAGTCCAAGTTTGTCATTCTCATCTGCAAAAATATTTCTTCCGTCAACAGTCGCAAGCGACATATTTACGTGCATTCCGGATCCGTTTATGCCAAACTTAGGTTTCGGCATAAATGTTGCGTACAGTCCGTGACGCTTCGCAATCGTCTTAACCGTAAGCTTAAATGTCATAATATTATCAGCCGTTATAAGAGCTTCATCATATTTAAAATCTATCTCGTGCTGCGCGGGAGCAATCTCATGGTGAGATGACTCTATCTCAAAGCCCATATCCTCAAGAGTAAGAACCATATCACGTCTTACATTTTCCCCTAAATCCGTCGGTCCCAAATCAAAGTATCCGGCTCTCTCATGCGATAGTGTTGTCGGCTGACCGTTATCGTCCGTGTGGAAAAGAAAGAACTCACATTCAGGTCCCACTTCAAACAAATAACCCATATCTGCCGCTTCCTTTACAACCTTTTTTAATACATTTCTGGGATCTCCCATGAACGGCTCTCCGTCTACCGTATACACATCGCAGATAAGCCTTGCAACCTTTCCCTGCTGCGGTCTCCACGGAAATATCTCAAATGTGTCGTAGTCGGGATACAGATACATATCGGACTCCTCTATCCTTACAAATCCCTCAACCGCTGAGCCGTCAAACATACACTTGTTATCCAGCGCCTTTTCCAACTGGCTTGACGTTATTGCAATATTTTTAAGCACGCCAAAAATATCTGTAAACTGAAGACGTATAAACTCAACGTCCTCTTCCTCCACCATTCTGAAAATATCATTTTTTGAATATCTTCCCATATTATCCTTTCCGCCTGCCAAAGTAAGGCAAATATGTGTTTTCCATTATAATACAACAATTTTATTTCATTAGTAAATACTATTCCTTATTTCTGCGCACGTTTTTGCTCATATAGCTTGAACTAAAGTCTGAGTTCTAGTATATTAACCTTAAAACAGTCAGGAAATTTCTTTGAAATTTCCCGTATTAATAAAAATACCGCTCCTTATCCGGCGGAACGAAAGGATTTACTATGCAGAACAAAAAGAAAAAATACAAGCTGAAAAGAAATAAAAAAACCAATTATGTTCCCGCGCTGATTGCGCTTGCCGTTGTCATTTGTGTAACTATAGGTCTTTTGTGTGCGGCTCTCATTCAAAGCAAAAAAAATGAAACACCTCAGCTGGCTTCAAATAACGAAACCTCACAGCAGCCGGTCACTGAAGAAACCACAACCAGCGAGCCTATAGTCAAAATTGACGTGTGCATGATAGGCGATATGCTTATACACGAGGGCGTCTACAAGACAGGACTTGAGAGCGACGGAAGCTATAATTTCGACCACCTCTTTGCAAATATTCTGAATGACCTGTCCTTAGCCGACATGAAGATTGTAAATCAGGAGACAATACTCGGCGGCACTGAAATGGGACTTGGAGGCTACCCTGCTTTCAACAGTCCTCAGGAAATCGGAGACGCCGAGGTTAAAGCGGGCTTTAACATTATACTTCACGCTACAAACCACACTCTTGACAGAGGTCTTTCAGGCGTCACCAACACAATCAATTTTTGGGAAACAAAACATCCGGATGTGGCTTATCTTGGTATTCATGACAGCGAGGAGGACGCCAAGGACATATATGTGTATGAAAAAGAAGGCTTCAAGGTAGCTGTTTTAAATTACACCTACGGAACTAACGGAATTGCGATACCGTCCTCTGCCCCTTACTGCGTTGATACTCTCGATGACGAGGCTAAGGTAAGAGACGACATACAGCGTGCACATCAGCTTGCCGACATGGTTATCGTATGCCCTCACTGGGGTACTGAATATGTATATGACGCCACCTCATATCAGGAGTACTGGACAAATGTATTTTTAGAGGAGGGTGTTGACGTTGTTATAGGAACGCACCCGCATGTAATCGAGCCTGTTGAAGAATTAACGCGAGATGACGGTCATAAAATGGTTGTCTATTACTCACTCGGAAATTTTGTTTCAAACCAGGACGAGATACCTCGTATGATTGGCGGAATGGCAAAGCTTACGCTTTGCAAAAAGGGCGATACTGCTTCCATCGAAAGCTATTCGTTTGAGCCTGTCGTTACTCACAAGCGCTACGGCTACAAGGAAATCACAACATATAAGCTTTCGGATTACACCGAGGAACTCGCAAGCCAGAACAAAATCCTGTCAGACCCTACATGCTGCTATACCGGATATTTCGGATGTCTTTGCGGAGCAACACTTTTTGACTACCCTACTCACGGACCTTCCAACTTCTCGGTAGAATACTGTAAACAATTCTGCCGCGCCGTGCTTGGCGATATGTATAAAGAATAAATGAAAAAACAGCCGTTAGAGAAATCTCTTTCCCCAACGGCTGTTTTCTATTCCAGCTCCTCCAACTCCTCAAGCAGCTCCTTACAGGTTTCCACCTCATCCTCATATATGCTTTCTCTGATGACAACATTACATATTTCTTTTGCCTGCTGCCACTCTTTTTTTGCCTGTCGATTTTTTCCGTTTTCATTGTAATAATCGCCTATCTGTCTGTGAAGCTCCGCTGTCCTCGGGTCGGGCAGCTTTCCCTTAAACTGCCACTCAAGAAGCGAAAGCGCTTTCTGCCGGCAAATAAGCGCCTCTTCATCACGTCCAAGCTCACTGTACTCCTCTGCAAGCTCGATATATGAATCTGACACTGACATAACTCTGTTGAACTTATCATCCTCATCAATCGCCCCTGTCGCCTTTGCTGCCGCGATTGCGATACCTTTGAAAATCGGAGGGAGCATATATAATTTCCCCATTTCACGAAGATTAATCTCCAGCGCCTGCTCTCTTAACAGACATGCCCCCTCAGCATCATCTGCCATTTCATGGTACTCCGCCAGCTCCTCAAGACAATCCGCTTCCATATCGCTGTCCTTGCCGTAAATGCGCCTGATTTCTTCCATATAATACCCATAATATTCATAGGTCTTTTCATAGTCGCAGACTCTGTTAGCAAACATATACGCCAGCTTATTATACAGCTCACCTATTTCTTCCGTGTCAGGCTCTGCTTTCTGCTTTTCCTCAGCTATAAGTTCAAGCATCCTGTTTTCAGCCTCCTGCACATCTCCCTCTTCTGATTCTGCTGCAATAATCGAGAGCTGAACAGTCAGATTGCGATAAAGCGGGCTGTTCTTCATATTATTTTTTTCCAGTACCTCAATTCCTCTCTTTGCAGCTTCATAGGACAAATCATAACGGTTTCTGTCCTCTTCCATAAAATCAGAGCGCAAATCCCCCGAAAGTATGCTGTACGTCTGCGCAAGAATTTCTGCTTCTCCGGTATTCTCAAGACTTCGTATAATATACTGGAGTTTCTTTACATTTATCGGAACAGTTCTGCCATCCCTGTTACGATATAATTCAATAATATTTTCATACATTCTGTGTAAATCCGGCTGCTTCCTGCTTTTTTCATACCACACAGCCATTTTTAACAGAAAATATGAAATGCTTATATTGTCCTCTCCCTGCGTCTGTGCGGTTTCCTTTTTCACTCTGCGCGCATACTCAGTAAGCCATTCAATCAATTCCTCTCCCGGCTCGCATAATACCTCCTGATGCTGATAAATCCAGCTCACAGCTGACTTTATAACCGTCTCGGACTGACCGCATTTTCCGCAGATATGCGAGCCGTACAGATACGGAAGAACAGTTGTCAGATATTCCTCGTCGCATGCCTGCAAATAACGCATGCCGGCGTTGTATATGTCCCACTCATCGTAATCCCGCTCTCCATAGCCATCTGCATTTTCAGACTCGGATATACGCTCCTGCTTCATAATATCTTCAATATTCTCACTGTCAAATCCATCGGTATCTCTTTCATATATTCTCGGCTGCATTTTTGCCTTATTATCCTCTGTCATCTCCTCAGGCGCAACCAGAACACTATGTATATCATTTCCGCAGTGACCGCAGCTTATATGAATAGGAAGATTAAACGGATAATTATAATATATCGGAAGCATATCATTTGAATAACTGCATAACAGCATATAAATAAACCCGTAAAAGGTTCGCAAACCGCTTTCCAGTCCGCGAATTGCCTCCGGTGTAAAGACCGAACGCGCTACAGCGTCCGCCTTCCACAAATCCTTAAAAAAACATTCTCTTTCTTTTTCTTCAAGCATCATCAAATCACATGACCACAGTACAGTCTTAAGCTTTGCTGTTGAAATCAATGCTCCTGTGAGTTTTTTCGCCTCGCATCTGCCTTCAAATATCCCCTGTACCAGCTCATGAAACGTGTAAAACGAAACAAACGAAATTTGTGTACAAAGCTGTTCTGTCAATGTCCTCTCATCATTTATCGCCTTCTCGGAATCTTCAGTCAAAATTTCTTTAACAATGCTGTCAATATTTTTTTAGTTTTACTGTCCATTGCAGTAAATATTTCTTTTTTTGTTTCCATATCCCTCCCACTGCATATCCGTTTTATCTTTAAACCAAATATTGCTGTTATATTTATTCACAAAGTTACAGCGCCAAATCCACATGCTGTATTGTTCCCGCTGTTCCGTCTTCTCTCAGATAAATTCCGGTTTTTCTTATAACAGCGTTCGTCTCGTTGCTTGAAGCGTCATTGAGCGAAAACGTTGTGTCTGCTCTTCCAAGATAAATTGCACCTATCCCCACATCAGACAGACTTAACAGATTATTTTTTCCGTTTTCGTCCTTTGTCCAGATTTTGAGGTTGTTAAACACGCTGTCACCCTCGTCAATCCAGCCGTTCCCATCCTCATCATACCGCTCCAAATCCTTAAAACCGTCGCCTGACTTAGTTCCGAACAGCTCATTGCCGTCGTTAATCACCCCGTCGTTATTTTTGTCAAGAGCTAGAAATCCGCTTCCCTCGCCTGCAAATGAGATTTTCTCCTTTTCACCATCCGAATCTAAATCAAACAAAAACTTCTGGTCGGTAACACTTGCAGTATCTGACGCAAAATTGATTACAAGAGGGTCTGTAACAATATATTCCTGCTCCGATACCTTCTCATATGCAGCCTCAAACGACCTCGACATCTCAACGGTAATATTGAAATTAATCTGCCGCCCGTCGGCCGTATTTACAATACCCTGCGCACTGTATGCGGTATTCTCGGTCTCTGACATGAATGCCGATTCAACGGTAGTTTTATGCCACACTGTGGAGAGCGCCGCTCGGCGCGCTGATGCGGATATTCCTGCCGTTCCCGCAGTCATTGTGCTGCTTCCGATACCGACTGACGATGCGAAGCTTGCTCCGGCCTGCTGAGCCTCTTTTCTCGCCTGCTCATACTGACGTGAGAGCCGCTTTATCTGTGACATATCGACCGGCTTACCTTTTTTGGCGTTCATCATCTGAATACGCCTCATCATTTCAATAAGGCTTTTCAAAATCTGAAGCTTCATTTCAGATACGCTGCTGACTGTCCTCACTCCGCCGCTCTGCTGCGTCTGAGACACCGCTCCGGCATAGACGGCTCCCTGTGTACCTGAGCCCGTCAAATTTTTCTCATTCGCACTGTTATTTGATTTTTCGTCCTGCTGATTTTGATTAGAGATAATCTGATTGCCGGCAGCGTCTCCCCAGCTAAGACCAAGCTGAGACTGCATGCTGTGCTCCGCTGCGTATTGTACCTGCGAAGAAACTGAGACTGTGGCGTGATTTCCCGAAGAATTTATTGTCACTGTATCCTTCTTCACCGCCGCATGATAATTTCTGTCCGATTGCATGGCAACCGCACCCGACTGAATTCTCATTACACATACCTCCCTGTATATACTGAGTATTATTTGATTTTGGCAAGTCCTTTTGCCTTCTTTAATTATTCTATCGGATGCCGCCGCCAAATTCTTAACCCAATAAAACACTGTCAGTGCATTTTTTTATTCTGGTAATCATATTATGGAACAAAGATGATATAAAGGATTTTTCTTTTTATGAAACACTTCCCATACATAAAGTCCAACATTTTTCAGGCTGTCCTGCTGCTCGCGATTATCATCGCGCTAAGCTGCCTTTTCTACCTCATTCCCGCTAAAAATTCCGATAATGCCTCGGCCGTATCTTCAGGAAATGTGTCGACCGTAAAATTTGAGAACGGAATAGGCGGCGGAAATATTATAGGAGACTGCCGGGCCGGAAAGAAAGACCTGCCTATCTACTGCGTCGATATTGACTCAAAGCAAAAACAGGATGACAACACTGAAAAACAGGAAAACACTGATGCATCAGCAAGCGAGAGCTCTGCGGCAGACGCTAATTCAGACGCAGCCGCCGACAGCGGAACAAAGTACATATCCGTCTCTTTTGACGCTGCATGGGGAGCCGACGACACTATACAAATTCTTGACACTCTGGACAAATATAATGTTAAAGCCACCTTTTTCATGACCGGCGGCTGGGTTGATTCTTTTCCGGATATGGTAAAAGAAATTTATGCAAGAGGCCATGACCTCGGAAATCACAGCCAAAATCATAAACAGATGAGCAAGCTCTCCGCAAATGAACAGAAAACCGAAATCATGACTGTATCGGACAAAATACGTGAACTTACCGGATATGAGGTTTTTCTGTTCAGACCGCCCTACGGAGATTACAATTCAACACTTATAAATACCGTATACAGCTGTAATCACTATCCTATACAGTGGGATGTTGACAGTCTTGACTGGAAAGACTACGGAGTTGAAAATATTATAAAAACCGTCACCCAGCACAAGGCTTTGGGCAACGGCTCTATAATTCTAATGCACAACGGCGCAAAATATACTGCTGAGGCTCTGGATACAGTGTTAAGCACATTGCAGTCGCAGGGCTATACACTTATACCTGTTTCCCAGCTCATAATAAAACAGAACTTTCATATGGACGCAACCGGACGGCAGATTGCCGATTAATTGTATTTAAAAGCTTATGATTTGATATTCAAAAATACTCCGCACGCCGCAGTGTCAGCTATTTTTCTTTTTCTGTACAAACAAATTCAGTCCTGACATTACCAGCATTCCGACAGCGTTTACGGCAAGCACGAGAATTGCAGCCGTAATTCCGATTTTATCGGCAAGAACTCCGACAACCTGCGGCGTGACAATACCGCCAAGTGCGGCTATCGCCAAAAATAGTGACATTCCGGTAGTTGAGCCCTTTAAGATTACACCTACGCTTGACACTGTTGTCGGGTAGATTCCTGCAAAGAAAAATCCCAGTCCGGCGATTGCCGCAGTTATAACCGGCAGACTGTGAGTCGCGGTAAGCATTATAAAAAACACCGTTGTCGCGATGCAGTATGAAAAAATAAGTTTATTTTTATCCACCTTTGACGACAGCTTAGCAGTAAGCAGACGCCCCAGCATCACCATAACCCATGTGACCGATACAAGATTTGTCGCATATGTGCTGCTCATTATGTCCATTCCCTTAAAATAAGTGACAAACCATCCGTTCACACAATTTTCAAGTCCAAGATACAAAAACAGAAGCGCTCCCATGATATAAAAAATACCGCTCCTGTAAAACGGCTTCTGCTGCGTCTGTATTTTAACATCTGAATTTTTCGATTCCCTCGGCCAGTTGTAGTCTATTTTCATCCATGCATACAGCACTACCGAAACTGCGGAGCCGATAATTACAGTATAGGCCGCTGCTCTCCAGCCAAGCCCAAAACCTGTATACAAAGATGTTATAAAAGGCGCAATAAACGCACCTGCTGCAAACGTCATATGAAGCAGGTTAAGGGCAGCCGGTTTTCCGTTGGAATTATCATTCACGACGGCATTATTTATAATGCTTACAGAGCCCCTTCCTATGCCAATAAGCACAAACGCCGCATAAATCACCGGTACGGGAGGCAGCATTGTTATAACCAGAAGCATTGACGGAATCAGCGCCGAAAATATAACTATTGTCGCCTTTCTTCCGAATTTTAAAGCCATTGGCGGATTTACAAAGCTCGCAAGAAGATTTCCCACCGCAAACGCCGACAGAAACCCTCCGGCAACGCTGTAATTAATTCCTGCCTCGTCAATTAAATAAGGAAGAATTGCTCCAACAAGCAATACCATTGCTCCGTTTACAAAAAACGAAAAATAACATGGGAAAAATAACCTGAATTTTGATTTCATAGCCGCCCTCCAAAAGCTTAGTTTTACTATATGCCAGTCAGATGGCAGGCATATATTATAGAGATAAAACGATAAATAACGAATTAAAAATTACGCATTATCTGCCATCGCAGCCTACCGCTTTCTTTCACAATCATTTCCGCATAGAACCGGGCTGCATCAATGCCTTCCGCTGTTCCACCTGAAAGGACATGGCGGTTTGAAATATAAAACATTATCTCACTTTACTGACCTCCTTTATTCAAGATAATAGTTATCTCCGTCAAAATAAAAATTTATACGTTCTCCATCAACTATAACATAATAAGTAAAACTCATTGCAGTTATTTTAGCACCGTATTCTCCTCCTATAAATTGAGCTCCTACACTTTCACAATTTTTAAAATTTTTAATAAAATCATTAATTTTATTATTATTTAACAATATTTCTTTTTTATCAAATTTATATTCATCAGGACGTCTAGAATACCAATAACTTTCCTTTAAATTGACGGTTCCGTCAGCGTTATAAACTATATGATCCTCTTCTGGAATCTCTGGGGCTTGAGGTACATAATCATTATTATTATTATTGTTACTATTATCACCACCATTATTTTCATTACCACTACTATCATTATTTTCTATAACAACAGGAGGATCTGTTTCAGGAGTTACTTGTGGTTCAGGTTCATTTTCAACAACCTCAACAGGGGCTTCGGTCTGTTCCTCTGTTGTTTCAACATTAGTAGTTGTTTCTTCTTCTGTAGTTTCAACTTCTTTTTTTGCAACATCACTGTCAGTTTCATCTTTAGTTGTATTATCAGAAATAATAGTGTCATAATGAGCACTTTGGTTTCCTGTTTTATTATTATTTGTTATTTTTTTTATAAAAACCACACCAAATATTACGACTATAACAAGTGCTATTGATGCTATTATCATAACTTTTTTATTGATTTTTTTTATTAATTTTTTTATCATTTTATTATTCTCCTCATATGAGATAGTGTCAAAAACTACCTGTTTTTATTGTTCTGAAATTTTTTAAAGCGTTGATTTGTCGGAACAATTATCTCCCCCTTTTGATATAATGACTATATCCAAACAAGCATAACCAAAAGATGGAATTGAACATGAGCATTATACTTTATTTGCTTCAATTTATTCAATACCAACATAAACAAATTTATCGGTTTATAAATTTTATCACCGCAAAGTCTGCTCTGTGAATAGTACACTCTTAACAAGTACTGCAGCAACGTCTCCTCTTTTTATAAATCTACTGTTTACTGTCAATCCTTCCTATCCCATCGCACATCATTGTTACAATTTCCAAATACCCAAAAGGTCGAAACAACCTTTTCTCCTCCTCAGGGTGTTCTTCCTGTAAGAATTTCAATATATCTTCACGTATCTCCAGCCATTCGCCATCCACGGTCTTTTTATTTTTTATTCTTTCTATAACCTTTTTTGCATCCATATAAACAGTTTCTTAAATACAGCATATTAAACAAATTTCAAATATGTTGAAATCATTATCAAAATATTTCACAACTTTGCTTTCATTTTATTTCTAATGTTCGCTTGATTTTATTTTATATCTTATTATTGTTATTGACAATAACTTTTGATACTTTTGCTCACTTTATAGCCCTTTTCTTCAAGATCTGCTTTCAGTTCTGCTTTAATGGATTATTGGAAGCTGCAGTTTTGAATGGAATAAACTCAAAGCTAAGGCAGTGCTAATGACAAGCATGTCTTTAAACAGCGATACATGTCTAAATGCAACAAATACGCGCGTTTTGCAGAATGAAATAACGACAGAAAACGAAAGTCAGTCACATTTTTGCCCCTTAAAAAAGATGTTCAAACGCGGCTATAATCCCTTAATATCATTCTTATAAAACATTATGGGGGATGATTTACATGGGGGATTATACGGACGTGCTCAAACGTCTTGTTTTGTACAGAAAACTTCTCGGACTTTCACAACGAGAACTTGCCGTAAAGGTTGGATTAAGCCAGGAACAATACTCTTACATTGAAAACGGTCGCGTTTTAATAAACAGTTGTCTTTTAATTAAATTTGACTCTATCGGCTTAAGCGTTGACACGCTTATTGCCGGAAAGACTTATAACTATAAAGCTCACCGCTTGGAAAGCGCAATAAGCTCCATAACAGCGGGCGAAACAAAGAATTTTATCTTAAAACTTCTTGTCGAGATTATCGTAAATGATTTCCGAAAAAATTCCGACGCAATGACAGACAATATCTTGCTGCTCGAGGCTCTCTGCCGTTCATGGGACAACTTCTCAATGCTGCGCTTTGTGCGTTCAAGGCTTAATCTTAATCAGATAGATATGGCTGAGCGTCTGGGGCTTGGCATTAAAAAGTACAGGGCTTTGGAGTACGAGAACATTTATCCTGATGCCGAAATACTTTTACATCTGTATAACATATCTCATTATCAGCCTTCTCTCTTTATGAATTTAAGCAACAGGAAGCTTCAGATTATAAAAAGTGTATGGGAAAATTTCGCTCCGGAAAAGAGAGCTGTGCTGCTTGAATGCGTGGCTTCGCTGAGTAAATGTATAGAAAGATTATGAAAAAACAACCCAAAATAATAGGCAAATATTTTTACGTAAAACACGTATTTTTATTGACGCTACGTATTTTACGTGTTATTATATACACATAAGTAGGGAACAATACAAATGAGATTTCGTGAAATAGAAAAAATAGTCCTTGATGACGGATGGACTCTTGTGGATATT
The DNA here is from genome assembly GCA_944381165.1 of uncultured Lachnospira sp. Lineage (GTDB taxonomy): Bacteria > Bacillota > Clostridia > Lachnospirales > Lachnospiraceae > Lachnospira. The sequence continues at coordinate 223 of CALWKC010000047.1, read as the reverse complement.
AGGGGGTCCCACCACCAATACAAACATCCATTGAAACCTGGTAAGGTTACAATTCCGAATCACCGAGGAGACATTCCTCAAAGAGTTGTCAACTCCATACTGAAACAGGCTGGTCTCAAATGAGACCGGCCGGCATAATAAATGAAAGGAGCATTACTATGAACTATATTTATCCAGCTATATTTTATCCTGAAGAAGATGGCCGATTTTCCGTTATTTTCCC
>CALWKC010000046.1 GCA_944381165.1 uncultured Lachnospira sp. | reverse complement strand
GGATATAATAATTATCTCCTTTGAGCCTGAGTTTTATCTGACCGCATTTTGATGTGACATAAATATCGCTTCCGTATTTTTTCAGACGCTCTGTCGTAATCTCAGCCGGATGACCGTATATATTGTCAATCCCGCATGATATAAATGAAACCTGTGGATTTATTTTTTTGAGGAGCGCCTCGCTTCCCGAAGCAGCAGAGCCGTGATGTCCGGCTTTAAGAACGGATATTCCCGACAAGAGCCCGCTGACTTCCCCATTCTCAAGAAACGCTTTCTCCGCCTTTTCCTCAGCGTCGCCCGTCATCAGCATTTTAAAACCGCCGCAGCTTAAAAGATACACTGCCGAATAATCATTTGAATCCGAATACTGATAATTTTTTTGAGGATGAATGCACTCGACAGAGAATTTTTCTTTGCAGCCGGATTTTGTTTCACCCCCTTTTACAGACACAACCGTCATACCGGCATACGCATATCCGACCTCTATTCCATGCTCCTCTGCCGCACTCACAAGCTCCGTGTACGCTTTGTCATTTTCAGTGTTTTTTATCTGCGGAAGTATAAGTCTGTGTATCCTGAAGGTATCATCCTGCAAATTTATAAGCTCCTGCACTCCGTTTATATGGTCCTCATCAGAATGGCTGACAAAAATACAGTCAATATCTGTTATTCCGTTACTCCTAAGCACAGGGAAAATCCTTTTCTCCCCAACATTTTTTATATCCGAGCTCCCTCCGTCAAATAAAAACGTCTCACCTGTTCCGGTGCGGACAAGTATGCTGTCACCCTGACCGACATCTATCATATCCACAGATAAATCAAACTCCGGTCTTATATTCAAAAAAACACAGGAAAACAGAATACCGGCACAAAAAATGCTTTTAATTTCAGGAGTCGGCTTTCTTATTTTTAAAACGGCAAATATAAAAATCAATAAAATACAATAAAAAACAACGCACTGCATAAAGGACGGTCTGCCCGGTACAACACGACTCTGCGGAAAACTTTGAACAGTAACGCACAAAAAGGAATAAAATTTTAAAATATAGTGAACTGTTCCCACCAGAAAAACACCTGCATGGACTGATATTAAAGACAGTACTCCGGCGGCTGCCGCACACAGCATAAGAAGCGACATCAGAGGAATTACAAGCATATTAAGCAGCGCCGCATATACCGGCAGTTCAAAGTAATGATACAGTATAACGGGCATAGTAAAAATACTTACCCCCATGCTTCCCACCGCAGATAAAACCAATCTGTTTTTCCTTAAGCGGGACGGAAGAATTCTCTCCATAGCCGGACACAGTGCAGCCATTCCGAGAATTGCGCCGAAAGAAAGCTGAAAACCGGCATTGTAAATAACATATATATTTTCAAAGCATACGAGCAGGGCTGCCGCCGCCAGAGCCGACAGCGTATCATAGCTTCTTCCCAGCAGCTCGGCTCCCATTTTTATAATATACATTATAACGGCTCTCTTTGCGGACACTGCATTGCCGGTCATAATACAGTACAGCGCAAGCATTGACGCGCATAGCGCAAAAGCCGGAAAAAAACCTATGCCCGCTCTCCTAATCGTTGTATACATAAGTGAAGCCAAAAAAGAAATATGTAAACCGCTGATTGCAAGTATATGCGCAATCCCGTTTTTCTGATACAGCTCGTATGTATCGTCAGAAAGAGTACTCTTATCTCCCAGAAGCACGGCTCTTAAAACCTCACAGGTCTCCTCGTCGGCAATTTTCTCATACTGTCTGTCAACCGCATCTCGCAGTTTCGAAGCAAAGCGCTCCACACTGTTATTCTCGCCTGTAACCTGTATTTTTTCTGCCGACAGCCTGTAAGCAATTCCGATTGAGCGGTAATAGACGGCTGCGTCAAATCCACCGTCATTTCTCGCGCGCTCAAACTTTCTCAAAGTTCCGCAAATTTTTACGCGAGCGCCCTCATATATATGTTCCCCCGTCATCTCATTGTTCGCATACACGAGTACATTTTCATATGAACTTCCGCTTTCTGTCTCGACTATACAGTCAGAAAGCATATAGCTCATTCCGTAATCTGTTTCGGATGCCCTTGCGACAACGCCTGTGACGCTTGCAGGTATTTTATTATATTCGTCAACATTTGGATTTATCTGTGTAGGCGCCGACTTTACAGCGGCATAGATACAAAATATACAAAAGAAAGTTCCATACAGAACAAACAGACGATATTCAAAAAAATCTTTAATATTGTAAAATTTAAAGCTTTTTATAACATAAAAATTATTAAATCCCCGTGCCGATATTGCTGCTATTATAATGACAGCAGCAACCAGACACCAGTATTGTCTGCCGGCTGTGCCCAGATCCGACAGGATAAAAAGCACTGCCAGCCATACTAACGGTCTTTTTATGACCCTATCACCTCACTGTTAAATTGAAAAGTATTCTCAAGACTTATGCTCTCCCGGAAGTTCTTTGTAGAATCACCGTTTACCATAATCCTGACGCCGTCAATATTTCCGAGACTGCACAGAGAATTTACAATAGAATAAATCGGCAGCTCGCTTGTCACATTAACCATTTCCGTTAAAAAAACAGAGCTCAAATTGACATAACATATCTTGTCGCTGACCGAGATGCTCAGAAGCTTTAAATCAGAAGGAAGAGTCATATTCATTGATGAATCTGAAGGACCCTTGATAAGCTGTTCAACAACAATTTTTTCAAGCGATGTACTCTTGCTGTACGCAACTGTCTCTGTTTTTTTGACCAGCTTGTCGCCAAGCTTATTTGAAAAATAAAGATTTACCCTGCGCCACTCTACATTTCCGAATGATGCATTTGAGTCGTCAATAAAGTCTTCGCTTGACATAAGCCCTATATATGAGCCGTTACTGTACTTTGCCTGTGCGTCGTCCACATAAAACTGCACATAGCTGATTTCTGGAAGCTGTGTGAGCATTTTTACTACACCTGCCCTCAGAAACAGTTCATCCAGATCGGACATTTCGTTGTATTCTCTGCTGAAATATACATTTATCGTGTTGGAATTAATCTCATATCTGTCAACAGAAACCTCCGCCGGAAGCAATATCTGCGTATCCTTATCCTTAGGCTTTTTAATCATCTGAGAAAGCAGCTCGCCTGCAAGCTCATAAGTATCCTGATTGTCAGAATTGTAAGAAGAAGTAATAAGCTTGTTTGAAGTGCTGTTTTTATAATAAATATTATAGGACGCCCCATTATCTTCAGATGAACAGCCGCTCATCAGTATTATACAAGGACATGCCACAGCACAGGCAAGCAATACACATATAATTTTTCTAAAAAAACAAATAAAAGCTTTCACTTTTCCCCTCCGTTTAATTTCAGCCCTATCCAACATAATTCAGCGGTATACGCACTGTAAACGTAGTGCCTGTTCCCTCCTCGCTGTGAAGCTTAATTGTTCCGTGATGAAGCAGAACAATCCTCTGCACAATCGCAAGTCCCAGACCTGTTCCTCCTGTCTCTCTTGAACGCGCTTTATCTACACGGTAAAATCTGTCAAATACCAAGTCCTGACTGTCCTCCGGTATACCGATGCCCGAATCCTCCACGCGCACATAAAAATACTGATAATCTGCATTTAAAGACACATGCACCCAACCGTCGTTGACATTATACTTTATCGCATTTTCCACAAGATTGGAGATTACCTGAGTAAATTTAACCTCGTCAACCTCCGCAACAACCGGGCGGAAGCTCTCAAACAGAAGTTCCACGTTCTTTTTCTGCGCTATCGGTTTCAGCCTCTTGAGCACTATCTCCATAAGCTCGTTCAGATTTACCGAGCTTACATTCATAACGGCAGCCGGCTTATCCATTTTAACCAGAGAAAGCAAATCCTCTATTATTTTACTCTCCCTGTCAATTTCATTTGTAATATCCTGCATAAACTCCCTGTACAATTCAACAGGAACATCCTCCTGAGTATTAAGAGAATCCGCAAGTATTTTAATTGAAGTAATCGGTGTCTTCAGCTCATGCGACACATTTGAGACAAACTCCTGACGCGTCTCATCAAGTACGGTCGCCTTATCCATTATAGTATTGAAATTCTTTGCAAAGCTCCTGAGCTCATCACTTCCGCTCACGGGAATTCTTTTATCCGTATGACCGTTTGCCACATCCTCTACTATCTTGTAAGCTCTTTTATACGGTCTGTTAATTCTTTTTTCAATAAGGGCAAGCAAAACAATAACAACGGCAATAACTGCAATCATTACAGTGTAAATATTATCGCTTACTGTATTTTTATATGTCTCGCTAATTCCCTCGTTAAGCACAAAGATGCCGCATATATTGTTTTCAGAATTATAAATCGGCACAACAACCTCTATACTTTTTTCATCAGAATCATATTCGGACAGACTTTTTCCCGTTGTATAAGCATTGATAACATTTGAATTGATAATATTCTTTCCGTAATCCACCATATAAGAATCAGAAACTATCACAAAACGCTCATCTACAATTCTGATGCGCACGGAATTCATCGCTGAATACCTTTTCATATTATCGTAGATACCGTCTCTGTCCGCATCGGAAAGCGTCTCGTACGAAGAAAATTCCCCTGCCATAACAGCGGCGCTTGTCTGCATCTGAGCAAGCTCATTCTCAATAAAATTCTTATTAAAAAAATAGTACGAAAAACCGTCAATAATAAGCATTGCCGCGGTTACGATTAGAATTATACACACAAGAAGCCAGATTTTAAGGCTTCTCATCTTTTCAAACGCTTTTTTTGCATGTTTTTTTATTTTTTCAGAAAATTTTGTTTTTTTCATTTTCTATTTCCCGATATTTTTTATTTCCAGTAAACTTTTATTGTATTATGACAAAAAGTGCTCCTGCAAAACTGCCAGTCAATTCACACGGCTTAAATATTATAATAATACCCGACTCCCCAGCGCGTGTGGATATATTTAGGCTCACTCGGATTAGACTCAATCTTCTCGCGCAGTCTTCTCACATGAACGTCAACAGTTCTTGCGTCTCCCGGATAATCAGCTCCCCAGACCGTCTTTAACAGATTATCGCGGCTGTATACCTTTCCCGGATTTTTAACCATAAGCTCCAGAAGGTCAAATTCCTTACCGGTGAGATTAACTTCCCTGCCCGATATATACAGACTGCGGCTGTCACAGTCAAGCTTCATGTCCCCTGCTGTTATTATTCCTGTTCTTGCCGGCTGAGTCTGCCCTTTTGAGTTTCTTCTCAGGATTGCCTTCATTCTGGCTTTCACCTCGAGAATATTAAACGGCTTAGTCACATAATCATCGGCTCCGTACTCAAGTCCCAAAATCTTGTCCATATCGTCACCCTTAGCTGTGAGCATTATAACCGGGACACTTGAAAACTCCCTGATTTGCTGGCACACCTGCATACCGTCAAGCTTCGGAAGCATAATGTCAAGAAGAATTATATCATAATGATTGTTTCTCACACACTCAAGCGCCTCCTCGCCGTCATATGCGCATTCTACCTCCATTCCATCCTGCTCAAGACTGAACTTCAGCCCCTTGACAATCAGCTTTTCGTCATCTACAACAAGAACTCTGTTAGCCATTTTAGTCCTCCATTTTCATACCTGTATCAAATCTTTTATCTTCTCAAAAGCAGCCTCTTTTATTCCGCTAACCTTCATAATATCTTCGATACACTCAAATTTTCCTTTGGATGTTCTGTATCGTATAATATCGTTTGCCCTCGATTCGCCTATTCCCGGAAGCGTCATGAGCTCCTGTGCCGTAGCCCTGTTGATATTAACCTTCGCGCCGGCTGAGGTCTGAGTGAAATCGGCATAGCCGCTTACATTCTCATCCTTGGACGGAACATAAATCTTTTGACCGTCCCCAACTGTTTCAACAAAATTAAGCGCCGATACATCGGCATCCTCAGTAACGCCTCCGGCAAGCTCAATAATCTCAAACACACGGCTCTCCCTGCTGCTTTTGTATACGCCGGGCTTATTTACACATCCGCATATATATACGTAAATCAGCTCGTCCCGGTTTTTACTTTCCGAAATATTATCCGAAGAATACGCCTCGTTATCCGAAGCATATGTCTCCTGTGCGGCACTTACGTCCTGCGCTTCATACTTTACACTTTCTTTTCCGGGACCTGACTGAATAAGCTGTGAAATGCAGTACACAACGCCAAGCACCGCAATCACAGCCGCAGCCACCACATATTTCGTTCTGTAATCCCCCAAAAACTTACCAATCGTCAATAATAACTTTTTTATAAAAACCATAGCACATCTCCTTAATTCCTGAAAGAATTAAGAACCCGCCAGTGCACATTTATATTTTACATAAATAAATTTAAGAATACAAGTGCAAATCCCGCCAAAATATAGTACAATAGTACAATATTACCATGTTAAATTTTGGGGAGGTTTATCTTGAAAACATTAAAACATAACGGCACAAAAAAAGGCTTTCACTTTAGTCTGCTGGACAAAGACAGCGGCAGCGTTCCTTCCGGCAATATAACATTTATACTTGCATTCTGTATACCGGCGATGATTTTCACTGCGCTGTATTATCTGCGTGATATATTTCCGTTCGGCACAAACTGCTATCTGCGCTCCGATATGTATCATCAGTACGCGCCCTTTTTCTCCGAATTGTGGAATAAGCTTAGAAACGGCGGCTCTCTTACCTACTCATGGGACATAGGAATGGGCGTCAATTTTCTCTCTCTTTTCGCATATTACCTTGCGAGTCCCGCAAACTGGCTTATTGCCCTGTTTCCTCAAAAATATATTATTGAAGTTATGAACGCGCTGATTATCATAAAAATGTCGGCGTCGGCTGTTACCTTTTCTTATTATATTTCGAGACATTTCCGGACCAAAAAGTGTACAGTTGCACTTTTCGGCATGTTCTATGCGCTGTCCGGCTATGTTGCGGCATACAGCTGGAATATAATGTGGCTTGACTGTATTTTGCTGCTCCCGCTGATAATGCTCGGGCTTGAGCTTCTTGTAAATGAAAATAAATGCTTTCTGTACTGCATAAGCTTGGGGCTTTGTATATTTACAAACTATTATATTTCAATCATGGTCTGCATAAGCGTTATTCTTTATTTTGTCGTGCTCATTATCTCCTACAGCGGCAAAAAAAGTCCCGTGATTTACCTGAAAAAAATACTCAGGTGGTGTATTTATTCCCTGCTGGCGGGAGGCCTCGCTGCCTGCCTGCTTCTGCCTGAGCTTTACACATTTTCGCTCTCGGCATCGTCATCGGTATCATTTCCAAAAACGCTGACCTCATATTTTTCAGTAATGGAAGTGCTGGTGCGTCAGCTTATGAATGTTCCCGTACACCTGGGACTTGAACACTATCCTAACATATACTGCGGAGTAGCTGTATTTCTGCTTATCCCGCTGTATATTATGAACAAAAAAATAAAGCCTGCTGAAAAAATCGGGAAATGTGTAATTATTCTCATTTTTATCACGGCTTTCAACTTAAATATACCTAATTTTATATGGCACGGTTTTCACTATCCTAACAGTCTTCCATGCCGTCAGTCGTTCATCTATATATTTTTCCTGATTGCAATGAGCTACGAGGCCTTCCACTATGTGCGCCAGATTTCAGGACGGCAGTTTGCCGGAGCCGTATGGCTTGCTCTTGGCTTTCTTTTTATAGCAGAGCAGATATTTGCAGACAACGAAAATTATGACTTCAAAATATTTTATATAAGCGGTTTATTTATATTGCTGTACGCACTTCTTCTGTACATCCACAGAAACCGCAAATTTAAGATTCCTGTCGTCTTTTTCCTTGCATTTGCGGCGGCTGTTGCCGAATGTACTCTGAATATGGAAACAACCGGAATCGGAACCACAAGCAGAACATCTTATCTGCTTGACTATAATGCAGTTAAAACCGTAACCGAAACTGTCGCGGCTGACGACAGCAGTTTTTACCGCATGGACAAAATAACGGGCGCACGCACCAAAAACGACGGCGCATGGCACAACTACCGGACAATTTCAACGTTTTCATCTACATGCAGCGCCGGAATGTCCGAGCTGTACGATTTGCTTGGAATTGTCAATTCTACAAACGCTTACGGCTATGACGGCTCAACTATGGTGACAAACTCGCTTTTTTCAGTTAAATATCTGATAAGCAATAAACTTCTGACTACGGATTCACTGCGCGCATATTACACCGGATATGACGGTGAGTTTATTTACAAAAACGAATATACACTTCCTGTGGGATATGTAACGCAGGGAAATTTATCAGAAAAATGGGAGCCAGATTCAATTTACAACGGAATTGAAAACCAAAACACCCTTATTCAGGCTATGACAGGAGTCAGCGACGTATTCACACATGTATACACCTATCCGTCACAGACTGAGGTCACATTTTCTCCGGAACAAAACGGACATATGTATCTGGTTATTCAAAAGGACGGAATTGACAACGTAGGAGTTACAATTAACGGTGTGTCTGCGAGCTACTCAGGTCTGAAAAACGGAAACCGCACCATTGACATAGGCTATGTCACAACCGACGACGAGATTATTGTCGGAGCCGAATCATCTATGAATCTTCATGTATATACGTTAAATGAGAATAAATTTAAACAGTGCTATGAGATTCTGAGCCAAAACAGCTTTCAGACAGAAAGTTTCAGCGATACAAGCTTTAAGGGAACGGTGAACGCCTCACAGGACGGAACATTTCTCTTTTCTATCCCATATGATAAAGGCTGGTCTGTATACATTGACGGCAAGAAGGCAGATACCTACGCGGTACAAAATGCGCTTCTCGCAGTTGACATTACGTCGGGCAGCCACACTGTAAGCCTTAAATTTGTGCCTGTTAATTTTATTAAGGGTTGCATAATTACATTTATATGCATTATTATATTAGTTGGCATTGCCGTATTTAAGCGGATGTGCCGCAAAGAAAAAATCAGTCTTGCCGCTTTGCCTCAGTTTGTTCAGGATCTGTTAAATGAAAAGGACGAGGTAATAAACGACTCTTCAAAGCTTTCTGCACAGCCTGAAACAGCGCATGACAATGAGACATCAGACTATTTTGACAGACTTGACCTGCTCGATGATTTCGATAATCTTGAGCTTTCAGATGAAAATAATGACACGGAGGAACAATAACATGAAACTTTGGGGCGGACGCTTCACAAAAGAAACAGACAAGCTGGTAAATAATTTTAACGCATCTATTTCTTTTGACCAGAAATTTTACAGACAGGACATTCAGGGCAGTCTTGCCCACGCAAAAATGCTTGGAGAGACGGGAATTATCTCCGAGGATGAAAGCCGCAGAATTCAGGACGGACTTAAATCCATTCTCTCGGATATTGAAGAGGGTAAGCTTTTGATAACCGACGAATACGAGGATATACACACATTTGTGGAGGCGACCTTAATAGAGCGCATCGGCGACGCCGGAAAGAAGCTTCACACCGGACGAAGCCGCAATGACCAGGTTGCTCTCGATATGCGTCTGTACACCCGGGACGAAATTAAAAATATCGATGATGAAGTTAAAGCCTTAATGGAGGTTATTTTAAGAATAATAAAAGAAAACACAAATACTTATATGCCAGGCTTTACTCATTTACAGAAGGCCCAGCCTGTCACTGTCGCCCACCACTTCGGAGCATATTTTGAAATGTTTAAGAGAGACAGAAGCCGCCTTGCGGATATTTACAGGCGAATGAACTACTGTCCTCTCGGAGCCGGAGCACTCGCCGGAACCACATATCCTCTTGACCGTGAGATGACGGCTGAGCTTCTCGGCTTCTGCGGCCCTACGCTGAACAGCATGGATTCCGTTTCGGACAGAGATTATCTGATTGAATTTTTAAGCGCACTGTCTACGATTATGATGCACTTAAGCCGTTTTTCCGAGGAAATCTGCATATGGAATTCAAATGAATATAAATTTATTGAGCTTGACGATGCCTACAGCACCGGCTCAAGCATTATGCCGCAGAAGAAAAATCCCGATATTGCCGAGCTTGTCAGAGGAAAAACGGGCCGTGTCTACGGCGCCCTGATAAGTCTTCTCACTACAATGAAGGGAATACCTCTCGCATACAACAAGGATATGCAGGAGGATAAGGAGCTCTCCTTTGACGCTATGGATACTGTAAAGGGATGCGTAAGTCTGTTCAGGGGAATGATTGACACAATGCGCTTCAACTCAGAGCGAATGGAAGACAGCGCTAAGAAGGGCTTTACTAACGCGACCGATGCGGCTGATTATCTTGTTAAAAAAGGTGTTCCTTTCCGCGACGCTCACGGAATTGTCGGGCAGCTTGTACTTTTATGCATAGACAGAGACATTGCTCTTGATGACCTGCCTCTTTCTGAATACAAGAAAATAAGCCCTGTGTTTGAAGAAGATATATACGACGCAATCAGCCTTAAAACCTGTGTCGATAAGCGTCTCACACTCGGCGCTCCGGGTCCTGAAGCCATGAATAAGGTTATAGCAATATATGACAAATATATGGCTGAAAACGAAACTCTTTAATTCAGCAAACATATAAAACGAATCGAAACAGGCTGCGGCACAATAGCTTCCCATTGCTGCCGCAGCCTGTTTTTCGTTTAATTCTGACTCAGATTACAATATATGCGCGTCACTACACTCTCACTTTAGTTCCCTTTGTGTCCCTGTGCGCAAGCTTCATCTTCGCGAAATCAATATTTTTCCCTTTATAATCGAGAGACAGCTCGTCGCCGCTTCCCAGCAGATAAACCTCCTCTACATAGTCGTTTGTGCCCAGCTTAATTCCGCGCACTCCGACAGCGTTTTTCTTTTTCTGAGGAACATCAGTAAGCGGAAATTTAAGGAATACTCCGTTTGCGGTCTGCAATATAACATTCTGGTCGCTGACGACCGTCTCCTCCTCCGCGATTGTTCCGTCATAATTAAACTTAGAAAACACTTCAATCCTTGCGTCAGTCGTATAAATTCCGATAAGCTCGTCATTATCCGTAAGCTTAGTAGAAGCCACCGTCTTTTTCATCACATCAAATTCAGACGCGTCAACAAGCTTCAGCATTCCAAGCTTAGTAACAAACAAAAGCCTCTGTGAGCGTATACGCTCGGCTGCGCTAAGATAAATAATGCGCTCTCCGCTGCTGTCATAATTTCCCAGGTTGTCAATCGGCGTACCCTTATCCCTGAATTTTGTGGAAAACGGAATATCTTTCACTTTAATCTGATGAAAAAGTCCGTTATCCGTAAAAATACAAATCTTATCGGTATTCATGCATGAAAATACATATTTATTTTCGCTGTGCACTGCCTCTTTATTTCTCTCATATGCAGCCATATCAATCGTCTTTGCATATCCGAAGCGGTCCATTATAAACATAACCTCCTGCTCCGGAACTTCCTTCTCGACAAATACAGCCGCTTTTCCGTCCTCGATAACTGTCCTTCTCGGCACGGAATACTCTTTTTTTATTTTCTGCAAATCAGCCTTTATAACCTTAGCCATCTCTTTTTTGCTGCCAAGCAGCTTTTCATACCCGGCAATCTTTTTAAGACACTCGTCATATTCCTTCCGGAGAGCAAGTATCTCAAGTCCAATCAGCTTATACAGACGCATCTCAAGAATAGCCGATGCCTGCCTCTCGGTAAAATTAAGCCCTGCCGCCTGCTTTCTTGATGGCTCCGACTTAAATTTAATTCCCTCGGTCTGCCCTGAGATAAGACATTCCTTTGCCATTTTAAGGCTGGAGCTCCCGCGAAGGATTTCTATAATTAAATCTATAATATCACATGCGCGTATAAGTCCCTCTTTAATTTCCTTATTTGCAAGCTCTTTATTCAGGAGAGTAGTATATTTTCTCGTGGCAATCTCATACTGAAAATTAATGTGATGCTCAATTATTTTTTTAATTCCGAGCGTCTCCGGTCTGCCGTCAACGATAGCAAGCATGTTTACACCGAAGGTGTCTTCAAGCTTTGTCTTTTTATACAGAAGATTTTTTAAATTCTCAACATCGGCATTTTTCTTTAACTCAAGAACTATCCTGATACCCTCTTTTGAGGATTCGTTTGAAATATCAACGACCTCTGAAGCCTTTTTGCTCTCAATCAGCTCAACCACATCAGCTATAAATTTTCCGATATTCGCTCCAATCATAGTGTACGGAATTTCGGTTATGACAAGTTTATCCCGCTCTCCGCGCTTCCCTGCCGGCTCAAATTCAACCTTTCCCCTGAGTTTTATTTTTCCTGTTCCGGTCTCATAGATTGAAGCAAGCTCGCTCTTGTTTACAACGAGACCTCCGGTCGGAAAATCAGGTCCCGGACAATACCTCATAAGCTCTTCTGTCGTAATC
>CALWKC010000045.1 GCA_944381165.1 uncultured Lachnospira sp. | reverse complement strand
ATATCATTGGAAGTACAAGATGGACGACTTTGGCAGCAAATCAATTGGTCTAGCTAATTAATTTATATTCTACTAGGCTGTCTTTTACTTTTATGTGTCGGTTAATGTAGCGTTAGCATCGAAAATAGCTAATATGTGTATTTTTAAAAATATTATACTTGTAATAGCAGTTTTCAGGTGGTAAACTAGATAACAGTGCTTATCTTAGAGAGTGGGATTATTAATATATAACGATAGGCTTTGAATTAAAAGTAGTATTTTTAAGGAGATTTATTTATGTCAGGACATTCAAAATTTGCTAATATTGCGCATAAGAAGGCAGCAAATGATGCCGCTAAGGGAAAGATTTTTACAAGACTCGGAAAAGAAATTATGGTTGCCGTAAAAGAGGGCGGACCTGATGTCAATAACAACAGTAAGTTAAGACAGGTAGTTACTAAAGCAAAGGCGGCAAACATGCCTAACGATACTATTGACAGAGCTATTAAAAAGGCTGCGAGCAGTGATATGACTGATTATGAGTCAGTTACATATGAGGGATACGGTCCTAACGGAACGGCTATTATTGTGGAGGCGCTTACCGATAACAGAAACCGTGCTGCGTCAAATATAAGAAACGCATTTACAAAGGGCGGCGGAAATGTCGGTACACCGGGATGCGTGTCATTTATGTTTGACAAAAAGGGTCAGATGATTGTCGCAAAGGAGGATTGCGATAAGGACGCAGACGAGCTTATGATGCTTGCTCTCGATGCCGGTGCTGAGGATTTTAACGAGGAAGATGACTGTTATGAAATTACAACTGCGCCTGATGATTTTGAAGCTGTAAATGAGGCTCTTTCAAATGAGGGGATTGCCTTTGTTTCGGCTGAGGTTACAATGATTCCTCAAACCTATGTTGAGCTTACTTCAGAGGACGATTTAAAGAAGATGCGCAGGATACTTTCGCTGCTTGACGAGGAGGATGATGTACAGAACGTATATCATAACTGGGACGAGCCTCAGGAGGAAGAGGACTGAATTATCAGACAGTTCTGAGTTATAATATTAAAATAGTTTAAAAGCCGGATTCGTGAAAGGGGTGTAAATTTTGCTGTACAGTAGGTTTACACCCCTTTATTAACGGCATAATACTGTTTTTGAAAAATGAATGTATAAATGTAAATTTTTATGGAGGGTTTTATGGAGAAAAAACAAAGAGGAAGTTTTACCGGAGGAATAGGGTTTGTTCTGGCAGCAGCCGGAAGCGCCGTTGGGCTTGGAAATCTGTGGAGATTTCCATATCTTGCGGCTCAGCACGGCGGAGGTATTTTTATTCTTGTTTATATAATACTTGCTCTGACATTCGGTTTTACACTTATGACAACGGAGATTGCAATAGGCAGAAAGACGAAATTAAGTCCGACAAGGGCTTACGCAAAGGTTAATAAAAAATTCGGATTTATAGGTCCGATAGCATTTATAATTCCTGTTATAATTCTGCCGTATTACTGTGTCATAGGAGGCTGGGTTACAAAGTATATTACGGTGTTTGTCTCAGGTCAGGATCAGGCGGCAGCAGATAGTTCATTTTTCGGGAACTTTATAGGACAGGAGTATTCGCCTCTTCTGTTTTTCTTAATATTTCTAGGACTTACTGCGCTTATTGTTATACTGGGAGTTGAAAAGGGAATTGAGAAGGTGAGCAGGTTTTTAATGCCGCTTCTCGTTATCATTGCCGTTGTAATCTGTATTTATGTAATATTTATTCCGGGCTCGGGCGCAGGTTTAAAATATTATCTGCTTCCAGACTTCTCAAAGTTTTCATTTAAAACGGTTTGTGCCGCAATGGGACAGATGTTTTATTCAATGAGCCTTGCAATGGGAATTATGATTACTTATGGCTCATACACGAAGGATGACGTAAGTCTTGTAAAGTCAGTAAATCAGATTGAGACTTTTGATACGGTTATAGCGCTTCTTGCGGGATTAATGGTTGTTCCGGCTGTCTACGTGTTCAGCGGCGAGGCGGGCATGTCCGAGGGAGGAGCGGGGCTTATGTTTATAACTCTGCCTAAGGTATTTTCTCAGATGGCAGGAGGACGGTTTATAGGAGCTCTCTTTTTTGTTCTGGTATTTTTTGCTGCTCTTACAAGCTCTGTTTCCGTAATGGAGGCTATTGTATCTATGATTATGGACAGATTTAATGTGAGCAGAATTAAGTGCTGCATCGGAATAATTATATTTTCAATTCTGCTTGGAATTCCGTGCTCGCTCGGAAATGGAATCTGGTCGGGAATTAAGATACTGGGAATGGATTTTCTCACATTTTTTGATTTTATAAGCAACAGTATATTCCTGCCTGTAGTTGCATTTTTGACTTCTGTTATGATTGGCTGGTTTGTGGGGGCTGATTATGTTATTGACGAGGCAACCAAGAACGGGGAGAAGTTTAAGAGAGAAAAAATATTCAGGGTTATGATTAAATATATAGCGTCTGTACTTCTTTTAATTATTCTGGTATTTTATACGCTTGCACAGTTTGGGGTGATTAAATATTAATGATTTATCTGTCACATTTTGAATTTCCGGATATTGAATGGGAGTATTCTTTTGTTATGTCGCAAAAGAGGACATGCTACGATACATTTTATCCATTTTATGTGCTTTCAAAAAACAGACTGTCCATGCTGGATTTTGAGCCTGTAACTGTTCTGTACGGAGGAAACGGCTCGGGAAAGACAACGGCTCTCAATGTTATAGCCGAAAAGCTCGAGCTGCCGAGAGATACCCTTTACAACAGAAGCAATTTTTTCGGTGATTATACAGAGGAATGTCTCTATGAGCTTAAAGCTCCAATACCTCCGGACAGCCGTATTATCACAAGCGACGACGTGTTTGATTTCATGCTCGGCTTAAGAGCGATAAATGAGGGAATAGATAAAAAACGGGAGGATTTGTTCGAGGAATATCTTGGCGCAAAATATTCTCACTTTCAGTTTAAATCTATGGCAGATTATGAGCAGCTCAAAAAGGTGAACTATGCGCGCAGCAATTCACAATCAAAGTTTGTACGAAAAAATCTTATGGATAATGTAAGAGAACATTCAAACGGAGAGAGTGCGTTCCTTTATTTTTCGGACAAAATAAAAGAAAATGGATTATACCTGTTGGATGAGCCTGAAAACAGCCTGTCTCCAAAACGCCAGCAGGAGCTTTTAAGGTTTCTTGAGGACTCGGCAAGATTTTTCGGCTGTCAGTTTATCATAGCCACGCATTCTCCTTTTCTGCTGTCAATGAAAGGTGCGAAAATTTATGATATGGATGAAAATCCGGTTGATGTTAAAAAGTGGACAGAGCTTGAGAATGTAAGAGAGTACTATGAATTTTTTAAGAGCAGGGAGAAAGAATTTGAGGGATAAATCTGTTTGCACCGAGCCCCGAATATGATATAATGTCCGTAAGCATTGAGCAGTGCACTGCGAAGGAGCAAAGGGCGAAAGCCCCTATGGCTTGCACTGGCGGCACATTATACCGACGGTTTTGATTTTATAAAATGGAGGCTGAGGCTTGATATGGGTGAAGATTTTCTTAAATTAGCAAAGGACAGATATTCCGTGCGCAAGTTTGAACAGCGCGCTGTAGAGCCTGAGATATTGGAAAAGATTATTAAAGCGGGAATGTTCGCGCCGACTGCGTGCAATAAGCAGCCGCAGCGTATTCTTGTGATTGACAGCAGCGACGGGCTGCAAAAACTTAAGCTGTGTACAAAATGTCATTTTGACGCTCCGGCAGCAATGCTTGTATGCTATGACAAGAACGAATGCTGGGTTAGAAAGTATGACGGCAAGACAAGCGGAGAGATTGATGCGAGCATCGTTGCTACGCATATGATTCTTGAGGCTGCCTCCATAGGAATCGGAACTACATGGGTTATGCATTTTAAGCCTCAGGAGATAAGGGAGCAGTTCCAGCTCCCGGAAGACTATGAGCCTGTTGCACTTCTCGTAATGGGGTATCCGGCGTCAGATGCCGAGCCTTACGCGCAGCATTCTGAGTTTAAATCAGAGAGGGAACTTGTATTTCATAACAGGTTTAAAAAGACATATAATGTACAGGCTTATGATGATACATGGAAAAATGATTATGAGAATGAAATAGATACCCTTATAAAAAAATCATCTCTTTCAGAGCTTGCGTTTGAGCATATAGGCAGTACGGCGATACCAGGCGTAAAAGCCAAGCCTATAATAGACATTATCGTGGGAGTTAAGGTTTTTCCGCCGTCTGCAGAAGTAATTCATGATATTGAGGAATGCGGATATATATATCTTCGTGAGGCGAGCGTTCCCGACAGGTTATATTTCGTAAAACGAGCTGAGAAAAACTTTAACGTCAATGTTATATTATATCAGGGCTCTGTATGGGAGCAGGATATTGCGTTCAGAGATTATCTGATTTCGCATCCGGATTATGCTCAGGAGTATTCAAAAATAAAGGACAGACTTGTAAAAAGCGATGAAGTTCTTGAGTATTCAAAGCTGAAAACTGATTTTATTTTAAAGGTATACGATAAAATTAATTCAGGAGAAGCGTGACAGGACATTTTGTCAAATGCTGCATATATTATAGAAAGTACGTATAAAAAGGATTTTTATGTATATTTATATTGGTATCTTTCTTATAATATGCAGCATTTTTTTTGTGCTGTTATTTTTCAAAAGAAAAAAGATTATGCGAAAAGTCCGATGCATGGATTTTTGCGATAAAGTAAATCTTTTAAACAGCATAGCGCAGCCCTTTGGTTTCTGCTATGAGCCATCTCAGGAGATTATAACGTCAAGGATAGACGCATGGCAGCGCCAGTTCGGATACTGTTCGTTCTATGACAGGACAGCTCATTCTTTCGGCATGGTGTTTGACTGCGAGCCTGTTTATTTTGATTACCGGGGACATACATGGCTTATTGAGTTCTGGAAAGGGCAGTACGGAATAAATGTAGGAGGAGAGGTCGGAATTTACAGGACGGAAAGGTGCGTTAAGCCTCAGCAGTACAGTAATACTGTTTTTCAGGCAGTTCCGCTTGAGGAGATGCCGGGAATATGTATAGAACTCAACTATAAAGGCAGAAAACAGTTTGGGCTTTGCCGGAGGCACTGGTGGCTTACAGGTTTCCTGATGGGAGACTTCTGCGAGCCTGAGGAGCTGACAATGAATGTTTCCGTGTCGTTTTGCTGCGAGGATATGATGAACGCTTTCGTGGAGAGTCTGAGGAGAACAGGATACAGTGAGGATGAAATATATATCTGCTGCAATACTGTTACCGTTTTGTTTTCGGTGCCGCATGAATGGCAGCCCAGACACAGGTTCAGATGCCGAGCCGCCTTTGCACAGTGGCGAAATCGTTTCTTCTGTAAATGGTATTTGGCGATTACAAAACCTTTTACCTGTACGATAGACAGACTTTTATATCTGTATTTTTTCATTCCCGTGGCTTGGCGCCATATGTTCTGCTTCAAGAGAAACCGCAGGCAGAAATTTAACAGAAAAGCATATATCAAGGCCGGAGGGCGCAGATGAGTTTTTATGACAGGATTGCAAAGTCTTTTGATAACGCCTGCCGGCTGCCTCTGAGCGAAAAATCAAGATATGTGGTTTTCAGTGACTGTCATCGCGGAACCGGTAAGGCGAATGATAATTTTTTGAAAAATGAAAATATCTATATGGCGGCGCTTCAATATTATTATACGAGAGGCTTTACCTACATTGAACTTGGTGATGGCGACGAGCTTTGGGAAAACCGTTCATTTGAGGATATAAAGGAGATGCATTGGCGTGTGTTTGATACCCTTGCGAGGTATTACAGGGAAAACAGGTTTGTAGGTATTTACGGAAATCATGATATGGTAAAGAGGAGCGAAAGGTTTGTCGGGCGTAATATGTCTGAATATTACTGTGAAAATGCCATGTGCAGCCATGAGCTTTTTCCGGACGCTACATTTTATCCGGCGGCAATCCTTGAGGACAATTTGAACAGGAAGAATATTTATCTGACACACGGTCATCAGGCTGATGTATTAAACAGCACGCTTTGGCGTGTTTCAAGATTTCTTGTGCGCTATCTTTGGCAGCCCTTGGAGGATTTGGGGGTGCCTGACCCGACAAGCGCCGCTAAAAATAATACAAAAAAGAAAAAGTCGGAGCAGAGACTTACAGAATGGGCGCAGATAAATAAAAATATACTTATCACAGGACACACGCATCACCCTATGGTTGGAACTCCGACATCTCCGTATTTCAACACGGGAAGCTGCGTTTCTCCATCGGGCATTACATGTATAGAAATCGAAAAGAGATGCCTGACATTATATAAATGGTCATATTCAACCAGGCAAGATATGACGGTATATGTGGCAAAGAGCGTTCTGGGAGAGCGCGTCTGCATTGATGAGTATTGAATTTTTGAAAATTTGTTATATACTTGTTACAAATTGATTAGATTATAAAGGAGTTTTGACATCAGATGAATAGAAAAGGGTTTATTGCAATGCTGATCGTTATTTTTATAAATACGATACTGGCGATTTTAGTGGTTATCTTGGGACTCCTGATTAGAAATACAAGTTTTTGAATTTAGGAAAATTTAAGGAGGAAGATGTGAAATACAGTAAGGCTATGCTTGAAAAACAGCTTGAAGCTATGGGACTTAAGCGCAGCGATACGGTGCTTGTGCACTCTTCAATGAAAGCCATAGGCGATGTTGACGGAGGTGCGGAAACTGTTCTCGATGCGCTTATGTCATATTTCAGCGACGGGCTGGTTTTGATGCCGTCACATACGTGGGCGTTTATGAAAGAAGATGGGCAGATATTTGACTCAAAAAATTCGGAAAGCTGTGTTGGTATACTCACAAATTTATTTTTTAAAAGAGACGGTGTTGTGCGTTCTCTTCATCCGACTCACAGCGTTGCGGCTTACGGAAATAAGGCGGCAGAATATATTGAGGGTGAGGAAAACTGCAATACGCCGTGTACTCCCGGCGGCTGCTATGACAGGCTTCGGGCAGTAAACGGAAAAATTTTGCTTGTCGGAGTAGGGCATGAGCGAAACACTTTTATCCACAGTGTCGAGGAGGTGCTTAATGTTCCGAATCGTCTGTCGGACAAGCCGAAGCTGTTCTATACGGTTATGCCTGACGGAAGTCTTAAAGTGATTTATATGCGTCAGCATTATAACCCGTTTCAGCCGCATATATCCGAGGATTTTGTAAAGCTGACGGAGGCATTCTTCCAAAAGGGAGCCGCCAGAAAATCACAGTTTGGTGAGGCGGATTGCATATTATGCGACGCATGCGGTGTTTTTGAGATAACAAGACACGTTCTGGCGCCTGAGCCGGAATGCCTTGTGACAAGCAAAGAGATTTTGCCTGAGAGGTGGGCGGACTTTGAGTATAAAGAGTTTCTGTAAATAAATTAAACATATTGATTTATATTTTAATGACGGCTGCCGGTTACAGGAGATATATCCTGTAACCGGAATTTTTATTGCAGAGGCGCGGAATTTAATTCTTTATTTTTTAATTGACAGTTATCCTATAAAAATAGTATGATATGAATGTTGAATAGGCAGCAGCAAATGTAAAATCATAAACAAATAATTACATGCGTGAAATATGAGGCTGTTGTCAGCAAAGAAAGGAAAGCCGGGTGGTCGGGATGATTGAATTCAGAAATGTTTCAAAGACCTTTAATAACGGAGGTTCTGCAGTTGAAGCGCTTAAAGATATTAATCTGACAATACAGGATGGAGATATTTATGGGATTATAGGATTTTCGGGAGCAGGAAAATCTACCCTGCTCAGAACTATAAACGCTCTTGAGACTCCGTCGTCAGGCAGCGTTCTCGTTGACGGAGAGGATATAAACAGGTTGAGCAAGCAGAGGCTCAGGGAGAAAAGAAAAAATATAGGGATGATTTTCCAGCAGTTTAATCTGCTTGAGACAAAGACGGTTTACGATAACGTGGCGCTGCCTTTAAAATTAAATCGAGTTCCCTCAAAAGAGATAAAAAAACGGGTTGATGAAATATTGAAATATGTGGAGCTTGAGGATAAGAAAAAGGTTTATCCGTCAAAGCTGTCGGGAGGACAGAAGCAGAGAGTGGGAATAGCAAGAGCTCTTGCAACTAATCCGTCCATTCTTTTGAGTGATGAGTCAACCAGCGCGCTTGACCCAAAAACAACAGGGGCAATTCTGAAGCTTTTAAAGAAAATCAACAGAGAGCTGGGAATTACAATTATACTTATTACACATGAGATGAATGTTATACAGGAAATATGCAATCACGTCGCTGTGATGGAGAACGGCAGAATAGTTGAAAAAGGAGAGGTTATAGAGATATTTGGCAGTCCTAAAGAAAATATAACTAAAAATTTTGTTAAAACGGTGATAAACGACAGTGTGCCTGAAATTCTGGTGAACGGAATTAAGAGTGAAAAACGTTTCAACAAGGTACTGAGGCTGAAATTTTTAGACTCTGAGAGCACGGATTCGGTTTTGTCCGGTGTAAATAAAAAATATGACGTTGAGACAAATATTCTGTTTGCAAACATAAGTGAAATTCAGGACAGAGTTCTCGGAATTATTATTATTCAGATAATAGGAGCTGAGAGCGAGGTGGCAGGTGCGGAAAGCTATTTTGCGGAGCACAATGTAGGCTGCCGTCAAATTTTTCTTGATTAGGAGGTAAAAAATAATGATAGATACAGTTGAGGCATTTTTGGGAGTGCCGTGGAGTAGGGTTATAGGCGCTTTTTACGAGACCGTTTATATGGTCAGCGTTTCGCTGATTATAGGCACGGTGGCGGCTATTGTACCGCTCACGATAAGTATAGTTCCGCTGCTGGTAAGGCTTATGGAGAATTCGCTTTTGGGGACAGGCAGCGGAATTATAGAGGCTGCGCTTGCGATGGGAGCCACACCTTTTCAGATTGTGTTCAGGTTTATTCTGCCAGAATCTATGGGCTCGCTTATTTTATCGCTGACGACGGGAATTGTCGGACTGATTGGCTCAAGCGCTATGGCGGGTTATATAGGAGGCGGAGGTATAGGAAGCCTGGTACTCAATTACGGATACAACAGGTTTAATTTTAAATTAATGTATTCGCTTGTAATTCTGCTGATTGTTATAACTCAGATAATACAGTCTTTGGGAAATAAGTTTGCTGATAAGGCTAGAAAATAAGATAAAATAAAATTGCTGCAAAAAAGCGTTCGCATAAAAAGGAGATTAAAATGAAAAAAATTCTATCAGGAAAATTATTCAAGAAAACACTGGCGGCTGTTTTGATTTTGGGAAGCATGCTCTCGCTGGCAGCCTGCGCAGATAAAAATACCTCAGCAGGAGGAGAGGAAAAGACAAATATTACATATGTCAAGGGCTTGGGACCGTATTCTGAACTGTTTGAGGAGGCAATAATACCTATTCTTGAGAGAAAGGGCTATACTTTTAAATGTGTCGAGATGAAGCTGAATGAGGCTGATGCAGCCATTAACGAAGGGGATGCTGACCTTTCGGTAGAACAGCATATCGCTTACATGGAAGCGTTTAATAAAAATTCAAACGGAACACTCACCGCGCTTGCTAAGATACCTACAGTTCCGGCTGCTTTATTTTCAAAGCGCCATTCAACTTTAAATGAGATTTCAGACGGGGCATCTGTGGCAATTCCTCAGGACGAGGGTAATCAGGCCAGAGCTCTTGTAATGCTTCAGGATTTGGGCTGGATCACTCTCAGGGACGGAACTGACTACGCAACAGCGTCACCGGATGATATTGAGACTAACAAATATAATATAAAGATTAAGGAACTGGACACAAATATAATTGCGACTACTCTGGAAGATTTTGATTATGGAGTGGTTACAGGAAGTATTGTATATAATGCGGGGCTCGACCTGTCAACGGCGGTTTTTCGTGAAAATATCACAGAAAATTTCTGGCTTCAGGTTGTGGTAAAGCAGGCGGACAAAGATACTCAGTGGGCTAAGGATGTTGTTGCGGCATATCAGTCAGAAGAATTTTTGTCATGGCTTAAGGAAAATAATACTGATAAATATAATGATTTGTGGTCAATACCTGAGTATTAAATAAAAGAGAGGAAATTTTTATGGCTGATTTGAACGGGGAGCAGGGCAGTGAGGCAAAAACTGCGGCAGATAAGATAAATTTGGACAGAACAGAGGAAAGAATTTTAAAAATTATAGATGAAAATGCGGAGGAGATTATAGCCTTTGCAAGGGATATTTATACACACGGCGAGCTTGGCTATAAAGAGTTTGAAACCTCGAGAAAATTTGCCGGATTTATGAAAAGGCTGGGTCTGGAGGTTGAGGAGGGACTTGCTGTCACAGGCGTAAAATCATACCTGAACTTAACAAAAAAAGACAATGTCAGTCTGGCGCTTATAGGTGAGCTCGATGCGCTGAGAATTCCGGAACACAAATGTGCAAACAGGGATACACAGGCAGCTCACTGCTGCGGTCACAATGCCCAGCTTGCGGGAGTTATAGGAGCGGCGATAGCGCTTTCTGCTCCGGAGGTTGCGGATAAGCTTGACGGACAGGTTGTATTTTTTGCCGTGCCTGCTGAGGAGTATGGAGAAATAGAATTTAAGAACAGTCTCAAGCAGCAGGGGAAAATACGATACGGCGGCGGCAAATGTGAACTTATAAGAATAGGGGCTTTTGATGATATTGATTTAAGTATTGCTCATCATATCTCATGCAGTGATGATATTACATTTCACAGGAAAAGCAACAACGGTTTTGTGAGCAAGGTTATAAAATATAAGGGGAGGGCGTCGCACGCAGCCGGAGCTCCTGAAAACGGAGTCAATGCCCTGAATGCGGCTTCTCTCGGCCTTTCGGCGCTTGCATATCAGAGGGAGACATTTAAGGACGACGACCATGTAAGAGTTCATCCAATTATCACTAAGGGCGGAAATCTCGTGAACGTAGTTCCCGACGAGGTTGTTATTGAGACACTTGTTCGCGCGTCGGGAATAGACGCTATTCTGGATGCAGCGGAAAAGACGGACAGGGCGTTCAGAGCTGGGGCGCTGGCTATCGGCGCAAAGGTGGAAATCGAGACAATGCCGGGCTATCTTCCTACAATTCCTCAGGAGCCAGAGCCTGAACTTGTTGATGCTGCAAGGCTTGCTGCTGTATTCGGAAGCGGACTAGAGGGAAGAAAAGCATATAATGTTGTGATTGAGGAGCCGAATTACAGCGGAGGCTCAACTGACGTCGGTGATTTGCAGCATATTCAGCCTGTTCTTGTGTTTAACACCGGAGGAGCAAAGGGAGGGCTGCACAGCGCCGTATATGAAATAACAGATGAGGAACTTGCGTATGTAACAACAGCCAGAATATTTGCGTTGGGAGCTTACAGGCTTTTGAGAGACGGGGCTGTGAAGGCAAAGGAAATATTGAATAATTACACACCTCCTCTTACAAAGGAACAGTATATTGATTACATGGAATCCATGATTAAAAGGGAAACATATTAGAATGCGAGAAGTCCGCCTGCGGACTTCTTTTTTTTCGTGTAGGACTTCTTTTTTATCGGGCGGAGATTGATAAAATTTTACAAACGTGTTATTATATTTGACTGTTAAGGGGCGGAATACCACAGTATGGTGCTCCGCTTATTTTTGGGCGGGCAGAATTAAATACGGCATATTCAGATAAAAATAATTAAATTCATTAAAAATCGGAGGCATATTTTGAGAAAGCAAAGAAAAATGAGACTTATCGCGCTGCTTATCACGGCTGTGGCAGCATTGTTAATATTCGGTTATATACGTTTTTTTAACGGAAAGCTTATTTATATTTCAACAGGCTTCGGCAAGGATGACCTGTTTAAGACAGGGAATAATACAGCTACTTTAATGGAGGCAAAAATACTCCTTTCTGACGCAAAGACAGAATATGAGGCGTTGTTTGGAAGCGATATCTGGCAGCAGAGTATTGGCGACGTATCATTTGACGATTTTGTTAAGGATCAGGTGAAAACCAAGCTTGAGCGTGTTTACTGCATGAATGTCATGGCTGATAAAAATGGGGTCGTGCTTTCGAGAAACCAGCGTGATGCCGTGGAGGATGCCGCAGACGAATATTACGGCGCTCTTACGGAGGATCAGATTAAAGAGCTGAATGTTACAAAGGAAAAGCTGGTAAATATGTTCACCAGATTTGCCGTGGCTCAGACTCTCTATAACGATATGACTGAGAGCATGGATATTGAAGTCAGCTATGATGAGGCCCGTGTCATTACGATTCAATACATCTGCGCCGACACAATGGAAGACATTGAGGCGGCTAAGAAGCGTCTCGATAATAACGAGATTTTTTATGTGGTTGCAAGGGACTATAATCCCGATGAGTATGAGCGTGAGTGCCGCAGGGGCGAACTTGACGAAAGCTTCGAGGAGGCAGCCTACAATCTTGCGAGCGGTGAAGTCAGCGGGATAATAGAGGCAGGCGGAAAGTATTATATTATCAAGTGCAGCAGCGATAACGACAAATCAAAGACAGAGGCAAACAGAACGGCAATTCTTGAACGGCGCAGGCTTGAGGCTTTTAATCAGGAATTTGAGCCGTTTGAGGCAAAGCAGTTTGTCGAATTCAACAGCAAGGCGTGGGATAAAATAAAAACATCATCTGTGGGTACAATAAGTGTAAAATTTGAAGAGATTTACAACAGTTATTTGAATTAAACTTGAAGGGAGCAGACTTTAGTAATGGCAAATCAGAAATACGATGCGTCCAGTATTTCAATTCTTGAGGGGTTGGAGGCTGTGCGCAAACGCCCCGGTATGTATATCGGAAGCGTGGGGACAAAGGGACTTAACCATTTAATATATGAAATTGCTGACAACGCTGTTGACGAACATCTGGCAGGCTATTGCAGCGAAATACATGTGACATTAAATGATGACGGGACAGCCACGGTAAAGGACAACGGCCGCGGTATTCCGATAGGAATACACCCAAAAGCGGGAATACCGGCGGTTGAGGTTGTGTTTACAATTCTTCACGCGGGCGGAAAGTTCGGTGACGGAGGGTATAAGATTTCAGGCGGTCTGCACGGAGTCGGTGCTTCCGTGGTAAACGCTCTGTCAAAGTGGCTTGAGGTGGAAATCCGTGTTGACGGAGGCGTTCACTGGCAGAGATATGAGCGCGGGAAGGCGGCTGCGCCGTTGAAGCAGGTGGGCACATGCAGAAAAAACGATACGGGAACAACAGTAACGTTTCTGCCAGATGACGAGATTTTTGAAAAGACGAGATTTAAGGCGGAGTCGATAAAGAGCAGGCTTCATGAGACCGCGTACCTGAATCCCGGCCTCACAATTTATTTTGAGGACAGGAGAGCGGGCAGCGAGGAAAAGCAGGTGTTTCATGAGCCTGACGGAATTAAGGCTTATGTCAGGGATTTGAATGAGGGCAAGGAGACGGTATGTGATATTGTCTATTTTAAAAAGAGCGAGGACGGTATAGAGGTTGAGGCTGCTTTCCAGTATGTAAACGAGTTTGAGGAAAATATTCTGGGCTTCTGCAATAATATTTACACTCAGGAGGGCGGAACGCACATCACAGCATTTAAAACCAAGTTTACAATGATAATCAATCAGTATGCTCGTGAGCTTGGAATTTTAAAGGATAAGGATGCAAATTTTACAGGCTTTGACGTAAGAAACGGAATGACGGCGGTTGTCGCCGTTAAGCACCATGATCCCAGATTTGAGGGGC
>CALWKC010000044.1 GCA_944381165.1 uncultured Lachnospira sp. | reverse complement strand
CTACAGGTTAAGTCCGCTCGCTCCGCATCGCGTCCGTTTTGCTCCGCAAAACCGTCTGTTGGAGTCCGCTGATTGCAAATAATCTCTTCCTTTGAAATATATCTCTGTCCTGCCTCAACAGACACATCATAATTAATCATAGGATAACCGCAGACACAAAAATCCGGTCTTGCGGACACATCATCTGCCGCGTCAATTCTCTGATACACCTTCTTATCATATGCCGTCGCAAGCAGCGCAGAGAAAAAACCTCCTGCCGAAAATCCCATAACGCCTATTTTTTTACTGTCAATTCCCCATTCCGCTGCATTGTGCCGAATAAGCCTTAAACCTCTCTGCACATCTATAAGCGACACATCTGCCGCACTCGGATGCTCATTTACCGGAAGTCTGCATTTTAATACAAAAGCCGCGAAGCCCAGAGTATTAAGCCATCTGGCAATCTCCTCGCCCTCAAAGTTATATACAAGTCTGCGGAACGCCCCTCCCGGAATAATCATCACAGCCGGCATACCGTTTTCGTTTTCAGCACTATGCTCAGGAAAAAAAGGAATTAATTCAGGCTCAAGCACATTCTGTACTATATGCTTAACCTTTCCGTCTTCCGTTTCCTCGTAAAAAAACTCCTCTTCAAGTGTAAATCCCTCAGAGCCCGGAGCCGTCCCCGGAAAAAGTTTTATCGCATTATCACATACAAGTCTCATAAACCTACTCCTTATACCTTAAACCTATATCCCACTCCCCAGATTGTCTCTATATACTGAGGCTTTGATGTATCGTATTCAATCTTTTCACGTATTTTCTTTATATGAACAGTTACTGTCGCAATATCTCCAATGGAATCCATATCCCATATTTCCTTGAACAGCTCATCCTTAGTAAATACATGATTAGGATGCTCGGCAAGAAATGTCAGCAAATCAAATTCCTTTGTAGTAAATATCTTTTCTTCGCCGTTTACAAAAACGCGTCTTGCAGTCTTATCAATTTTAATTCCTCTTATCTCGATTACATCGTTTTCTTCCTTTGCGCTGCTGACAAGTCTTTCATATCTCGCCAGATGCGCCTTTACCCTTGCGACCAGCTCGCTCGGACTGAACGGTTTTGTCATGTAATCATCAGCTCCGACTCCCAGTCCGCGAATTTTATCAATGTCCTCCTTTTTAGCGGAAACCATAATTATAGGAGTATTTTTCTGCTCACGTACCTGTTTGCATATCTCGTAGCCGTCAACTCCCGGCAGCATGACGTCAAGAATCATAATATCAAAATTTTCTGCGAGAGCTGTCGCTAATCCGCTTGTACCGTCAGATTTAATAACAACCTCAAATCCGCTGAGCTCAAGGTAATCCTTTTCAATCTCTGCAATCGCCTCTTCATCTTCCACAATCAATACTCTGCTCATGTTATTTTTTCTCCTTTTTTCTGTTATCTTCAATGCAAATATATTTGCGGTTATCCAAATCCTTTAAAAGATTTATGTGCATTGTAGTGCCTTCACCCTCGACACTCTCAGCCCATATTTTGCCTCTGTGGTCCTCAATAATTTTTTTAACAATCGCAAGACCGATACCGCTTCCGCCCTGCTTACTGTTTCTTGACGAATCAGTTCTGTAAAACCTTTCAAAAATATGCGGAAGTTCGTCCATTCCGATACCCTTTCCGTTGTCAGCCATTATAATATGAACATAATCACCTTCATCATAAATATCTATACTTATTTTGCCTTTTCTGTCAGGACGCATGTATTTTACGGAATTGCTCACAATATTATTTACCACTCTTTTAAGCTGCTCCGCATCAGCCATAACAGTACAGTCATTATCAGCATGAAACCTGTATGTGAGTTCAATATCCTGCGCTTCCAGGTCCATTCCGATTTCCTCACAGCAGTCGTCAAAATAATTTTTCAGATTTATCCTGGCAAAAGAATATGGAATTCTGTTTGTGTCAAGCTTTGAGTAAATAGTCAGCTCGTCAATAAGCTTATCCATATCATTTACCTTGTTCGCAATCGTCATAAGATATTTCTGCTGCTTTTCCGGCGTATCTGCTATTCCGTCAAGAATCCCCTCCACATATCCTTTAATCGCCGTGAGCGGTGTCTTTAAATCATGAGAAATATTTCGGATAAGCTCTTTTTCTTCCCTGTCCGAATTAATCTTATCCTCTGCCGATTTTTTTAAAATGACCCTCATCTCCTCAAAATCACGGCAGACATCGCCAATTTCATCATTTGAACTCTTAGGCATCTCGAAATCAAAATTTCCGTATTTAATATTTTGAGTTGCAAGCTTAAGCTTGTCCACAGGCCGGATAATCGACCTGTAAATCCACAGATTAAGTATAAGGCTTGTAAACACCAAAATAGCAAGCCCCGCTATAAGCACCTCTATAAATAACACCTTTATCTGCGGTATTATCTGCTTAAGTGACGTTATAATAGATACACTGTATATATTACCGTAATCATCGCAGAAATCAATCTGTTTCACAAGACTCTGATATTCGCCGCCCTTATATACCCCCTCGTCAGAAATATTTTCCCCCGAATCATAGTCGGGAAGTATTTCCTTCAGCTTAGAGACATCCAAATTTCCCGACACATAAGTATAGCTTCCGTTTTTTCTGACAACAAGACTTGACAGCTTATTTTTAAGCTCGGTATCCAGCTGGCTGAGAAATGAGCTGGTATTAAACCTCCACGGACTCGTCTCCGCCACTTCTTTTATTTCGTTGTAAACATTTTCAGTCATCTTTCCCATTATCACTACCGGGGAATAGAAATTTTCCAAAAGCTCAACGCTGTCAACCTCATAAATCTGATGTATCACTGTAGCCTGATACTTAAACAGACCATATGCAAAAATTATGCACATGGTAATCGGCAGTATAATCATAATACAGAAAGAAATTTTTAATTTATTTCTTAAATTCATATCGCACCTCTTGTGCAATCACAGACAATTATATGTTTCAAAACCTTTACAGTATGCTGCTTAAATTATAAATACAAAATCTTAAAGAAGCTTTAGCTGCAGTGCACGCCATAGGCGCTTCGCTCCTATGGCTTACGGGCTTTCGCCCTATATAAAAATTTAAGACATCGTATGCTTACATGCAAGCATGACGCTACGATGCCTTAAATTTTTATGCACTGCTCAATGCTTACGCACATTATACCATATCCGGTCTGAAATCCAAACTGAAATTATCTGTTAAATTTATTAATTATATATAAAAAAGAGTTCGCTTGCGAACTCTTTCGCGAGGCGCGGATTCGTAAGAATAATTACCTTTCCGCGCCTCTGCGATCCTGCGGAGCATTTTTATTCTATAGGAAGTTCAAAGAACTTTCCTATAGAATAAAAATACAGGAAGAAAAATATCTTTCCGCCGGATATTTCACTTCCTGTTTAATATAAAAACTATATCACTGATTATCCTATTTTTAATTTGAACTTCTGAGCCTCGCGCTCCGAATCAATGCGCTCAATCACAGCACCAAGTCCTCTTAGTTTGCCCTCAAAATCCTCATATCCGCGCTGAATATATTCAATATCATCAATCTCCGATAAACCCTCGGCAGAGAGCGCCGCAATCACGAGCGCGGCACCGGCTCTTAAGTCAGGCGCCGACATCTGGGCTCCTGTAATTCTCCTGACGCCCTCTATATATGCAGTATTTCCTTCAACCTTGATTTTGCAGCCCATACGGTTTAACTCATCTACATATTTAAAACGGTTCTCAAAAATACTCTCCGTAACCATACTTGAACCGTTGGCAAGCGCAAGTACAACTGACATCTGAGGCTGCATATCTGTAGGAAAACCCGGATAAGGAAGCGTCTTTACATTTGTGCTCTTTAACTCATCACATCCTATAACGCGCACCCAGTCATCTCCCTCTATAACCTGACAGCCTACCTCGATAAGCTTCGCTGAAAGGGACTCAAGATGTTTAGGTATAACATCCTTCACAACAACATCACCGTGTGTTGCAGCGGAAGCAAACATAAAAGTCCCTGCCTCTATCTGGTCGGGTATGATTGAGTAAGTTGTTCCGTGAAGCCTGCTTACCCCCTTAATTCTGATAACATCCGTACCTGCGCCCTTAATATTTGCCCCCATAGCATTGAGAAAATTAGCTACGTCAACAATATGAGGCTCCTTAGCCGCATTTTCAAGAATAGTATCACCGTCCGCAAGGCATGCAGCCAACATCAGATTAATCGTAGCTCCCACTGTGACAACATCAAAATACACATGACCGCCCTTCAGATGCTCAGCTTTAGTGCTGATCTTTCCGTGCTCAATCACAACATCTGCGCCGAGTGCCTTAAATCCCTTAATATGCTGGTCAATCGGTCTGCTGCCTATATTACAGCCTCCCGGAAGAGCGACCTGCGAACACTTGTATTTACCCAGAAGCGCACCGAGAAGATAATACGATGCCCTTATTTTCTTTATATATTCATAATCTACATTAAAATCACATATACTTCCGCCATTAATCTGTACGGAATTATTATATACATATTTAACCTTTGCGCCAATTCCCTCTATTGCCTGCAGCAAAACTCTGGTATCTCTTACATTTGGTACATTCTCTATCGTAACTGTCTCGTCTGTCATAATAGCAGCCGCAAGAATACCTAATGCCGCATTCTTTGCACCGCCGATGGACACCTCCCCATGAAGCGGAACGCCACCTTTAATAATATACTGTTCCATCTATGCACCTCTAATTATCAGTATTTATTAAAATAACCATTACTTATTTATTATAAGTATTTCTTCTATATTTGTAAATATTCACTCTAAAAATATTAACTTCAGTACTTTTTCTTAATTGTAACTGATTTATTATATCACAAAGCAAAAATTTGTAAAGCAGCTTGTATTATTTTCGCCCGTTAATCGCAAAAACTCCGCGGCATATATGAATACCGCGGAGTTTTAACTAAATATCAAATGCCGTAAAACTTTTTAGGGCATATTAATTTTTATTTACATAATACAATGGATTCACTGTCGTACCGCCAATCCATATCTCAAAATGGAGATGAGGACCTGTGCTGTATCCCGTGTTTCCAGAATAGGCAATCAATTCGCCCTGATTTACATACTGCCCGTTTGAAACGGCAATCGAATTCAAATGCGCATATCTTGTCATAGAGCCGTCTGAATGTCTTATGTCAACACAATATCCGTAAGTTGAATACCAGCCCGCTCTTATGACCGTTCCGGCTGCGGCTGCCTTAACCGGAGTGCCGACAGAAACCTGCCAGTCAACGCCTGAGTGAAGAGTACCCCATCTGTATCCGTACTCTGATGAAACGCTTCCTCCTGATATTGGTCTTAAATATGTCGGCGGCGTCAGCGTTCCTACTGCGATAACCTTAGGCTGCGACTCCACAATAATCTCTTCATTCACATAGACTTCATCAGTCTTTACACCATTTACAAAAGTCACATCAGCAGTAACCTTATGATGTCCCGTTGTTCCCTCTGAAATCACAGTGTTTGTCCCTCTGTACGCGCTGTCGTCATCAACGTACTGCACCTCGGCGTTATAATCCTCTTCATATGTCATACGCTGTGTGACAACAACCGAAATCTCCGACTTAGGAACAGTGACAACAAGCTCGTCCCCCGGAACAATTATAGTATCCTCTGTAACTCCCTCATTAAGTGCATACAAATCTGAAAGTGGAATATCGCACTTTCCTGCGATAGTCGAAAGGCAGTCGCCTGCTTCTACAACATAAACTGTCTTTTCTTCTTTTTCCTTTGTTATCGCATCATATGCATCCTGAACACTCACAATATCAGCACCGGCTGCAAGCGTCTCATTGACAACGACATCCTGCTCAAATCCGATACCCGTAATTCCGTCTTCCTGTACCGTATTATCCTGTGCTGCTGCCACGGATTCACCGTTCAGCGCCGCAGCGACAATATCAGTGTCAGTATTTTTGAGTTCTGACTGAACTATATCAACTGAATATGCTCCGTAGCTGCTGTCTCCGGATGACAGCTTAACCTGAAACTCATTCTTTGAGTCATATTTTGAAGTAACCATTTCCATAAGCTCAACAACATCATCTTTAGTTGCAAGCGTTACGGTAAAATCATCTATTCTCACTGTATATGCTGTCGCATTCTCCTTATCGGTAACACATGCGAAAAGGCTGCTGTAAATTGCAGATTCCAGATCCTCCTGCGACATTCTCTTAGAAACAAGCTTGGACTCCTCAACAATCTCGATGCTGTTGTCCATATATACAACAGAGTCATAGCTCTGGCTGAACTTAAGTCTTGCATCTGCCAGTGCCTGCTCCGCCTCCTGTCGTGTATTGGCAGAGCCTATCTCCTGCCCGTTAAAAACTACGCTATAATACCCCACTTCATTCTTCAGTAACTTTTTCTCAGCAAAAGGAATAGCGAATAAACATACAAAACATGCTGCTGACATTCCGCCGATAAGCGTCATTCTGAGGCGTCTGCCATACCGTGTTATATGTGTCATATCTTCCTCCAAAAACTTTTACAAAGTTTATATATCCTTTTAAGTTCCGTAATTATTTTGTAACATTTCTGTAACAAACACATATTATCACGCAGTAATTGCTTTGTAAAGTACTAATTTGTCATTTCTCCCAAAATATTTCTCATTAATTTTACAATTTTTGTATATATTATTCCATTTCCCAAAAACTGTCATAAACAGCGCTCAATCCGCATAAAATACAGTTTTAAAGCTTTCTTGAGTCAAAAAAAACAAAGTTGTCAATCTTATCTAATATATCTGCAAATATCTCCCGGGGCGCAGCCTCAATGTAGCGTTCTAGTACCTCTTTTTCATCTGCTTTATATTTTCCGTAAAAAATGTCAAAAAGATTGTGACCGCGCACATAAACGCGTATATTTTCAATATTATCCACCAAGTCCTGCCTCGAACTGATATGTATATCCAGAAGGCTTACCATTTTCTTCACACTTGTAAGCTTATAAAGATACTGCTGATACTTGGCCCACAAAATATCATAAAATTCGTCCTCACTTTGTACAACGCCTATCTTTGCCATAACATCCGGAAACAGGAAATAATTTTCAAAGGAATAATACTTTAATATAAGAACATTCCGCTCCGTCACTCTCGGAATATTCCCCTTGTCCTCCTTTGCGCGCTCGCCGTAATATCTGCACAGCTGCTTTCCAAGCGTCATGGGGTCTTTGCCGTCGCTGTCGCGTATCATCATAAACTGCTCTTTTAAATACAGCGTGTTAATATACTTTAAATTGGCATAGGTCTTAATATTTGTACAGCTGTTAGTAGATATAATGGCAATGCGCCGAAGCCTTCCGCTGTCGTCGTATATTTCCGAATAATATTTGTTTAAAAGCAGAGGCAGGCGGCTCTTATCCTGCTTTCCCTCAACAATAAACACAAAGCTCACATTCATCAGATCATTTGCCGTAAAGCCCAAATCATTTAATATGTCATCAATATCCGTCTCGCCGCTTACAGCGGTGCTGCGCTGCTCATCGGTGTATATCTGCCTTATCTGCTTCGTAGTAAAATTAAAAAGCATTTCGGGCTCATGAGTCGAAAAAATCACCTGATTTTTCTTGGAGAGCCTGTATAAAATTTCACTCGCGATTTTTTGAAGCTGCGGGTGAAGATATGTCTCCGGGTCCTCAATCAGAATTATATAAGGCGCGGTATCCTTCGTATCCACATACGTCTCCAAAAGAGAAAGAATATAAATGCTCCTGAAGCCCTCTCCGAGCGACTCGAGATTTCCGCTCGTCCTGCGCGCCGGATTTTCGACAACGGTTTTAATATCAAAAAGCTCGTCTGTATCAAACTTAATTTCATATCGTATTTTGAGGTCTCCGCCCCCGTTTTTAGAAAAATATCTGTTAAGCCTGTCCGCAAACGTATT
The DNA here is from genome assembly GCA_944381165.1 of uncultured Lachnospira sp. Taxonomy (GTDB): domain Bacteria; phylum Bacillota; class Clostridia; order Lachnospirales; family Lachnospiraceae; genus Lachnospira. The sequence continues at coordinate 7,597 of CALWKC010000044.1, read as the reverse complement.
AATATTCAGATTAAAGAGCTTATACTGAAGCAGTCTGCTTGTCTCAATCAGCGACAGCTCTGACGGACTCTTTTTATCGATAATTCCTATGCAGTCAAAACACTGGCTGCACACCTTCGCGCTGTCAAACATGCATCTGTCCGATTTAAATTCGGCAATCCCCTTATCCTGTGCAAGCATCGTCAAATCCTTGCGAATATCAACCTTATTCCGGTAGTGGTCAACAAAATATATTTTTGGCAGAACACTTTTAATATAGTTGTTATTTTTCTTTACTCCGTCACGGTATTTTACGTTTCCGTCACGGCTGAAAACGTACTCGAAAAACAGCTTACCGCCGCCCCTGTCGTCTGCGGAAAATGACGGCAGCTTCTGACTGAAGTTTTTAAGCCACAAATCAAAATGCCTGAACTTTCCCACAACTCCGTTCCGGTGAAGATACTGCATGTCTTCAGGCGCTATCTCCAGCTCCATTCCTATTACAATATTGCCCTCATTGCTGTTAAAATCCTGCATTGTGACACTCAAATCACCCACTGCCGCCCTGATTGCGTCGAGAATAACAGATTTTCCCGAATTATTTCTCCCGACTAGAATAAGAACATCCTCAATATCAGTGATTGTCAAATCTATTATTGATTTAAAATTCTTTATGTGCAGACCGGAAATCTTCAATCTAACCCTCCATAATTAAAATGTCTATACATGTCTCTTTGCAACCGAAAAACCGAACTTGCCGATTTTTTCACCCAATTCAAAATATTCACCGTGAGAATATGCAACAAGCCGGGCGTCATCAAGCTTAAATCTTCCTGACGCATCCATAAACCTCTCGTCAACCGTCACCGCCTCAACTCTTGCAATAAACATGTCATGAGAGCCCAGCTCCTTTACCTCAACCACCCTGCACTCTATATTGACAGGACTCTCGGCAATTCCCGGAGCGCTTATCCTGCTTGACTTAAGCGGCGTAAGCTTCATCTCCTTAAACTTATCGACGTCACGCCCTGAGCGCACCCCGCAGAAATCCGCAGCCCTGCACAAATCCTTTGTAGTCAGATTAACAACAAACTCTCCCGTCTCTGAAATAATTTCATGAGAAAAACGCTCCTTTCTCACCGAAATCGAGAGCATAACAGGGTCTGAACATATTGTCCCTGCCCATGCTACTGTTATAATATTAGGCTTCTGCCCCGGTTTTGCGCAGCTAACCATAACCGCCGGTACGGGATACAGCATATTTCCCGGTTTCCACTCCTGTTTTTTAAAATTATTCATTATAAACCTCATTTCTGCACACATTTTAACAGGGGGTTCTTTGAGCTTCCTGTTGAATAAAAAAAGCAACCACAGCCGCCGGAATTTCCGGCAAAGCTGTAATTGCTGTAAATCATTAGTAAACCGCAATCAGAATAATAATCCCAAAATTGTACTGAGTACTGCTGCTGAAAGAGCTGCAAGACCATATACCAGCGGCATATGATTGTCATCCTGCTCAACCGCCTTAATTCCTATAAATGTAAATATAAGACCTACTGCGTTTGCAAACGAAACCATCCATGTTCTAAGATAGCCAAAGAACGCTCCCGGAATCATTGCAACTATTGTTCCGACAAACGTAAACGGAACTGTCACAAGAACTGAAAGGCTGGCAATGGCAAGAGCCTGCATATATGTAACCTTCTTGTTCTTTTCAAACGCATTTATAATAACCATAATTAAAGCTGCTGTCAAAGCTGCAACCGCTATAACTTCTATAAGCTGTCCGAAAAATCCGGCAGCCATCTCTCCTCCGGAATATGCCTGAGTTTTTCCGCTCGACATTCCCGAAAGTAAATTGCTCAAATCAGAAAGACTGTTCATAGAATTAACCGAACGTCTGGTTGAAATATTCGCGCCGACCATTCTGAGCAAAACTCCGAGCGCACTGAGCACAGCCATAACTGCTATAATAATAGCAGGCGCTGCGAATGAAGCATTCTCAACAAACTTCTTTACCGCGTCGGCAGGCTTCTTAAAAATACCTGATACCAAATCCAAAATTTCTTTAATAAACGGCGGCGTCTGCTTAGGCGCAGCGTTATACTGCATCTGTGGCTGGCCGTTATACATTCCCTGCTGCATATATGGCTGACCGCCAAACTGCCCCTGATTGTTCATCTGCGGCTGACCGCCAAACTGTCCCTGATTGTTCATCTGCGGCTGGCCGTTATACTGTCCCTGGTTGTTCATCTGCGGCTGACCGCCAAACTGTCCCTGGTTGTTCATCTGCGGCTGACCGCCAAACTGTCCCTGATTATTCATCTGAGACTCACTATTCATCTGTACATTCTGCTGCGGCTGCGAAGCCTGTGACTGACATGTGCACACCTCTCCGTCTGCAAGCTGTCTTCCGCATCTTGGACAAAAACTCATTTTTTCTCCTCCTCACATAATAAGGTATTTTTCTATGATTTTACCATAAATACAATATTCTAGCAATTTATTTTAGCTTTTTTTTTATTCTTTTGCTCTTTCTGAAAAATCTGTCAAGTACTTCCCCCACGCTGCACAGCTTATCAGTCATAACAATGACATATGTCTCCTTGTAAGAAGGCGGCGTAAGCGTAAGCGGAAACATATGCTTGGCTATCATATCCCCTTCTTTCCTGGTAAGCTCAAAATTATCATGCGCATTCTTAAGCGCCTTGCTCGGATGCTCAAAGCCATGAAGGCGCTCGCCCTTTGCCGGCGTAAAATCATGCCAGTCATACAGAAACATATCATGCAGAAGTCCCGCCTTTGCGGCAGAATACACATCCCAGCCGAACTTTCTGCAAATAAGATAATTCATATATGACACATGCACAGAATGCTCAAAACAGTTTGTGTGACTGTGGTGATTAAATTGTCTCATTTTCTGCACGGCAGGTTTTGTCGCGATATTTTTCACATCATTCCGGTAGTTCTTTGCAGACAGTCTGCGCAGTTCATTCTTCTGTCTTATATAATTCCTCACCCCGCCAATCACAAAATCCTGTGCCGTTCTGTTTTGGGGGTTTGCTTTTTTTCTGTAAATATATCTCTTGCTGTTGTTTGCCCTTTTTACCAAATCCTTATGTTCCTTTCAAAAATAACTGCTGCTCTTAATACAAATTTAAAGCCGTGATTATTGTTTAGTCAATAGTAAACTTATCCTAAATCTGCACAATAGAATGCCAAAATACGCTTGTACCTTTTATAAAAATATGCTAAAATCTTTTCAGAATACTTCGTGCAAAAATATTATAATTTTTTAGGCTTGGACATATATTTTAATGGGGATTTTGTCCGCCTTTCACGAGTATACTCCGCAGAGCGGAAGAATGGAGGATTTTATGGTTGGAAATGTTATCGTTGGTCAGTCAGGTGGTCCAACATCAGTAATCAATTCAAGTCTTGCCGGTGTATATAAAACGGCTAAAGACAGAGGTGCAAAGAAGGTATACGGCATGCTTCACGGAATAAAGGGACTTCTCGACCGTCAGTATGTTGATTTGTCAGAAAAAATCAAGACAGACCTTGATATCGATTTATTGAAGAGAACTCCTTCCTCATATCTGGGCTCATGTCGCTATAAGCTCCCTGAGATAGGTGAGGACAGAGAGACATACGAGAAAATTTTTTCCATACTTGAAGAGCTGGACATTAAATATTTCTTCTACATAGGCGGCAACGACTCAATGGATACCATCAAAAAGCTGTCTGACTACGGCATTATTGTCAACAGCGATATTAAGTTTATGGGTGTTCCTAAAACTATCGACAACGACCTCGCTGTTACAGACCACACGCCGGGCTTTGGCAGCGCAGCAAAGTTTATTGCAGCTACAATGAAGGAAATAATCAGAGACGGTCTTGTATACGATTATCCTACCGTAACCATTGTCGAGATTATGGGACGCAACGCCGGCTGGCTTACGGCTGCCGCCGCACTTGCAAAGGGCGAGGACTGCGAGGGCGTTGATTTAATTTATCTTCCTGAAAAAGTATTCGACATAGACCATTTTATGGAGCGTGTAAAGGAGCTTTTATCAAAAAACCGTTCGCTTGTCATTGCTGTTTCAGAGGGTATACGCGTAATGGACGGCAGATATGTATTCGAGCTCTCAGACCATGTTGAATTTGTGGACGCTTTCGGTCACAAACAGCTCGCGGGCTCAGCAAAGTTCCTGTCAAACAAGATTGCTTCTGAAATCGGAGTAAAGACGCGTGCTATCGAGCTTTCAACGCTTCAGCGATGCGCTGCTCATATGACGTCGCGTATAGATATAACAGAGGCATTCAATGTTGGCGGTACAGCTGTAAAAGCTGCGTTTGAGGGCGAGTCAGGCAAGGTAGTCACTTTGAAGAGAGTTTCAGAAGACCCTTATATGTGCATTACAGAGACTCACGACGTACATCAGATTGCCAATATTGAGAAGAAAGTTCCACTTGAATGGATTACAGAGGATGATTTTGTCACAGAGGACCTCATCCACTACATCAGACCATTAATTCAGGCTGAGCTTTCACCGATTATGGTTGACGGACTTCCAAGACATCTCAATCTGGAAATGTAAACTGCCATGTTCAGACTATGGTGTAAACTGTTTGACGAGAGCGGTCATCTTTTAAAAGATACCGTAATCAAAAATGAAAATCCTGAACTAAGCCGCACTAAAAAAATATTATCAGGTCTACATGACGCGTGCTATGAATTTGATTTGGGCGAGCCAATCTGGCTCGACGCTAACATAGAAGCCTTCAAACGTCATTCAAAGGTGCGTTTTAACCGGGATAATTTTATAGAACATATTGATTTCTCATATATGGAAATTCAAGTGATAGAGGAAGACTGACTTCATGCATTACCTCACAGGCGGGGGCGTCCCAAACTCATGATTTTTATATCATAAGGTAAGGGGCGCCCCCGCTTGCGAGCTCTTTGTTCCTAAAAACAAAAACAGGTTTTAAAAAACGATACCCTAATTATTGCTTTTACTTTATACCATCATATCAGGCGTCTTCCACAGATTTAGCTTCGTTCCGATTCCCTTCTCCAATGCATTTCTGTATATCACCGTTCCCCATGCAACATCCTCTGTCGGCATTCCTCCTACAGAATAGATAACTATTTCATTTTCTTTTCTGTGTACAGGAACATTTCCAAGAAGCACATCACCCAGATCATCAATCTGTTCAGAAGTCATTCTTCCCTCGGCTATCAAATCCTCTACTCTTACCGCCGGAATAGGAATAGTATTGTATGCGTCCGGTTTCATTTCCTCTTCCCATGCCTCGTAAAGCATAATATTGTCAGTGACTGTTCTTGCTCTGTTGATTAAGAAATCATCATCAAATCTAAGAGCCGCTGTCGATTCAATAATTGCGCCCGGCTTAATCCATTCCTCTGCAATGTACGGATACAGACTCGGGTCTCCTGTAGGAGATGATGTCGATACGGAAACAATGTCGGAATCTCTGACTGCCTCCTCTATAGTGTCAACTGCGTAAACCTCTAATCCAGGAAACTCTTCATGCACATATGAAATAAATTTATCCAGCGATGCTTTTCCTCTTCCCTTGACCTTAACCGTTTTAAGAGACGGACGAACTGCCATTGCAGCTGCAAGCGCGGTTTTACTCATTACGCCCGGTCCGACAATTCCTATTGTTTCTGCATCTTCCTTTGCAAAATATTTAAACCCGACTCCCGGAACTGCACCTGTTCTGTATGCAGATAAAATATTTGCCGACATATACGCAAGCGGCGCACCTGTATCCTTATCGTTTAATGTCAGCATCAGTATGGACCTCGGCAGCCCTTTTTCCTTATTGTCGGCATTAGAGCCATACCATTTCATCCCAGCCATATCAAATCTGCCTCCGAGATACGCAGGCATTGCCATAAATCTGCGGTCAGGCCCGTCGACAGGCATCTCGGGAAATGAAGATTTTTCGGGAAACATAACCATACATCCATGTGAATTTCCATTGCTTCCACCCATACGGTAATTTCCGACCTTCATCAGTTTAAACATCTCTTCCATTGTTTCCACACAGCCCTTCATATCCTTTACTCCGGCTGCAATCATATCTTCTTCATTTAAATATAAAAAATCAACTCTTGGGTATTCCATATTAATCCTCCATTCTGCCATCAACCTGAATTTTCACTGACGATACTTTTTATCAGCCTTTATCTTTCTTCTTTTGTCTTCTATGCGTAACCATATACATATCATTTTCCATTGCCATAACCTCCTGCATTGGAATTGGTTTAAATAATTTACGGTTCATAACCTTCCTGACCCATATAACCGAATATATTCCAAGTATAATAAATATGATTCCGTCTATCGCATAAATACTCATTTTCGTGGCTGTGTCTCCGGCAATATTGAAAATCATAAAAACATTTCCAAGTATTCCCAAAATCGGAAACAGCGGTCCAAGCGGTACCTTGAATGTTCTTGGCGCCTTTGGAAGTCTTTTTCTCAATATCAGCACGTTTATATTAGCTACTATATAAGCTATCATCCAGAATACACATCCGACCAAAATCATAAAGGACAACTGTTCTGAAGATGAAAGTCCTGTTGCATTTACAACTATCATAAACCCGCCGATAGTAAGAATTCCCACATAAGGCGCACCTTTTTTATTGCGCTTCTGGAACACCGCCGGAAGAAGGTTTATTTTGGCCATTCCCGCGCATATGTATGACAGTGAACTTATAACCGAATTTACTGTGCTCACTACTGCAAATATTGAAACCAGCACCATCCATAAAGAGCCGGCTTTTCCAAGAAGGGCTGTTCCGTAAAAAATATGCGGCGAATTGCTGTTTGCAAGCTCTGTCCATTCTGTGTAATTGTGCATTCCCAAAATAACAATAATCTGCATCGCACAAACTACAACCAGGCTCAGTATCATTCCAAGCGGTATATTTCTTCTTGGATTTTTTACATTTTTTGAGATTGGAATAATATACTCACATCCCAAGAACAGGAAAAATGCCAGTCCTACCAGTGAAAAAATATCCGAAGGCTCTGTGGAAAGCGCCCATGGCTGCGAAATTTTTTCACCTGTTCCAAGACCAAAAATTCCGATAAATCCCATTATGATTAATGATATAATCATTCCGTAAGCGACAATATCCTGAATTTTGGCAAACATATCAATTCCGTTTAAGTTCGTAATAATAAGAACGACCAGTAAAACGATACATAACGCATTTGAAGGGATGTCGGTATCAATAACCGAGGTTACGGCGTTTCCGAACATAGCGCATTCTACGCTGCCTGCAATTCCGTTACATACCAGATAGCCGCCAACCATTGTCACAATCGTTACAAACGGTCCGGCGCACGCCAACGTATACTGTGCCAACCCTCCCGTAAGATTAGGCATAAGAGCATTGAGCTCTGCCATTGACAATGCTGTAAAAATATTAATAATACATGCAATAACCATTGCGATAATAAAGCTTACTCCGATAGTTCCGGCTCCCTGTCCAAGAGATGTAGGACGGATTTTGCGGACATTCAAAATAAAAAAGAATGTGGAGGTAACAGACAATGGCAAAATCATTATT
>CALWKC010000043.1 GCA_944381165.1 uncultured Lachnospira sp. | reverse complement strand
TACCTGACCGTTGCCCTCGCGAAAACCGTCTATAGTACCCACAAATAATCTTGACGGATCTTTTATTTTCATCAGCTTTCCTCTGTAAGTAGAGCCTTTCACATCTATAATCTCAATATCAGGAACATCCTCATTAACCTCTGTATCAATGTTTACAAGGCTTGTGTCCGTAACCTCATCAGTGTCTTTTATGGAATTTGCCTCCTTAATCTGTGCAATCTCCTCCTCCGAACAGAAGAGATTGGCAAGAAAACCTATCGCGCTCGTCTCCTGTACTGACAAAACAAACTGATTTTTAGCCGTCTTAGACGGTCCATAGACAAGGATTGCCATAACGCCGTACAGCCATACACATACAAGCGCAAGTGTGAGCACAATAGTGGCGGCAACTCTCCCAACCCATATAAGAATTTTTTGTTTTTTTGTTCTTTTCTTTCTTCTTCCTGAATTACTGCGGCCTGTTTTCTCTGAATATCCTCTCTTACCTGCCGGAATTTTTCTTGTCTGCGCAGCTTCCTCTGTTAAATCGAGCAATTCTATTTCTTCATTATTATCGTTAATCATGATAATCCTCCATTCCATGGATGACTTTTGTTCATAGTTTATGTTTAAATACCCATCTTCTCTGTATCTGAAAACTTATTACAAAAAGTACTGTATCTATAATAGCCTTTGTGACAACCGTCATTACCTGTCCGAATAAAAATATACTTGTCACCAGATATACCAGACCGTATGAGACAGCCATTTGACATATACACAGAATATAATATCTTGTTATGGAACTGCCAACTCCTCTGTTTGACTTAAACACTGCCTTTCTGTTAAATGTATAATTAAAAAGCGAAGATATTACTCTTGCCAGTATTGTAGCAGCCAGAATACGTCCTCCGCTGCCGACTCTGCCAAACAAAAGCGCGCTTATGATACTAAACATCACCAGGTCTATAACTGCAGACGCAATGGAGCTGAATAAAAACTTAAAAATAACACCGTAAATTTTCAAAGAGTCTCTTATAGGGTGAAAATGTGTTGATGCATTTTCTTCTATGTATACTGTTTCTATCGGAACTTCCTCAAACTCAATTCCGCTCTGCTTAAATTCAAGCAGCATGTTGGTCTCATACTCAAAACGTTCACCCTTGACATTACAAAACGTTTCAAGATACTGTCTTGGAATTGCCCTTAGCCCTGTCTGCGTATCTGAAATATTAAGTCCGCACGCAAACTTAAAAACAAAGCTTGTCATATTGTTCCCAAATCTGCTCTTAAACGGAACATCATCTCCCGAAAAATTTCTTACACCGAGAATCACTTTGTCCTTACATTCTGCCATTTTTTCGCAGCAGCGAAGAATGTCAGCCGCCTTGTGCTGATTATCCCCGTCAACCGTCACGACACCGTCTATATCAGGTCTGTTGGCAATACAATATTCAAATGCAGTCTTTAAACCTCGCCCTTTTCCCCTGTTTACACTGTGCGTAAGAATTGTACACTCAGGATACAGTGCGACATGTTTAAACGGCTCCATATGTTTCTCATCGCTTCCGTCATTGACAATAATAATATCATGAAAGCCGGCAGCAATCAGCGAATCAACCACACACACCAACTTTTCATCCGGATTCAACGAAGGAATTACAACTGACATTTTCATGCAAAAAATCTCCATTCATTTATAAATAAGCCAAATTAAATAATATAACAAAGCAATGTTATTTGCAATGAGATTTATCTAATTTAATCCCAATATAAAATTAAAAAAATAATATTATATTTAATTTATAGTAACACACCCAAGCACTTTTTCATATTATTTTATTGTAAATGTTATTTGGAGGAATTAAAAATGAGTGATTTAGCAGCTACAAACTGTGGTGGATGCAATGATTGCAACGTAGGTTGCTCTTCATGCATCTGGATTATCCTTCTCTTACTGTTCTGCGGCGGATGCGGCAACGGCAGCACATTCGGAGGCAACGGCTGCGGCAACGACAGCTGTATCTGGATTATCCTTCTCTTGCTGTGCTGCGGCGGATGCGGCAACGGCAGCGGTTTATTCAGCAATAACGGCTGCGGCTGCGGATGCGGCTGATAATATCAGGCTGAAGGAAAAATATGCAATTACGGCTGCTGTAAATAATGCAGCAGCGTAAAATTAACCTGTCTTAACACAGGCAAAGAGGAGCTTTCCCCGCTTTTATAAGCGGAGCGGGAGCTCCCCTTTTTGTATGCTTTACGGTAAGCCGCCAAACGCAATCATTTGCGCATGACGGCATCTTCTTATCGTGTAATATTTTTAATCTCTTGCGCTTATTCCCCTCAGCGTTTTGATTTTCCGCTGTCCCTCGTCATATTTCTGCTGTCCTTCACTGTATCTGCGTTGTCCTTTCTTTTATTTTTTTCCATACAGGCAGCATCTATCTCATAAATCGAAGTCTCATCTACAACAACAATATTTTTGGGCATTTCAAGCCTTATCCTCCATTAATGGTCTTTAATATAATATATTCATAACTCATCTTTTACCGCATATATTATTATAGATTTTTTAAGGCAGGTGCAATCATGGCAGAAAAACTTCCTATTACAACATTTGACATGCTTACGCTGCCTGTTAACCTTCAGATGTTTAAAGCCATGATTCCGTTTTTTGATTATCCGCTGTCAAAAATGCTTTCTATGATTATCCGAATTAACGAGCTTAATTATACAATTCAATACTACAGAAATCCTCGCCGTGCTCCCATGTTTTCCGCATGCAGCGACGGCTCCTTTAAAACTCCGGCAAACTCCATTTCTGCTTTGCTGGAAAATGAACAATTTGTCAATGCAATTCTGCCTTACTGTCCGCCTGAATATGCAAATATAATAAAAAATTTTAAGAACTTCTCAAAAATGTCGGAATTATTTAACATGGCAAACGCCATGAATTCAGGAGAAAACAGAGATCCTGGCTCAGAAACTAATCAAGGCATGGACTTCGGTATTAACCCAGCAATACTGTCAGGCCTGTTTTCAGGAATGACAGGTGCAAAAGACATGACAAACAATACACCAGCTGAAAATTCCGGCGATAACACATCGGAGCCTCCGCCAGCTGACCAAAACAGTTCTATGAACAATGCACTCAACAATCTTATGAACCCCGAGCAGCAAAAAATGTATGATGAATATATTAAACAGCTCGACTTTCTTGACAGCAAGCTGAATGAAACCTATAAAGAAAATGAAGAATAATTTGCCGAATATTTCCAAGCCGTTTTACATAATATAAAATGATACATAAACATGAAAGGTAATGCAGATTATGCCTGATTTAGATTTCAGAAAACAGCTTATAATCAACGAATTCAAAACAATGTCAAAGGGAAAAAACAAGGAGGAAATCCTGCCGCTGCTTCTTGCTCTGAGCAGTAAGGCAAAACAGGCAGGAATACAGTTTACAAAAGATGATATGCTGCTGGTCATTGACCAGGTCAAGGACGAACTCACAGAACAAGAAAAAAAACTGCTGCCTGAAATATTATCACTAATGGGACGCCAATAACCATTTTTTAAATTCCATACATTACAAATGCTGCAAAATTAACAGCAGCCAGATAAATCAGAAAATATGTCATCTGTAAACCTCCAAAAGCAGCCGGAATCAGCGCTTTACAGCGCCGCTTCCGGCTGTTTTTACTAAGTCTTGAAATTATTTTGCAACTATATTGATAATTCTTCCCGGCACATAGATTTCTTTTACAGTGTTTTCAGGATATTTGTCACCCAGAGCCGCCTTTGCCGCCGCAATGGCTGTATCCTTATCGGCATCAACAGAAAGAGTCACTTTGCCCTTCATCTTGCCGTTAATCTGGACGGCTATTTCAATCTCATCGTCCTTCATTGCCTCTTCATCATAAGAAGGCCAGAGATTACCCTCAAATACGCTTGTAGTATGACCGAGCTGTTCCCAGAGTTCCTCTGAGACATGAGGCGCAAACGGTGCAAGAAGAGTGACCGCTGTCTCAAGAGTAGCCTTGTCAATTCCTCCCTGCTTCTTCGCAATATCAATAAGCTTGTTTGTATACTCCATAAAACCGCTTACAACCGTGTTAAGGCTGAAGCTCTCAATTCTTGTTGTTATGTCGTATATCATCTTGTGGCGAAGCTTTACAACCTCGTCTGTCTCCGCAAAATTCTTATCCGCATTGTCTGACACCAAATTCCAGAAACGAGATATAAATCTGCGCACGCCGTCAATACCTCTGTCATCCCACTCTGCATCCATCTCAGGCGGTCCGACAAAAAGCTCATACATTCTGAGCGCGTCACAACCGTAATCCTCGATAAGGTCGTCAGGCGAAACTACATTTCCCATCGACTTGCTCATCTTAATTCCGTTCTTTCCGGTAATCATACCCTGATTAAACAGTTTTGTAAACGGCTCGTCAAAGTCCACAACCCCGATGTCATGCAGGAATTTTGTGTAAAATCTTGAATACAGGAGATGAAGGACCGCATGCTCAACTCCTCCGATGTACATATCTACAGGAAGATATTTATCAGCTTTCTCTCTGCTGACAAGCTCTTCTTTATTTTTATTGTCAACATATCTCAGGAAATACCATGAAGAGCCTGCCCACTGAGGCATAGTATTTGTCTCTCTCTTTGCCGGCTTGCCGCAGCACGGACATGTCGTATTCACCCACTCGTCAATAGCAGCAAGAGGCGATTCTCCCGTACCGGTAGGCTCGTATTTTTCAACCTCAGGAAGAAGAACAGGGAGCTGGTCCTCCGGAACAGGAACGCATCCGCAGTCAGGACAGTGAACTATAGGAATTGGCTCTCCCCAATATCTCTGTCTTGAGAATACCCAGTCACGAAGCTTATAATTTACCTTTTTCTTTCCAAATCCAAGCTTCTCAATCATCTCCGGAGCTTCTTTTTTAAGCACTGACGATTCCATACCGTTCCACTCACCGGAGTTAATCATAGTTCCTGAAGCCTCTGTATAAGCCTCTGTCATATTTTCGATTTCCTTGCCGTCCTTAGCTATAACCTGAATAATCGGCAGGTCAAATTTCTTTGCAAACTCAAAGTCTCTGTCGTCATGGGCAGGAACGCACATGATGGCTCCTGTTCCGTAATCGGCAAGCACATAGTCTGAAAGCCAGATAGGCACTTTCTTGCCGTTAAGCGGATTTATTGCATATGAGCCCGTAAATACACCTGTCTTTTCCTTATCCTGCATACGGTCAATATTTGAACGTGTTGAAGCCCTGAAAATATAATCCTCAACATCCTTTCTTGTCTCGTCTGTCGCAAGACTCTTCGCAAGACTGTGCTCAGGCGCAAGCACCATAAATGTTGCACCGTGCAGGGTGTCAGGTCTTGTAGTGTAAACTGTTATGCTCTCATCTCTTCCCTCAACCTTAAAATCCACCTCTGCGCCGTACGACCTTCCTATCCAGTCGCTCTGCATCTTTTTAACCTTCTCAGGCCAATCAAGCTTATCAAGGTCTTCAAGCAGACGGTCGGCGTAGGCTGTAATTTTTAACATCCACTGCTTGAGATTTTTCTTTGTCACCACTGAATGACAACGCTCACAGCAGCCGTTTACAACCTCCTCATTTGCAAGACCCGTCTTGCAGGACGGACACCAGTTGATAGGCATCTCCTTTTCATAGGCAAGACCCGCCTTAAACATTTTAACAAAAATCCACTGTGTCCATTTATAAAATTCAGGATCTGTAGTATTTACTTCCATATCCCAGTCATAAACCGCTGCTATGTCCTGAATCTGTCTCTTTATGTTGGCAACATTGTTCGCCGTTGAAATTCTTGGATGTACTCCGTTCTTTATAGCATAATTTTCCGCCGGAAGTCCGAATGCATCCCAGCCCATAGGATGAATTACGTAATAGCCATGCATAATCTTATATCTGCTCCACACATCACTGATTACATAACCTCTCCAATGTCCTACATGCAATCCGCTTCCTGAAGGATACGGGAACATATCAAGACAGTAGTATTTCGGCTTTTTGCCGTCATTTACATTGATAGGGTGCGCTTCCCAGTTTCCGCGCCATTTTTTCTCGACAACTTTGTGATTATAAGCTGCTGCCATGTCTAGCCTCCACGCTGCGGCTTGTATTTTAGAAGCAGTCGCCTTTATGCTTATCCTGAAACATGCGGTCTGACTCTGGCTTTTGCGCAGCACAAAACCAGCAGGCTGATATAATTAAAGCGGCGTCTCTGCCGTCAGCCTTAAGCTCCTCAATTCAATAAAACATTTAGAAAATATTTTAGCATAACCGCGCTATTTGTCAAGGAAATAGGACTCCTCGCCGGGCACTCTTTTACATTGTATTTTTTTCAATACATTTCCCAAAGCCCTTTTATTTTTCACTTTAAAGTATTAAAGTATATATAATTTTATTTTAGAACAAAGAGTTCACAAGCATGCAAAGCATGGCTGGCTATTTGTTTCTGAGCGAAAGCAAATAGTCATGATGACATATGAGAAACAGCCTGCGCGGATTTCTCATCGCCTCTTCGCGACAAGTCGCTCAGAAATGAGGATTTTTTATGACTGAAAACAGAATTTTAAATATAGGTTTTATAGGCTTCGGACTTATAGGCGGCTCGATAGCCAAAGCAATTAAAAAGAAACATCCCGAATATATAATCACTGTGGCGAGCCGCAGCCAGGCGCCTCTTTTCGCCGCAGTGAACGACGGGATTGTAGACAATGTACGCACACAGCCGGACGACAGTTTTTCAGACTGTGATTATATATTTTTGTGCACTCCCGTAGTAACTATAACAAAATATCTTGCTCAGTTAAAGGTGCTAGCCAAACCGGGATGTATTATAACTGACGCAGGAAGCGTAAAGGGGTATATCCACAGAGCCGTTTCAGAGCTTGAAATGGATAATATGTTTATAGGCGGTCATCCCATGACCGGCTCTGAGCTTTCAGGCTACGCCAATTCCAACGCCGAGCTTTTAAAAGATGCGAAGTATGTAATCACACCGACTGAGAAAACTTCAAAAGAGCAGCTTTCAGCGTACGCCTCCCTTGTTGAAGATATGGGAGCCGTTCCGGTTGTAATGGATTACAGACTGCACGACTATACCGTCGCAGGCATAAGCCATGTTCCTCACTTAATCGCCGCTGCTCTCACACGCACCGTTCAGAAATATGACGACTCCGAAGGTCACATGCACCTGCTGGCGGCAGGAGGTTTTCGCGACACTACGCGCATCGCCGCCTCGTCCCCCGAGATGTGGACGCAGATATGTGACGCAAACCGCGACGCGATATGCGATATACTCGACAAATACATCAGCGAAATGCAGGATATAAAAAAACATATCGCCGCCGGAAAAAACAATGCCGACGATATGCGCGAATTTATCGAAAAGCTTTTCACCGATGCCGGGAGCTACAGAAATTCTTTTTAAGGAAATATTTTTAAGAAAACATTATTACATAACTTAATTATCATAAGAACTGCCGCCTGCACGTTTATTATAAACGCGCGGGACGGCAGTTATCTGTTTCAGACGCGGAAACATCCTCCCCCTACAAATTCTCTCATAATAGAGTTAATCGGAATATATTCCGTTCCGCAGGGAAGAAAATATTCCATAAATTTGAGAAGACGCTTTGCCTCCTGATATTCAGGCTCATCCTCCTTTATAGAGAACAAAAGCGGCTCAACATACGGTTTAAGAACTGCAAGCTCATATGCAAGAGAGGAATTAAACATGACATCCGCCTGCTCCTGGAACGGAAATATGTTTTTCTCTTCTCCCCTTCTTACAGACTCCCACATTGACAGAGTTTTCTTTGCCGATGCGCCTCTCGTCCTGTGGTCACGCACTAATCTTCTGACCAGTCTTCCGTCAGTTGTAGAGACACGGTTATGCTCATCAACATTCAGCTGTGTGAGCGCGCTTATATATATTTTAAATTTACTATCAATCGGCAGCGCATAGGACAGCTCATCGTTAAGACAGTGAATTCCCTCAATAACAAGAATATCATCAGAGCCAAGCTGAAGTGAATTGCCGCCGTATTCCTTTTTCCCGAGCTTGAAATTAAACACCGGCATATCAACCCTCTCTCCCGCAAGAAGAGAATTCATATGTCTGTTAAAAAGCTCAATATCAATCGCATGAATATCTTCAAAATTATAATTTCCGTTCTCGTCTAACGGCGTATCCTCGCGTTCCACAAAATAATTGTCAACAGCAATCGGATGAGGTTTATATCCGTTTGCCATAAGCTGTATTGACAATCTGTGCGAAAACGTGGTTTTTCCCGACGATGAAGGTCCTGCTATCATTATAAATTTTGTTTCAGGACGGTTTTGTATCATCTTGACAATTTCATATATTTTCTGTTCCTGCAAGGCCTCGCAGACAAGCATTAACGAGCCCATATCGCCTTCCGTAATATGTTCGTTCAACGCCCCCACCGTATGAAGATTAAGCATATCTGCCCATTCGGAAGATTCCTTGAGAACATTGAACAGCTTTGCCGGCGGATTGAACGGCGGCACCTCGTCCGGCTTCTCTTTTACCGGAAGCTGAAGTACAAAGCCCTCGTCATAAGCAAACAGGTCAAACGTCTTTAATATACCTGTTGACGGAGCCATATATCCGTAATAGTAATCCTCGTAACCGTCAAGACTGTATACATTTACATAAGACCCCCTTCTGTATGTAAAAAGCTGTGTCTTATCTTCCATTCCGTGTTTTTTAAAAAGAGCAACGGCGTCTCTTGTCTTCATAAGCGTCTTTTTAACAGGCTTATCCTCATCCGCAATTTCCAGCATTTTTTTCTTAACCTTATCAAGAAATTCCCGGGTCACCTTTACACTTCCGTGAATATTGCAGTAAAGCCCCTTACTTATGGAATATTCAACGCTTACCTCATCAATATTTTCCTTGCCGGCAGTCTTATACACAGCATCAAGCATGAGCAATACAACACTTCTTCTGTATGTCTCATTTCCTATAGATGTAGATGTTGTAATAAACTCGACGCTCTCAGGCTCTACAACAGCATCTGATATTTCCTGAAGCGTTCCGTTTACCTTTACAAGTATTATACTGTTATTATAATCTTTCTGCGCTTCCCTAACTATCTGAGATAATATTTTCCCCATTCCTGAAACCCTTTCGACCTACTTTTCAAAAAACTTTAACGCATATTTTATACACTCTAAATCGTATTCAAGCTCACTCACACGGGCCTTGACGCTCTCATTTTCATGAAGCCTGAGCCTGTCTGATACTCTTTTTGTAAGCTTTTCCTCTCGAAGAAGATATTTCATTAACGACTCATTTTTTTCAATGAGCGGCAGTCTTCCGTATCTGAAGAAAACCTCGCCGCGTATTTCTTCACTCTCGTAAGCTCTGCGGTCAGCACCGCTTTGCACGCACTCCATAATAACGTAAAATTGTCCGTCCTCCTCAAGCATTGTCTCCCTGAGTGTCTCATAACCGGAAGCAGCAAGATATATCCTGAACTCACGTATCTCAGACTGCGGCGACAAAATAAGCTGAGTATCAGCCGTTATCTTATCACTCCCACGCTCTAAAATCGACTGCATAAGCCTTCCGCCCATACCGCAGATTGTTATAGTATCTGCCTCCTGCGGCATAAGCTTTTCCAGACCGTCCGACAGACGAAGCTCGATTTTATCACTAACGCCATAGTATTTTATATTTTCCTCCGCTTTTTCAAGAGGTTTTCTCCGCACATCCATGGCAATAATATTATCTGAAATATTATTCTTTGCGATATACACAGGCAGATACCCGTGGTCAGTTCCGACGTCGGCAACCGTACCTCCGCGGTCAATCCAGTCAGCCACCTGTCTAAGGCGTCTTGACAGCTTAAATTCATTCATTTGTGCAGTATTTCCCTTAATCAAGATAATCCTTGAGCTTGCGGCTTCTGCTCGGATGTCTGAGTTTTCTTAAAGCCTTTGCCTCAATCTGACGTATACGCTCTCTTGTGACATTAAATTCTCTTCCGACTTCCTCAAGTGTTCTCGCTCTTCCGTCATCCATACCGAAACGGAGTCTTAAAACCTTCTGCTCTCTTTCCGTAAGCGTTCCAAGAACTTCAACAAGCTGCTCCTTGAGAAGAGTTGACGCTGCCGCTTCCGCCGGAACAGGAACATTGTCATCCTGAATAAAATCTCCCAGATGGCTGTCTTCCTCCTCTCCTATCGGAGTTTCAAGTGAAACAGGCTCCTGTGAAATCTTCTTTATTTCGCGTACACGCTCAACAGGTATATCCATTGCATCAGCAATCTCCTCAGGCGAAGGCTCTCTGCCGAGCTCCTGAAGAAGCTGTCTTGAAACACGTACAAGCTTGTTAATTGTCTCAACCATATGAACAGGAATTCTTATAGTTCTGGCCTGGTCAGCTATCGCTCTCGTTATTGCCTGTCTAATCCACCATGTTGCATAGGTACTGAACTTGTACCCCTTTCTGTAATCAAACTTTTCAACAGCCTTTATAAGACCGAGATTACCCTCCTGTATCAAATCGAGAAACAGCATTCCGCGTCCCACATATCTCTTGGCAATGCTGACAACAAGCCTCAGATTTGCCTCCGCAAGGCGTTTCTTTGCCTCCTCATCGCCCTGTTCCATACGCTTTGCGTATTCTATCTCCTCCTCGGCAGACAGAAGAGGCACCTTTCCAATCTCTTTAAGGTACATTCTGACCGGGTCCTCGAGTCCGACGCCGTCCGGAACTGACAAATCAATTTTCTCGATATTTATCTCTTCTTCATCATCGAGAATTATTTCATCATCATCTTCCTCATCGTCCGACATTTTGACATCTACATTGTTCACCTCAAGAAACTCAAAAACCTTCTCCATTTTATCCGCTTCAAAATCGGTATCGAGAAAATAATTCATAATTTCCTGATAATCCAGAACATTTTTCTTTTTCTTTGCGAGCGCAAGAAGCCCCTTACACTTTTCATCAAACTTTGCAGCCATCTCCTGTGCAGCCAGCGCCTCTTCATTTTCAGCATCGCTGTTTTCTTCACCAACCACGCTGTCTGCCTCTTCATTTTCCGATGTCCTGCTCTTTTTCGAAGCCGCCCTTTTTGGAGAGTCTTTTTTTGCTTCAGAAGCCTTATCCTCAGCCAAAACTGCCTCCTGCTCCAAAATTTCATCTGTTAAGTTTTCTTTTTTCTTTGCCATGAATATGGTCCATCCTTCCATTTCTTTTTATCTAAATATGAATATGAATATTGTTAAGTTTAAGCTGTTTCATCATTAAATCCTGCATTTGCCGCGCATCCGCCGTATTTTTAAGCTCGTGGTCTATACTGTTTGACTTAACCTTAATAACCGTGTCGTTTAACGCTTTCTCTCGTTCGCTTTTACTGAGATCACCACTCAAATCAGCGCTGAACAATGCCGCCACCTCGCTGTGCTCTTCCTCCGTTGCGTATGTATTAATAATTGCCGCGGGATTTACATGACCTTCTCTGAACTGCGAATACAGCTTGTCCGCAACATCCTTAAGCAGCGGGTCGACAAAATCCGATGGGGAAATATATTCGCTGACCTTTTTAAAAATATCAGCGTCATCAATCATCCATGTAAGCAGGATTTTTTCTGCCTGTCTCACTCCGCTCTCGCGTTTCTTTTTTACAGCCGGACTTGTATCTGCACTCCGCTGTTTCCTGACCAAAATCCCCTCCTTACTGCCATATGAAGCGACAAGCTCTCTCATACCGTCCTGCGATAT
Organism: uncultured Lachnospira sp.; assembly: GCA_944381165.1. GTDB lineage: Bacteria > Bacillota > Clostridia > Lachnospirales > Lachnospiraceae > Lachnospira. Next base: position 4,335 of record CALWKC010000043.1, on the reverse strand, counting down.
TTGAAAACGCCTGCACACTGCAGCAAGATAATTTTCCCGCTCAAGTCTCTGTGAAAACCCAACCAGCTTCTGAGCAACTTCTCGCTCAAATTCTGTTGACTCCTCGGGGTCACTTCTATCATATTTTTTCTCAATCACGCTGATTTCATACATAAAACTGTTTTCAGCGTTATCTATCCGCTCCTGAAACGCCTCTGCTCCAAGAGCCTTTATAAACTCATCAGGGTCTTTATACGGCTGCATATTTATTACTTTAGTTGAAAGACCCGCTTCCCTGAGAATAGGAATTGCTCTCATCGCCGCCTTGACCCCCGCCTCATCACTGTCATACGTGATAAGCACCTGGTCGGTATATCTTTTCATCAGCCTTGCCTGTCCGGGAGTCAGCGCAGTTCCAAGCGACGCAACAGCCTGATTGAAGCCTGCCTGATGCATTGAGATAACATCCATATAGCCCTCGCATATAATCATATTTCCCTTTCTCGATGCTCTGGCTATATTAAGACCGTATAAATTACGGCTTTTATCAAACAGCTTTGTCTCCGGAGAATTAAGATATTTGGGCTTTGCATCTCCCATTACTCTCCCTCCGAAACCTATTACCTTATTATTAATATCCATAATAGGGAACATTACTCTGTTCCAAAATTTATCGTGAATTCCGCGCTCATATGTAAACAGCCCCGTCTCCTTAAGCAGCTCATCATCATAGCCTTTATCTTTTAAATAACGGTACAGCGCGGTGCCGTTCTGCCCCGAATATCCCAGTCCAAAACGATTGATAGTCTCATCCGAAAGTCCTCTCTTTTTTAAATAGGCAAGTCCAATCTGACCGCTTTGCGACTTTAACTGATGATAATAATATGTCGCTGCAAGCTTGTTTATCTCAAGAAGCCTGGTCTTTAAATCTCTTTCCTTTTTATCCTGAGCTGAATAATCTGTCTCGGGCAGCGCCATTCCGGCTCTGTCAGCGAGCAGCTTAACCGCTTCAAGGAATGTAAAATTTTCGTATTCCATAACAAACGTAATCACATTTCCGCCGACTCCGCAGCCAAAACAATGGTATAACTGACGGCTCTGTGAAACTGAAAATGAAGGTGATTTTTCATTATGGAACGGACACAGACCCACATATGAGCTTCCGCTTCTTTTTAGTTTTATGTAGCCTGAGATAACATCAACAATATCATTTCTTGATACTACCTCTTCAATCAACTCACTCGAATACATTTTTATCTATACCTTCCATGATTTCGGCACAAATATTTCCTCAAACTTTGCAACTGAATACTGGTCGCTCATGCCCGCAATATAATCACAGACAACACGCTCCGGTGCTTCACCCTTTTTTTCAATGAACATTTTATAATTATCGGGAAGCGCCCCCAGATTATCCATATAATACCTGTACAGCTCTGCTATGAGCTTGTACGCCTTTACCTCCTCACTCTTTGCGGCAGGATTAAGATAAAGGCTTCCGAACATAAATTTTCTGAGACTCTGCATAGCGTCGCCAATCTCATCTGACATAACGATGTCATTTTTGTCCATGCTGTTTACTACAATATCATTGATAAGTGTATTGAGTCTTGATTTTGTGCTGTCTCCCAGGATTTTAGTATATATTTTAGGTATGTCGTCCTCGCTGAAAATCTTTGCCCGTATGGCATCGTCAATGTCGTGATTTATATATGCAATTTTATCCGAGAGACGAACAACCTTCCCCTCAAGCGTTGACGGATTGCCTGAAGTTCTGTGATTTACTATACCGTCTCTCACCTCTTTAGTAAGATTGAGCCCCTCTCCGTCCTTCTCCAAAAGCTCAACAACACGTATACTCTGCTTATAATGACTGAAACCCATAGGACATATCTCATTGAGTGTTCTCTCTCCGGCATGCCCAAACGGTGTATGCCCTAAATCATGCCCCAGCGCAATCGCCTCAGTCAAATCCTCGTTAAGTCTGAGTGCCCTCGCAATGCTTCTTGCAATCTGAGAAACTTCAAGAGTATGTGTAAGCCTTGTTCTGTAATGGTCTCCCGTAGGTGCCAGAAAAACCTGCGTCTTATGCTTAAGTCTTCTGAATGCCTTGCAGTGAAGAATTCTGTCACGGTCCCTCTGGTATATCGTTCTCATCTCACACTGAGGCTCCGGTCTGTCCCGCCCCTGAGATTCGTCACTGAAGCTTGCGTATCTGCTCAAATATTCATGCTCACGCTGTTCCTGTTGAACTCTTATATTCATATGCAGTCCTCTGAAACTTCCCAATCAATAAAAAACACTGATTTGTACCTCAATTTCCTATACCTTAATGTTTCTTTACAGCGCTAAAAGCGCCTATATTTTCTATATTCTGCAAAACTTTTATATTTCCTTTTTATTTTTAATATTTTTTAATTTGTAGTTTTACAATAAAAATTCTTTGCCAAAACGCCTTTTCAGAAGTTCTTATCGCGTAAAAAACGCACCTGCGGCGCCTGATACGGCACATATTAAAAGCGCGCGCACAGCCTCCATTGTATCGATGGCAATTCCCTTATTTACCGCTATAGAAGCTACAGCAAGAATTAAAAAATAAATCAGCCCTACTCCCATACCCCATAAAATTCTCCTGTTTTTCTCACGCGTTGCAATTATAAATCCCCCTATAAACGATGCTACAATATATGTAATAATAATCCCTGTTGTAATCTGCCAATTAGATAAGTCAAACTTGTAAACTCCGAAAGACAGCGCCAGCAAAATAACACATGTAAGCGCATAGCTTATCACTATAGTTTTTACTACATTCAATATCCTTGATGCCATGTCTCCTCCAATTACTATAAAATTCTCTGTGATTTATCTTATGAGTAATTCTTTTTCTATATGTACAATATGTTCATAAATTTTATATTTTCTTGACATACTATCTGTTTTTTTTTATTATATAAGTTAAATATATTTTAATAAGGGAGTGGTTTTTTGGATACGGACAGTATCGTACAGATTATTTGTATTATCTTGCTTCTGGCAATGTCTGCATTTTTTTCTTCAGCAGAGACATCTTTTGTAACAGTAAACAAAATCAAAATTCGTTCCTTAATTGACAAGGGAAACAAACGAGCCGTTATTGTTGATAAAATTATTAATAATTCGGGAAAAATGTTAAGCACAATTCTAATCGGAAACAATATTGTCAACCTGAGTGCTTCAGCTATTTCAACATCTCTTGTAATCAGACTTTTCGGAAATTATGCAACTGGTATTGCAACCGGTATAATAACTGTTCTCGTTTTAATATTTGGTGAAATTTCACCGAAGAACGCTGCAACGGTGCATGCAGAAAAGATTGCTCTTGCATATGCTCCTATAATCAATGCTCTGATGGTTATTTTTACTCCGGTTATTTTTATAATAGACCATTTATCAGGTTTCGTACTCAAGCTATTAAAAGTTGACCCTAAAAATAACAAAAAGACTATTACCGAGGATGAGCTGAGAACATTTGTTGAGGTCAGCCACGAGGACGGCGTCATCGAATCCGACGAAAAACAGATTATAAATAATCTTTTTGATTTTGGAGATACCCAGGCAAAGGATGTTATGATACCGCGAATTGATATGACCGTTGCGTCAATAGATTCCGTTTATCATCAGATTATCAATCTTTTCCGTGAAACAGAGTATACCCGTATCCCTGTATATGAGGACAGCGCCGACAATATAGTAGGTATATTAAACATAAAAGATTTTATCCTTGTTCCCGCAGAACGCACATTCAATGTAAAAAATATTATGCGTGAGCCTTATTTTACTTATGAGCATAAAAATGTATCCGATTTATTTAAGGAGATGCAGAGAAGCTCTCACAGTGTTGCCATTGTTCTTGACGAATATGGCTCAGCAGCCGGAATGATTACAACCGAGGACCTTCTTGAAGAAATTGTAGGTGAAATCCGGGATGAATATGACAAAGACGAGACCGAGCCTTTTATAAAGCTTTCAGAAAATATCTACCGCGTCTCCGCATCATATAAGCTTGAAGATATAAATCATGCAATCGGTATAAATCTTCATTCCGATGACAATGACTCCATAGGCGGATATGTAATAGAAAAACTTGACCGTTTTCCGAAAAGAGGCGACCGCCTGAAGACAAACAATATTGAGTTCATCATAGAACAAACGACAAAAGCACGTATTGTATCTATAATAATTAAGGTACAAAATCAAAACCTGATTTCTTTAAATGCTTAATTAAACCGGCGCCAACCAGGGCAGTATCCCAAAGTTTGTGTAAACCTTCAAACTGATGTAAGATAAAATTACTCAGTTTGGAGGTTATTTTTATGG
>CALWKC010000042.1 GCA_944381165.1 uncultured Lachnospira sp. | reverse complement strand
ATATTATGGGATCTTAGCTCAGCTGGGAGAGCATCTGCCTTACAAGCAGAGGGTCATAGGTTCGAGCCCTATAGGTCCCATATATGCCGGTGTGGCGGAACTGGCAGACGCACAGGACTTAAAATCCTGCGGGACTTATACTCCCATACGGGTTCGATTCCCGTTGCCGGCATTAGTCATATGGATAATATGGCTTTTCAAAAAATTTAATATGTACGTGTAGCTCAGCTGGATAGAGCGTCTGGCTACGGACCAGAAGGTCGCGAGTTCGAATCTTGTCACGTACATGCTTCAGAGACTGTGTAAGAGAAGTTTTCTTTTATACAGTCTTTTTTCATATTGTTAAAGAAAAAAATAAAAAAGACGATATAAATAATATATTTGTAGCAGTGTTATCAAACATGGAGGTATTGGCGTTTGTGCGAATATAGCTGAAAAAAACAGAAAAGAGTGAAAAAATTTGTTGATTTATTTACTCAGCAGGTTTGTGTCCGCGCCGCCGCCGCAAGCCTGGAATGCAAAAAAGGCAGCGCAGAAATGAGGACGATTTATGAGGGTACATGGAAGTACACAGAGCAACGGGAAAAATGTGAGTATATCACAGAATTTGACAGATGTTCAAAATAATGAAACTGTAAAAATTTCAGACAGTTCGGAAAGCAAATCTAAAAGTTCTGTGACATCTGAAAAGTCAGGGAATGCATCAATAAAAACTATTTTTGGGGGAAACTTAAATTTATGCAGCAGTAATGCCCAAGAGATTGAGGATAAGCGAAAAAAGGCTCAAAAAATGGCAATGCAGCTTATGGCTAATGCTTTTAGTTCTGACGTTGAGATTGATGATGAGGTGAGTAAGCATAATCAAAACGCTCAAAGTTTGTCAGATGAAAATGCAGAGTATAAGCAAAAGGTAAATGATGTTGAGAGGGAACAGGAGAATTTGCGTGAACTGTATGGAGAAGACGCAGAGAAATCAGAGGATTTTATTGAGCTGGAAAAGATAAAAAGAGAATTTAAAGAGCAGATAGATAATAATACTGACGAGCTTCGCCAGGAAAATGCCATTGTAAGAGGTATAAAGATTGAGAGATTAAAGTCTCACGACATGGTAGACGCAAAAAAACAGGGAGATGCTATTATCAGCGCGGCGAACAAAGAAATTATCGGAATGATTGCACAGCAGGCTAAGGAAAGTTTTGATGAGCGCACGGAGGAAACAAAGGAAGAGACTGACAAAATAAAAGAGGAAAAGGAGAAACTTGAGGAGCAGATAGAAGCTGCAAAGGCAGAAAAGTCAAAAAATAAACAAAAGAAAGACGATTTGGATGAAATGTATGAAATAGGAAGTTCTCTTGATGATATAAAGAAGAACGAAAACAGTGATAATATTCCTGATATAAAGAAATCATTGACACAGATTGTAAATGAATTAAAGCTGACCGCAGAGGACTTAAAGGGAGCAGTTGTTGACGACAATGCATGATGATGAGCAAAATTATATTTGAGATTGAGACAGGCTGAAATTTTGTGTGAAATGTTAAATTAACGTTTGTTTCTCAAAGCGTATATTTTTTCAAAATTCAGAAATAATAATGAGTGAAAAACCTATATTATTATATAAGGAGGACATCAATATGTCTAAGAATTACTCAAGCAATTCATCAAATTCAAGCAACTCATCAAGCTCAAGCAATGCTTACAATTCATCAAATTCAAGCAGCTCATCAAGCTCAAGCAATGCTTACAATTCATCAAACTCAAGTAACTCATCAAACTCAAGCAACGCTTATAACACAAGCAATGCTTCAAATAAGAATTCTTCAAAGAACGCATCAAAGAATTCTTCAAAGAACACATCTAAGTAATTAATTTTTGCGGGCTTCGCATTCGGCTTTATATTATGCCGTGTGCGGAGCCTGAAAACATATTATATTTTGACAATTATACCGCCAAAGCAGAATATAATAAATAAAAATATAAATAAGGTGCGTTATGGCATGTGAAATTATAAATAGTATGGCTTTTGACAGATATGCTGCAGTTTCAGGAGTCATAATAATTGATTTGAGAAATGAGGAGGAATTTAGAAAAAAACATATAAAGGGAGCTGTAAATATCAGTTCGGACAGATTGGATGAAATTCTGGAGAGAAGCAGAAGAATGGGGCAGAGAACAATCAAAATTAATGACAGAGTTTGCAGACAGTCGGATATTATTCTGCTGTATTGCAGCAGAGGCGCTCAGAGCTTTCTGATGTGCCGGAAAATGGCGATGTTTGGATTTAATGTAAAATCGCTTTCAGGTGGGATTGAGCGATACAGGGGAAGATATTTGACAGGCAGGTAAATATATCTGCAAGATAAGGGGCAGCCGGTATATTGGTATGTCATCTGTTAAATATATTTTAAACAGATTGACACATAAATCTGCAGGCTTTAATATATTAAGTGTATAAGCCGTTTAGCATGGCTTGTACATACGGAGGAGTTAATGAATACATATGAATTGATAGCACCGTGTCATTTTGGACTTGAAGCGGTGCTGAAAAAAGAGATATATGATTTAGGATATGAAATTTTGTCTGTTGAGGACGGAAAAGTTACATTTGAGGGAGATGCCGAGGCGATATGCCGTGCAAATATTAATTTGAGAACTGCCGAGAGAGTGCTTCTGAAAGTCGGGCAGTTCAAGGCAGTGACATTTACAGAACTTTTTGACGAGACCAAGGCTCTTGCATGGGAGGAGTTTATTCCGCCTGATGCAAAATTTTGGGTGACAAAGGCAAATTCAGTCAACAGCAAGCTGTTCAGCAGTTCTGATATTCAGTCTATTGTAAAAAAGGCTATGGTTGAAAGACTGAAGGAAAAGTATAAAATAAGCTGGTTTAAAGAGGAAGGTGAAGCCTTTCCTTTAAGAGTTACAATTATTAAAGATATTGTGACGCTCGCGATTGATACTACGGGGGCTTCGCTTCACAAGCGCGGTTACAGGCCGGAGGCAGGAAAGGCGCCGATTTCGGAGTGTCTTGCCGCGGCGCTTATAAAACTCACGCCTTGGAATAAAGACCGCATTCTTGTAGATCCGTTTTGCGGCAGCGGAACATTTCCGATTGAGGCAGCTATGATAGCCGCTGGCATAGCTCCCGGACTGAATCGTGATTTTACAGCGGAAAAGTGGGAAAATATTATACCGAGAAAAATGTGGTATGAGGCTGTCACAGAAGCTAACGATATGGTAAAACTTAATATAGAGACAGATATTCAGGGATATGATTTGGATGCGGATGTCGTTAAAATTGCGCGCAGGAACGCTCAGAATGCAGGGGTCGATAAGCTGATACATTTTCAGCAGAGAGATGTCACAAAGCTGTCACACCCGAAAAAATACGGGTTTATCATAACTAATCCGCCGTATGGGGAGAGACTTGAGGAAAAAGAGTCGCTTCCTGCTATTTACAGCGCGCTCGGCAGACAGTTTGCATTGCTTGACAGCTGGTCAGCTTATGTAATCACTTCGTATTCGGATGCTGAAAAGTACTTTGGGAGAAAAGCGGATAAAAACAGAAAGATTTATAATGGTATGTTAAAGACATATTTTTATTCTTTTTTGGGACCAAAACCGCCGAAGAAAAAGGAAAATGATTAAGAAGGGGATAAATATTGAAGGGCAGAAAGTTATATCTGGGTTTAATATTTATATTGTCTCTTTCGGTAGTTTATCTGCTTGAGGCAATGGCTCAGGATAAAGGCATAGCGCTGGGAAATGTTATTATAAGCGACGACGACAGGCCGCAGGAGTGGCAGCAGCTTATTGCTTCCGATGTGAGCAGTAACGCGTTAAAGCTTCAGGTTGACGGCGTGGATGTCGAATTTAATAAAAACCAGTTATATATGGAAGAAAATCTCGATATTATGATACCGGCTGACATTTTCAGGAGTACATTTAAGTGTGCGTTTAATTATGCTGATGAGTACGGGCTTGAACTCCAAAAGGGTAACACAGTTGTCTCTGTCAGTGCGGGCGGCTCATATATAACGGTTGACGGCGAGAAGATTTATCTCGAGAATGCCATGAAAAAAGCTGAAGACGGCTGCTATATTAATGCGAGAGTTCTTGAAGCGGGTTTTGGATATACTTACAAGTGGGATTCCGGAATAAACACGCTTAGCCTTGTAGATACACGAAAGGACGAAAGCTATCTGCCTTCAAAGTACAGCTATTTTGACGTCGGACGGCTCGGAAAAATCAAAGACCAGGGAATTTACGGGACCTGTTGGGCGTTTGCGGCGCTGACTGCGGTTGAGACAAGTCTTATGCCGGAGGAAACATACGATTTTTCGGAGGACAACATGGTATGGAACAGCGGGTACTTTGGCTCAAAGTATGACGGAGGCGATTATACCAGGGCTGTTGCATATCTTACTTCATGGAAGGGACCAGTTTTAGAAGAGGACGACATTTACGGTGACGGAGAGAATAATCCCGATGCTGAGGTGAAAAAACATGTTCAGGAAGCACAGATTATAGAGAGCAAAAATCTTGAGGCTATAAAGAGAGCTGTATTTCTTTATGGGGGTGTCGAATCTTCGCTTTACACTTCTATGAGTTATGTCGGAGAGAGTTCGATGTATTATAATGATAAAAATTTTTCGTATTGTTATATAGGAACAAACAAACCTAATCATGATGTCGTGATTGTGGGCTGGGACGACAATTATCCAAAGGAAAATTTCAGTGTAAACCTTGAGGGCGACGGGGCATTTTTGTGTGTAAACAGCTGGGGTGAAGATTTTGGTGATAACGGACTTTTCTATGTTTCGTATTATGATTCAAATATAGGTATTCATAATGTAGTTTATACAAGAGTTGAGGATACTGACAATTACGATAATATTTATCAGACTGATTTGTGCGGCTGGGTCGGACAGCTCGGTTACGAAAATGAGACTGCTTATTTCTCAAATGTCTATACGGCTGAAGCTGACGAGGAACTTAAAGCGGTGGGCTTTTACGCGACAGGAAAGGATACCTCATATGAAATATATTATGTAGACGGTTTTGAGGGAACGGATTCCTTTGGCGACAAGATTTATCTTCAATCGGGAAAGTTTGTAAACGAAGGCTATTACACGGTTGATTTGGATAATTCAATTATGCTTGAGGCAGGAAAGAAGTATGCCATAGTTATAAAAATCACGACACCCGGAGCCGTGCATCCGATTGCAATCGAATACAGGGCGGGCAGATCAACTAAAAATGTTGTGCTTGACGACGGAGAAGGGTATATCAGTTTAATAGGTAAAACATGGGAGCATGTTGAGGAATCTAAGGAGTGTAATATCTGCCTCAAGATGTATACAAATACCAGAATGGAGAACAAAAGTGAATAAAATAATACTTGCATCAAATAATAACGGAAAAATCAAAGAGTTCAGAGAAATTTTCAAAGACATGGATATTGAGCTGGTACCTATGAAGGAGGCCGGCATTGATGTAGATATTGAGGAGAACGGGGAAACATTTGAGGAGAACTCGCTCATAAAGGCAAGAACGGTGTGTAAGCTGTCAGGCTGTATCACAATAGCTGATGATTCCGGGCTTGAGGTGGATTATCTGGGCGGTCAGCCGGGAGTTTATTCTGCGAGATTTATGGGACATGATACCTCTTATGATATTAAAAATAAAGCTATTATCGATAAGCTTAAAGGAGTTTCGGGAAAGGACAGAAGCGCAAGATTTGTGGCTGTTATAGCGGCGGTATTTCCTGACGGAAGAGAGCTGGTTACACGCGGAACTATGGAGGGAATTATCGGGCAGGAGCCTCTTGGGGAAAACGGTTTCGGATATGACCCGATTCTTTTTCTTCCGGAATATAATAAAAGCTCTGCCGAGCTTGCTCCTGAGGAAAAAAATAAAATAAGCCACAGAGGCAAAGCGCTTGAAAAAATGAAGACTGCTCTGGAGGAAGCGATTAAATAGTATTTTGCAGAGCTATCGGATATATAGAGTGATGAGTATAAAATAAAATAGTGAGGTAAGCATATGCAAAGGATAATGATTGTCAGCGATACGCACAGAAAGCATGGAAACCTTGCCGAAGCTCTGTATCGGGAGGGGAGTATTGATAAGCTTATTCATCTCGGCGATTTTGAGGGAGAGGACGATCTGATAAGGGAAATGGCAGGCTGCGAGGTGCTTATGGTGCCGGGAAATAATGATTTTTTTTCGCCGTACAGCAAGGAGCTGGAGACACATATAGGGAAATACAAGGTTCTGCTTACACATGGACACTATTATTATGTTTCTCTTGATTTGCAGACGCTGAGAGCAGACGCTGTAGCGCGGGGGTTTGACATTGTAATGTTTGGACATACTCACAGGCCTCTGATTTCCGTTGAGGATGAGATTACGCTTATTAATCCCGGCAGTATATCATATCCAAGACAGGCGGATAAGAAGTGCACTTACATTATGATGGAAGTGGACGACGGCGGCGGGGCAGAGTTTACTTTAAAATCTGTGTAAAAAATTATCAAAAAAAATTAAAAAAAGTGTTGACAATAAATGGCCGTTATAATATAATCATTCTTGCGTTGCGGTACTGAGTGCCGCGCAGACAACAGTATATCGGGGTGTGGCTCAGCTTGGCTAGAGCGCTTGATTTGGGATCAAGAGGTCGCAGGTTCGAATCCTGTCACCCCGATCGATTATGCGGGTGTAGTTCAATGGTAGAACACTAGCCTTCCAAGCTAGATACGTGGGTTCGATTCCCATCACCCGCTTTGTGTGTTCGTAGCTCAGCTGGATAGAGCAACGGCCTTCTAAGCCGTGGGTCGAGGGTTCGAATCCCCCCGGGCACACTTTTTTTATCGAGTAGGAAATTCCTTCGGAGTTTGCATATGAGATAGCGGGCTGTTTTGCAGCTTGAGAGTGTCGCTTGCGGCACGTTTTTTTATGGTGGGTATAGCGCAGTTGGTTAGCGCGTCAGATTGTGGCTCTGAAGGCCCAGGGTTCGAATCCCTGTATCCACCTTTATCTATTTTTGGGCTATCGCCAAGCGGTAAGGCACAGGGTTTTGATCCCTGCATCTCGCTGGTTCGAATCCAGCTAGCCCAGTTGGGCTGTTAGTTTTGAGATAGTTCTTCTGGTGGAAAATGAAGCCGCCTGTGCAGCCGAAATAGACAAGCTTATTGATATAAGGGCTCATAGCTCAGTTGGTAGAGCACTAGACTTTTAATCTAGGTGTCCCGGGTTCGAACCCCGGTGGGCTCATTTCTGTATATAACGGATAATATTTTAATAAAGGCAAGAGAGATTTCATTTAGACTTGTGTTCAGCTGAAATCTCTCTTTTTCTGTAATTTGACGGATTTACATTTTGCTCAGTGATGATATAATCAGTAGTACATAAAACCTGCATAAGAGGTTTATAAATATAATAATACGAGTGAGGAGTTGTAGTATAATGATTAAACAGTTATCAGTTCTTGTCCCGAATAATCCGGGCAGCTTATTTAATGTTGTTGAGATTTTAAAGGAGAAGGATATAGAGTGCTATGGTCTTTCCACATACGATGCAACAGATTTCGGTGTTTTTCATATTATTGTGGATAAGCCGGAATTGTGCTGCGAAGTGCTGTCGGAAAAAGGATACACAGTTCTTGAGCGATATGTTATAGCCGTCAGGCTGAAGGAGAGATTTACAAATATGTCCGATTTTCTCAAGGAACTGAAAAATGCAAGAACTAACCTGGACTGCATTTTTACATTTGTGAGCCATAATCAGGAGCCGGTTATTGTATTCAGGACTGAGGACAGCTTTGAGGTTGAAAAATATTTAACGGATAAAGGATTTCATGTATACCAGTCAATTGAGGAATTTATGTGATTTTACTCTTTGCAGGTTATAATGAATGTTATAAGAAATAATATTTGATAATGGAGGATTAAAATGAGTGAAGAATGTACGCATGACTGCGGAAGCTGCGGCGCAAATTGCAGTGACAGGACTGAGCCGCAAAAGAACAGTGACAATTATGCCGGAGTAAAGAAGGTAATCGCGGTTGTGAGCGGTAAGGGCGGAGTAGGAAAGTCAATGGTGACATCGCTTCTTGCTGTAAACGCAGCAAAAAAGGGTGTAAAGACGGCTATTATAGACGCGGATATAACAGGACCTTCTATTCCTAAGTCTTTTGGTATTAAGGGAAAGGCTTTATGTGACGAGGAGGGAACGGTTATATATCCATGTGTCACAGAGAGCGGCATAAAAGTTATGTCTATGAATCTTCTTATGGATAATGAGACGGATCCTGTTATCTGGAGAGGTCCTATAATATCAGGCGCTGTAAAAGAGTTTTGGGAGAATGTTCAGTGGGGAGACGTTGACTGTATGTTTGTAGACTGCCCGCCCGGTACGGGAGATGTTTTGCTTACATTATTTCAGTCATTTCCGATTGCGGGAATTGTGGTTGTGACCTCGCCGCAGGAACTTGTCTCAATGATTGTGGCTAAGGCTGTAAATATGGCGAAGATGATGGATATTCCGGTGCTGGGCATTGTTGAAAACATGTCTTATTTTGAATGTCCGGACTGCGGAAAGCGTCATGAGATATTCGGAAAGAGCCATATAGATGAAATCGCGTCAGAGTACGGAATAGATACGGTTGCTAAGCTGCCGATAAATCCTGAGACCGCTGCAAAGATTGATGCGGGACAGGCAGAGCAGCTTGACGTGTCACAGCTTGATGAAATTTACAGGGCGATTGACGTTTGCGGACCAAAGAAATGAGGTTTTAATGGACAAGGTTGTAATCCTTTTTAAGGGCGGTGTAGAGACGCAGGAGTTTTTCAGCATAGAAATGGCAAAGACATTTGAGGCGCACGGATACGAGGTATACTGGTTTGACTTGGTTGTGAGCGGCGTCTCTGCCCGATTGCTTAGCGATTTTTATTTTAAAAACAAAGCAAAACAGTTTGTGGCGTTTACGTTTAATTTCAGCGGTATTGCCGGGGAGGACGGACTGTTCGGAGAGGAATACAAAAGCGGGAATTTCTGGGATGACACAGAAATTCCCGTATTTAATATGGTTGTCGACCATCCGCTTTATTATCACAAATATCTGTCTGCCAGACCTGGGAGGTATTATCAGATTTGTATTGACAAAAATCATGTCAGATATATGAAAAGATTTTTTCCCGACGTCAGGCTTGCGCCGCGCGGAGGCTTTCTTCCGCTTGGAGGAACGGAAATCAACGCCGGCAGAAATATTTTAAGCGAGAGGTATCTGCCTGTTGAAAAGAGAAATATCAATGTTATCTTTACGGGCAATTATACGCCGCTAAAGCATTTTGACAGGTTTTTGGAGCCGTTTGACAGGGAATATCAGGAGTTTTACAGAGGACTTGTCGATGAGCTTATCTCGCACCCCGACAGGCTGGTTGAGGATGCGGCGGAAAACAGTCTGCGGCAGCAGGGAGTTGAGTTTAACGACGATGAACTCAAAAGCATTATGCCAAATCTTATGTTTGTCGATTTGTCGGTAAGGTTTTATTTCAGGGCAAGGGTTATCGCAGCGCTTGCCGACAGCGGAGTTGAGGTACATACGTTTGGGGCGGGGTGGGATTTGCTTGAGTGCGCGCACCCTGAAAATATTATCAAGGCCGGAAGCGTATCGTCGCAGACCTGTCTTGATATGATTAGCTGCTCTAAAATTTCCGTGAATGTGATGCCGTGGTTTAAGCGCGGGGCGCACGACAGGGTATTCAATTCTATGTTAAACGGTGCGCTCTGTGTTACGGACGGCAGTACCTATCTTAATAAGCATTTTGAGCATGGAACGGATATTTGCTTTTACAGTCTTTGGAACGTATCAGAGGCTGCAGAGCAGATTAAGAGGCTGCTTGCGGATTGGAATATGATTGAGGCGATAACCGGCAGCGCGTACCGGAAGTGCGTGGAAAGTCATACATGGAAATGCAGGACTGAGGAACTTATTGAGTGGATTGAGGGGGAAAAATTATGAGGTACAGGATTGGAATATGTGAAGATGATAGGATAATATGTAAAGAGATTGAAGAAAGAATACATAGTTGTTTTAGGGAAAGAAAAGAAGCTGTCAGTGTTATTGTGTGGAATACAGGGGAGGACTGTATTGCTGCGTTATCTGAAAAAGGAGTTGTGAACATTCTTTTTCTTGATATAGAGCTGCCGGGATGCAGCGGAGTTAATGTGGGAAATCATATTAGAAAAGAAATTAAAGACAGGAATATGTATATTATATATGTGTCTCAATATACGAAATATGCAATGGAACTTTTTGAGACACATCCGTATTATTTTATTGATAAGTCCAAAGGTTTTTCCAAGATAAAAGAAATTATAGATGATTTGATAACGCTGGATATGGAGGACAGCCAAAACTATATGTATGCCAGCAGCGGAATTATATATAAGTTAATGTTCAGGGATATAATGTATCTTGAGAGTGATAAAAAGTATATTAAAATTATTCTCGAGGACGGTACAGAGAGGCGATTTATAGGGACATTAAAAAATGAGATGAAAAAACTTTCGGATATGTTTGCCGCTGCAGGACAATCATATATAGTGAATTTAAAATATATTGAAAAATTTTATCCTGACAAGGTTGTTATGATGAACGGACAATGTATAAACATAGGAAGAAAATATAAACATGAATTCTATGAGAGGAATAGAAAGTTTACGGATTACATGAAATAAAAGCTGTCATAAGATAAAGTAAAACATAAGTTTGATGTAAGATGTTCCCAATAAACTGTAAGTTATTCCTTTTGTATTTTTTTAAAAACAATCATATGATACAATAAAGCTACAAAATTCAGCGCTTGATTAATGAATGAATATTAATATATTCAGAAGGGAGGCGGAGAGTTATTTTGTAGCTTTTTTATTGTATCGAAAGGAGATGTTTTTATGAGAACAAAAATTTTAAAGAGCTTAAAAGCAGCTGTACTGGGAACAGCAATTACAGTTATGTCTGTTATACCGGCGTATGCGGATACATATTATAATGATACGTTCACAGATACTAATGGCAACTATTATGGCAACACTATTTTTGATGTAGATTATGCTTCTGGAATGAGAAAAATATATGCGTGGTCAGGCGGTTTGGATGATTGCCAGTACAGGGTTAAACTTGTAACTGCGTATTCTTATGGTACTGAGGAAGAGGATACGGGATTTTGCGATGGACATGCTTCAATAAGCCATAGTTATGAATGGGCGGATGATTATCAATCAATTCATCAGGTAAGGTCAGGAATTTATATTAGGGATACAAAAACGTATTCAGGTTCATAAGTGTTAAATTTGTGTCAGGTGCAACATGACTTTAGATATGCTGTGCCTGACAATACAAAGGGGGATTGTCTATGAAAAAAAAGCTGTTTGTTTTCGTGCTGTTAATAGTGCTGTGTATTATGCAGACCGCCTGTTCGGATGATAATAAAGAATCCTCGCAGGAGGAAGCAATAACTAATCCGAGCGTTGAACGTATTATAAGTGATAACGGTGAAGAAAAAATAGACGGGTACAGTATATATTCGGCGGAGTATCAAGGAGAGAAGTATTTGCTTGCTGTTCCTGATATTTATAATGAATCCGCGCCTATAGGGGCTGAGGATTATGGTAAGATGGCGTCAGATAATTCTGGAGACAGCGAAAGTGCAACGAGAAAAATAAGTGAGTTTGGAAGATCAAAAATACCCGCATGGGCTGATGACAATGAGAGCGGAACAGGCTCGATACTGACTTGGTATAAATTTGCCTTCCCTGATTTTATAATGGAGACATATACTGATGATTTTAAGCAGCTGGTAATTGAAGGTTTGAGAGTTCAAAACGGAAAGGATATTTCTCAAAGCGATGTTGAATATTTATACTTTAACCTGTACGAGGATTTTTATAACAACGATAACAGGCTGAAGATAGAGGTATACGGAACTTATGCGTCAACGGGAGAGAAGGAGAAGTACTGTGAAAAATATATCGACGAGAGCGGGGACTATTTTATAGACAGTAAAAGAATTATGGCTGAAAAAGGATATTCTGCACTTGAATATACGGTGGCGTTCGATAAGGATTTTGATAATGAATTTGCGTTTTGTGCAACAGGTTTTAAGCTTATTATAGAAAACGAAGAACAGTATGCTGCATGGAAAAATGAAAATATTCAGAGGTTTATTGAGTAGTCAGTGAGGAGAGTTGAAAAATTTTATCCTGACAAGGTCGTGATGATGAAAGTACAATGTATAAACATAGGAAGAAAATATAAACATGAATTCTATGAGAGGAATAGAAAGTTTACGGATTACATGAAATAAAAGCTGTCATAAGATAAAGCAAAACATAAGTTTGATGTAAGATGTTCCCGATAAACTGTAAGTTATTCCTTTTGTATTTTTTTAAAAACAATCATATGATACAATAAAGCTACAAAATTCAGCGCTGGGTTAATGAATGAAGATTAAAATATTCAGGAGGGAGGCGCAGCACAATTTTAAATATGCTGTGCCTGAAGTTTTAAAGGGGGTTGTTTATGATTAAGAGGCTGTTTATTTTAGCGCTGTTAATAGTGATGTGTATTATGCAGACTGCCTGTTCGGGAGATAAAGAGGAGTCCTCGCAGGAGGAGGCGATAACCAATCCGAGCGTTGATCGAGTTATAAGCGATAACGGAGCGGAAAAAAGAGACGGATATGTTATATATTCGTCTGAATATAATGGGGAAACATATTTACTGGCAGTCCCTGATATTTATAATGAAGCCGCGCCCATAGGGGCTGAAGATTATACTTTGCTGGCGTCAGACAATTCGGAAGACAGTGGAAATGCATCGACAAAAATAAGTGAGTTTGAAAAATCGAAGATACCTGAATGGGCTGATGATAAAGAAAGCGGGAATGGCTCAAGACTGATATGGTATAAATATGCCTGCCCTGATTTTATAATGGATACATATAGTGATGATTTTAAGCAGATGGTAATTGATGGGTGGAGCCAATGGGCAGTTGAAAACGGAGAGGATATTTCCGAAAGCGACGTTGAATATTTATATTTTAACATGTACGAGGATTTTTATAACAATGGCAACAGGATTAAGATAGAACTATACGGAACTTCTGCGTCAACGGGAGAGACGGAGAAGTACTGTGAAAAGTATATCGACGAGAGCGGAGACTACTATGTTGACAGCAAGAGAATTATGACGGAAAAAGGATACTCAGGGCTTAAGTGCATTGTGAGTTTTGAAAACGGTATTACGAACGAATCTGCATTCTGTGCGGACGGTTTTAAGCTTATAATAGAAGACGAAGAACAGTATGCGGCGTGGAGAAATGAAAATATTGAGCGTTTTATTGAGTAGACAATGAGGGGATTGGAGATATATGAATTTATTGGGAAGGTTAAAGCTTACTGCGGAGATTGCGCGGGGCAGGCTTTTTATATTGTTTCTTATGCTTGCGATGTGCTTTATATCCTTTTATATGGCGGACGTATGCATGTCTGATTATTTTTATAATTTATCGACAATAAAACGGTATGAGGGGTCGTTTGGCGAGGATAATAAAAATATATACTGGATTAACAGTCAGGTGAGCAATAAAGATATGGAACAGCCGTCATATGAGTTTTTTAGTCGGTTTGGAGAAATAGAAGGCGTTGAGGCTTACGGCGCTTTTCTGTCGAATAACTGTAATCTGACATACGATGGCAGCGGAGAGGCCGTGTATGACGGTTTGATAAAAGTAATAGCAGTGACTCCGGGAACTATGAGCATAGCGGGGCTAAAGCTTTCTGACGAGCAGATTGATGAGTTCGCAGGTTATGAAGGGGAATATACGCCTGTATATGTCGGAAGCAAATTTGCGGACAGGCTTGCCGTAGGAACGGTGTTTTCGGTTTCCGGCTTCTATGAGGAGCAGCAGTGCATTGTGTGCGGAGTTCTGCCGGAGGGTGCAAAATGGCTTTGGAGAGGTCGTTATACGAGCATTCAGGATACGGGAATGGATGAAGCCATACTGCTGTGCGCAGATTATGACAAGTATATTGAAATGAATAAATATGCAACCGGTAAAATACAGGTCTATTTTAAGTGCGAAGAGAGTCAGAAACAAGAGGTTCAGAAAGACGTATACGAGCTTGCCGCGGAGTGCGGGTATTATATAAGTATTTATAATATCGGCGAGGAAATTGAAGATTTAAAAAGCGAGTATGGCTTAAGCGATAACAAGCAGTTTTATTCGTCGGTAATGCTGATTGTTATAGCAGTGCTTTCAATTATGATTGCCGTTATGACAATGTGTATGCAGAATAAAAAGACATATGGCATAATGAGAGCTTTCGGAGTGCCGCAGAGCAGCATTTCATTTGTTATTGTTATTCAGAACGCATTTGTAAATGTTGTGGGTGCAGTAGCGGCATGGCTTGTAAGACGCGGCAGAATATATGAAATGTATGGGGACAGTTTTGAGAGAGGCGAAGATGTTATTACTTCGGCATGGAATTATTCGCATAATATTGTTATGCCTGTTATTCTGGCGGCATGCGTTGTGTTTACAATCACTGCGGCGTCTGTGTTTCCTGTAATGTATCTAAAGAGGTTAAAGCCGATTGAGATGATTAAGTCATAGAAGAGGGGAATTATGAAAATACGAATAAAACATTTTTTAAACAGTATTTTCCGGTATCGAATTGCGTCAGTTTGTTTTGTTGTGGGTCAGTTGATAATTTATTTTTCTGTTTTTGGCGCGCTGCAGATTTATAATATGGCGTCATTAAAGGAAGAAGAGCGAAAAGAAGCCATATATGACAGCAGGATAAAGATAGAGGCAGTATCAACGGATAATATAGATATTTTTTCAGGTATGAGCGATAATATTGAATTTGGAAATATGGTTTTGTCGGGCAGACTGGTTTTGCCGGTTAAGGAGACGGGAATAGCTTCAACAACAGAAATTATTATAAAGGGGAATGAGGAGTTTCCGTATATTATGGAGAGCGGTCGTCTGCCGGGAACGGGCGAGGATAGCGGAAAACTTGTGGCTGCTCTTGGAAGGGAACGCTACAAATATACATATGAAAAAAATCAGAGCAGGTACATTACAATATGTGACGAAGAATATGAGGTTGTCGGTGTTATAGGCGGCGAATCTGATTACTGGGACAATAGCATTGTTTTGTGCATTGATAATGTCGGAAGTAAAACGCTTGATGAGATTATATCAGGAAGTAAGTATGAAATGCATCTTGAGAGCAATATTTACGATATTGAAACTTTAAAGCTGGAATATGAGGATATATTCCGATTTATAGTTGAGAGGGACGGACGCAGCAGTGTCAACGCAGTGATAGATAAATCCTCAGGTCAGAGCACAACCGAAAATACATATGCAAGACAAAAAATTGAGGTTAATTATATAGTGTATATTTTTTGTCTTGTGAATAGTGTGCTTGTATCATATTTTTGGATTGAGGCAAGAAAAAGAGAAATTGCAATACGCAAGGCTTTTGGATTTGGAAATTTTAAATTAATAGGAATGCTGTTTGCTGATGTTATTAAGCTCATGGTATTTTCGCTTGTGATTTTTTTGGCGGTATACGCGGCAGGATATCGGTGGCTGGCAGGCATTATGAGAATATATATTAATTTACCTACGTTTATGAGACTGCTGGGAGCCATATTTTTAACTACAATTATAACTGTGATTTATCCTGTTTTTAGTGTTATCAGAATGATGCCGTCAAAAAGTGTTGCAGGAAGCGACGATTGACTTATTTCAACGGGCAATGAGCCAAGTGAACATGATTGCATGTACATTCGGCGAATCCAGCGAGGGTCAAATGTCATGCTGCTATGCAGC
Organism: uncultured Lachnospira sp.; assembly: GCA_944381165.1. Taxonomy (GTDB): domain Bacteria; phylum Bacillota; class Clostridia; order Lachnospirales; family Lachnospiraceae; genus Lachnospira. Next base: position 2,717 of record CALWKC010000042.1, on the reverse strand, counting down.
GCTGAAAGCCTGATTCCGCATTACCTGCAGCGGGGTATTTGATTTTGATGAAACTAAAAATATATAAGAGGTTTAATGGGAGGGTGTATGATAGAGTTAAAGGGGATAGTAAAAATATATGATAAAAATGTGAGCGATAAACCTGCTCTGAATAATGTAAATCTGACGATTGATGACGGTGAGCTTGTTTCTGTAATCGGACCGTCAGGCTCGGGAAAGTCAACGCTGCTCAATATAATAGGCTGTATGGACAGGGCTACAGAGGGACAGTACATATTAAACGGAGTTGACGTTTATTCATGCTCGAGAAAGAAGTATGACCTGTTGAGAAAAGATAACATTGGCTTTGTTTTTCAGCATTTTGCGCTCATGGATAAATTTACGGCATATGAAAATATTGAGCTTCCGCTGCTTGCGCAAAATATAAAGAGAACTCAGCGAAACAGAATGATAAATGACGCTATGGAGAGGCTGGGAATTTTATCTGAGAGAGGTAAAATGCCTTCAAAGATGTCCGGAGGGCAGCAGCAGAGAGTGGCGATTGCGAGAGCGCTGGTTACGGGCTGCAATATATTGCTTGCAGACGAGCCTACTGGTGCATTGGACCAGGCAACAGGCAGGGAGGTAATTCGGATTTTAAAGGAGATTAATGCCTCAGGAACTACGGTCATAATTGTAACGCATGACAGCGGAATTGCTGAACAGACAAACAGGATAATTGAGATATGTGACGGTGAGCTTGTATAGGTTTGCCGGCTACTTGACAATTATTCAAAAAGTGTGGTAAAGTAAAATCCGCTTGCGGATGTGGCGGAATTGGCAGACGCGATAGATTTAGGTTCTATTGTCAACAGACGTGCAGGTTCAAGTCCTGTCATCCGCATTTTCTTATATTTAAGGTTATAATTACAAAGTTTCAACTATGTTGTAAATATGGACTTTAGACTATTAGGTGAATTAGAGTTCTTAAGATAAATTGCTGATGATATTTATGGAAAGGCAAGGATATGAATAGGGACGCATTATTGCTATATTTAAAAGATTTAAGAGATTTAGAAATAGCAAAACGAAAAATTGAAACAATATTTGATTATGAGAAAGAAAAATATGACGAAAAAATAAGAGAGTTAGGGCGTGAAAATCTTTATAGTGTACCTAAGAAAAGAAGGTTATTGTCGGAATGTATAGGGATAGTGTTAGGATTGATTTTTCTTTTAGTAGGTGGAATAGGTATATTTTTCTTTATATATCGAATGGCATTTGGAACAAAAGAAATAGCAGTAGATGGTGGAACTAATATTATTAATGGACAGGTCGTCCATGTTATTAATTTTGAAGAAATTCCTATTGGTATAACTATAGGCGGCATAGTTATGATTGTGGTTATGGTAATTTTTATGGTTATTGGAATTTATATTATGTTTGATGCGATACGTAAAACAAAAAAGAATAAAAGGAATATTGAAGAAGTTAGAAAACATAATGAGAAAGAGGTATTACGCGTAGAAAATAATAGCAGTTTGCTCCAACAAATACAACAGAAATGGAAACAAAGGTCAAAGTATCTTAATGAGGAATATAATAAAGTTAATAATTTATTAGAGTCTGATTATAGTATTAATATTTTAGCAAATCAGTATCGCAATTTAGCTTCTCTTTATTATATATATGATTATATGTCATCTTCTCAAGAGACTTTGAAAGATACCTTGATACATGAACATATGGAAAATGGTATTAAAAGAATAATGCAAAAACTAGATTATTTAATTGAACAAAATCAGCATATCATTTTTCAAAATCGTATTTTAGAAGCAAAAAATAATAAAATAATAGAACAAAATGAAAAGATGCTAAAATCATTGCAACAGACAGAAATAAATACACATAATGCGGCATATTATGCACAAATATCAGCTAATTACAGTGAAATTAATGCTTATTTTAGTATGGCAAATTATTTGAAGTGAAAGATAAAAATATAGATATAATTGTGTTGGCTAAAAAACTATATAAGGATTGAGAATAGTTACGAAATGGCATGGTAATTATACCTTTTCTGTACTTGTATGCATTAGACAGGGAGTTTCGAGACTATTCCGTAGATGACCATAGTTAAGTAGAGGTATGGCCATTTTTATATGTATGTATGGCTAATTAAAGTGACTCTAATATTTTTAATTTTATCAATTTTTTTACGCTGTCTCTTTTTTGTTTTTTCTGTGATATGAAGATATATTTCTCTTGTGATTTTGCTGTTATTATGACTGAGACGCTCTGATATATCATCTACGTCCATGCCAGCCTCAAGTATTAAAGAAGCGTGAGTGTGTCTTAGAAGATGAGCAGTGACTTTCTTATCGGTTATTCCCGATTTACGGTGACGGCAGCAGATACACAGAGCTTGCCGAGAAGAATAACATTGAAAACGTTTCGGTAATCTACGCGTGGCAGCAGATAAGGTATTAAATTAAACAAAAGACCGTCAAACATTATACAATGGCTGGCGGTCTTTTTTGTTTAGGCGATTAACGCGCCTGAAGTTTAGCAATCAATGCATCTCTTAGAACTTTAGAATAATTAATACCATATTTTTCGCATGCAGTGTTAAGCCAAGATGGGATGCTTAATGTTTTTTTAACAGCTTTGTCATCATAATTGCGTGCATAATCATCAAGATTAATGCAAATTAAGTTGACAAGGGCATTATCTTCGTC
>CALWKC010000041.1 GCA_944381165.1 uncultured Lachnospira sp. | reverse complement strand
TATATCATTGGAAGTACAAGATGGACGACTTTGGCAGCAAATCAATTGGTCTAGCTAATTAATTTATATTCTACTAGTGTTGGATATAGCGTTTTTAAATCATTAATTCCACTTTTGGCTACCTTAGGCATATTCTTTTCCATTCATTTTAATTCATATTTATAATATTTTAAATAAATTGTATTATTAATCTGTGTCACACATTTGTACATTAACTCTGTTATAACATCATATATCTCTCGGAATCTATCTTCATCCAAATCTATACTTTAAATTTTTTCTCCATGTGCTATTTCATTTCTCATTTTTAAAATTACCTTATCTATCTTAACGAAACTTGGTTAATATTCTGAATAATCCAATCCTATAGTTTCCATTATTTCTATAAATACCGATGAATTTAAATTGCTAACTGTTTTTATTACATCTACATATGAAATTTTGCTTTGTTACTTAGGCGATGTAAAAATGAAACGCAATTTATCAATAGCCGTTAGTTGAGCTTTAAGTTCTTTAAAAGCATAAATAGAAAAACACGCAGCCGCGATGGATAGCTTACTGTCCTTTTTATCCATGTACTTTCCAGCTTCCGCCTTTATCAGCACCTAATCTTTCTACTCTTCCTGTTTCACGCAATTTACGAACAGCATACTCTACACCGCTTCTCGATAATGATAGTTCTTCCATAATTTCTTTATAAGTAATCACCGGATTATCTTTCATTAGTTTTATAATTTTCTCCTTAGTTTCTCCTTGTTTTTTCTCCTTAGTTTTTCTCCTTAGTTTCTCCTTAGTTTCTCCTTGTTTTTTCTCACCTGAATTCTCATTATTCTGTATGCATTCTGACTTTACCTGTATAAGCTCCGTGTTACGAAACATATTCACTCTGAAATTACCGCCAATTTCAAGAAGCTCCGGCTCTTTCAATCCCGCATTCTTACAATTTTCCAGTAATCTGGGAATACCACTGCCCCATTGCTCAATTATTTTCATATAGGTAAGTGCATTTACAATGCCTCTATTTCTTGCCAGACAACATCCTGCCTTCAAATCTTTTATTGTAAATCCGCCGATCAACATACCTGGAGATGTAACTTCAAGCCTATCATCATAAAGAGCCACCTGTACTCTTGCAGGCACCAGATACGACCTGTGTATAACAGCATTTGCAATCAACTCCCGAATACTGTCAACAGGAAGTTCATACACATCTCTGCGCAATAATCCTCCAAACTCTGCACCCATACGAATATTTCTAAGTACAAAATTATACGCTTCATCAATCTGTTCATATATTGGTCCGCTATATTCTTTTCTATCAAGAAAGACAGCTCTGGTAGTCCCCTTAAACACTCCACATTGCACAGATGCCTCCGGTTTATCATTTCTTGTCAAAAGCATATAACCATTTGTAGGAACAACCTTTCCTTCCTGCGTCTGCAATAAACCCCATGCAAGAAGATTTTTCTTTGTAATTCTTTTAACATTTTTTTCTTCCTGTTTATTCGCACATTGACTCAAAGCATACTCGTACATAGTATTACAGAGATTGTCAATTTCTTCATCTGTAACTGTTTCTCCAACTACAGGTATTTGGTCATAACTTCTATTAGAGCCTTGAAATTCCAACTCTTTAACAATAAATTCATCTGCCACGCGTGTAGAGCCGTGTACTCTTACATATACTCCACCCGACTTACCTTCAGACTTTAAGAAATATGGTCTGCCCTTGCCCGGATATACCTGTACAATAATAATTGTTTTTCCCTCTATATTCTGATATTTTATATCAAAATCAATCATCGGCTCACAACTGTCAATAATAGCATTAGAAATACCATCTGCCACTTCAAAGACTCTCTCCTGCGGTATGCCTAAAACTTTCCATGTATTATTTTCTACACCAAATATAAGCAATCCCCCTGAACAGTTTGCGTAAGCCACCGCTGTTTTGGTATATTTCTTGCTATTTTCCGGAACAATTTCTTTATATTCAACTTCTCTCGATTCTCCGTTTAAAATTTCTTCTACTGTCAATCGCAATCCCTCCATCAGCTTTATTACAGCTACACACTCAATATTACCAACCTATTTCACCTAAACACATTGTTTTAATTATATTCCAATATCACAATATTTTCAATCAAGTCATGTAATTTTAGCTTATACACGACACGGACATATCAATTCATCTTATTTTTATATTCTAACAGCTGACTCTATTACAACATAGTTTGGACGTCTCTTGGTCCACCACAAGTTTGTTCTGCAAACTTGCAGACATCAGCTTCGCCGATTCTATTATACCATCAATGATAAAAAAGCTGCCGGAATCCGTTTTTTGCGGATTCCGGCAGCTTTCAATACGATTTATTTAAAAAACCCTTTTTTCTTTAAATGTTTTTCCTCGCCTGTGAGCGCCCTGTTGTATGCAAGCAGAGCCTCCTTCTGGTCATTGTTGAGGCGCTGAGGAATATCTACAATAAGCGTTATATAGTGGTCTCCCCGTACCGCCTTATTTCTGAGAGTAGGCATTCCCTTTCCTCTCAGACGCACTTTTGTGCCTGACGCAGTACCCGGTTTAACCTCATACACAACTTCTCCGTCAACAGTCTTAACCCTGACCTCACCGCCAAGTACAGCTGTAGGATAAGTAATCACAACATCAGAGAATATGTTATAGCCGTCTCTCTTAAATACCGGGTCGGCAGAAATCATAACAGCTACCAGCAAATCTCCTCTTGGTCCTCCGTTTGTTCCCGGCTCGCCCTTTCCCTGAATGCGGACACACTGTCCGTCATCTATTCCGGCAGGTATTGTTACCTCGATAGTCTTTCTGCTGCTGATATATCCGGTGCCGTAGCAGTCAGGACACTTATCCTTTATAACCTTACCTGTTCCGTTGCAGTCAGGACACGTCTGAACATTTCTCACCATGCCTAAGAATGACTGCTGTGTATAGACAATCTGACCCTTGCCGCCGCACTTAGGACATGTCTCCGGATGTGATCCCGGCTTTGCTCCGCTGCCGCCGCACTTAGGACACGGGTCTTTTAATGTAATATCAAGTTTTTTTGTTGTTCCTGTAACCGATTCCGCAAATGTAATTCTCACAGAGGCACGTATATCGGCGCCTCTCATAGGACCGTTGCTGCTTCGTCTCCTTCCGCCGCCAAACAGGTCTCCGAATATATCTCCGCCGCCGAATATATCGCTGAAGATATCGCTCATATTGCTGTAGTCAAAACCACCGCCGCCTGCTCCGCCGTTCTCAAATGCAGAATGTCCGAACTGGTCATACTGACGGCGTTTTTCAGGGTCAGAAAGCACCGCATAAGCCTCCGACGCCTCCTTAAATTTTGCCTCTGCCTCTTTATCACCGGGATTGGTATCAGGGTGGTATTTCTTGGCAAGCTGTCTGTAAGCCTTCTTTAATGCGGCATCATCAGCATCCCTTGAAACACCTAAAACCTCATAATAATCTCTCTTATCCGCCATATTAACTCCATTTCTGCGCTGATGTCTGCGCACTTTAAATTTGTGCTGTCTCGCCAAAAACTGCACAGGGCTTATGCCCCATGCAGTCTGAAATCTTAAACCTCTTTATAATCTCCGTCGACAACATCATCGCCGTAAGGATTGCTTCCGCCGGCATTTGAGCCTCCGTTCATATCAGGACCTGCTCCTGCTCCCATATCCGGACCCGCGCCTGCTGCACCCTGCTGTGACTCATAGAGCTTAGCAAAAAGCTTCTGTGCGCTCTCCATAAGTTTTTCCTTAGCAGCCTTAATCTCATCGACCTGAGAATCTGTCATGTTCTCAGCGTCAGAGCCATCCACAAGAGCCTTGAGTGCATTCAAATCCGCCTCTACAGCCGCCTTGTCACCGGCATCGAGCTTATCGCCTGCCTCGTCAAGAGCCTTCTGTGTCTGGAATACCATTGAATCTGCATCGTTTCTGACTTCAATAGCTTCCTTGCGCTTCTTATCCTGCGCCTCGAATTCTGCCGCTTCCTTGACCGCCTTATCAATATCTTCCTCAGACATATTAGAGCCTGCCGTAATTGTGATATGCTGTTCCTTGCCTGTTCCCAAATCCTTGGCAGATACATTTACGATACCGTTTGCATCAATATCGAATGTAACCTCAATCTGCGGAACGCCTCTTCTTGCAGGAGGGATACCGTCAAGTCTGAACTGTCCGAGCGACTTGTTATCTTTGGCAAACTGTCTCTCGCCCTGTACGACATTAATATCGACCGCTGTCTGATTATCTGCCGCCGTAGAGAAAATCTGACTCTTCTTTGTAGGAATTGTAGTATTTCTCTCAATAAGTCTTGTAGCAATACCGCCCATTGTCTCGATAGAAAGTGAAAGCGGAGTTACATCGAGAAGAAGAATCTCGCCTGCACCTGCGTCGCCCGCGAGCTTACCGCCCTGGATAGATGCACCTATCGCAACGCACTCGTCAGGATTTAATGTCTTGCTTGGCTCATGTCCCGTAAGCTGTTTTACCTTATCCTGTACGGCAGGAATTCTTGTTGAGCCTCCTACGAGCAATACCTTTGAAAGCTCTGACGCAGTTATTCCCGCATCGTTTAACGCGTTCCTTACAGGCTCTGCCGTCTTCTCAACCAAATCATGTGTAAGCTCATCGAACTTTGCTCTTGTCAGAGTCATATCAAAATGCTTTGGTCCTTCTGATGTAGCTGTGATATAAGGCAGGTTGATATTTGTCTGAGTTGCGCTTGAAAGCTCCTTCTTTGCCTGCTCTGCCGCAACCTTTAAACGCTGGAGAGCCATTGTGTCCTTAGAAAGGTCTACCCCCTCCTTAGCCTTAAAATCATCAAGCATATACTGTGTAATCTTCTCGTCAAAATCATCACCGCCGAGTCTGTTATTTCCGGCTGTTGCAAGAACTTCGATTACGCCGTCGCCGATTTCGATGATAGATACATCAAATGTACCGCCGCCCAGGTCGTAAACCATAATCTTCTGCTCTTTCTCATTATCAAGACCATAAGCAAGAGCTGCAGCCGTAGGCTCGTTGATAATTCTCTTTACGTCAAGACCAGCAATCTTACCTGCATCCTTTGTCGCCTGTCTCTGGGCGTCGTTGAAATAAGCAGGAACAGTGATAACAGCCTCTGTAACCTTCTCTCCGAGATAGTTTTCCGCGTCAGCCTTTAACTTCTGAAGAATCATAGCTGAAATTTCCTGTGGAGTATATTTCTTTCCGTCTATCTCTACTTTATAGTCAGTACCCATATGTCTCTTGATAGATGAAATTGTCTTATCTGCGTTTGTAACAGCCTGACGCTTTGCAGGGTCACCTACAAGACGCTCGCCGTTCTTTGTAAATGCAACAATAGAAGGCGTTGTTCTGAGACCTTCCGTATTTGCGATGACAACGGGCTTACCGCCCTCCATAACTGCCACGCATGAGTTTGTAGTACCTAAGTCAATACCAATAATCTTTCCCATATTAATCTTCCTTTCTGTGCTCGGCACATAAAATAACTTTTTTGATAATCTGTGTTTCAGTTATTACCGCATGTCAGGCACGCTAATTTGCAACCTTAACCATGCTGTGACGGATAACCGTCTCTCTATATGTGTAACCCTTTTCAAACTCTTCAACGATTATATTCTCGCCCACAGAGTCGTCATCCACATGCATAACAGCATTGTGAACATCAGGATTAAACTCCAAACCAAGCGCCTCGATAGGTTTTACGTCTAAGGCCTCAAGCATCTTCATTGTCTGCTTGTAGACCATATCCATACCTTTGGCAAATGGTGTCTCCTTTTCTTCATCCGTGATTGATTTAAAACCACGCTCAAAATTATCAACAATAGGAAGCAGCTTCTTTATTACATCAGAAGCCCCCATCTCAAACATTGCTGACTTCTCTTTATCTGTTCGCTTTCTGTAATTATCAAACTCAGCCATTTGACGCTTCACCTTATCCTGAAGTTCTTCAATCACAGCGTCTCTTGGGTCTTTCTTTTTATTCTCTGTATTATCTGCATCCGCAGCCTCCTTCGCATCACTTGCAGCCTCTGTCTCATCTGCATCTGCGTCGTCGGCCTGAGTTTTTACAGACTCAGCGTTATTTTCATCTTTTTTTTTCTCGTCACATTTCTGCTCTTCTTTTTTGTCAACCTTTTCATTCTCTAATGTTTGTTTTTTCTTTTCTTCTTTTTTAGACACTTCAAAAACCAACCTTTCCTATGTTTTCTTAAATACGTCATCCAGCTGCGTCTGAATAGTCTTAAGCTTCTCAACCACCTTGTCGTAATCCATACGCTTAGGTCCGATAATTCCTATCGTTCCTCTCATTCCGTCCTGCAGCTCATATGTTGCTGTGACAACACTGCAGTCCTTCATGGACTCGACCGGTGCCTCGTTGCCTATATACACCTGAATTCCGCTGTTTGGCTGCTCCTCATCCTCTTCAAGCTTAACAAAATCGGTGAGGCTCTGTTTCTCTTCAAGCGCATATATCAGCTCGCTCGCCTTAGACGAATCGCTGAGTTCAGGATACTTAAAAATGTTGGTGGCGCCGCTGGTGTAAATCTTTAAATTGTCCTCACTGCTGATTGTCTCAACAACAGCATCGACAACCTCTTTCACCAACTGCATATGTTCTCCCGCCTGAATTTCCATCTTTGAGACGATGCTCAGATTCATCTCCTGCAAAGACAGCCCTGTCAGACTGGTATTCAAAAGGATATTCAGCTTTAGCAGATTCTCCTGAGACAGTTCCTCGCTTACAGTGATAACCTTATTGCGGATTACATTTCCCTCCATTACGATAACAGCCAGAATTTCATTTGTCTCCAGCTGCGAAAGCTGAACAAACTTGAGCTTATTCCCTCTGACCTGAGGCGCGCTGACCATCGTCGCGTAATTGGTATCCTTTGCAAGAGCCTTTGCCACACTCTGCAGAAGCTCTTCAACCCTGTCAACCTTCTGTGAAAGAAAATCTCTCATCGACTTGAGCTCTTTTTCCCGGTCAGCAACGAGCTGTTCCCTGTTCACTAAATCGTTCTCTTTCTGGAGCATCATATCATCCACATAAAACCTGTAACCCTTATCTGTGGGAATTCTTCCCGCAGATGTGTGAGGCTGGACTATATACCCCATCTCCTCCAAATCTGCCATCTCATTTCTTATGGTGGCAGAGCTGAGTTTTAAATCTGCATATTTGGAAATTGTTCTGGAGCCAACAGGTTCGCCGGTTTCAAGATAATTCTTAATGATTGCTTTCAGAATCTTGACTTTTCTGTCATCCAGTTCCATATCGGCTCTCTTCCTTTCCTATATCCTTTTGCCTCTGTTAGCACTCGTCAAATTGGAGTGCTAACATTTGATATACATAAAATATCACTCGCCGAAGTTAATGTCAACACCCTTCACAATTTTTTTTATTAATAAATTCTAAAATTCTAATATTTATTTTTTCATTTTTTTCATTATATATTCCGCCAAACTCACTCTCACCTCCGGCGTCAAGCTCACCGCAGACGTCTAATCCCAGCACTTTTCCCGTCTCGAATATTTTTTCAAGCATCTCAAGAAGAACGCTCGTCTTCATACTTCCCTGGTCCCAGTTTGTCATACATTCTTCCCGGCAAAGTACATCTTTATCCACAGAAATATACACCGAACGCTCTCCGTCCAAAAAATTTTCCAGCCATTTCAGCGCTCCGTCGTCTCCGACTTTCTCAAGCTCACAGGCGGTCAAAAAAACAACCCCCATGTCTTTCATCTGCCGCGTGACATACTCGTCGTTTACACCTATTACAGCTATGTTCATATCCCGGATATTTTCCGGGCTGAAACTGTTATCACGAACACTCAGCCCCTCCGCAAAATCCTTAACCCAGCTTCCGCACGAAAGCACATCTCCGAACGCCGGGCTTTGCATATCCGGATGATTGTCAAACACTACAAGGTCAAACGGCTCGTCTATAAAATCAAGCCACAGTTTGCTCAGATAATGATAATTTCCGCCGTCTATAAAATGAACGCCTTTTGCAGAATAATTTTTCATCATTTCCTTTAAACCGCGCTGTGCCTCATCATCGCAATAACAGTCCGTTCCTCTCATATTCTCCGCGTCTATAAAAGCGGCGCAGCAGCCCTTTAATTTTTTCATGAAATCAGGCTGTTTTTTATAAATGCCCGACATATTCATTACCGTTATGTTATAGGACAGATTATTAAAATTATGTCTTTTCATAATAATCCTCATTTCTGAGCGACTTGTCGCGAAGAGTCGATGAGACATCCGCGCAGGCGGTTTCTCATCTGCCATCATTGCTGTCTGTTACGCTCCGTCAAAACAATATTTCAAAAAATAATAAAGAGTTCGCAAGCGAACTCTTTCGCGAGGCGCGGATTCGTAAGAATAATTACCTTTCCGCGCCTCTGCGATCCTGCGAAGCATTATTATTCTATAGGAAAGTTCTTTGAACTTTCCTATAGAATAATAAACGGGCAACTTTCGTTGCCCGCGGTATCCTAAAATCCTAAATTCCAAGAATTTTTTTAACGCTCGCGCTCATCTCGTCTACCTCGCAGACTGTATCGTGAAGCACAGGCGCTGTGCGGATTTCCTCGATTGCTTTAGGAACCGCAACATTTGACAGCTTGCTGAGCTCATCCACAAGCTCAAAGTCTGACATTGAATCGTACTTTGAATCAATCGCATTCATAACGCTTCTTGTAAACTTATACGGGCTCGCAGTAGACGCAATCACCGTCACAGTATCATCTCCGGTATCCTTTTTGTATTTTTCATAAACTGTGGCAGCTACGGCTGTATGTGTGTCAATTACATATCCTGTATCCTCGTACAGTCTCTTAATAGCAGCCGCATCCTCCTCCTCTGTCGCATAATTTCCGTAGAAATCAGAGAGCTGTGCCTTCATCTCAGGTGTAATCTCATACTTTCCCGTCTCCCTCAGCGATTTCATAAGCTGTGAATTCTTCTCGGCACTGTTTCCTGCAATTCTGTAAATAAGACGCTCCAAATTGCTTGAAATAAGAATATCCATAGAAGGTGAGGTTGTCAGAACAAAATCTCTGTTTCTGTCATACTCGCCCGTTGAGAAGAAGTCATATAAAACCTTATTCTCATTAGACGCACATATAAGCTTATTAATAGGAAGTCCCATATTTTTTGCGTAAAACGCAGCAAGTATGTTTCCGAAATTTCCCGTAGGAACAACCACGTTAATCTTGTTCCCTGCCTTTACCTCACCGTCCGCAAGCAGTCTTGTGTAAGCATACACATAGTAGACAATCTGCGGAACTAAACGTCCTATATTAATGGAGTTTGCTGACGAGAACTGGAAACCTGCAGCATCCATCTCCCTCTCCAGATCCTTGTCGCCGAAAATCTTCTTTACACCAGTCTGTGCATCGTCAAAATTACCCTTAATTCCGATTACATATGTATTATCGCCCTTCTGCGTAATCATCTGCTTCTCCTGGATAGGGCTGACGCCGTTCTTTGGATAAAATACTATAATACGCGTACCCTTGACATCGGCAAAACCTGCAAGAGCTGCCTTTCCCGTATCTCCCGAAGTCGCCGTCAAAATGACAATCTCATTGTGTACGTCATTCTTCTTTGCGGAGGTTATAAGCAAATGTGGAAGTATGGACAGCGCCATATCCTTAAACGCGATAGTTGCGCCGTGAAAAAGTTCCAGATAGTAAGCGCCGTCAGCCTTGACAAGCGGTGCGATTACATCTGTATCAAACTTCTCATCATATGCCTTATCGATACAAGCCTTCAGCTCTTCCTCCGTAAAATCATCCAGCATAAGCTTCATTACTTCATATGCAACTTCCCTGTATGACATAGCAGATAATTCCTCAAGGCTCCTGTCCAGTGCCGGTATCTTCTCAGGCACAAACAGACCTCCGTCCGGAGCCAATCCCTTTAAAATTGCCTGTGATGCAGTAACCTTTACGCTGTCGTCTCTGGTACTTCTGTAAAACAAACTCATTCCTTTTTCCACCCTTAAATTCATTTACTAATTCCGTATGGAAATATCAATCAAGTTACTTTATAATAAAACTATTGAAGCAAATTTATCAAAAACGCCTCGTCTTTTGATATATCCAAACGCATTTAAGCTATTATACAACACACTTATCAATAAAAACAATACAAAATTACAAAAAACTGCTATATGAAAGAGGTGTAACCCATGCCAGCAGGCGTCTACACAGCGCGAAAAAAAGACGGTACAGTATACTACCGCTCGTCAGTGACATACAAAAACAAACACATAAGTCTTGGCAGCTTTGACTGTGCAGACGACGCAAACAAAGCCTACCTTGAAGCATGCGACATTTTAAGCTCCCCGTTAAAATACCGCGTAAATTCAGAACTGCACACCACCTCTTATTCAGCCGGGCTTAAAATACCGTTCGAAAAATTTATCATTCTAATAAATTTCAGGGACAGCGGCATTTACATTAAAACTCCGATTTATCTCTGCCAAAGCTGCTTTCTGTATTTTATCAGCGAGAAAACAGCTCTCATTTTTAACACGGATGATTTATTCTATTATTCCAACCACAAAATAATGGCACGCGGAGGCTATTATTTTGTAAACGACTTCGGAATGCAGACAAGCATACTGTCACGCTACGGTATCCGTGCGCACTCCGTAAAGGGACGCGATTATATTTTCCGCAACGGCGACACATGCGATTACAGATACGAAAATATTCTGGTAGTCAACCGGTACCGCGGCGTCGAAAAAACAGAAAACAAGGGAAAAATACAATACCGCGCCTCTATACACATCAGAGGAATTTACCGGCTCGGCTTATATGACTCTGAAATACAGGCCGCTATCGCCTACAACAAAGCTGTCGATATGCTCTCCGAATTCAGCAGCGTAAAATACGAAAAAAATTTTATCGAGGATATTTCCTCAATTCAATACGCCTCAATTTACAATAAAATAAAATTATCCGGAAATTTCAGAAAATATGCTGAGATAATTAAAGCTAAAAATCTCCCGCATAAGTCCTGATATTTCCGGAATTCAGCCATGTCAGCGGCGTACCCGCCTGCTGTCACTTATTGTTAATGTAATTTATAAGACCTTCGGCCTTGATGATTTTCTGCATGAACTCAGGGAACGCCTGACCTGTAAATGACTCGCCTGTCGTCCTGTCAGTTATAATTCCGCTGTCAAAATCAACCTCAACCTCATCTCCCGCATTGATTGCCCTTGCAGCCTCAGGACATTCTATAATGGGAAGTCCTATGTTAATTGAATTTCTGTAAAATATTCTCGCAAATGTCTCAGCGATAACACAGCTCACACCTGCTGCCTTAATAGCAATAGGCGCATGCTCTCTTGACGAGCCGCAGCCGAAGTTCTTATTTGCGACAATAATATCGCCTTTCTTTACATTTTTTATAAAATCCTTATCAATGTCCTCCATACAATGTGTGGCAAGCTCTGCCGGGTCAGACGAATTCAGGTATCTGGCCGGAATAATAACGTCTGTATCCACATTGTCGCCATATTTAAAAACTCTTCCTTCAGCTTTCATTACTAATCCTCCATAAATTTTAATCGGCAAGCCGCAGCGCGGCTTAACTCCACTTTTTATAAACCGAGCTCGGACGGCTGGCTGATTTTTCCCGTAACAGCGCTTGCTGCCGCAACAGCAGGACTTGCGAGATAAATCTCAGAATTTACATGTCCCATGCGTCCTACAAAGTTTCTGTTAGTTGTGGAAACGCAGCGCTCTCCCTCGGCGAGTATTCCCATATAACCTCCGAGACACGGACCGCATGTAGGCGTGCTTACAACAGCACCGGCATTTATAAATGTCTGGACAAGCCCCTCCTCTATCGCCTGAAGATAGATTTTCTGAGTTGCAGGAATAACAATTACTCTGAGCCCCTTCGCAACCTTTCTTCCTTCAAGAATTTCAGCGGCACAGCGCAAATCGTCAATACGGCCGTTTGTGCAGGAGCCGATTACCACCTGGTCAATTTTGATGTCATCAATCTCATCAACCGTGTGAGTATTTTCAGGAAGATGAGGGAATGCAACTGTCGGCTTAATATCGGCAAGATTAATCGTTATAGTCTGCTCATACTCAGCATCCTCGTCAGCCTCATACTCAACAAACGGTCTCTTTGAATGTTCCCTTAAGTACTCTCTCGTCAAATCGTCAACAGGGAAAATACCGTTTTTTCCGCCCGCTTCAATCGCCATGTTTGCTATTGTAAAACGATCGTCCATGCTTAAATTTGCGATGCCGTCGCCTGTAAATTCCATTGACTTATAAAGAGCTCCGTCAACGCCAATCATTCCTATAATATGAAGAATTACATCCTTGCCGCTCACCCACTTTGAAGGCTTTCCGGTAAGAACAAAACGGATTGCTGAAGGCACCTTAAACCAAGCCTTTCCTGTCGCCATTCCCGCAGCCATGTCAGTTGAGCCCACACCTGTAGAGAAAGCTCCGAGCGCTCCGTATGTACATGTGTGTGAATCCGCTCCTATGATAACGTCACCCGCAACCGTAAGACCCTGTTCAGGCAGAAGCGCATGCTCAATACCCATCTGTCCTACCTCAAAATAATTTGTAATGTCATGCTTCATCGCAAATTCTCTCACGCACTTGCAGTGCTCAGCCGACTTAATATCTTTATTCGGTACAAAATGGTCAGGCACAAGCGCGATTTTATTTTTATCAAATACAGTCTTGACTGTCATTTTATCCATCTCGTGAATTGCCACCGGAGATGTTATATCATTTCCCAGTACAAGGTCAAGCTCCGCCTCGATAAGCTGACCTGCCTTTACCTCGTCGAGTCCTGCATGGGCTGCAAGAATTTTCTGTGTCATTGTCATTCCCATTGTATCAATCAATCCTCCTAATCTCTGAAAATATTTTCCGCACCGCTTTGATGACATAAAGCAAGCAATCCGGCAACTGATTGTATTTTAATATAATCAATGTTATAATGCAAATACATATTATATATATCAGTTATAACTTGTAGTTATAAGGAGACCATTGCATGAATACAGCAAATATTTCACTCTATCACATTTTTCTGACAGCCGCTCAGTCGCCCAGCATATCTGCGGCGGCACAGAGCCTGTATATAAGTCAGCCTGCCGTGAGCAAGGCGATTAAAAAGCTGGAGGACTCCCTCGGCGTAAGCCTGCTTGTGCGCTCGTCAAAGGGCATACAGCTCACAAATGAAGGAAATATTTTATACCAGTATCTTCACAGCGCATTTGAGACCATAAACGCCGCCGAGGACACTATAAAGCATATCCATGAACTTGGAATAGGGCACATAAAAATCGGCGTAAGTTCGACTCTCTGCAAACATATACTGCTTCCGTGCCTCAAAAGTTTTCTGTCAATACATCCACACATTCAGATTACTATTGTCTGCCAGTCTACAAGCCAGACAGTAGAACTTCTTGAAAACCGGGAAATAGACATCGGACTTATTGCAAAGCCGGACAGCGCCAAAAAACTTAACTATATAAGCGCGGGATTGATACACGATTTATTTGTGGCAACACCCCAGTATATATCGGGACTTTTAGAGCGCGAAAAAATCGGACGGGAGCAGATACTAAACCATGCAAACCTGATTCTGCTCGACAAAAACAATCTCACTCGAAAATATATAAACACATATTTAAACAGCTGGAATATCTCTTCCGATACTGCAATGGAAGTAAACAGTATGGAGCTTTTAATCGACTTCGTAAAGACAGGTCTCGGGGCAGGCTGTATAATACGCGAATTTATCACAGAAGAGCTGAAAGCAAAGACTCTGATCCCGATAAAAGCTCCCTCCGCAATAAAACCGCGCCAGATTTGCTTTGCTTACAGCAAAACATTTTCACCTAACGACTCCGCCGCCGCACTGATAGAATACCTCAAAAATATATACGAATGAGCGCCGAATATATTATCAGAATTTGCATATATTAAACATATAAACGCTGGTACCGGAGGCAGAAAATGAAAAAAATCAAGCCATATCTTACAGCAGGATTTATATTTGTGCTGGTTGCGGGAACACTCGCACATTTTGTCTATGACTGGACCGGAAAAAATTCTCTGGCAGGACTGTTCACACCCGTAAATGAATCTACCTGGGAGCATATGAAGCTTGTATTTTTTCCCATGCTTATATATTCACTTTTTGTTTATTTCATATTTCAAAAGGAATATCCGTGTATTCTGTACGCATTTCTTGCCGGAACACTCGCGGGAACATATATAATGCCTGTAATTTTTTACACATACACGGGAATAATAGGGCGCAATTTCTTTGTTCTCGACCTTGTCACCTTTCTTCTGTGTGTGATAACAGCCTTTGCCGCAGCTTCCAAACTATCCGCGCGGTGTGTCTCAGGAGTTCCCATAACTCCTTATCCGAACTGTTTCGGATTTTTTATTGGAACTCTTTCACTGCTGACACTCGCCGCATTTATAATATTTACGATTTACCCTCCCGAAATAGGACTGTTCGCGCCGCCTGCCTGAAAAAGTTCAGGTAAATGTTGCTAATATTTTAACAGTTCAGCCCGCGCCATTCGCAAAATTTTTATTGACATTTTTCGCTTATTATATTATTATATTAGCTGTCTTTGACAGAGCTTTTGCGTTTCAGTCTTTCCGACACCCAAAAGCCGTCGATGATATATCGGAATGTGGCTCAGTTTGGTAGAGCGCTTCGTTCGGGACGAAGAGGTCGCGTGTTCGAATCACGTCATTCCGATTATATAATACAGCTTAAAGCATAAGAGGGTGTTCCATAAATCATAAAATGATTTTGTGGGCAGCCCTCTTTCTTTTATCAGAATATCTGTCAAAAGATTTTTCTTATCTGTTTACAATGAGTACCATTTGGAGTATCTTTATCAAAGGTTACAAACTAAATATATTCAGATGATAAGGAGTTCTATATTAAAATGGAAAAAGTCAAAGAGTTTATTAAACGCAACATAAAAATAGTAATCCCTGCTGCGATACTGCTTGTACTAATACTTGCGTCAGTCATTTATTTCATATCGCAGCCAAAAACGCAAAATGATAATAATACAGATAATCAGACATCGGAAAGAATCGAAACAACAGCACAAAATGACACGAAGAAAGATGAAGCAAACACAGAGGATAAAAAAGAAGATAACAGAGAAAACAATGAAGAAAAAAATGATAATACTTCAGACAATACATCTGCCGGTGATGCCAACAGTGACACTTCCGGCAGCAGCACAACTTCCAGTGAAGTTTCAACCAGCGGTAACTCAGAAGAAAGTTCACAGACAGAGCATCAACACGTCTGGAAAGAGCACACCGCCGAGAAATGGGTTGAGGACATTGTGACGGTAGTAGACCAGCCTGAACGATATGAGGAATATAATCTATATCGAATGTATTGGTACGATAAAGGCACATGGGAGGAAACAAGAGACCCTTCTCGTTTTAATGAGTGGGAGCGTGATAGGACAGGCGGACCATTCTCTCCAAACTCAATTAATATGGTCAAAAATCCTGAAGATTGCCCACTTTTTACGGGATACAATGAACTGGGACAGCCAACCTATACAGGAGACCATGCTATCATTAAAGGTCTTTATGACATAATTCCAGCCGTTACACACGAAGAAGACCGCAGCCACTATGAGACCTACGTTGACTATTACTACTGCGACTGCGGTGCTAAGAAGCAGCCTGACCGCTAAACGACAAACACGAATAAACAACAGATAAGGGATACTCCACCATCGGAATATCCCTTATTAACAAAATAAAAATTCTCACAAAGCATGAAAAACCAGAGTACACTTTTAATGCTTTATCAGTTCATCCGTCAATCGCATAATTTCCGGTGCCAGCTTTTCCCTACGCTTTTTGGTAATGCGTGTGTAAATAGGGTAAGCCGCGACCATACCTGTAATTCCGACAATTCCTATTATTATCCCCTGGATAAATACACCATTCCAGACCATAACGCAGCACATCCCTATCCCCATAACAAGCGCACTCAAAATTCCCACTGTAAGAGAAACAATCATGCCCGGTTTTGTCACGCTTTTATCAAGCCTTCTCAGCGTCTCCATTTTATCCTCTCTCTGTGTGGGCGGGGCATATTTTTCACGTATGTTTTTAATTTCCTCCTGCTCGGCGGCAGAATAAGTATAATTGAAAACCTCGTTTTTTTCTTCCATAATTAAAATCTCCCTTCGTTTACAGGCGCCGGATATACATTTATCTGTTTTAAAAACCGGCGCTAAACTTCTGAACTGTTGTTTTTAAGCTTTTTAAGGCTTTTTGTGGCAAGCAAAATCATAAATACAGCCATGCTTAATACAATAAAGCAAATACTTCCGCCGGTAGACGCAATCATTACATGGCGGAACACCGTATCGCTTTCGTCACCGAATTGAGTTATCATCGCCGTTTCCAGCGAAAGCATTGAAATTAAAGCCGCCGCTACATTTACAGCCCTTGTTGTTGAATTATGTTCATGAAAATCAGAACAATCCCGCAAAGCCTGCATCGCTTCCACTCTGAGCGCAGGTCGCCTGCTCTGCTGCCAACATGGCGCAGAAGCAAAAAACGCATCGTAAGCAAAAGCCCGTAATAAGCCGCCAGCGTAATCAGCCATGCCGAGCCGTAAAAAATACCCGAAACAAATTTCAGCAGCGCATACACTGTATTAACTGTCAATGAGCAGTAAAGCGAAATCCTTGTTTTAAAATTAATATCCTGCATATAAAGATTAAAATATTTATTCTTATCTGCAAATTGACGCTTAAAACTTTTTATACGCCTGATGGCGGGAACAAAACCCAAACATAAAATGACGAGCGCATATGCCGAAAACGCATAAGAAATATAAGCAAAAATGCCGTCTTCTCCGCAGAAGCCAAAGGTATAAATAAGCATTGCCGCCGCAATAAAAACACATAGCACTAAAACCGCAGTTTTGGGAAATAAAAGTATATGCAAAAACTTTTTAATCTGTTTCATCTTTTTTTCTCCTTATCCTCACGGTAAAAGTACTTCCTTTTTTTATCTCGCTGCTCACGGAAATATCTCCGCCGACAATATCCATAACTCTCTTCACAAGAGCAAGACCAAGTCCGTTTCCCTGTGTAGAATGAGACGTATCGCCCTGATAAAATTTTTCAAAAATATGTTTTCCTGTTTCCGGACTGATTCCACAGCCCGTATCTTTTACCTCTACAACCGCAAAATCATTTTCAGATCTGAGCGTCACATAAACGCTCCCTTCCGGCTCAGTGAATTTCATGGCATTTGAAAACAGATTTCGCCATACCAGAGACATAAGCTCGGCATCGGTTTCAATAAAAACCTCTTCCTCTATGTCCGTAAATATTTCAATTTTCTTCTGTTCCCACACGCTCTCGAAATCAAGCAGGCATTCGCAAAGCTGCTCGCCAAGATTATATATATGATTTTCGGGATAAATCTGCTGATTTTCAAGCTTATTAAGTTTCAGAATATTGGTAATTAAATCCGCAAGCTTCCGTGATGTGTCAATAATTGCCTTAGCGTACTCAATACGCTTTTCTTCCGTCAGTCCGGGCTGCTGCAGCATAGTTCCGTAATTCTGCACTACTGCCAGCGGCGTTTTCAGTTCATGTGACACATTGGCGATAAAATCAGTTCGAAGCGTTTCTAACCCCGACAATTCTTCCGCCATTCGATTAAAATATTCGATAATAATATTAAATCCGTCCCTGTCATCAGGAGTAAGTACAGGCTGTACGCGCACCGAAAAATCGCCCTTCATGATTTTTTCAGCCGCATTTATTATCCGCCTGACAGGGCGTCCTATCATAATCTTTCTCCTGATACCGTCAACAGCAACACATATAACAGTAATCAGCACCACGTTGGCAAAGGTGATTACAGCAGCCTGTTTAATGCCGTCTTCTTCCAGTTCAATTCCCGTATTCTTCTCCATAAGATTTAAAAACAGAATCATACAGACAGTGACAATACAGGCAATCAGTGCAAAAAACACTGTGCACCGCCTCAGAAGAAACAGCAGTCGTACAGCCCTGCCCCGCTCTTTTCCGGGCGTCATTTTATCACCGCCTTATATCCAAGACCGTGAACTGTGACTATCTCGAAATCGTCACATTCTGAAAACTTATCCCGCAGCTTCGTCATATACACGTCCACCGCTCTCGGAGCCGTGTTTGAATCCGCATCCCAGAACTCGTCCATAAGCTGTGTTCTGGTAAAGGCTTTTTTCGGATATGACAGAAGCTTGTAGAGAATATTAAATTCCCTCATAGTCAGCTGAATTTCATTCTCTCCCAAAATCGCAGTGCGCTCATCTGCATCCAGTACCAGCTTACCGATTTCCATGCGGTGACTGCTTGCAATCTTTGCACGGCGCAGCAGAGCACCAATCCTCAGAAACAATTCGTCCAGGTCAATCGGCTTTACCATGTAGTCATCAATTCCTATCCTGTATCCGCGCTGTTTAGATGCAAAATCATCCCTTGCCGTCATAAAAAGTATAGGAATATTTTCGTTTAACTCGCGCACAGTTTTAGCAAATTCAAATCCGTCAATATCCGGCATCATAATATCTGACACAATCAAATCAAATGTATTGTTATACATAGCGTTATAAGCGTCGCCCGCATTGAGGCACCCATGTGCCTCGTAGCCGCTCTGATTTAAAAAAGTACAAACAGTGTGATTTAAGTCTTTATCATCCTCAACCACCAAAATCTTAAACATGCTGCCTCCCTTCCGAAGCATAATCGCGGATTGCGGCACAAATATAAATTTTGAGCCTGCCTTTAACGCAATTCTCTCCATAATTTTTTTGATTATATCATGAAAATGTTAAAGTTTTGTTTGAATTTTTGTTTTTTACAAAATTTCTAAAAAAGTGTCTTCGACACTTCAACCCCCTGTCCCCCATTCATGGGGGAATTAGGGGTTTCTTTTTGCTCCATTT
>CALWKC010000040.1 GCA_944381165.1 uncultured Lachnospira sp. | reverse complement strand
ATCGGCTCTGCCCATTCGTAACTATTCACAAATCTTATATCAGTTTTTGACGTTTACACAAAACTTGAAACGGTCTCGTCTATGTTGTGGTCAAGCATTTTTGTAACATCTGTGGCTAAAAATTTACTGAATAGATTTTCCCAGTTCATATGCTTTCTGAATTTCCGGCTTATCCTTAATGTCACCAGCATTCATATTTCCGCCTGCGAGAACATGACCGAGATTCAACATATTGAGAGCGAGCTGTGTCATTTTTTAATTTATCTCCAATTTATAGATACTTCCTGATTTTTTCAATCAATCCTGAATCTGCCGGCAGCCAGTCCACGCTGTCCAAGTTCTCTTTTTCCAGCCACTTTGCCGCCTCGTGTTCTTTCAGCACCAGATTACCTGACTTTATTGAACAGATAAAACAATCCATTGACAAGTGGAATTTCGAATAATCATACTCAACCGTACCTAATAATTCTCCAACCTCAATTTCTGTATCCAATTCTTCTTTAATCTCACGTACAAGTGCATCTTCCAGAGTCTCATTTTCTTCAACTTTACCTCCGGGGAATTCCCATCCATCTTTAAATTCTCCATATCCGCGCTGTGTTGCAAATACTTTTCCTTCGTGAATTATAATAGCTGCTACTACTTTGATTGTTTTCATTGCTTTCTTCCTTTTCTTATCCATTTACAATATATTCGTAAAGATCTTCTCTTACAGGCGTCTCCAGCATCCATTCAATTTGTACCGCTGTTTTATCTGTTCCCTGCATAGTAAATTCCTTCACCTTTCCTGTAGCATGCATCCTGCCAAGGTAATAGAATTCTTTTGATATTTTGTCATCTTTATTCTTTCTTACAAAAAGCTGTACATCAATTCCTCTTTCTCTGGCATGAAGAAAGTTCTGTACATCTTCCGAATTTATAGTTCTTCCATTTTTAGAAATTGCCTCCAAAAGATTATCACTTATAAAATGATCTTCGTATTTTGTTGTATCACTGATTTCATCACTTTTATCGTAATTAATAAAAACCGGAAATGTTTTCGTCTTCTTATCAAATTTATATCCGCCGATATTTAACGGCACCTCATTCTTCTCCCAGTGTAAAAGACGACAGGCGTCTTCGTATGTATACTTTTGATATAATACAAGATCGGTATCCTGATAACTATTTTCATAATCTCTTTTATACCGTGAAATGCCAAAATCAATGAGTTCCGAAAGAATCTGATAAAAATCCGGATTTTTTAACATTGCCGAAAAAGATTTTGATCTGCAATAGTCATCTCCGTCCTTTTCCAAAAAAACACACTGCTTATAGGTGTTTTTCCCAGAGCCAACCGAAAATTCATTTGTCATAATATTAACTATATTCTCTTCACACTGTTTATCCATATTACGATGATAATTTTCATTCAGAGACCTTTTCAGTAAAGACATTATTCCATGCTCATAGGTCAACAAACGCTTTAGCAACTCCAATTCATGAATTCTCTTTCCGCCGGCAAATTTTTTAGAAACGAATTCAATTACTTTTTCTTCATCCGTTGACAATCGAATCTTATATTCATTTTCATATTTTACTAAGAATTTATAATATGAACCCAGACTTTGATTATCAAAAACACGTAAAACATCCATTTCTCCATATTTATCAAAATCCGACAAATTCGGAATATGGCCCAGTTTATCCTTTAGCTGAAAATAATTCTCTTTGATCAGTTTAATGTCACTGAAATTTGCATTATCAATTGCCTGAAAAATTCTTTTTCTTGATATTTCATCAAAATGAATGGTACTGGCTCCCGGAATTACGCGTCCTCCTTCTGTAATATAACGTCGAATATTATCTTTGTTATAGCTTCGATCCCCGGACAGTGCTATCGGAATCATGAAATTATTTCGATAATTCCCTATGAAATCCAGTACAACAACATATTCTTTTTCTTTTGATTTTCGCAATCCTCGTCCAAGCTGTTGGATAAATACAATCGGCGATTTTGTGGGGCGAAGCATAATGACCTGGTTAATTTCGGGAACATCCACACCTTCAGAAAAAATATCTACAGAAATAATATAGTCAAGTGCTTCTTCACACTCCTCTCCAGCCAGCCTCTCTATTGCTGCTGTTCTTACACTCTCTGAATCACTGCCACTTAATACAAGAGTTCTCCAGCCTTTTTCATTGAATTTCTGAGAAAGTTTTTTTGCCTCGTCAATACGGCTGCAGAAAATCAACCCTTTCACCCGTTCTCCGCTGTATCCAAAATAATCTGCCTGCTGCATGATATTAGCAACACGTTCATCTGATGTAAGATACCGGAAGTTTTCAAATTTTTCTTTTTCAGATTTTCCTTCATCTGCAATAATATCTAAATCTGTAATTCCAAAATAATGAAATGGGCAAAGAAGATCTTCTTTCATGGCATCCTGCAGGCGGATCTCATAGGCAATCTGATGATTAAATATTTCATAAATATTTCTGCCTTCCAGATGGTCGTCACGTTTGTCAGGAGTTGCTGTCATTCCAAGCCACATCTTTGGCTTAAAATAATTCATAATCTTTGCATAGCTTTCTGCGGAACTGTGATGTGCTTCATCTATGATAATTGCATCAAATGCAGTACAATCAAAATTATCCAGTATTTGTTTTTTACTCAATGTCTGAATGGTAGAAAACAAATACTTCGCCTCATAATCATGCTGTTCTCCTGTCATAAGTCCCATGGATATTTTTCCGCCAAACACCTTACGAAATGATCTGAGTGCCTGTTTTGCAATCTGATTTCGATGTACCACAAACAACACTCTTTTAAAACCGAGTTCACGCATAGCAAAAGCCGCCGCATAAGTTTTTCCGGTACCGGTAGCAGAAATTAATAGAGCCCTGTTTTCTCCTGAATCATAAATCTTTCGCAGATTATTAATAAAACCAACCTGCATAGAATTGGGTTTCAAACGATAAGATTCCAGTAAAGGAATTTCTTCTTCTCTGGCAATCTGTTTCTGCTCTCTAATAATCTTATTTTTTGTGTACTCTTTGGTATATATATCAATGTAATCTATAAAATTATAAGCTTTTTCTGCATTCCACAACTCTTCAAATTCACTTCGGATATTAAAGACATATTCTCCCTGATCTGTGGAGACAATTTTTGTATTCCACTCTTTATTTGTGGTAAGCGCAGTCATAGTCATATTCGAGCTTCCCACAATTATTCGATACATTTCATCTTTTCTGAATATGTATCCTTTTGTATGAAATCCCTGTTTTGATCCATTTACTGCATAAATCTTTATCTCTATGTTCTTTAATCTCTGAAGCGTCTGCAAAGCCTTTGGTTCCGTAAAATAAAGATAATCTGTTGTCAGAATTCTGCCTGGTATATTCCGTTTTTCTAATTCTTTTAATGTTTGTAAAAGAGGGGTAATTCCTCCCATAGTAATAAATGCAACACTGATAAAAAATTCCTGGCACGACAAAAGCTCATCCTCAATCGAAGCTATGACTTTATGTCCTTCTTTATAATTATTTGAAATAAACTGCGGACGATATGCAAGATTTGAAGATGTGTTCCAATCAACAAAAGCTGTATCTATTCCCTGCTTCAATAAATGAATATTTTCATTTTTCATCTTACGTTTCCTTATGGTATATTGATTTTCGCCAAATCCACTCTTTTTGTAGATTTATTATATTTACAGTATATCGCCATTATTCATTTTAGTCAATTATAATTTGTCACAAAATATGCTTCATTAAGAATTTTTTCGCAAACAAAATTTATTTACGATATATTTCTTATATACAAAATTAAAACAAAGGAGATTTTACTATGTATAATTTACAAACACTTATTCAAAACTATCTGGAATACTGCAAAAATCAAAAAAGATTGGATACCAAGACAATAAAGGCATATAAAATTGACCTCAGACAATTCTCGGAACAGATTTCACTTATAAATCCTTTGGACATAACACCTTATATTTTGGAAAATTATATTTCCAAACTGCATCAGCAGTACAAACCCAAAACCGCAAAAAGAAAGCTCGCCTCTATAAAAGCTCTCTTTTGTTATTTTGAATATAAGGAAATTATTAATATAAACCCCTTTAACAAAATTCAGGTGAAATTTCGTGAGCCTTTCATTTTACCAAAAACAATTCCTTTACATACTGTTGAGGTTTTTTTATCAACCATATACAAGCAGCGCATTAATGCTAAAACTGATTACCAAAGAAAAAATGCTTTAAGAGACGCCGCAGTTATAGAATTGCTGTTTGCTACGGGAATACGAATTTCAGAACTATGCTCTTTGAGAATGAACGATGTAAATTTATATGACAGAACAATTTTGATATTTGGAAAAGGCTCAAAAGAAAGAAAGGTTCAAATAGGAAATGACGATGTCAATCAAGTTCTTAAAGAATACAAAAATAGCTTTCTATCAGAAATCCAAAACTGTAATCACTTTTTTGTAAACCAAAAAGGAACTATTTTATCAGACCAATCTGTACGCCGCATGATTAACAAATATACCTCTCTTGCGTCTATTGATTTACATATTACTCCACATATGTTTCGCCATACTTTCGCAACAAGCCTCTTAGAGGAGGACGTTGACATCCGCTACATACAGGAAATACTGGGACACAGCTCCATTAACATTACCGAAATCTACACCCATGTTTCTCTGTCAAAACAAAGAGATATTCTTACCACAAAACATCCTCGAAAAGATTTTCATATTTAAATAGCAGCAGCAATTCCTGTGTAAAACATAGGATTGCTGCTGTGTTTTAGTTGAATGATAACCAGAAAATATTTGTAGGATAATAAGGTATTATCCTACAAATATTTTTCAAACAAATAATTTCTCATTATTTATAAATTATCCATCACTCATTTTCTCCCCATGACTGCCATATCAAATCCAACATTGCTTCATCAATATACAACGCAGTCACTTTTTCATCATTAGCATTCATTGTCTTTAGATTTATAAAAATCTCGATTATAGCTTGATTACATTCCCCCCAAAAAGCCATTTACACAAGTACAGATTTGGGAAATTGCTTATTTCCTTTTAAATATAAACGTATCAATTTTCCTAATCCGAAAACTTGCTGAAAATATTGTAAAACAAGAATATAATCACTATATATAATTTTTAAGGTATGTGAGACAAAACCAAAAATTCACTACCTTTTTCCGAACTCTTTTTCACTTTTATCCCCCCAAAAAAGAAATCTATTCTCAATCTCTTTTAATTTTAAACATATGCAATTAAACAATTACATTTAACCAACAGATAAATTTCTGACGGATAACACAAACTTATTTATTGATAAATTTTACCATACAACATACAAAAAGTCATTAAATTCTTCATATCCTATTAAGTGCTTTATTTTTATATATCAATACATGTTCATAACTTGGAGTTGTATCTTCCTTCTTGTCACCACATCCCATCAGCCCATCTTTCGGCGTTTTCCTTGTCTTTGACATACCTTCCGTCCTATCACCAGCAATATTCCTCAGGCACTTTCACGCCGCTGTCCTGCCATCTCAAACAGCTAACGCCGTTATCCTCCCCATAACCTCCACCAACTAAAAATCAGCAATAAACACTTCTCCCACCAATTGATTGTGGTCGCTTGCTTTCGTTTCTAAATACTCTACGTTTTCAATACGAATTCCTTTTACGGCAAAATGGTCAATCTTAGTTCGGTATCTCGGAAATGAGCATTTTTCTGACGACGTTATTAAAGAAAATTTATTCAGAGCAAACCAATATTTAATTCTGTGATAATTATACTCAAAATGTGCGTATTTTGATATTTTATCATTATCCCAATATGAGTATACACTGTCTGACGCTCTGAATATACCGTATTTTCATCTGTGTTCCCCCCTTTACTTTCTCCCCAACAGCCTCTCATAGCGGTTGTACTTTTTCTGATTTGCCTCAATAATATGTTCAATACCCATATTTTTGAGAATGTCAATATAATCGTCAAAATACTCAAGGGAAACCGTGCCTTTAATAAAGTCTATGCTCTGCTGGGCAGCATATTTGGCGATATATTCTATGGGTATCTCCTGCTGTATATCCGATTCTGATGTATAAATAAACGGAAACGGCTTGCGGACATACTGCTCAAGTTCTCTGTCTATCTTCGAGTGCCACTCGGGAACGAGAGCGTCCGTTGCCTCCACCGACTGCCTTGATGGCAGGCACACCGGATTAATTCCCATTCGCTGGACAAAGTCATCGCTCAGAGCTTCCTTGGTAAAGCTTTTGCTGCCGTCGCTGTTCACCACATAGCTCTTACCCTCTATTCCGAAGCAATAAAGCGTCTTGTTGGTCTCAGAAATCATATAATCAAGCAGCTTAACCGCCTCCACTGTATTTTCGCCGATTGTAACTCCAAAAAGTCCGCTGACGGCATTTCTTCCCACATAATATCCCTTGTACTCACCGGATAAAGGCTTTGCTCCCGCAAATACAGGCTTGCTTCCGTCATATTCCTCATACTGTGCGCTGTACATCATAGACATGTGCCAGCTGTAATCAAATATTATGCCTGTTTCATTATTTTTGCATCTCTCTTTAACAGTATCTCTTCCCAGAATGTCAAAGTCAGGCTCAAGCAGTCCCTCGTCGTAAAGTCCATTCAGGAATTCCAGATACGCCCTGTAATTTTCGCTCTCATAGTACGCATACTTTACCTGTCCGTTTTCATCCGTATAAAACCCGGTCGCCAAATCCAGCCCAAAGGCAGGGCCGAACATATAAGGAAGAAAAGCGGCGGTAACGCTCATCGGAACCTCGTCATCAGTTATGCCGTTGCCGTTCATATCGCTGTCCCTGTAAATTCTGAGAAGCTCAACCAGCTCATCAAGCGTTTCGGGAGCAGATTTGCCTACGCTCTCGAGCCACTCCTGATTGTACATCACACAGGGAACATAATTTGACGTCAGAACAGTCTGAGGAACATAATAAATATGTCCCTCGTCAGTGGTAAGAGACGCCTTAACATCAGGATTTGCATTGAGATAAGCCTGAAAATTCGGCATATATTCCATGTATTCGTCAAGTCTGGCGAAAATACCGGTGTTAATGTATTCCATATTTTCGTCCAGGTCAGGCATCTGAACAATATCCGCCGGAGACTTCCCCTTTAGCAGCAGCGCGCGCACAATATCATAATAACTGTCAGGCTGCTTGAGCTTCCATTCTATATCATATTCTGATGCTT
The DNA here is from genome assembly GCA_944381165.1 of uncultured Lachnospira sp. GTDB lineage: Bacteria > Bacillota > Clostridia > Lachnospirales > Lachnospiraceae > Lachnospira. The sequence goes on along the minus strand of CALWKC010000040.1, from coordinate 12,468 downwards.
CCTCCATACATTTGATGATTTCAGCGTCAGCGTAATCAACATCCGAATACCATGAATTTTTTGCAAGAACGCTTATTTTAACTTTTTCGGTATTTTCCTGCCCGGATTGGCTGCATCCTGTCAAAAATCCGCCAACCAAAATGCAAAGTGTCAAAATACAAATTACAGCAGCACGTTGTCTGACTGAACAGACCGCACCCAACCCACGTTTCATAATGCGGCGCACCCAAGCCGCTCTATTCACCACAATCCCCTTTATCCTTCCAATCATAACACTCATCTCCCCGAACGGCTAAACACCGTCTGTACTGCCGCGTACAGCACACAATTAACCTCCTGCACTGTGAGCAGCATATTCTACCTCTTCTTATACTCGCTCGGATTCACCCCCGTCACCGTCTTAAAATTTCTTCTGAACGTAAGCATGCTGGTATACCCGCACATACCCGCTATATCCTCTAATGAATAATTTTCATTCTCCTGCATAAGCATCCTGGCATGCTCTATCCTGAGTTCCTGAACATATTGTATGTAAGTCATTCCCAGCGTCTTTTTTATCATTACCGAAATATATTTATTGCTGACGCCGAACTTATCAGTAAGCCTCGCAAGCGACATATCCTTATCAGTGTAATTGTCATTAATTTCATCTATAATGTCACTGTTTAATTTTCCTATATCCGCCTTAGATTCCCTGAACTTTTTATACTCGCAGCCCGCCGTCTCAAACACGGCCTTGTAATATCCGAATATTTCCTCAATCGTGGCCATTCTGCTCATCTTCTCAAGATTAAACTCAACCACATTGCCCTGCTGAATATTTTTAAGGACCTTTGCCGCTGTAATATGGAGCTCGTCCAGCATCATTCCGATAACTTCAATATTATCGGAATACTTCTTCATATTGACACTCATTATGTCATCAAGAATTTTGTTTATTTCACTGATATTATTCTCCTTGACCAGTCTTGTGAGTCGCTGTTCCGTATCCTGCGGAAAATAATACAAATTGCTGTGTTCAGCCTTCTCGTCCCCGTAAAAATATACAGCGTTCCTGCCGCCTGTAACCATCATGTTTAACGCGCACACAGCGTTGGTACACGCCTCGCCGAGCTGAGAAATATCGTCTCTTACTCTGTCCACGCCGACCGTCACAGCATATTCACTGCTCCCAATACGCTTCACAAGCCGCTCAAAAATCTCATAATACAAATTTTCCAGTCCCTCGGTCACATCGCTGTTAATAATGGCAAATACATCTGAATCATCTCTGTCATAAGGCATAATACTTGTCTCCTCATCAGACAATTCCGCAAAAATAGCTTCAATCAAATTATGAATTTTCTCATATTCCGATGACTCCGCAGTCTTTCCTCCCACGTACGCTATATTAATATCCCCTATAATGTAATATGGCTTCTGAAGCACCTTATACTCATCCGTAAGCATTGTCTTGACTCTGCCTGTCTTTGAAATGCCGCTCAGCATCTCGTGAAACATCCCCTGCTGAACATAAGGCTTTATAGAAATCAGATGCTCCTTATATCCGTTTTTCTCACCTATTAAATTTTCTATTTCGCGCGCAATCGTCTCAAACTCATTCCCCGACCGTTTTGCCCCGTCTGCGGAGGCTTCATTAAGACCGGAATTCTCCGATAATCCTGCTCCTCTGTCTGAACCAAAGTTCCCCGACGCCTTGTCCCCGTAAATAATATCCCCGATGCTGTCCACGGGTCTGTAAAACTTTCCCGCCTCATATAAGGCAGCAAAAATAAAGACAACACAGAGCACCCCGGCTATACTGACAGAAATTACAAACCGGCTGTCAATCCTTACTGCAAAATTATTTTTGTCTGCCAGCATACGGTATGTCAAATCCGGCTCAAGAGAGGATTTCGTCTCATACCAGACGCCCTCCTTAATATCGCCTCTGGAATACAGACATTCATCTCCTATAAACACCTGAACATTTCCGTATTCCTCCAAAATTTCATTCAGAAGGCTGCTCATACACCCGGAATCAAACAAAACACATATAACTCCCTCAGCATACGCCGAACTGTACTCCTGCACATAAATAAGAAACTTTTTATTAAATAAAATCTCACTGTTATTCAGAGAAAATAAATCATTCAGCGAAGCGTTGACATATATTTTTTCAGTTCTCGGAAAATCAGCCGGAATTTCGGCGTAATAAGTGCCGACCGATGATACAGCCTTTGTTGCACCGTCAAAAAACACTACCGCGTCATACATTTCGACATTATACCTGGAAACAATATAACTGTTTATTTCATCCTGTACCTGACTCTCCAGCCCTGTGTCCGGAACAATTCCTTTGCACGCCATAGCGTATGTATTTAACACCTTTGCGGCGTCAAGGTTGGATGCCACAACCATTGCGTCCATAATAAAAGCATCGGCGGCATTTGACATTTTATCCATTCCGGAGGCATAATACTGATTTCTGCGCTCCTCGTCCACCGTCCTCATCTCATAATACAGTATGCCTGTATATACGCCAAACAGCGCCGCAATAATTATTACATATGAAAAAAACAATCCCTTAAATATCTTGCTTTTAAAAAACTTTCTGTCAACTATATTCTTCATATAAAAAACTCCCCTGATATCACCCCCATAACATGTAATAATTATATGTTATAGAGGTTATTTCTTCAAGGGAGTTTTATTATTGAGTACATATATTACAGTGTCAGTATACACGCTGTAATATATAAAACTTACGCTTTATACCCGTCTTTTTCTGAAGATAAATGCTGCCGCCGCAAGGACTGCTGCCGAGCCTGCAAGAAGCGCCGCATAAAACCATACCGGCGTATTATCACCCGTACCTACAGACGGTCCATCTGTATCCGTAATTGCATCAGCCTTCTGTAAATTGTCAATTGCAGCTTCTATTGCCAGAGCCATATCCTCTACTTTATCCTGAGAGTCAATTCCATAATCTCTCACAACAGAGTTTACTGCTGCATCTACTGCTGAAAAATCAACATAATCTGCAGGATTTAACGACTGTGCTTTCTCAACTGCATTGTCAACATTGGTATAATCAGCACCCCAGTCGAGGAATGCAGAGAGTGTTATAGGCGTAGCGCCGTCGTCAATCTTTGCCTCACTGAGAAGTGTAGCCCAATCAGCTCTCAATGCAAGATTATTTTCTCCTGAAAGCTCAACCGTTCCGAATTCATACATCTTTGATGATTTTCCGCCGAGAGAATCTGCCCAGCCCTCCGGTGCGATAAGCGATTTGCCCTCGCTGCCCGGGAAGTCTGTCGTCTCCACTGTCGTATTGTAGAATACAACCTCCGATGTATTTGCCGCCCATGGTCTTCCGAAATATCCCGGCTTTGAGCGGTACTGTGATGCAGTGTCCACTCCCGGAGTTGTCGAGGTTACGTTGCAGTTGTACATCAGATATCCTCTTGAGCCGGCCTGCTGCGCCGCGGTAATATATGCCACATCCACATCTGCCTCGCTCGTATTCATTACAAGATTACACTTGTAAAACACTGCCGTCATTCCGCCGAAAATATAGTCAACCGCACCGAGAACATCGCACTGGTTGAAGAATGCTTTAATATCAGTAGCTCCGTATAACGTATCCTGTCTTCCGATAAATTTACATCCTGTAAAGGTTGCATTATCGGCGAGAACAGCCATTGCAGCCGCTCTTTCCACAAAGCTTCTCTCCTGAACCGAGGTATCTCCGGCAGTTGTAGGCCTTGTGCCCTTGCTGCCTGTCTCCCACTCTACAACAATATCATTCGCCTCTTTTTCAGAGATATATTGGTTGAATGAGTTCTCAAATACAATTCCGTCAGCCTTAAATCCCTCTGCACTTACCACAACAGTTGCGTTCCAGTATGAGCCGTCCGTTGAGCCGGAGCCCGGATTATTCTTTGAGAGATAACCGTTCTCCTTATTTACTGCAAGCACCTCTTCATCATACTTGCAGTCAGCACCCATACTGTAATAATTATATCCGTGTCCATAGTATGAAGTAATTCTTACTACATTTTCTCCTATATCAACACCGGAATTTTTAATTTCAAGACTCGAATCGCTTCCTGCCGCATTTACGATAGAAATATCAGGTATGTCGATTACCAGCATCTCCTCATAATTTCCCGGGTCTACAACAATCTCGACTCTCTGACCTTCCTCTCTGCTCATCGCAGCTGCAGTATCCAGAGCTTCGTTGATTGTCTTAAATTCTTTATCCTCTCCTACAAAGAGCTGTTCCCTGTATTCAACCTGGTCTGCAACAGCAATAGAAGTAAAATATGTCTGTCCTGCTCCGGCTTTTATAACCACTGTTCCGTCGCTTTCAGCCACATACTGAACAGACTCAATCAGGGTTGTGCTTCCGCTGTTGCTGGTGATTGCCTCACCTCCGTTAATTGTAAAATCAGCGCTGTAACAGTAGCTCAATGTAACAAGCTGGTTAGCCTTTACAGGAATTTTAATCTCACCCTGAAGCTCACCGTTGGTACCGATAAGCAGATATATTTTATTTTCGCTTACCATTCCGCCGAGCTCTAAGCCGGCATAATACATGCCGCCGTTTATAGTCTCAATACCCGGATTTCCGCCGTTTAACTCTGCAAAATTCCAGTACGACATCTCCTCAAACGATACCTTCTTTTCCACTGCAGCCCCGTTAATCTTTACATTAGAAACAGCTTTCTGCTTATAAGGCACATTTCCAATCTGCTTAACCGACACAGTATACTCACCGTCTCTGAGGTAAATATTGTTGAGGTCGTCAAAGGTATATGTATATCCGCTCTCATTAATATTTGTAAATACAACGCTCGGAGACGCGCTGTCAGGAAGATTTTCAAACGACATTGTCACCTTATAAACAGGCTTTGGCGCAAATGTAATATTCTGTGAAATATCGGCATCAGCCTTTAACTCTGTAATATCTGAAAGATAATAGTCGTTTACGCCCTCTGCTTTAATAGCATAGGTCACGCCCTTCTGGACATTAATTGTAAACTCGCTGCCGTTTATCTGAATTTCAGGTACATAAATATAATTTTCATTTACAAGTGACAGCTTTAACGCAGCCAGCGCATCATCACTGAGTCCCGTTATCTGTCCCGTAACAACCGCAAGCTCAACAGCCTCTATTCCAATGTTAAAGGTTGTGTCTCCGGCTCCCTTTTCAAGCTTTAACACGTTCTCAGTGTTAATCACATAACCGTTAGCGTCTAAAAGAGATATGTTGTAATCATACATTTCATTTAAGATTACAGAATATGCTCCCGCCTCAGGCTTAACGCTCACAACCTCACCTGTTGATGTGTTTGTAAACGCAATGCTGTAATCTCTCTGCTCAATTCCCTGCGCTTTTGAAGTGTCAACACTTCCGCTTACCACAACAGGCTGAGTGTGCTCTCTTACAGCTCTGAAAACCACAAGCTTCTCGTTTGTAGAATAAATTTTGTATACTCCGTATTCTGGAGCTGAGAACTGAATTTTAACTCCGTCAACATTACTCTCTGCTGTCTGGATTTTTCCGCTTGGTGATTCGCACACAATAGTCGAAGCACCGCCGTTAGAACCTGTATACAGTGTCAGAATATCATTTTCATAGAGTTTAATACCCATATAAACCACAGGTGTCGAATTATTTGAATACAAATATCCTGTGAGTGCTGTTCCGTCAATAGTTCTCAGACTTCCCGCATCGTATCTTGTAATCGCGGTGTTGGATGTTCTTATTCTGTTGTTTGTCTTTCCTCCAGGATTAAAGAAAAGTTCATCCGTAGAGAATGTACCTATGGTATTTCCTTCACTTCCAACAGTAACGGTTGACGGATACCATGAATTAATGACATCCTCTGTAAGCATATTATTGTACAGGCTTTCATCCAGCTTCTCAGCTCCGAAATCCCACACATCCGCTTTTCCGTTACCTACGACAGTCGGAACATCTGTCTTTTCAGGCTCATTCGACACGTTAATTCCGTGAAGATACATCTCCGAGCCCTCAACTGAGGAAACAGTAAATTTTAATGTCGTTGCAACGCCTTCATATTTAAAGCTCACTGACGACAAACCGTCTGCCTTTCCGTCCATAAGAGGCTGTTTTGTATCTGAAGTAAATGCACCCTTCTTTGAAGATGCAACTATCATTCCCGCAGGGTCTCCTCCGTACTGGCACAGATTAAATGTAACAGTAGCGTCTCCCGCAACTTTTACCTCAAATGAATTGCCGTTAAAAAGAGCCAATCCGTGCTGTGTGTCGTGCATGTACAAATCGCCCGCGCCGTTTATGGTCAAGAAACCGTCTGACGATGTGAGCGCTCCGTTGAGCGGGTGCTCACTGTCATAGCTTGCAGGTACTACCGAGCCGTCTGCAAAATTATATACAAAAACCGAATCCTTCACCGTTCCGTTATCATCAGGAACCTCCTCGGTCAACGGCTCAACAATCAGAACAGGAATATAAATTGAATTGTCAAATCCGCCAATTGTTATAGTTGTGGCAGCCTCACCTGTGTATTTAAATACAATTGCAGATTCGTCCTGGTGATAGCATGCCGCCGTCTTTGCCTCTTTCTCCTCTGAATAGCTTCCGTCGGCGCTCACCGCTGTAATCTTGCTGCTGCCCGTATACTGGCAGCCTCCGACCGTAATTTTGCTTGGTCCGCTTACAGCAAGCTCAAGCGTATTTCCGGGCTTGAACTGTACCCCGTGCTGAGCTCCGTTGTAACTGTATGCATTCTGTGTGCCCACTCTTACGGTAAGATTACCGTAACTTACATCACTTTTACCGTCGGTATCCGTCGGTATGATTGAGCCGTCACGGAAATCGTAAACAGTGCTTCCGTCAGCCGGCTGTTCCGCATCATCCGCCGCAAACGCCGCACCTGTCCCAAAGGACAAGCCTGCGGGAACTGCCAGCATAACTGTCATCACTACAGCCAGCAATGCAGAAATTCTCTTTTGCAGCTTTCTGTTTTTTGTAAAACCCATCACTTAACCTCCATACCTCCATAAATTAAATTTTTATAAAAAGATTTTATCTGAAATCCATGTAAAAAGTTAGTTTCATTTTTTTCTCAATTCATTTTTTTCCAATGTGTGCAATACAGCGTATTTCCTGCGTTTCAAGACTTCCCGTCCGCCCCTTCCGGTGCGTGTTGAGATTTAACATTTTCTTTTTAATCTGCATAAGATAAATAAACCTGTTTTTTGGGAGCCGGTTAATGAAATATCCTTATGACTACGCGGTTATCGGCGGTGATATGCGCCAGGTGTATCTTGCGGAAGAGCTTGCGCAGGACTCAAACCGTATCTGCTTCTACGCTCTCTGTAATACGCCAAACAAACAGAATTACCCTGAAACTTCTCTTGTCAGCGAGGCTGTCTCCTTAGAAGAGGCCTGCGGCCTTGCAGACTGTATTATATGCCCGATTCCGTTTCTCAGAAACGGAAGCTTTTTAAATCAGTCTGCTTTTAATGAGAATTTGTCTGTGTCTGAAATCACTGCAAATCTGAAATCAGATCAGACATTTTTTGCAGGCTGTATACCTGAAAATTTTAAATTAAAAACAGCAGAAACCGGCGTGCAGGTCTTTGACCTAATGCAGAATACGCCGCTTTCCTTTTTTAACAGCTTCGCTACGGCGGAGGGTGCAATATGTGAGGCGATAAAGCAGAGTCCTGTCAATATTCATCAAAGCTCCTGTGCCGTGCTGGGCTACGGAAAATGCGGACGCACAATCTGTCATTATCTTAAAGGAATGTTTGCCCGTGTATACGCCTTCTCCAACGAGGAGAAAGAGCTTGCCGAAGCTGCTCTCATAGCCGAAAAAACAGGTACGTTAAAAAATTTCGGAACACATGCGGGAGAATTTGACTTTATTTTCAACACAATTCCCGCTCAGGTTATAACTTCTGAAATTCTTAAAACAATGAAACATTCGGTAACAATTATTGATATTGCCTCCGCTCCGGGAGGCGTTGATTTTACAGCCGCCGCAGAACTTGGAATCCGCGCCGCATTATGCCCGGGACTCCCGGGAAAATACGCGCCTTCCTCCTCTGCTATGGCTGTGAAACGGACTATTCAAAAAATTTTAATGGAGCAGCTGCATCAAAAATAAACGCTCCGGAATGGAGGATTAAAATGTCTTTAGCAGGAAAGCATATCGGAGTAGCCCTTACAGGCTCTTTTTGCACATATGAGAAGGTTTTCAGAGAACTAAAGAAATTAGTTGACGAGGGAGCTTTAATTCAGACTATTTTTTCAAATGCGGCAGGAAGCATTGACAGCAGATTTGGAAAAGCGGAGGATTTCATCAAAAAAGCCGAAGAGCTGACAGGCAGCAAGCCAATAATGACAATATCAGAGGCTGAGCCTATTGGCCCCGGCAGTCTGCTCGACGTTCTTGTTCTTTTTCCCTGTACAGGAAATACTATCGCCAAGCTCGCCAACGGTATTACGGATACTCCCGTTTTAATGGCGGCAAAAGCACATCTTCGCAATAATAAACCTCTGGTGATTTCAATCTCCACAAATGACGCTCTGGGAATGAACATGAAAAATATAGGCCTGCTTTTAAACGCCAAAAATATATATTTTGTTCCTTTCAGCCAGGATAACCCCGAGCACAAGCCAAACTCAATGATTTCGCACACAGAGCTTCTCATTCCTTCTCTTGAAGCCGCCCTGGAAGGCAGACAGTATCAGCCTGTAATATGCTGAGCTTCCGAATATAGGATTACTTCTAAATATCATAAAATTTAAATACCGTATAATATATGTATTATATAGTATAAATATCATATTAACAAAAACAGGAGGCTCAAATGTGCGGAATTGCCGGTTTTTATAACCCATATGCAGATTACACAAAAGAAAAGTCAAAATGGCAGAGTATTTTAGATGAAATGAACCGAGCCCAGAAACGAAGAGGTCCTGACGACGATGGAACTTATCTTGGCAGCATGTGCGGTCTGGCTCACGTCCGCCTTGAAATTATAGATTTGCTTACGGGACATCAGCCTATGGTAAGAAAAAGCAACGGAAGAGAATGCGCCGTTATTTTCAACGGCGAAATTTATAATATGAAGGAACTGAAAACAGATCTTTTGTCAGAGGGCGCCGTCTTTGACACAACAAGCGACACAGAAGTAATTCTGGCAGGTTATATGCTTCACGGAAAGGACTATGTCAAAAAGCTGAACGGAATTTTTTCGATTGCCCTGTGGGATTGTGCTCTCGGACAGATTTTTCTGTTTCGAGACCGTCTCGGTGTAAAGCCTCTGTTCTATACGGTAAAAGACAAAACCCTCATCTTCTCTTCCGAGATAAAGGGATTGTTCGCCTATCCCGGCGTTAACCCGGTTCTTGACCGGGACGGATTATGCGAGATTTTTGCGCTTGGCCCCGCGAAATCTTATGGAAAAGGCGTGTTTAAGGATATTTGGGAGGTGCTCCCGGGACATTGTCTGACCTTTAACGGCACCGACTGTGTTACTGAGGCATACTGGCAGCTTGAAAGCCGTCCACACGAGGATAATATGGAAAAAACAGTTGAAAAAACCGCATGGCTTGTTGAGGACGCAGTTAAAAAACAGATGCTCTCCGATATTCCTATCAGCACATTTCTCTCGGGCGGCGTAGACAGCAGTCTTGTCACCTCAATCTGTGCCAGGGAGCTGAAAAAGCAGGGAAAAATACTTAACACCTTTTCCTTTGATTTTCACGATAACAGCAAATATTTTAAGTCTAATTCCTTTCAGCCGAGCCAGGACCGCCCATATGTTGAACAGATGGTTGAGTACTGCGGCACAAATCATCATTTTCTGGAATGCGGCAATGAGGAACAGCTTGAGTATTTATACAAGGCTGTCGATGCCAGAGACCTTCCGTGTATGGCTGACGTGGAATCCTCGATGCTTTATTTCTGCTCAAAGGTAACTGACTATAATAAAGTTACGCTGACGGGAGAGTGCGCGGACGAAATCTTCGGCGGTTATCCATGGTTTCACAATCCGCAGGCGTTTAAAACTGATGCTTTTCCGTGGTCAATGAGTATGGAGCCGCGTCAGACGCTTTTGTCGGATGATGTTATAAGAAGCCTTAACATGGAGGAGTACGCACACGCCGCCTACGAAAAGACGATTGGAGAAACTCCTGTCTTGCCTGAAGATAATCCGGAGGAGAAGCAAAGAAGAGAAATAGCATATTTAAATCTTCGCTGGTTTATGGTGACGCTTCTTGACAGAATGGACAGAACAAGTATGTACAGCGGACTGGAGGCAAGAGTTCCGCTTGCCGACCACAGGATTGTTGAATATGTCTTCAATGTCCCGTGGCAGATGAAATGTCCCGACGGCATCGTAAAAGGACTTCTCCGCCACGCAGGTGAAAATCTGCTCCCGGAGGAAATTCTCTGGAGACGTAAAAGTCCTTATCCTAAAACCTACGACCCGGCATATGAAAAAATGCTTGGAAACCGCCTTCAGGAAGTACTCGCAGACCCGTCGGCACCTGTCCGCTCACTGCTTGACACAAAAAAGGTAAACGCATTTCTGAACTCTCCTTCCGATTACGGAAAACCGTGGTACGGTCAATTAATGGCAGGCCCTCAGATGCTGGCTTATATGCTTCAGGTAAACTACTGGCTTGAAAAATATAAAATTCAGATATTGTAAGAAAAAAAGAGTTCGCAAGCGAACTCTTTCGCGAGGCGCGGATTCGCGGGAAAGTTTTCCTTTCCGCGCATCTGCGGCAGCTGGTTTAAGAAGAGGATATGTCTCAATTCTTGCATCACAATTTAAACCATGCTATAATGCGTTTGTTTCTATCGGTTTATACAACCTATTATATATGGATTAAAGACCTTATTTGTCTGAAAAAATGCGTGATGAGCATTCAGCCCTTTAATTCCATCGAGGAATTAAAGGGTTTCATAGATTATGGAGGCTGGAAATGGCATTTGAAAATGTAAAACAATATTTTGAAAAGCTCGGTATGGGAGAGCGTGTTATGGAACTCACAAAATCCAGCGCCACAGTGGAGGAAGCGGCAGATGCGATTGGCTGTGAGGCCGGACAGATTGCAAAGACAATGTCCTTTCTCCTGAACGATAAACCTATACTTATCGTTATGGCAGGAGACTCAAAGGCGGACAACAAAAAATATAAAAACGTATTTCATCAGAAGGCAAAAATGATTCCCGGCGACATGGTTGAAACTTTAATCGGGCATACACCGGGAGGTATCTGCCCGTTTGCAGTCAAACCGGACGTCACAGTATATCTTGACATATCCTTAAAACGCTTTGAGAGAGTTTACCCGGCAGCAGGCAGCGGTCACAGCGCTGTTGATTTATCGCTTAAAGAGCTCGAAAACTGTTCCGGCTTTACCGACTGGGTAGACGTATGCAAGGAAATATCGGTTAGCTGATGACACAATTTACATAACATGAATAAAGAACATAACCGCTCAGAACGGCTTTTAAATTACTACGCACATACGCACACGGCTCCGTCTTTTTTGCATTTCTGAGCGGCAATAATTTCCGCATGTGCCTGAGGGTCGTCCCAAATAATTTCGCCCACAGAAGGCACGGTTATACATCCGGAGCGAGGATTTTTAATACTGATTACAGGCGTCGTCACCACTGCCTCGACATCTGATTTTTCAAAGCATAAATCCGTGTCCTCCATCTCGCAGTTAATCAGCTTAAGATTTTTGCAGTAACAAAGCGGCTGAGTTCCGATAATTTTACAATTCTCAAAGGTCACGTTTTCACAGTACCACGCAAGATACTCGCCCTTTACTACGCTGTTTCTGATAACCACGTTTTTCGCGTGCCAGAACGCATCCTTTGTGTCAAACACGCAGTCCTCAAACACTGAATCTTCAATATACTGAAACGAGTATTTTCCCTTCATTCTGACGTTGTTAAAATTAAGACGGCTTGAACGCATCATAAAATATTCGCTGTCAGCCGTACAATCCTTCATCTCTATATCGTGCACCGACCAGCCGAACTCCGGCGATATAATATCGCAGCCGCTCATTTTCACTCTACTGCACTCCCTCAGAGCCTTAATGCCATGAAGCTTCGTGTCCGTAATCTGAATATTATCGGAATACCAAAGCGCCGCACGGCAAAGCTCCGTCATTTCTGATTCACGTATTTTCAATCCGTGGTCGTGCCAAAACGGATAACGCAGATTAAAATAACAGCTCTCGGCTTCTATATCCGAACATTCCTTAAAAGCACTCTCACCGTCAGCCGGCCCGTCAAAAGCGCAGTCCTTTACCAGCACAGCCTTACTTCCGTAAAGCGCACGTTCCTCGTCAAAAGTTTTATTTTGTATTATATTCATTTCCTTTTCCTCCTATCTCAATATTTGAAATTTGTCAATATATCTCCCGATATATTTTTAATGTTTTATATCATCATCCAT
>CALWKC010000039.1 GCA_944381165.1 uncultured Lachnospira sp. | reverse complement strand
ATAGCCAGCCATGCTTTGCATGGCTTATGAGCAATCAGCTATCGAGCTGATTGTTCATACTATATCTCTCCTCTTAAAAACGAGACACGTTATCAAAGCTGCCGCAGCTCCGAATATCACAGCCGTCAGACATGCCAACAGCATTTGTCCGTTATCTGAATTAAGCGAAAGCATCGACATCTTTCCTATAACAGTATGTTCTATAAGCTGAAAATCCGAAACGCCCATTTTTTCGATTATTTTGTCAATAAAGCTGTATATTATAACCTGAAGCTTCATAATAAGGCATATTGACAGCGTCATACTTATTGCATTGTGCTTAAATATAATTGAAAAAGCCATACATACAAGCACCATAGCATAGTTAAGCAAAATATGCACCCCGAAATATCTTAACAGGCTTACTGCGTCCCTGAATATCATATTTCCGAAAAATATTCTCTGAAATAAAACCTGAAGAATAAAATACAGTGCCATTGTAACATACGTAAATATAAACAGAGACACTGTTTTTGACAATATAAGGCTTTCTCTCCTCTTTACCTGACCGCCTACATTCTTAATATATCCGCTGTTTATGTCGGCTGTTGAAAATAACACCGCAAATATCACTAAAAATAATGTGACAAAAGCTCCATTAAGATTTGCATACACCTGATCGTCAACCGTAACAGACTGTCCCTCTTCTATATTCAGAGTAACCTGCATTCCAACGCTTACCTCTTCCTGCCCAAGCTCAACCGCAGACGATTCATTTCTGATATTCTCCTCATCAATTTTAGCCATATAAGTGGAAAAAATCACGCCTGCCGCCATAATTATCCATATTATATACAGCGCCTTTGTGTGGAACATACGGTATAAATCCATTTTAATACATCTAAGCATCAGCAGCACCTCCTGTCAGATTAAGAAAATAAGACTCAAGCTCCTCGCTTGTAATCGAAATTCCTTTGACCAAAACCCCGTGCTTTGCCAGCTCCATATTGAGAGCAGCGCTCTCGTCCAGTCTCTCAAAAACATAAATATGATTTTTATCTGCCACCTGATAATTGACAAATCCCATATTATCCAACACAGGAAGTGCTGACTCCGGATTGTCAAGCGTAATCTCTATACGCTCGCTGCACCTCCTCATCAGTTCTTCTCTCGTGAGCTCCTGTATAAGACTTCCGTTGTGAATAATACCGTAATCTGTCGCTATCTTCGCAAGCTCCTCAAGAATATGGCTTGAGATAATAATTGTCATATTCTTCTCATCACAAAGTCTCTGTATGGTATCTCTCACCTCTGCGATACCCTGTGGGTCGAGACCGTTTATCGGCTCATCCAGAACAATCAGATCAGGCTCTCCGACCAGCGCCAGCGCCACTCCAAGCCTCTGCTTCATTCCAAGAGAAAAATTTTTCACCCTCTTATTTCCTGTATCGGCAAGACCTACACTCTCTAAAATATCCTCAATATACCCCTTCTTTTTTATGCCTGTCATCAGGCACTTTACCTTAAGATTTTCATAGGCGGTCATATTCCGGTAAAGCCCCGGAGTCTCAATAAGACATCCGACACGCGAGCGCACCTGCAAAATCTCCTTTCCCGAATAACCAAACAGCGATATTTCCCCGGCTGTCGGTCTTGCAAGCCCTGCAATCATGCGAAGACATGTAGTCTTTCCCGCGCCGTTTCTTCCTATGAAGCCGTAAATCGCACCCTTTTTAACATGAAGATTTACGGAATCTACAGCCTTATGGTGACCGTACTGTTTTGTCAGTCCATGCGTTTCCAATAAAAATTCACTCACAGCTTTTACTCTCCTTTTTGCTGAATTGATAAAAAGCCGCGCACCTTGTCAGCTCCTTATCTGAGATAATGGTATCGCCTGTTTACTAATTAATCGCAAATAAAAGGTAAAAAAAGAGTAAAGATTACGAGGACATGCGGTATCCTATTCCCCACACTGTCTCGATATACTTGTCGTCAGTCACAGCCTTTATTTTTTTCCGGATATTGCTTATATGAACGTCAAGCGTCTTAGTTTCGCCTACATACGGCTCGTCCCATGCATACTCAAAAATATCCTCTTTTCCGAAAACCTGCCTCGGATGCTTCATCAGGAGCTCGAGAATAGAAAACTCCTGCTTTGTTATATCCTCCAAAACCTTTCCTTCAACGGTTACACGGCGCGAAGTTCTGTCCAGTACCATTTTGCGGTAAGTAAGCCTGTCGGCTTCAGGCTCTTTTGACGCGTGTCTCATCTGTACCTGAATTCTTGCAATAACCTCCTCAATCTGAAACGGCTTTATTATGTAGTCATCCGCCCCTGAAGTGAGCAGATTTATCTTATCGTCAAGCTCGTCCTTTGCCGTAATAACAATTACAGGAAGATTTCCCATCCTTCTTATGTCTTCGAGCACTGTCTCGCCTGAAATCCCCGGCAGCATCAAATCAAGGAGGACACAGTCAAATTTCTGCGACGGCTCCGCCTTATCCCCGTTCAGCTTTAAAAGCATCCTCGCCTCTGTCCCTGAATATGCCTGAGTTGTATTATATCCTGCCTTTTTCAGCGCTGTGTCAAGAAGCTGATTAATGTCAGCATCATCCTCAACTATCAAAATATTTTTTGTCTCCATTTTCAATTCCCCGCAAACCTTCTGTACTCAGCAGAATTTTCTCTGAGTTTTGCCACTATCCTCTTTAATTCACTGACGGCAAAGTCAATTTCTTCTGTTGTATTCTCATATGAAAACGTAAATCTCAGCGACGAGCGCGCCGTTTCCCGCGAAAGTCCGATTGCCGTGAGCACATGAGACACCTCCACGGCGCCCGACGCACACGCAGAGCCGGCAGATGCGCATATCCCCGCCTGGTCGAGCAAAATCAGCACAGTCTCACCCTCCGTAAACCCAAAGCTGATATTCGCATTATTCGGAAGCCTGTCTGTCCTGTGTCCGTTTAAAGCAGTACATGGAATCTCGTCAAGCACCCTTCCGATAAAATAATCGCGAAGCTGCATCTCCTTTCTGCTTCTCGCAATCATATTTTCTGCGGCAAGCCGTGCCGCCTTTCCCATGCCCGCAATTCCCGGAACATTCAACGTCCCTGCTCTTCTTCCTCTCTCCTGCAATCCGCCGTGCATAAATGAACGAAGCCTTAATCCGCTTCTTATATACAAGATGCCCGCGCCCTTGGGTCCGTTAATTTTATGCGCGCTTGCCGACAGCATATCAATATTCATCTCATTGACATTTAATGGAATATGTCCGTACGCCTGCACAGCGTCAGTGTGAAAAAGTATATTATTTTCGCGGGCGATTTTTCCTATCTGTGCGACAGGCTCAACTGTTCCTATTTCATTATTTGCCGCCATAACCGAAATCAATATAGTATCTTTTCGTATTGCGTTTTGAAGCTTCTCCAAAGATACCTTTCCGTCCTCTTCAACCTCAAGATATGTTACCGAAAAACCACGGCTCTCAAGATACCCGCAGGTGTTTAGGACCGAGTGATGCTCTGTCCCGGTTGTTATAATGTGCTTTCCCTTTTCTTCAAACGACTCCGCCGCAGCCTTTAACGCCCAGTTATTCGACTCTGTTCCGCCGCTTGTAAAATATATCTCACTCTGCTTTGCTCCTATTAAATCCGCCGTGTCCTTTCTCGCATTATCGACAGCAGCCCTTCCGCCTGAGGCAAAGCTGTAGACAGCCGACGGATTGCAGTAAACCGAACTGAGATACGGAAGCATCTCCTCCATCACTTCACCGCTCACTCTCGTAGTAGCGGCATTATCAAAATAAATAAGTCTTTTTCCGCTCATTGCCTGTCATATCCTTCCAGAAAATGGTGTCTCACACCGTTTTGCTTATATGCCACAACCGTATCAATATTAACATTCTCAACACTCTTAAAAATATTCCCCTCAACAAACGGATTTACCTGTTTTAAATTTTTAATAAGCTGTTTTATCTCAAGCCTCTTCGAGCGGCTCTCCTCATTATCACAACTCGCGCAGTTCTCGGTAAATCTGCATGCGCACTGCAAAAACTCAAGCCCGTTATAATCGCGCCACGCCTTGATATCGTCCTCTCTCACCAGATACAGCGGACGTATTAATTCCATACCCTCAAAGTTAGTGCTGTGCAGCTTCGGCATCATTGTCTGAATTTGCGCTCCATACAGCATTCCCATCAAAATCGTCTCTATAACGTCATCATAGTGGTGTCCGAGCGCAATTTTATTGCACCCAAGCTCTTTAGCATGGCTGTACAGATACCCTCTTCTCATTCTTGCGCATAGATAACACGGCGACTTTTCAATGTTATAAACTGATTCAAAAATATCAGACTCAAAAACAGTTACCGGTACGTCTAAAAGCCTTGAGTTTTCCTCTATCATTCTTCGGTTTGCCGGACTGTAACCCGGGTCCATCACAAGAAATTTAACCTCAAAATCAAATTTGTTGTGAAGCTTAAGCTCCTGAAAACATTTCGCCATGAGCATTGAATCCTTGCCGCCCGAAATACACACGGCAATTTTATCTCCCGGCTTCACAAGCTCATATGTGTTTATAGCCTTTGTAAATCTGCTCCATATTGATTTTTTGAATTTTTTTCGGAGGCTTTTTTCAACCTCACTCGCCTTTGAAACACACATTTCCTATCTCCCGAAATTTATTTCACTTCAGTATGTCTGACAGATTGTTTAAAACAGCTCCGGCAGCCTCAGCGTTATTCATTGAGTATACATGAACATTTTTAATACCGTTCGCATATAAATCAACAATCTGCTCAGCCGCATAGATTATTCCTGCCTGCTGCATCGCCTCGCGGTTTTCCCCGAAGCTGTCCGCTATTTTTTTCAGCTTTAAAGGCATAGTGCAGCCCGAAAGTTTTACTGCATTTTCTACCTGTGACGCCCTTGTTACAGGCATTATTCCCGCTATTACAGGAACTTCTATACCCGCCTGACGCACACGCTCCATAAATTCATAAAAAATATTATTGTCAAAAAACATCTGCGTTGTCAAAAACTCACAGCCCGCATCCACTTTCTTTTTAAGATTTTCAATATCCTCCTCTCTTGTGGCAGAGTCAGGATGTCCTTCGGGATAACATGCTCCTCCGATGCAGAAACCGCCGTATTCTTTTATTGTCTCTGCAAGCTCCGACGCATAGCGGTATTCCTTGAACGGCTCGCCCTCCATCCAATCAGGTCTGTCTCCCCTGAGAGCAAGAATATTTTCAATTCCTGCGGCTCTCATATCGTCAAGAGCACTTAAAATTGACCGCCTCGTCGCTCCGACACAGGTCAGGTGCGCCGTTGCCGCAACGCCGTATGTATTTTGTATTCCCGATGCTATTGCCAGCGTATTGCCGCAGGTACTTCCCCCGGCTCCATAGGTCACGCTCATAAAAGCCGGCTTTAACGCCGCCACCCTATACGCCGCCTCCTTAACCGCCTCAAAATCAGAATTCGTTTTTGGCGGAAAAACCTCAAATGATAATGTCCGTTTATTATTTTTAAGAATTTCTGTTATCTTCACTT
The DNA here is from genome assembly GCA_944381165.1 of uncultured Lachnospira sp. Classification (GTDB taxonomy): domain Bacteria; phylum Bacillota; class Clostridia; order Lachnospirales; family Lachnospiraceae; genus Lachnospira. The sequence continues at coordinate 14,440 of CALWKC010000039.1, read as the reverse complement.
TTTTCTCCTATACTTTCTGTAAAGTCTTAATCCTGCGCACTTTTTTTGCCGATTGTCTCGTTCATGCTTCCCATCCGGTATCCCTGCAAATCAAGCGCAACATATGCAAAGCCGTATTTCTTAAATTCCCGCACTATCTTCAGTCTGTTTTCCTCCTGCATAAGCCTTTCAAACCCGTCAGGCTCTACCTCAATTCTTGCAAGGCTGCCGTGAATGCGCACTCTCATCTGGCGAAAACCCATATCCAGCAAAAGCTGCTCTGCACGGTCAACCATTTTTAATTTTTCTGCTGTAATCCTCTCACCGTACACAAACCTTGACGCAAGACAGGCATACGACGGCTTCTCCCATACCGAAAGCCCGAGATACCTTGACAGAGCCCTGATATCAGCCTTAGTAAAACTGCATTCCCTTAGAGGACTTTTTATTCCGAGCTCTGAAACAGCCTTAAGTCCCGGTCTGTAATCCCCGTTATCGTCGAGATTAGAGCCCTCCGCCACATTTTCCGCTCCGTTTTCTGCGGCAATCTTTTTTATATTCTTAAATAATTGCCTCTTGCACAGATAACACCTGTTCTCCGGATTTTCGGCAAAGCCTTCTATATCAAGCTCGTCTGCCTCCAATACAATGTGACGTATCCCCTCTTTCTCACAAAATTCTTTAGCCTCGCAAAGCTCACGCTTGGGAAAAAGCCCCGATTTTACCGTAACTGCTATTGCCTTGTCTTTAAGCGTGTCCGAAGCCGCCTTAAGCAAAAAAGCAGAATCCACGCCGCTCGAAAACGCAACCGCGACAGAGCCAAGCTCCTTCAGGTATTTTTTCAGATTTTCAAATTTTTGTATCTGCTCCTCAGTTATCTGTTCCATATTAATCCCCATTTCTGAGCGACTTGTCGCGAAGAGGCGATGAGAAATCCGCGCAGGCGGTTTCTCATCTGCCATCATGGCTATTTGCTTTCGCTCAGAAACAAATAGCCGTGTGAAAAATCAGCGCCTCAGCGTGATTTTTCACATTAATCCCCATTTCGACATTTTAAACTATCTCATCTGCGCCCGATATTCAGCTTACTTTATACCGCACAAATCCTTGACTATCTCCCCGGCGATAATCAGTCCTGCCGCCGGCGGCACAAAAGACACGCTTCCGGGAATTGCTCTTCGCTGCGTGCACTTATGCTCGGTGCCCGGAGGACACACACAGTTGTCGCGGCAGTTTTCAGCCATATCCTCTATCGGTTTAATCGGCTGCTCCTCTGAGTATACAACCTTCAGCTTTTTTATCCCGCGTTTTTTTAGCTCTCTGCGCATAACCTTTGCAAGAGGGCAGACCTTAGTCTTATAAATATCCGCAACACGAAGCTCACAGACATTAAGTTTATTTCCCGTACCCATGCTGCTTATAATAGGAATGTCAAGCCTGTCCGCCCTCATCACAAGCTCTATTTTTGCCGTAACCGTGTCAATAGCGTCAACAATATAGTCATACTCCTCAAACGGAAATTCATCCGCGTTCTCCGGCAGAAAGAAGCATTTATATACCCGTATATCGGCATCAGGATTTATATCCAAAATCCTTTCCTTCATCACATCTGTCTTGTATCTGCCTATTGTTTTTCTCGTCGCAATAATCTGTCTGTTTAGATTTGTAAGGCATACCTTATCGTCGTCAATCAGATCAAACGCCCCGACCCCGCTTCTTGCAAGAGCCTCGCATACATATCCGCCGACGCCGCCTATACCGAAAACGGCGACTCTTGATTTTTTCAGTTTATCTGTTGCTGCCTTTCCAAGCAGCATCTCTGTTCTCGAAAACTGTGTAAGCATAATCATATAAGGCAAAAAGGCGGATGCAAAGCACCCGCCACTCTCTGCCTATCTCCTAGTATTTTGATAGGCTATATTATATGTCAGAGTATGCAAATTGTCAATTCCTTTAGCCGCCGCAAAGCTGTCACATTGCTCCCGCAATCATCGCTTCTCCAACCTTCATAACACCGGCAAGCAGCATAACCCATACAGGATTAAGTTTAAATTTTTTCAGAAGCACCACGCATACCGCAAATATAACAACCATGCTCCATTTTGTCGTTCCCAAGGATATACCGCTGCTTTTTCCCCAGAAAGCCGATATAAGTATAGAAATTCCTGCTGACGCAATCATCGCCACAACCGCCGGGCGCAGAGAATTTAAAACACCCTGAAACAAATCCATTTTTCGGTATTTAAGATACAGCTTTGTTATTACAGTTACAATTATACACGACGGGAGAATACAGCTGACAGTCGCAGCGACAGCGCCGGGAAGTCCCGCAATCTTAAGTCCTACAAAGGTTGCCGAATTAATCGCGATAGGTCCCGGAGTCATTTGAGATATGGTAATCAAATCGGTAAATTCCGCCATATCAAGCCAGCCATTTGACAGGACAACCTGTCCCTGTATCAGCGGCATTGCCGCATAGCCCCCGCCAAAGCTCAAAAGCCCTATCTGAAAAAAACTCAAAAACAGTTTAAGATAAATCATTCCGCCTTTTTCCTCCCTCTTTCAAAAAAAGTTCTCGCCGCACCAATTAACGCGCAGACTATTATTATACAGACGACATTTATATTAAAAATGCAGCCCGCGATAAACGCACCCGACATAATTATAATTGAAGCCGCGTTTTTTCCTCTTACTATACCGCTTCCCATTTCATATACGACAGAGGCTATAACAGCCCCCACCCCCGCCTGCATTCCCTCAAGCATCTGACTTACAAAAAAATTATTTCTGAACATATTGTAGAATACCGACACAATGGAAATTATAAAAAACGGCGGAATAATTGTTGCCGTTATCGCGGTAAGCGCTCCCACAGCGCCCGCAAGCTTATACCCCACGACAATAGCCCCGTTCACGGCAATGGCTCCCGGAGACGACTGAGCAATCGCCGTCAGGTCAAGCATTTCCTCCTCGTCAATCCAGTGATACCCGTCAACAAATTTCTTTTTCATAAGAGTGACAATCACATATCCTCCTCCAAAGGTAAACGCACTCAGATAAAGAGTTGAAAAAAACAATTTCAGCAATATATTTTTTTTATTTCCCACGGCGCTCATTTTATTTTTCTGCATTTTCTCATAACCTCCGTATATGTATCACACATTTTGTACAGTATACTCTATCTTGATTTATAAATAAAATAGTATTATTATATTAAAATCATAATGTTTTTATTATATATTATCTGCTGCCGTTTAATCCACAGCGCTGTCTGTGTTCAGAAGGCAGCACAGAAATGAGGTAAATATGACTCTGCGGCATATAAAAATTTTTGTTGCGGTTTTCCGTTCAAGCAGCATCACAAAGGCAGCGAATGAGCTCCACCTTGCTCAGCCGTCCGTCAGCCTTTCAATACGCGAGCTCGAAGAGTATTACGGAATACATCTCTTTGAGCGAATAGGCAGACGCATATTCCCGACAGAGAGCGGAAAGGAATTTTACGGCTATGCTCTTCACATTGTTTCACTGTTTGACGACATGGAAAAAAAATTCAGACAATGGAACACATCGGGAGTTCTCAGGATTGGAGCGAGTATCACAATAGGCACTCACATGCTTCCGTCACTGCTTAATAAATTCAAAAGCAATTTTCCCGGGCTCAGGACCGAGATAACCATAAACAAATCTGCCGCAATAGAAAATCTTCTTCTCGAAAATTCAATAGATTTAGGTATGATTGAAAAGCAGCCCGAAGCTGACAATATCTGCGCCGTACCGTTTACACAGGATTTTTTGTGCGCAATAGTTCCTCTGAATCACCCTCTTGCTGATTTTTCACACATAAGTCTTGAACAGATGGCTCAATACCCTTTTCTCATGCGGGACAAGGGAAGCGCCGGACGTGAAATTCTCGACGCGTTCTTTTCTCTTAAGGGAATAACAGTCAAACCCGTATGGGAAAGCTCAAGCACACAGGCTATTGTCGGCGCGGTCGCGCAGGGGCTCGGAGTCGCTGTGCTACCCTATCTTCTCGTAAAAAAGGACATCGAAGAAAATACCGTAAAATATGTTCCGTTTGACAAACCTCTCAAAAGAGATTTATATATTATTTATCATAAAAGCAAATACCTGACTGACAGCATGAAAGCATTTATAGAGCTCAGTCAAAAAATCATTTGAGGAGAAAAAGATATAATGAACAGTTCATCTGAATTAAAAGAATTATTAAACAAAATAGACCACAGGGGTTATCCTGCCTACAAGGACACAAAGGGAGCTTACCGTTTTCCGGATTATATTCTCTCGATAGACCATGTCCAGTCCGACCCATTCGCGCCGCCGTCAAAACTCAGCATTCTTGTAAGCGGAGGAAAAGCAGGATTTCCAACAGAATATTACGATGAAAAATATAAAAAAACCGCGCTTGAAGACTTACTTATAAGAATTTTTCACGCCCGGGTTGACGCCGGCGAATTCAGGAGACACGGCAGCGGAAAAAGCGGGCTAATCTTAATAAGCCGATGCCGTCAGGAGGTTTTAGAGAGAAGCGCCTGCCGCATAGATGAAAAAACAGGCGACGTCCTTATTCGAATAGAGGTAGGCTTTCCTGCAAGAGGCAGGACGATTGACTCAAAAGAACTTATAAAAATACTTTTTGACGTTCTCCCTGAATGCGTCGGAAAATCTCTTATTTATAAAGCATTAAATACAGAAAAGGTAAGGCGGACAATAGAACTTGCGCAGGACCAGCACTATATAAGAAGCAGGCTTGAAGCTATGGGACTTGCCGCGTTTGTGGCAGACGGCTCAATTCTCCCCAGAGAATCCGGCGTTTCCGACCGCCCTATGCAAAACGCCGTAAAATTTATATCCCCGGAATCTATGGCTGTGAGCTTTACTCTTCCCAACCGCGGTAAGCTGACGGGAATGGGCATAAAAAAAGGCGTAAACCTGATTGTAGGCGGAGGCTACCACGGAAAATCAACGCTGCTCAAAGCGCTTGAGGTAGGAGTATACAACCACATTGCAGGCGACGGACGTGAATTTGTGATAACTGACAGCTCCGCAATGAAGCTGCGCGCCGAGGACGGACGCAGTATTAAAAATGCGGACATCTCGCTTTTTATAAATAATCTGCCAAACGGAAAAGATACGCGTTCCTTTTACACCGAGGACGCAAGCGGAAGCACCTCACAGGCTGCAAACGTAGTAGAAGCCGCAGAGGCGGGCTCAAAGCTGTTTTTAATTGACGAGGACACAAGCGCCACAAATTTTATGATCAGGGACGAGCTTATGCAGAAAGTCGTTCATGCGGACTCAGAGCCAATAACTCCGTTTATAGACCGCGTGCGTCAGATTTATGAGCAGTACGGAATTTCAACAATTATCGTAGTGGGAAGCTGCGGCTCTTATTTTAATAAGGCTGACTGCATTCTCCAAATGGAACAGTATAAGCCAAAGGATATAACTGAATTTGCCAAAAATACTGCTGAAGAATATTTACGGGGGAAGGCTGACGGCTCTGCCGGCACGGAGTTTCACATGTCGTCCTGCGAAGATCACAGGCTATCGTTTAACCGCTGCCCCGGCGCAAATAAAGCACTTCTCTCTGGCGATCGCGTAAAGATAAAATCAAACGGCTTGGACAGCATATGCATAAACCGCGAAACTATAGACATGCGTCTTGTCGAACAGCTCGTTGACCCTGAACAGCTAACCGCGTTAGGCTATATACTTGTATATGCCGAAAAAAATCTGTTTGACAAAAAATCCAGCCTGCGCACGATTGCCGACAAGCTGGAAAAAATACTTGAAACAGACGGCATCGCCTCCGTTTGTCAGAACAGAGTTCCGGCAAATATGGCAATGCCGCGCAGACAGGAAATTTTCGCAATGTTAAACCGCTACCGGGGACTCAATTTATAATCATAAGAAGCGTTCCCGCCACAATAAGCACAAGCCCGGCTGCCGATTTAAAATTCAGCTTTTCCCCGAAAACTATATATGAAAAAGCTATTGTAACAAGAATACTCAGCTTGTCAACAGGAACCACAACACTGGCAAGTCCGTCCTTAAGAGCCCTGTAATAGCATAGCCACGAGGCGCCTGTTGCAAGTCCCGACAGACTTATGAACAAAAGCTCCTTTTTGGAAATCTCTCTTAAAGCGTGCTGTTTTTTTGTCACAAACACGACAACCCAAGCCATCACAAGAACAACCGCCGTTCGAACAGCAGTTCCGAGATTAGAATTGAGCCCCTCTATGCCTACCTTTCCGAGTATCGATGTAAGACTGGCAAAAACAGCAGAAAGACAGGCATATATGAGCCACGCTCTTCCTCTGTTTTCAAAGCTGCCCGACTTTGTTTCCCGACTGTCATAAGCCTCCGAACAGTCCTTTTTCTGTATCATCATATATGTTCCGGCAGCGATCAAAACAACGCATACAGCCTTTAAGAGACTGATTTTCTCATGTAAAAATATAAAAGCCAGAATTATGGTCAAAATTGTGCTTGATTTGTCAATGGGAACTACCTTGTTAATATCACCGAGCTGAAGAGCCTTAAAATAACAAAGCCATGACGCTCCTGTAGCAAGTCCGGATAAAATTAAAAATATCCATGTCTTTAACGATACATCGGCTGTCTCTGTCTGAGCCCCCGATATAAACACCATGATCCATGAGAAAATCAGGACAATAATTGTCCTGATTGCCGTCGCCACATTCGAATCCGTATTTTTAATACCGCACTTTGCAAGAACAGACGTAAGTCCCGCAAACAGTGCAGATGCAAACGCAAATACCACCCACATATCTAAGCCCTTCTTTCAAGTTTGCTCTCAAAATCCTTGCGCATCAAAGGCTTTGAAAAATAATACCCCTGAATATCATCGCAGTCAAGCTGCTGCAGAAACTCAACCTGCTTCTGCTCCTCGACACCCTCAGCAGTAATTTTTATACTGAGGCTGTGAGCAAGTCTTATAATAAACTCCAGAAGCTTCTCTCCGCTGTCATTTCCTATAAAATCAACAAGACTCTTGTCAAGCTTAATCGTATCAAACTTCATCTGATTTAATGTAGCCAGAGACGAGTAGCCGCTTCCGAAATCATCGAGAAGTATCTTAAAGCCCGCATCTCTGAACTGTTCGATAAGACTTGCAATTTCTGTATTTTCAATAGTTGCGCTCTCTGTAATTTCAAGCTCAACACATTGCGGCTCAACCTCATAATACTGAATTATACGCTTATACTTGTCAACCACGTTTGAATAGTAAAGGCTGAAACGCGATATATTCACAGATACCGGAATACACCTGATGCCCTGTTTCTCCCATTGCTTCTGCTGCCTGCAAACCTCTCTGAAAACATACTCGTCAAGCTTGATAATGTTTCCGTTTTTTTCAAACAGGGGAATAAATCTTCCCGGAGGTATAAGGCTCCCGTCCTCATCACGCCATCTGACAAGCGCCTCAGCTCCGACAAGCTCTTCGGAGTGAGCGTCAAACTTCGGCTGATACCATACCTCAAAACAATTATTCTGCAAAGCCTTATCAAAACTTTCTTCAAGTTTCTGGTTCATTGCTATTGCATCATGGTCAAGCTCGTCATAAAAAGCATAATTCTTATCACGTCTTCCCTTTACAAGCGATTTTGCACGCAACGCATCACCGTAACATCTGTCTATATTTTCAAGACTATCCGTATGATAAATCCCCATTACAGGAAAAACCCTCGGAATATTAAGGCTTTCGGACAGCGTCTTTATCTGCCCTGTGAGATGTTCAATCCGCAGTGCTACAGCTTCCTTTTCTTCCTCGGCAAAAAATATTATAAAACGGTCAGCGTTGACACGAGCGCATATTTCATCGCCGCGGCAGTTTTCTTTTAAAATTTTCCAGACCTCGCTTAAAACTTCGTCGCCCTTTTCAACTCCGCAGACGCTGTTAATCAGCTTAAATTCAACTAAATCAAGAGAGACAATGAAGCCCGGCCTGTTGCCAATCTTCTGCTTAAATGCAACAAAATTATCTCCGCCCGTAACAGGATCAACATATGCAAGCTGATATAACTCTCTTCGCCTTTTAAGATTATAGTAGATATGTATGATATTTGACACAATGAAAAGTCCCACAATAATTATAATCAGATACTGTATATCATTCATAATCGGCTTCATTCTTCTTGTGAGAACCTCCCTCGGCTCCGCCGAAAAAACATACCACTGTACATCAACAGACTCTATTTTGAGCGGTTTATAGCAATAGAAAAAATATGTATCTTCTCTGTTCGGACCTACTCCCGAATCTTCAAGACCTGCAGCCATATTTGACAGAACCTTTCTTCTGAGTCCGTCATCGCTTGCTTTGGAGCCTTCTATATACGAAAAAATGCTCGGTAAATCCTTTGACACATCAGAGCCGTATGATGTTATAATATTCCCCTGCGTATCTACAACATAGCTTGAGCCTTCTCCCTGCATAGAATCAGAAAATATAAGGTTGCGGAATGATTCCGAATTATATTCGGCAAACATTACGCCTTTTACCTTCTGAGCAAAATCATACACAGGAACGCTGATTACATTCACCTTTTCATCAGAATCCCCCAGCATATCCTCAACAGCCGCCGTAATATATGCCTTGCCGGACAACCCCTCCTTCACAAAGTCAGCAAATGACAAATCCTTCTCAAAACCGTCCGTCGTCTTTGCTGTTCCCTCAAGATTTACATAGCCCATTCGCCTGAAATTGTAAACCTCTGCAAAAACTTTCATTTTATCAACAGCAGCTTCATCGCTTTCATATGATGACAGCTCCTTCGCGAGGCTGTTAAGCACCACAAATTTATCATCAATCTCTCTGCGTATAAGCGAAATATTCTGCTCCACCTCTTCCTCAAGGCTGCTTATAACCTCGCTGCTGAGATTATTTCTGATATTATTAAAAACCGCTGCCACCGTTATTATAAACGCCAATGACAACGAAATAATTACCGCAGTTAAAAGAATTCCGCTTTTCTTGTGCTTCATATGTGCATTCTCCCTTAATTGACATTTATAAATGCAATTATCAGAAGTAATTATATCACTTTAGAAGTTCACTGTAAATTAATGGAATAAAAAAACAGCTCAGCTGACAATGTTTTTATTATTTTAATTTTTAATCATCTCTCCCAGCGTATGCCAGCCGAGCACCGCGCACTTCACCCTGGCAGGCATATGCGAAATGTCCTTCAGAACAGACGCCTCCTCAAGCAGTTCAAGCTCATCCTCCGACGCCTCGCCCTTAATCATTCTCAAAAAAATATCCGAGAGCTCCAGTGCCTCCTCCTTAGTTTTTCCTATAATCAAATCAAGCATCATATCGGCTGACGCCTGTGAAATGGCGCATCCGTCCCCCTGAAACGAGCCGTCGGCTATAATTCCGTTCTCAACTTTAAGATTGAGAAATATATCGTCGCCGCAGCTCGGATTTACTCCCTCCATGACCATATTGGCATCATCCAGAGCATGCTTATGCCCCGGATGAAGATTGTGGTCTGTAAGAATTTCATTATAAAACGTCTTATTCTCCATATCCCATTTTTCTCCTTATCTGTGAAAGACTGTCCGCAAAAAGCTCTATCTCCTCACATGTATTATAAAAAGCCAGACTTACTCTTGTACATGAAGGTATTCCCAGATGAGCAAGCAGCGGCTGCGCGCAGTGATGCCCGGCACGCACTCCTATTCTGTCAGCGTCGAGAATTGAGGCTGTATCATGAGGATGCACGCCCTCAAGCGTAAATGAAATAATACCGTTATGCAAAGCCGCGTCCGGCGAGCCTATAATATTGACTCCCGGTATCTGCTTCATTCTTTTCATCGCAAATTCAGTGAGACAGCGCTCCCGTTCCTGTATTGTATCAAAACCTGTTTTCTTAATATATCTCACAGCCTCGGCAAGCGCGGCAGCTCCTGCGGCATTTACCGTTCCCGCCTCAAATTTGTGAGGTATTTGTGCATACACTGCACTCTCCCTTGTGACGCTCTCTATCATTTCGCCGCCGCAGAGAAACGGAGGCATCTGCTCCAAAAGTGATTTGCGTCCATAGAGAACTCCTATTCCCATAGGTCCGAACATTTTATGCCCTGAGAACGACAGAAAATCAACTCCCAATTCCTTTACATTGACAGGAATATGCGGCACGCTCTGTGCTCCGTCCGCAACGAGAATAATCCCTCTGTCACGGCAGAAATCGGAATATTTTTTTAAATCATTTTTACAGCCCAGCACATTTGAGATATGGGTCATTGCCAAAATTTTTGTCTTTTCCGATATTGCCGCCTCAAACGCCTCATCTGTTATCACACCATTTTTATCGCACTCGATAAACTTAAGCGACGCTCCGGCATGTCTTGCCGCCTGCTGCCACGGCAGCAGATTGCTGTGGTGTTCCATAATGCTTACCGCAATTTCATCGCCCTCCTTGAGCAAAAGCTCCGTAAGGCAATACGCAGCGAGATTAAGTCCCTCAGTCGCATTTCTTGTAAATATAATTTCAGAGCTGTCGTCAGCGCCTATAAAATCCGCTACCGTTTTCCTTGCCTCCTCATACTCCCGCGTCGCCTCCTCGGCAAGCGAATATAAGCCTCTTAACGGGTTTGCATTCTCACGCTCGTAAAACTTACGCTCTGCCTCAATTACGCAGTGCGGTTTCTGCGAGGTGGCAGCGTTGTCGAGATAAACTATCTGACCGCTGTTTTCACCCGGAATATTAAAAATAGGAAAATCCTTTCTTATCTCAGCTCCCTGCGCCGCAAACCTCTCCTCTGTCTGCGGAGCAAATTCACTCCTCTTATTATCGCATCGGCTGCCAGCCTGTTGTTCTCTGCACATTTTAACCTCCATTTCTTTTGCTGCCGCGCAGCTCAAGATATTCCGCCATAAACTCCCTTGTTGCCGCGTCTGGTATCTTACCGCACACAGCGTTTATCCGCGCTCTCGACATCTCTTCATAAACCTGCTCGCGGCTTAAGCCCCTCGACTGCATATAGAGCAAAAGCTCATCTCCAAGCTCTCCTATAGTCGCTCCGTGATTACCCTCAACATCCTCCTCGGCGCAGAGTATAAGCGGTATAGTCTGGTTTACGACATTGTCGTCAAGCAGCAGGACATCCTCCTTCTCATTTCCGACAGAGCCTGCCGCCCCCTTACTGAAATCAATGGTTCCCCTGAACAGCTTAAATGCTCTGTCCTTTAAAACTCCGGCGGCATTTATCGCGCTCTCTGTATTTTTGCCCATATGGAGAGCACTGTAATTCATATCAAGCCTTCCGCCGTTTTCAACTATATACCCTATATCCGAAGTAAACGAGCTTTCGTCTCCTTCTAATACCACCCTGCTTCCCATATAATTTCTGCTTCCGCCGAGCACGAGCTGAATAACATTAAGACTTGCTCCGTCCTTAAGCACCGCCCCTATATCGTTAAGACACGACGTATCAGCGCCATGTCTTAAAATCTGGACCAAACATACGCTGCTGCCCGTATCAGCCTCAATTCGCGTCTGCACGCCGAACATATCGCTACTGTCTTCAGCCTCATGATGATTTTCCTCCGAAACTCCCTCCGGCGGCGCATAGTCCATTACAATCGTCACCGAACTGTCCTTTGCCGCGTTCACAATAAGACTGTTTACACTGTTTTCGCCGTCTGTTTCTATTTTAAATCTCACAGCCTCACTCGCAGCAATGCCCGGCTTTGTCTTTAACACATAGCTCTCTGCCTTCGACCGGGCGATAAGACTGTCAAAATCTTTCCCCATTCCCGTCTCATATACAGCCGAAAAAAAATTATCGTCTGCGTCCGCACTGCCGGCACTTTTATTTGAATGAACTTCGTCAAGGCTCTCGTCAAAGGATTTTCTTTCGCATGTTACTTCGCACGGAAGAGACTCTTTCATAACGCCGCTTATAAATTCCGGTACCTCAACTGTCGTCTCATTCATTCCCAGCCAGTTAAATGTCCTGGCGGGCAATTTATTTATATTAATTTCCATAACGCACCTCCATTCCGCCGTCTTAACCTATACAGCCCTTCATCTCAAGACGTATAAGATTATTCATCTCGACAGCATATTCAAGCGGAAGCTCTTTTGAAACATTATCAGCAAATCCGCTTACAATCATCGCTCTGGCTTCCTCCTGTGCAATTCCCCTGGACATAAGGTAAAATACAGCATCGTCGCTTATTTTTCCTATTCTTGCCTCATGGCCTATATCCGCGTCCTTCGTTCTTATATCCATAGCCGGAATTGTATCTGACCTTGATATATCGTCAAGCATAAGCGACTGACAGGACACGGCTGACCTGCTCCGTTTTGCCTGGGGCTTTACCACTACGGAACTTCTGAATGTACTGATGCCTCCGTCCTTCGAGATTGACTTTGTATTTATATATGAGGTTGTATTCGGCGCATTGTGCACCACTTTAGTCCCCGTATCAAGATTCTGCCCTTTTCCGGCAAATGTTATGCCTGTAAACTCTGCGCGTGCGCCCTCTCCGTTTAATACGCTCATAGGGTAAAGATATGATACGTGTGAGCCGAAGGAGCCGGAAACCCACTCTATCGTTCCGCCCTGCTCAACCTTTGCGCGCTTTGTATTCAAATTGTACATATTCTTTGACCAGTTTTCGATTGTTGAATACCTGAGCTTGGCATTTTTGCCGACATAAAGCTCAACACATCCGGCATGAAGATTAGCGACATTATATTTCGGAGCCGAACAGCCCTCTATAAAATGAAGATTTGCTCCCTCGCCGACAATAATCAGAGTGTGCTCAAACTGACCCGCTCCCGGAGCATTCAGCCTGAAATATGACTGGAGCGGAATTTCCACTGACACCCCCGGAGGAACATATACAAATGAGCCGCCTGACCATACGGCTCCGTGAAGCGCGGCAAACTTATGGTCTCTCGGAGTCACAAGCTTCATAAAATGTTTTCTGACCATATCGGCATACTCACCTGTCAGCGCGCTCTCCATATCTGTGTATACAACTCCCTGCTCCTCAACCTCACGGCGCACATTGTGGTACACAAGCTCCGAATCATACTGCGCTCCTACGCCCGCAAGCGATTTTCTCTCAGCCTGGGGTATTCCGAGTTTCTCAAACGTATCTTTAATCTCCTCTGGAACGTCTGACCACTTGGCGCTCATTTTTGTGTTCGGGCGTACATAGGTGACAATGTCATCCATATTGAGCCCCTCTATGGACGGTCCCCAGTCAGGCGCCTTCAATTCATTGTAAATCTGAAGCGACTGAAGCCTGAAAAGCTGCATCCACACCGGGTCATTCTTTTCCGATGAAATCTTCTCAACAATTTCAGGCGTAAGACCTTCCTTTACCCTGTACGCGTCCTTCTCTTCATTTCTGAAATCATATATGCTTCTGTCAATATCATTTACATTGCTTTTTTCTCTCACGCTGCATTACTCCCCTTTCACAAATCTGTCAAAACCGCTGAGGATTATTTCATTTGCGAGTTCTGCCCCTCCGGTAGTGACAATTTTCCCGTCAACAAGAACATGCGTATAGTCGACATGCAGCGATTCAAGAATTTTTGTATTGTGCGTGATAATCAGAAGCGCCCCGTCCTTGTCCTTCTGATATTCCATAACGCCCTTTGAGACTGTGCGCACCGCGTCAACATCAAGTCCCGAATCCGTCTCGTCAAGTATTGCAAGCGACGGCTTTAACATCAAAAGCTGTAATATCTCCGCTTTCTTCTTCTCACCGCCCGAAAAACCGACATTCAAATCTCTGTCCGCATATGACTCATCTATATCCAGAACTTCCATTGCTCTCTTTAACTCTTTTTTAAACTCCCACAGGCGTATTCTCTTTCCGCTTCGCTGCTCAAGCGCGCTTCTTATAAAATTACTAAGTGAAATTCCCGGAATCTCAATCGGATTTTGAAAAGACAAAAATATACCTTCCTTTGCCCTCTGACTTACATCTTCGGAAACTATATCCTTGCCGTCAAAAACTATTTTTCCTCCTGTTACGATGTATCTGGGATTTCCCATTATTGTATATCCCAATGTCGATTTACCGGCTCCGTTAGGACCCATAATCACATGGGTCTCTCCCTTTCCTATATTGAGATTTATTTCTTGAAGAATAGACTGTTCTTCTACATTTACAGATAAGTTTTCTATTTTCAGCAGATAGTTATTCATCATCACCATTCCCTTTCTTTTTTATAATTCCGATTGATTTACTAGGAATTGATAAAGTCATTATATTATGATTCTTTCCCAAATTCAATAGTTAATTTTTTTTACTTCTTAATTTTTTTATATCTCTTAAAACGCAATATATAAAATTATTATTTTATTGATTTTTAGAATATATATAATATAATTAATCATGTATAAAATATAAATTTATGAAAGCGGGGAAAAAAAAAGAAAAAGA
>CALWKC010000038.1 GCA_944381165.1 uncultured Lachnospira sp. | reverse complement strand
TTGGAGCTATACTAAAAAAGTAGACACATATATGCACTGTCTATTACAATAAATTATACACAAATAAGGAGGTTACTCATGGCTGCAAATAACTATAACAAATATGATGAGGATTTTAAGAAATCCCTCGTTTCTCTCCACCAAAACGGCAAAACCCAAACTCAGCTCTGCAAAGAATACGGCGTCTCTCAATCCGCACTCGGTAAATGGGTTAAACAGTATTCAACTGTTGAAATTGATGACGGCGAAGTCCTTACCGCAAAACAGGTCAAAGAACTTCAAAAACGCAATGCTCAACTGGAGGAGGAAAACCTTATCTTAAAAAAAGCGATTGCCATATTCACGCCTCACTCAAACAAAGACTAGACGCTGTCCATAATTGGTTCCTTGTTTATCTATTTTCATTGCTGCTTTATGTAGGCTGTCATTTCATAAATAAAACCTCCAAGCAGCACCACAGTCAATAATATCATGTTGTTTTATGCAATAATACTTTATTGTTTATCTTTTCGATCTTTTTTTCTAATTACTATAAAAATAATCGAAATAATAAAGCCCAAAATAAAATAAGCAAATAATTCCATTATTTTTTCCCTCCTGTATAGGCTTCTATTCTTTTTATTCTTTGAATCACTGTTGGATGAGTTTTTAATACAACATTATCATTCTTTGATTCCAATATATCATTCAACTCATTTAATTTTTTAAGTGCTCTACATAACACAGCGGTTTCATTAATATTTTTCACGGCATATTGGTCCGCCTCATATTCTTGCCGCCTTGAAACATATAAATAAAAAAAGACCATATATCCAATTAATATTCCCATTCCTAGTGTTATCCCTAAAAATATATTTATATGTTGCACTTTTTCAATTTCATCCATAATTATGCCAACAAAATACATTAATGGCATAATCATTATTAACAATATATTTCTTATAGTTATATGTTTCTTTTTTATATGTCCTATTTCATGTAAATATATAGCTTCAATTTCTTCCTCTGTCATATTCTCTAACAAATAATCAGAGAAGTATATATTTCCTCTTCCAAACATACAATCAACCAAAGCATTGGCACTTTTTCTTATTTGTCCATTGTATTCAAATATTTTATATCCTTCTACATAATGTTTATTAATTACATTTATCAGTTTTTTATTTGATACCTCTTTACATTTCATAATATACTTTCTTAAATGTAGAATGATAAAATTAAAAATACACCAAAATATAAAATATCCTAAAATAAAAATATAATCATTTTTTTCGCTTGTTCCAAAAATATGCAACAAACTAGCCATTACCCATGATAAATATAATAAAATATTATCCCCTATAACCTGGAAGTAATATTCTTTTCTTCCACACTTCAAATCCCTTATTTTCTTTACTGTATCATACAAAGAAACCGAATCAATGATGCTAAAAATAAATGACAGTAATGCCGGCAATAACATAGTATACCACGCTTTTCTTTGGGTAACCCTTACTAATATCATTATCATAAAATGCGATAATAAAAAATTTACAATTAGTTTTACTATAAGATACTTATTTATTTTTTTAATAGCCTTCTCTTTTTCATCCGATGTATTCACCAGATTAATTGCCATAACAATACTTATAATAATATAAATAATCATACAATAATCCGCCTGTTTAAATTTATGATATAGTGCGAATTTTTATTTGCACTATATCATATTTCAACATTTTAACGCTAAATTTTACCGCCACCCAAAAAGAGCATAAAGCATATTCATTACGCTCCTTTAAACTAAATTTTTTATATTTATAACATGAGTAAAATCTTAAAACAATACATTTACGGTATTCGGCAGTTTAAATCGGGTGAACGGTATTTTTATATTACATTGGGAAGTATAATCTCTGTTGTAAATATGCTTTCTGTGTATTTATATACTACACTTCCTCCATTTATATTTACACATGTTCTTAAATTCATTGTTCCAAATCCATGATTTTTTTTATCAGATTTTTGTGTTATCAGTTTACCTTTTTTCTCTTCTACCGGTCTTGACATATTATTTCTAACATAAATATCAAGACTGTTAAAAAGCGATTTAATCACAACTTCAACTTTGCCATTGTACATACAATCCGAAGCCGCACAAAAAGCATTTTCCAAAACATTTGAAAAAATAATGCAAATATCCATATTTGACATATGAAGTTTTTCCGGAATAATGCCTGTCCACACAAGGTTTACATTTTCATACTTACCTGAAATATCGTTTACAATTACATTTACAAGCATATTTCCTGTTTGATAGCGTGGTTTTAATTCAGATATAGAACTTTTAAGATCAGACAAATATATTTCAGCTTCATCGTAATTATGTTCTTTGAGTAACGCATCTACACACAAAATATGATTTGATATATCATGGCGAAACTTACGTGTTTCATTTTCCTTCTCGAGCAGCATACGATAATATTTTTCTTGAGAATATAATAATTTCTGATTTATTTCAGCTATATGCTTATTCTTGTAATATAAATTCTGCATAATCATTGCCAATGGAGTCAGTATAATCAGGCTAAAAGCATTTGCTGCCGAAAAAACAGCAGGATTAACGCTAATTATTTCATCAGTAATTTTAAATGCGGATTTAATCATCAACATCAAAAACTCATCTATACAGCAGATACAAAAAAATGACAACACACAAAGTATAAACCTGTACTTTCCTTTGACAGATAGTCCACATATGATAACCGCCAAAAATATCAGTCCGGAAATCTGATACGAGCCATCATATATTCCAATTAATATTAAAATAATAATGGTTGAAAAAAATATAGTTACCGCAGCCTTCGATTTGTTAAACTTAAAGTTTAAAATACCACACATAATAACCAATAATTTCATACATTCAACAATTAAATTTATTATATTAGTTACCATATATAAATATTCTCCTAGATTACTCTTGAATTGTTTTTTATATACTGAAGATACTCTTCTTTAAACATTGACAGGTTTCTTCTTGAAATTGTAAATGAATTACTTATGTTAAATAATTCCAACTGATGGTTTTCGACTTTTTTAACATACAGGAATGAGACAATAAAAGACTTATGAATTTTAAAAAAACCTTTTCCTTGTAAGTTTTTATTCCATTCCTTTAACTGAACAGAACATTCATAAACATTATTGTATTTATCATATACGTATGTACCGTCACCAAATGCCTCAAGATAAACAATATCTTTTAAATTAATGTAATAAATTCTTCCTTTTCGATTGATAACAATTTTTTCCTTATTTAAGATTTCTGCTTCTACTCCCCGCATTGCTTCTATAAGTTCTGATATATTAATTGGTTTGTTCAAAAATCTAAAAGCTTTTACTTTGAAAGCATCATAAATGTACTCAATATGACTTGTTAAAAAAACTATATGAGTATCAACACACTTATTTCTTAATATTTCTGCAACATCCATTCCATTGATACCTGGCATCTCAATATCCAAAAAAATAATGTCATAATAGACATTTGAATTTAACAATTCCCATCCATTTTCATATTCATCAACTGAGCTTTTATCACTATATGATTTTATGTAAGCAGATAACTGTTTTCGTAAAATTTTCTCATCATCACATACTGCTATTCTCATTTTGGTAACCTGCCTGTAAAATATAACATCTCTTATATAGGGGTCATAAAAAATTTATTCCTTAATACAAAAAAACTGCAATATTATATAATATTGCAGCCGAACTATCGTAGCGTACCCCCACCTTAGACTCCCAACTTTGCGTCCCTATATTTCTATAAGTTTGCCAGAATATATTACTGTATATAATCTATTATAGGGTAAATTATCATTATTTTTTTGTCAATTATATCTTTTTTACAAAAATTTTAGTGTTATTTTGTAAATAATGCCAACCTTTAATTTCTAACAAATAGAATTAAAACTATCCCAACTAACCACAAAACATAACCTCACCCAAGCTTTCTCAATATATCCACCGTATGCGCCCCCGCGCCTATAAGATCAGCCCGCTCGCACACCGCAAGCTGATATTCCATAAAATACTGAAACTCTTCCTCGCTTAACTGGTTTAAAAAAGGACGCATATAATTTGCCGCCCCGTCAGGAGAAATTATCTTTATGCGCGAAAGCCCCCCGCACAATGAATTTATCTCGTCAATGTCCTCAAGCCTTACATAATCGTACAAATTTTCCGGAGAATTGCATGTATGAAAATCTTTTGTAAGACGATTTTCCTCAATAACCTTTAAAATATTTCGCTCTTTAAATGCATATGTAATCACACCATACTCATTCATAACATACGCAACCAGAATAACTCCCCCCGGCTTTGTAACTCTCTTTGCCTCCCTCAGAGCCTTGACCTTATCCTCACGCGAAAAAAGATGATACATAGGTCCGAAAAGCAGCACCACGTCAAAATAATCAGCCTTAAGCTTAGAGAGATTGAGTGCATTTCCCTGTTTTGCCTTAACAGTACTTCCCTTCGCCTTCAAAAGTCCGAGATTATGCTTTACAAGTTCAATAGCAGTTACATCATAGCCCTCGTCTGCAAGCGCAACAGAATACTTTCCCGTTCCAGCGCCAATATCAAGCACACGTATCTCACATTTTGAAAAGCCGCTCATCTCACATTCATGTAAATACTCGTGTATATACTTCATGGACGTGTTAAATTCCACACGTCCATGTCGGGATTGAAGTCTTTTCTCTTCGTTAAATTTATTATAATAAGCCTCAAGCTCTGTCATCGCTGCCATAGCTGTTCCTTTCCGAATTACATTATATGCAGAATTCTTCTCTTTATATAGGTAAAAGTATAGTCCTCTCCTTTTTCTGCAAGCATTTTCAGCAGCTTATAAAGCAGCTTCTCAGTATCGGGATGCATAACGTAATGTCCCAAGCCCTTTGTAAAATATTCAAGTGCATCGGAGTCTGTATACTTTTCCTTGTTATATATCCTGCTTGCAGCAACACGGTCACAGAACATCTCAACTACATACTTAACCGGCATTTTCATTCCAACAAGCCCTTCTGATTTATCCATAGGATAATCAATCCAGTACTCATAATGATGCTTATTGCGCCCCTTGTGGTGAAGCCATGCATCCGAACTTCCCTCCGCTTCTCTCTGAGCGTTGTTCGGACTCCTGTCACCCTGATAGTACTTTACTCCGGGTATAAATTCCGTCGGAGTATATTTGGATAAATCATGTAAAATTCCCTGTTTATAAAGACCTACTCTGAAACAATATTTCATAACAAGCAGCTTATGCTCATTAATCGTACAAAGATGTCCGCAGAAATTTTTAACAAATTTAAACATATTCATTCTTCTTTTACTTTCTCACCCTTCGCCTTTATCCTTCTGTTAATATATACCCTGAAAAGCGCATATATAACCGAGCAAATCGGTATAAACGTGAGCATTCCCACAACACCAAACAGATTTCCTCCGACAGTAACAGCCACCAAAACCCATATTCCCGGAAGTCCGACTGAACTGCCTACCACATGCGGATATATGAGGTTGCCCTCTATTTGCTGAAGAATAAGGAAAAGCGCAACAAAACCTATCGCCTGCATCGGATTTGATATACAGATAAGTATAGCTCCTACTATACAGCCTATGAATGCACCCACAATCGGTATCAAGGCAGTTACCGCAATCAGAACTCCGACAAGCAGCGCATAAGGCATACGCAGAACAGACATGGTGATTACAAACATGCTGCCTAATATACAAGCCTCAAGACACTGCCCTGACAGAAAATTTGCAAAGGTATTGTCAGTTATGCTTAATATTTCAAGCATTCTGTCAGCCTTCTGTTCAGTCATAAGAGCATACATAATTTTTTTTGCCTGTCTTGAAAGCGTCTCTTTCTGAAACAGCACATATATTGAAAATACAAAACCGATAAAAAAGGTTGTCACTCCCGATATAATTCCGCTTACCGCACCTATTCCGCCTGTGATAACCCCCATTGTACTGTCAGATAAGAATGTAGCCGCAGACTTGAGAAGCGCCTGCCAGTCGATATTTATATTTTTTATATACTCCTCTATCTGAGGAAATGCGTTGAGCTGGCTTATAGCCCAGTTCTGAAGATTTGTGGCAGCACCCGGAATAGCCTTAAGCAAATCCATGATAGTCTTGGTGAGCTGAGGTATGAGCACCATAAGTACAACTGCAAGCACCAGTATTATAAACAGAAGAGTTATTAAATATGAACATACCCTTCGAAGCCTTGCAAATCTTGGCGTGTTATATTTTTGACCTTTGAAAAGGTGTTTTTCAATAC
The DNA here is from genome assembly GCA_944381165.1 of uncultured Lachnospira sp. Classification (GTDB taxonomy): domain Bacteria; phylum Bacillota; class Clostridia; order Lachnospirales; family Lachnospiraceae; genus Lachnospira. The sequence continues at coordinate 13,829 of CALWKC010000038.1, read as the reverse complement.
TCCTCATAGGAACATTAAATATAAACGCTATGACTGCGCCAACAATAAACGGAGTTATAAGCTTAAAAAAAAAGCTGATATAGCTTCCGATTGTATCAATATTATTAATTCCCCAATAAATAAGAATTAATATAGTACCTGAAATTATTATCTTCTTAACACTTTCATCTTTTAATAATTTATTCATTTATTCGTCCCCAATCAACCCATAAAACAAGCCAATATATCTATTTAAACAAGTTTAGCAAACGATTTTATTTGCGTCAAGGAAAAAGTATGTTAAACTATTTAAACGTAACAGTTCAGCCATAAGCTGTATGACAGACAAATCATGCTTGCATGAATTTGCCTGTCATACAGCTTATGAGCTGAGCGCCCCATTATGAGCAAAGTTAGCTGCGAAGCAGCGGGAAAGCGCCTCTGGCGCGGCTTTGCGAATGGCGCTGGCTGAACTGTTACTTTTAAACAATAATGCATTAAATACAGGAGAAATATGTAAAGATGAAACAGGACGCAAAAACAACAAACGACTTCTCGCAAGGCAGTATTATAGGTCATATGATTCGGCTGGCAGGTCCTATGACGCTTGCCCAGCTTGTAAACGTACTTTATAACATAATAGACCGTATATATATAGGCAAAATCCCCTATGATTCAACAAATGCACTTACCGGACTCGGCGTTGCATTTCCGATTTGTACGGTAACAATAGCATTTGCTAACCTTGTAGGCATGGGCGGCGCTCCTCTGTTTTCCATTGAGCGCGGAAAAGGCAACGAAAGGGAAGCGTCCAGCATTCTCGGTAATTCCTTTGTGCTTCTTATAATTCTTGGCGCAATAATAAGCGTTATGGGCTTTGCTGTCAAAAAACCGGCGCTTTATCTTCTCGGAGCGAGCGAAGCCACATACGGCTACGCCGATTCATACATTTCGATTTATCTGTGCGGAACTATATTTGTAATGCTGAGTCTCGGTCTTAATTCATTTATAAACGCACAGGGCTTTGCAAAAACCGGAATGCTGACTGTCTCTATCGGAGCTCTCTGCAACCTTATACTTGACCCTGTTTTTATCTTTGGAGCAAATATGGGCGTAGAGGGGGCGGCTCTTGCGACAGTCATCTCCCAGTTTGCAGCCGCTCTCTGGACTCTTCGCTTTTTGACGGGAAAGAAAACCATTATAAAAATAGAAAAAACAGGCATGAGACTAAGTATGAAACGCACTTTAAAAATATTCGGTCTAGGACTTTCCGGTTTTACAATGTCAATCACAAACAGCGCTGTTCAAATGGTTAATAATTCTGTGCTCTCTACATGGGGCGGAGATATATACATCGCCGCAATGACAGTAATCAATTCTGTGCGCGAGGTCGTACAGATGCCTGTTCAGGGCGTGTCCAACAGCGCACAGCCTATTATCAGCTTTAACTACGGAGCAGGCGAAAAAAAGCGTGTAAAAAAATCTATACTCTATATGTCCGTTGCTCTTCTTATATATACATCTGCAGCATGGATATTTGTTATGCTTTTTTCAAAACAGCTTGTTCTTCTTTTTAATAATGACACAGCGCTTCTTGGTGTCGCAATAAGCTCAATGCATGTGTATTTTTTCGGATTTTTTATGATGTCGTTCCAGTTTGCAGGACAGTCAACCTTTACTGCGCTCGGCCGTTCAAAGCAGGCAGTATTCTTTTCATTATTCAGGAAGGTTTTTATAGTCATACCTCTTATTTATATTCTGCCGCACATAGGAGGTCTTGGAGTGACCGGAGTGTTCATGGCTGAGCCCGTGTCAAATTTCATCGGAGGGCTGGCTTGTTTTTCAACTATGTACATTACAGTTTATCGAAAACTATAAATATCTTCGTTGTATTTCTTCACACAATATCATATAATTAATTATACGGTTTATACAGATTACCGTTTATTTTAACTGCTGTGCGGACAAGCTGTACGGCAGAATATTGCAGCCAACAGGAGGGTTTTTATATGGCATTACACGTTATGGACGAGGCGAACAGATGTCTTCAGTGCAAGGTTCCACAATGTCAGAAGGGATGTCCTATCAACACAAACATTCCTATGGCAATTCGCCTATTAAAAGAAAATAAATTAAATGAGGCCGGCAAAATGCTTTTCGAGAACAATCCGCTCACAACGGTATGCAGTCTCGTCTGCAATCATGAAAACCAATGCGAAGGTCATTGTGTACTGGGCAGAAAGGGCGCTCCGGTTCACTTCTCTTCTATTGAAAATTATATATCAACAACCTATGCCAACCAGATGACTAACGGTCCTGCTAAGTCTAACGGTATGCGTGTTGCCATTATAGGCTCCGGACCTGCCGGAATTACTATCGCAATCATTCTTGCCCGCTATGGTTATCAGGTTACTATATTTGAGGGTAAAGATAAGATCGGCGGAGTGTTAAGATACGGTATACCTGAGTTCAGATTGCCGAAAAGCGTGCTCGATGATATTGAATACCGTCACCTTAATCTTAAAGGAATTAAAGTCCGCCCTAATACTACCATAGGAAGCGCAATAAGTATCAACGATTTGTTCCGCGACGGCTATAAAGCTATTTTCGTGGGAACAGGCGTATGGAAGCCTAATACTCTCCACATTAAAGGCGAGACCTTTGGAAATGTTCATTTTGGCATCAATTACTTAAATAATCCTGACAGCTATCATCTCGGCGAGAAAGTTATCGTAATAGGAGCCGGAAACGCTGCTATGGACGTTGCCAGAACAGCTATACGAAAAGGCGTTCACACTCTGACTTGCTTTTCAATAACAAAGGAAGTAGCAGCAAGCCATTATGAATACAGTTACGCGCAGCTCGAGGGAGTTCAGTTTGAATACAATAAAAAACCTGTTGAAATTAAAGATAATGGAGTAATTTTTAAAGATGTAATAGAAAATGATGACGGCTCATTCACGGAGGTGGACGGCACAGAAAAATTATACGAAGCTGACAGCGTCATAATCTCTATCAGTCAGGGTCCTCAAAACCGTCTTGTAAATACCACCGAGGGACTCAAATCAAATTCCCGCGGTCTCTTGGAGGCTGACGAGACAGGTCACACATCACGTCCGGGCATCTTCGCTTCAGGCGATGTTGTAAACGGCGCTCGAACTGTCGTAGAGGCGGTTGCCCACAGCAAAATCGTTGCAGAATCAATGCATAAATATATGCAGAGTCTGCCTAAGGACGAGGAGTAAGCCGCACATAAAAGTTTTCAACTTTTTAAACCCGTATCAGGCATAAGATTTTGTGCCTGATACGGGTATTTATATACTGCTGATAATCCTGGCTGTACTGCCTCCAGTGCGCTTTTTTGTAACTACTATCTGATTATCTATCTTATCCTTTAGCTCGGACACATGTGAAATTATCCCGACAAGGCGGTTTGACTCTGATAGTCTCCATAACGCATTGAGAGCCTGTGCGAGAGACTCTTCATCAAGCGAGCCAAACCCCTCGTCAACAAACATTGTGTCTATCTGTATTCCGCCTGATGACGACTGAATTTCATCTGAAAGCCCCAATGCAAGAGAGAGCGACGCCATGAACGATTCGCCTCCGGAAAGCGACTTTACGCTTCTTACAGCAGCATTGTAATGGTCTATAACATCAAGCTCAAGTCCGCTCTGGCTTCTGAGATTTGCTGCGTTTTCGCTCCGCTTAAGCTCATATCTTCCCGAAGTCATTTCCAAAAAACGAATATTAGCCTTTGCAATAATACGGTCAAAATATGACATCTGTACATATGTCTCCAGATATACTCTCTCTTTTCCCGTAATGCTGCCGTTCGCAGTAGCAGACAGAGAGTTTACAAGCTGCCATTTCTTTTGTATGTCAGCCATTTCATCGCTTACCTTCGCAATGGCGTCTGCGGCTTTAGTGTTGGCGCCGATTTTTATCCTCAAATCACTTATCTGTGTTTCCAGCTTTTCTGAAATTTCATTCTTCTCACGGCGCAGACTTTCACACTCTGAAATCTGCCTCGTAATAAGCTCCTTTATTTCATTTTCTTTTTCAGAACGAAAATCTTCTGACTGATTTTCACCGGCAAACTTTTCCAGCCTGTTTTTTAAATCCGAAATTCTCTGTTTTTCTGTCTCGGTCTTTAACCTTAAATCGTCATATTTCGTTTTGACGCTCTCAAACTTCTCATCAAGACTCTCTTTTCTTTGCAGCTCCTGAGATATAATCTTCTGCGCCTCCTCGATACCCGCATATTTAAGCTGTGACGCCAGCTCTTTATACTGCTGTCTTTTCTGGCGAAGCGTCTCTTTTTTTACTTCAAGCGTCTTTTCGTTTTCGGAGGCTTCAATTTTTCGCTTCTCAAGCTGCTCGTCAGACTTCATCAGCTTTTCCTCAAGCGCTTTCTTTCGCTCAATTAATATGTTTATTTCTGAAATTTTTTTGTCTGATGCCTCAAGCTGCATTCTACGTTCTGAATACAGCTTTAAAAGACCGCCCTCAATCTCTTTCGTCTCTGAGACCATTGTTTCAACAGAAGCCCCGTTACATGTATCGTCACCTGAAAGCTTTCTCCACTCTTCAACCAGCGCTCTGTGAGCAGTAAGTGCCTTTCCCTGAGCGCTTCCGGATTGTGAACTGAGTTCAGAACGTAAGTTCGACAGGCTATCCAGAGCTGTTTTCTCTCTGTCGAGAGTTTCTTTTGAAGGTATGTCAGACGCACGCTTTGCCGGAGACGGGTGCAGTATTGAGCCGCACACCGGACACGGCTCATTTTCCTCAAGTCTTTCGGCGAGAAGTCCTGCCTGACCGTCATAATATGAATTTTCAAGAATATTATATTTTTGCTGCTGATATGACAGCTTATCCTGCACGTTTTTATATTCTTTTGCCTTTCTGTATGCTTCATTAATATATTGTTTATTTGCCGCACAGCTTTCTTTCAGCTTGTCTATTGTCTCAAGCTGTATAAGTATAAGGCTGCGTCCGGCTTGTTCCTTCTCACGTTCAGCCTCACACCCGGCAAGACCCTTATATTCGCTTTCAAGCTCCGCCTTATGAGAAATATATTTCTGTACAGCCTGTGACGCAAGCTCGAATTTTTTTGATATTTCAGCTATCAGATTCTCAAGTCTTTCATTTTCAAGCTTCAAATTCTCTGCCTGACTGTATTTTTCCAAATCTTTGGTGTGTTCTTTTATGGAAACAGCCAGATTTTCTCTCTCGCCATCATGCGCAAGACATTCCTCATATTCTGATCTGCATCGCTTAAAATCCTCTTCAAACCCTGCATATGTGTCAAGCGCCCTGATGTAATCCTCCTGTGTCCTCTCAGTCTCCCGAAGCCTGCCCATTTTTATATCAAGCTCTGCACATTCTTCTTTAAGCCTTCTGTTTTTCTCCTCTAATTCTTCAAGAAGCGTGCTGTCACTGCCGATAACACTCCTTATAACCTCTTCATTAATACATTCAGATTTATATTCCCCCAAATCCACGCCAGACAGATACTGCTCTATACTTTTTCCGGCGTCCTTAAGCTGACGGTCAAGCGCCGCCGCTTCCTGCCTGAGACGCTCCTGCAAATCAAGGTACGGCCTGGTCTTAAAAATTTCTCTAAATATCTCAATGCGCTGATTTGTCCCTGCAACTAAAAGCTTCATAAAGTCTCCCTGGGCAATCATTGCAATCTGGGTAAACTGGTTTTTATCCATTCCCATGATACTTACAATTTCTCTGTTGACGTTTCCAAGTCCTGTAACAACACGTCCGTCAGGAAGCAGCAGCTCCGCTCCTGCGGCTTCCTTTGTCAGCTTTCCCTCAGCCTGACCGCGCTTTGCCGGACGCATATATTCAGGGTTGCGGCGCACACGGTATCTATCCCCTCTGAGTTCAAAAATCATATCAACATATGTCGGAGTCTGAGGACTTGCACAGCGGCATCTCAACATCTCCGCAGTTCTGTTTGTTCCGCTCGCCTCGCCGTAAAGCGCGTATGAAATGCCGTCAAAAATCGTAGTCTTTCCGGCTCCCGTATCCCCTGTTATAAGATAAAGACCTTTCTCTCCGAGCGCTTCCATATCAAGTTTCATAACGTCCGCATACGGTCCGAAAGCAGACATTTCTAAATACAGCGGTCTCATGTCCAAATCTCCTCAATAATTTTCTTAATGTAAGCTCTCTGCTGCTCGTCCATAGGCTGATTGTTCTGAAGCTCATACAGCTCTTCAAACATTTCCAGTGGCTGTCTCTCCCTGCTTTGTGAGGTCTGCCTGTCAAATTCGGCTCTCTCTCCTCTTGTTCTTACATTATCATAGTCAAGCTTCATTATATTGGGATAAAAGGTGCGTAGCCGTCCTATCGCATCAGGTATGTCCTGCTCATCAGTCAGAGTAATATACATATAATCATCATTATTAAATAAATGCTGCTGCGCCTGAGCCAGCTCATCAAACGCTCCCTTTAAACGGCGCATCTGCCGTTTAGGCTCAAGCGGAACTGTCTTAATCTCTACGCCGGATTTTTTCACGTCTGCAATCGCAACAGACTTTTGCTGTTTGATTTCCGAAAGCGAATATTTAAGAGGCGAGCCGCAATAACGGACTTCAGGTCTGCCCGCCTGCTGTGGTCCGTGTATATGTCCAAGCGCAACATAGTCAAATCCGTCGAAAATATTTACGTCAACATTGTCCAAAGTTCCAACCGTAATATCCTCTGAGTCGCACCTTGACGCTCCCGTGACAAACTGATGCGCCACAAGAACATTGCGCTCATCGCAGCAAAGCCCCGCCTTTTCAACAACTGCACGGAGCGCGTCATTGTAGCTCTCTATCCTTTCATTTTCAAAATACTGTCTTATGCCTGCAGGCTTTATAAACGGAAGCAGATATATGTTTACCCGTCCCTCTTCGTCACTCAGCGAAACCTTTTTGATATTTCCGTTATAAACAGACGCTATATGAAACTTACAATTCTCCATAATTCTCGCGCCGTAGGCAATCCGCTCCGGACAGTCATGATTTCCGCTTATTATAAAAATATGTTTATCAAGCTCTGCCAGCGCGTAAAAAAAATCATCACACAGCGCCACCGCTTCTGCCGAAGGCTGGGTTTTGTCGTATATGTCCCCTGCCACCAGCACTGCGTCAGCCTTCTGCTGTGTAATGATTTTAATTATCTCATCTAAAATATATCTCTGGTCTTCAAGCATTGAAAAATCATTCACTCTCTTGCCGATATGCAGGTCTGAAATGTGAGCAAATCTCATTAACCAAAGCTCTCCTTACTCAAAATAATACAAGTATACATCCTCTAAGTCTATATTTTCATCAACCGGAACGGCTTCCTCCGGGAGCTCATCACCCACAAGACGAAGCGCAATTCCGTTCTTTCTCTGACGAATATTGCCTATATGATACTTTTCCTGAAGCTCTCCCACCTCGTCAAGCGTACAGGTAATCTCAGCAACCTTTCCGTGCATTTTCTCAATAAGCTCAACAGGCGTTCCCATTGCGATAATCTCGCCCTTTTTAAGGAGAAGCACATAATCCGCTATACACTCAATATCACTCACAACATGTGTAGCAAAAAGTATAATCTTATTGCGTGAAAGCTGAGCAATATAATTTCGTATTGCAATTCTCTCCTTAGGGTCAAGCCCGGCAGTCGGCTCGTCAAGAATTAAAATATCAGGGTCTCCGAGAAGCGCCTGTGCAAGCAGCACTCTCTGGCGCATACCGCCTGAAAATCCGCCGATTTTCTTATAGGCAACTCCCGTAAGATTGACAACCTCCAGAAGTTCATCAATCTGCTCCTTAACCGTCTGTCCCTTTTCGTTTCTGCCCTTTACGCCCTTAATCTCAGCCATATACCTGAGAAACGCCTTCGGAGAAAAATCCTCATAAAACCCCTGCTGCTGCGGCATATAGCCGATAATTCCCCTGAACTTCTTTCCCAGCTTGAGAATATCCTCGCCGTCATACTTGATAGTTCCGCCGTTAGCTCCCTTATCTCTCGATACATTGTCTGTAATCAGGTTAATCATAGTGCTCTTGCCTGCCCCGTTTGCTCCGAGAATACCATAAATTCCCGGCTTAAACGTGTAGGTAATATCCTTTAACGCCTGTACCGTTCCGTATGTTTTGCTTAAGTGCTCTAATTCCAGTTCCATAAACCTTCCCCCTTCTGTTTAGACTACTTTTATAAGCTGCAAATTATATATATTAATATCATATCAATAATATTATTTTTTGTCCAGAAAATTTATATGTCTGCACCTCTGCTCCAGTAAAGCGCGCAGTCGACTGCACGTTTCCATTCTCTCAGGAGCTTATCCCGCCTTGCATCTGACATTTCCGGCTCGTATGAGGCTCCGAAGCTCCAGTTTCGCCTGATTTCCTCCCTGTCCTTCCAGTAACCTGACGCAAGTCCCGCAAGATACGCCGCCCCCAGCGCTGTGGTCTCAATACACGCAGGACGTATAACGCTTTCACCTGTAATATCAGCCTGAAACTGCATAAGAAAATTATTTGCGCTCGCGCCCCCGTCAACCTTAAGCCCGGTAAGTTTAATGCCTGATGCCTCCTCCATAGCCCGGATTACATCATTTGCCTGATAGGCAACAGACTCCAATGCCGCTCTCACAAAATGTTCCTTTTTCGTTCCTCTTGTCAGCCCGACAACCGTTCCTCTCGCATACGGATTCCAATAAGGTGCTCCCAGCCCTGAAAACGCAGGTACTATATAAACCCCCGCAGCATCCTTTACTCTCATCGCATAATTTTCGGTAGCGGCGGCATCCCTCACCATTCTTAGCTCATCTCTAAGCCACTGTACAACCGCCCCGGCTACAAACACGCTTCCCTCAAGCGCATACTCCGGCGTGTCAAGTGTGCTTCCTGCCGACAGCGTAGTCAAAAGTCCGTTTGATGAATAGATGGGTTTCTTCCCCGTGTTCATAAGAAGAAAGCAACCTGTTCCGTATGTATTTTTGACCTCTCCCTCTTCAAAACAGCACTGTCCGAACAATGCACTCTGCTGGTCTCCCGCAGCCCCCGCTATTGGGATTTGACTTCCGAATACAGAGGCGTCCGTCACTCCATATATATGGCTTGACGGATAAACTTCAGGAAGCATACAGGCAGGGATATTAAAATATTTCAAAAGCTCTTCGTCCCACTTAAGAGTGTGAATATTAAAAAGCATTGTCCTGGCTGCATTTGTGTAATCAGTGACGTGAACACGGCCTTTGGTAAGGTTCCAGATAAGCCATGTGTCAACAGTTCCAAAAAGCAGCTCACCCCTCTCGGCTCTCTGTCTGGCACCCTCAACATTTTCCAGAATCCATGCAATCTTTGTAGCGCTGAAATAGGCGTCAGGAATAAGACCTGTCTTTTCCTTAATTGTTCCCTCCATTCCGTCAGAACACAGTCTTTCAATCGCAGGCGCAGTTCTGCGGCACTGCCATACAATCGCATTGTAAACAGGAACTCCCGTATTTTTATCCCACACTATTGTTGTTTCACGCTGATTAGTTATGCCTATCGCCTCAATATCCCTCGCTGATACGTTTACCATAGCCATAGCCTCAATCGCAACAGCGAGCTGTGACGACCATATTTCCATAGGTCTGTGCTCAACCCAGCCCTCCTCTGGATATAACTGCTCGTACTCTTTTGCGGACTTTGAGACAATCGCACCGTCTCTGTCAAATAATATACATCTCGAGCTTGTAGTCCCCTGGTCTAATGCCATTATATATTTCCCCATAAAATAAAATTCCTCCAAAAAACACAGGCTGCCGCAAAATTAGAAAATTATTTTGCGGCAGCCGTTATAATACATTACTTTTCAGGCTTTACTGTCAATCTGATTTTTAATCTTTTCGACAAACTCTTCAAGAGAAACTGTCGTTGTGTTCATTTCACCGTGAAGTCTGTATGAAACCGTCCTCTCGTCTTTCTCGTTATTTCCGATAACAAGAAGATAAGGCACCTTCTGCACCTGTCCCTCGCGCATACGATAGCCGAGTTTCTCTGCACGCCCGTCAAGTTCAACTCTGATGTCCTTTGCCTCAAGCGCGTCGCACACCTCTTTTGCGTAATTTACAAGCTCTTCCTTATCAGTTGTAACAGGCAGAACTCTTACCTGCACAGGCGCGAGCCAAAGCGGAAGATTACCCTTTGTCTCCTCTAATATATAAGCCATAAATCTGTCGAGTGAGCCGAGTATAGCTCTGTGAAGCACAACAGGCGTCTTTCTCTCTCCGTCCTTGTCAATATACGAGAGATTAAACTTAGCCGGCAGACAGAAATCAAGCTGGCATGTAGAGAGCGTGTACTCATTTCCGACAGCAGGCTTAACATTGACGTCAAGCTTAGGGCCGTAAAACGCAGCCTCGCCTATCTCTTCCGTATACTCTATTCCCAGAACGTTAAGAACCTCTCTCAGAGCATTTTCAGCCTTGTTCCACATCTCATCGTCATCGTGGTACTTCTCCTTATCCTCCGGGTCTCTCAGAGACAGCACGCAGCGGTAATCCGTTATATTGAAATCCTTATAGGTGCTGAAAATCATATCAACAACCTTTGAAAACTCATCTTTAATCTGCTCAGGTGTTACAAAAAGGTGCGCGTCGTTCTGGCAGAAATGTCTTCCCCTCTCGATACCCTTAAGCGTTCCGCTCGCCTCAAATCTGAAATCATGGGCAATCTCGCCAATTCTGATAGGGAGATCCTTATATGAGTGCATTCTGTTGGCATAAATCATCATATGGTGAGGACAGTTCATTGGTCTTAATACGAACGATTCGCCCTCAACCTCCATAGCCGGGAACATATTTTCCTTGTAATGGTCCCAGTGACCTGACGTTTTGTAGAGATTGACCGTTCCGACACAAGGCGTCATTACATGGAGATACCCCGCCTTTCTCTCCTTAGCCTTGATATAATTTTCAAGCTCCTGCCATATGATATAGCCCTTTGGAAGAAACATAGGCAGACCGCGTCCGATTAAATCGTCAACCATAAAAAGCTGCATGTCTTTTCCTATTTTTCTGTGGTCGCGCTCCTTTGCCTCCTCAAGAAGCTTGAGATGCTCTTCAAGCTCCTCAGGCGTAGGGAAACATACTCCGTAAATTCTCTGGAGCACCTTATTCTTGCTGTCGCCCTTCCAGTAAACGCCCGAATGCTTGATAAGCTTGAAATTGCGGCAGAGCTTCACGTTGTCGACATGAGGTCCGCGGCATAGGTCGGTAAAATCCCCCTGATCATAGCATGTAATATTTCCGTCCTCAAGGTTTGAGATAAGGTCGAGCTTATACTCGTCGTCCTTAAAAAGCTCCAAAGCCTCCTGCTTTGAAATCTCACGGCGTATGATTTTCTTGCCGGTTTTGGCTACTTTTTTCATTTCTTTTTCTATGGCTGCAATGTCCTCGTCTCTGATTACATTATCGCCCAAATCAATATCATAATAGAAGCCCTCCGATACGACAGGTCCTACCCAGAACTTTGCTTCGGGATACAAATGCTTGACTGCCTGAGCCATAAGATGAGCGCAGGAATGATTTAAAGTGTTTAATCTCTCATCATTTTTAAAATCTACCATTGTAAATCTTCTCTCCTTATATTATATATTACTGAAATTTTCAATATTGAAAAAAGCACCCCAAGACAGCTCACAGCTTGTCTAAGGGTGCGTTGCACGGTTCCACCTTATCTTTTACTTAACAGGATTACTCCCAAGCATTTAACGCAGCTACGCGGCAGCGCTTACAAAAAGCCTTCCGTGCTTTCTTTCACGCGCGACTCAGAGAATGGTCTTCATGTAATCAGTTCCATAGACGGCTCTCAGCAAACGCCGTCCTCTCTGTATGTCTGTACTACACTACTCTTTCCGTCATAGTCTTTTCAATATTTGTTTACATATTAGCACATAAAAACAGACAATACAAGCATAAAATAATTGTAAGGCTTCAAAAAGAGCATGAAAATTTATTCCAGTTTATATTCATATGTTTCCGCTAAAATATGTTCTTCGGTTTCAACTACGACATAACAATTTATAAAAAATTTACTGTTTTTCCTGTCTATCGTCATACCGTCCATTTCATACTTTGCACCCGGGTGTTTTGAATTGACCTTCTCCTTTACAAACTGCTCCACATCGGATACCGCTGTGTCCACAACCAGTTCATCAAACAGCCCCTGACGGTTGCCGATATAAGATTTAACCATTCCGTTTCTGTCCAAGCCTATACTCAATGTATCATTAGTATTAAACCCGTTAATCTTTTTCACAAAAGAGAATATACATTCTCCATACGAGGTAAATATGCCTTCTGTTCTGAACTCATACTGAGAGCTTCTGCTCTTGTCGATAATCAATTCTTCAAACACAGCCCTCGCCTTTTGTTCAAGCGCCGCCATTAAAGCCTCGTCCGTACCGTCTGCGGGCTGTATGCCTCCTCCGCCTGAAGCCGGAAAATCAGCTCCGTCAGCCGTGTCGTAATATCCGGTCAGCTTTCCGTTTCTGTTAAACGTATACTCATTTCCTTCAGCATCCTTATATATAACGGATACTATTCCGTTATAGCGCTTTTTTCTTTCGTATTTTAATTCAACTTTATTGTCCAGAAAATATATTGTCTTTCTTGGCAGTATAATTCCCCACATAAGAAAGTATATCAGAAAACCTATGACAATTACCGCTGCTGCACATACTGCAAATATAGTCTTTTTCTTTTTTCTGCTCATTGAAAATCCCCCCTCCTGAGCTTTTAAGTTTCATATTTACGACCGACTTTATATTTTTATACTATCATTACATATAAATTCTGTCAACTTCCGCCCAAAACCACTTTACTCTGCAACAGCTTTGAATGCCTCTTCCAAGTCCTCGATAATATCGTCGATATTTTCAGTTCCGACAGAGAGACGGATTGTGTTAGGCTTTATTCCCTGCTCTTCAAGCTCGCGCGCATTAAGCTCAGAATGTGTCGTTGAAGCAGGGTGAATAACAAGCGACTTAACGTCCGCAACATTTGCCAGAAGCGAAAACAGTTCAAGGTTATCTATAAATCTCTTTGCGGTTTCCTCATCACCCTTAATCTCAAATGTGAAAATCGAACCTCCGCCGTTAGGAAAATATTTTCTGTAAAGAGCCTGCTGACTTGGGTCTGTTGTAACTGCCGGGTGATTGACCTTCTCTACAAGCGGGTGCTTTGACAGGTAATCGACTACCTTGAGAGCGTTTTCAACATGGCGTTCAACTCTGAGTGAAAGCGTCTCAAGACCCTGAAGAAAAATCCATGAATGTATAGGCGATATAGACGCTCCTGTATCTCTTAAAAGAATTGCTCTTATTCTTGTTACGAATGCTGCCGGACCCGCCGAGTCAACAAAGCTTATGCCATGATAGCTCTCATTTGGCTCAGTTAGCTGAGGGAATTTCCCCGAAGCCTTCCAGTCAAACTTTCCGCTGTCAACAATCACACCGCCGATAGTTGTACCATGTCCTCCGATAAATTTTGTGGCAGAATGGATAACAATATCCGCTCCGTACTCAATAGGACGCACTAAATAAGGCGTCGCAAATGTGCTGTCAATAACAAGCGGAATATTATGCGCATGCGCAAGCTTTGCGATGCTCTCAATATCAGCCACCTCGGAATTCGGATTTCCAAGCGTCTCAATATAAACAGCTTTAGTGTTATCCTGAATGGCATTCTCAATGCTGTTTAAATCAAGAGGGTCAACAAATGTTGTTGTAACGCCGTAATCAACGATTGTATGAGCAAGATAATTATATGTTCCGCCATAAATATTTTTTGCGGCAACGATATGGTC
>CALWKC010000037.1 GCA_944381165.1 uncultured Lachnospira sp. | reverse complement strand
GCGAAACTCATATACATCATACGGGGAGATTTTATTTTTTCAAAGTTCAAATTTCATTCCCTATAGGAATGCTTTTTTCTCCGCCCATAACGGCATTTATTAACAGATTTGCGCGCCGGACCGCCGTATAGGCGCCCTTGCCGCAAATACCTGTCATCCTTTTAAAGATAGTCAAAACATGCAACCTTTCTGTCGCCGACATTTACCATAATCGGAGGTCCGGCGAGACATTCCTCCCTGCACCTCGGACATCTCGACGCGAAAGGGCAGCCTCTCGGTATATCGAGCGGGCTCGGAATTTCGCCCTTCAGCATTATTCTCCTGCTGCTCCTTGCAAGCTTCGGGTCGGGAATAGGCGCAGCAGACATGAGCGCCTCAGTATATGGATGAAGCGGATGATTATACACCTCATCGGCATCCCCGAACTCAACGAGATGCCCAAGATACATAACACCGATTTTGTGGCTTATATGCTTAACCATTCCCAAATCATGAGCGATAAACAGATATGAAATTCCCTGCTCATCCTGTATTTTTTCAAGCAGATTGATAATCTGAGCCTGAATAGATACGTCCAGAGCCGAAATAGGCTCGTCGCACACTATAAAATCAGGATTGAGCGCCAGAGTTCTCGCTATACCTACACGCTGTCTCTGTCCGCCCGAGAACTCATGCGGATATCTTCTGATATGGTCCGGCTTTAAGCCTACAAGCTCAAGCAGCTCATATACCTTTTCCTTTCTCTCCGCCTTTGTATACATATTGTGAATAACCATCGGCTCCTCGATAATGTCTCCGATTGTAAATCTCGGGTTGAGGCTGGCGTAAGGGTCCTGGAATATCATCTGCATGCTTTTCCTCAAATTGTGCATTTTCCTGCTTCCAAACTTTGTTATATTCTGACCCCGGTAATAAATTTCTCCTCCTGTTGGCTCATATATTTTCATAATTGTTCTTCCGAGGGTTGACTTTCCGCAGCCGCTCTCCCCTACAAGCCCGACGGTTTCGCCCTCCATTACCTCAAGAGAAATGCCGTCTACAGCTCTTACGTACTGGCTCATATGAATATACCCTCTTTTTGCCAGAAAATATTTTTCAAGCTCCTTCACACGAACAATCGGTGTTGCTTCTTTTACCGTTTCTGCCATAAGCTCCGCCTCCGTTTCTGTCTAAGCGCCCATGCGGGCTGCCGCTCTCTTAATTTTTCCGTTTCCCGTCGCTGCCGCTGCGTTTTCCTTCGCCGATGACAGCTCCTGTTCAGCCACGATTTCATCCGCCTTTTCCTTACAGTATTCCCAGCAGCTGCAATACTGATTTTCCGAAAAATCCTTTCTGCACGGCATGTAATCCTTACAAATCTTCATTGCTTTATCACATCTCGGCATAAACGCGCAGCCGGAATTTAACTTAAGCAAATCGGGCGGCGTTCCGGGAATAGGTATAAGCGACTGCCTCTCTCCGTTTGAATGTGTTCCTATACTCCTCAAAAGCCCTCTTGTGTACGGATGCTTCGGATTATAAAAAATCTCGTCCGTCGTGCCGTGCTCAACAATCTGTCCGCCGTACATAATATTGATTTTCTGGCACATCGTCGCCACTACTCCCAAATCGTGAGTAATCATAATAACCGCAGTTCCCGTCTCCTCGGCTATCTGCTGAAGAAGCTCGAGTATCTGGCTCTGAACTGTAACGTCGAGCGCCGTTGTCGGCTCATCTGCAATAATCAGCTTAGGATTGCAGGAGAGCGCAATCGCAATTATAATTCTCTGTCTCATACCTCCTGAAAACTGAAACGGATACTGGTCAATTCTCTTCTCGGGACTCGGTATTCCGACCTTTTTCATAAGCTCTATCGCTCTCTCCCTCGCCTCTTTTTTGGAGCACTTCGTATGTCTCAAAATCTGTTCTTCAATCTGCGTTCCTACCTTTAATATGGGATTGAGGAAAGACATCGGGTCCTGAAAAATCATTCCTATGTCATTTCCCCTTATTTCCTGCATCCTCTTATCGTATGCCTTTTTGTTGTTTATGTATTTTTCGCTTATCGGTGAAATCTCCTCGCCGTCAAATACTATGCTGCCTGATACAATTTTTCCGTTATCCGCCAAAAGCCCCATGAGCGACAGCATTCCCACGCTCTTTCCCGAGCCGGACTCACCGACAATGCCTAATATCTCTCCTTTTTCAAGGCTGTAATTCACATTTCTTACCGCCTTGACAATTCCCTGTCCCGTCTTAAATTCCGTAGTAAGATTTTTTATTTCCAAGAGTTTCATAGAGCCCGCCTCCTTATCTCTTTCCCTTAGGATTTAATGCTGAATTCAGACCCTCGCCGATAAAGTTCAGGCTGAATATCGTCACACAGATTGCCGCAACCGGAAACAGCATCTGATACGGAAATATCTCAAGATAAGTTCTCGCATCCTGCGCCAGTGTTCCGAGACTTGCCATCGGAGCCGAAATACCGACTCCGACGAAGCTTAAGAACGCTTCCATGAAAATCGCCTGCGGTATCATCAGCGTGACTGTTACAATGATTGTTCCAAGCGAGTTGACAATCAGATGCTTAAAAAGTATTCTGCTGCTGCTTGCCCCCAGCACAAAGGCTGCAAGAGCAAACTCCTGCTCCTTTAACGTGATAATCTGCGAGCGCACCATTCGCGCCATAGAAACCCAGCCCGAAACGCATATTCCGATTATGATGCTTCGCACGTTTGAGCCGAAAATCAGCATTATAAGTATTATGTACAGGAGCTCCGGAATGGAATAGAGTATATCCGTAAGCCTCATCATCCACATATCCACACGGCCTCCCACATAACCTGCGATACCTCCGTAAATTATTCCGATAAGAGTATTTATTGCCGCGGTTACAATCCCTACCATAAGACTTATTCTCGCTCCATAGAGAACTCTGGTAAAAAGGTCTCTGCCGAAACGGTCAGTTCCAAACCAGTGAGCTGCGCTCGGTTTCTGATTCATAATCGATGTATCCATGCCGTCGTATGAATAGGGTGAAATCACAGGCCCGAAAATCGCCATAAGAGCTATGATAAGAAATACTATAAGAGCTGCCATTGCTCTTTTATTTTTTACAAATCTCTCGCACACATCCCTGAAAAAGCTCTTGCTCTCTATGGCAATAAACTCGTCGTTTTTTTCGCTTGCGTCTATATGTTCAAAATATTCTGATTTACTTAACATAGCCGATACCTCCTACTTTGAAAGCTTTATTCTGGGGTCAACAATCGCAGATATAATATCCACAATCAGATTGCACACGATAATCATCGCTCCTATAAAAATTGTCATTCCCATAATTATCGTGTAATCTCTGTTGGAAATGGCGTTTACAAACTCCCGTCCGATACCCGGAATGGCAAATACATTTTCGATAACGAAGCTTCCTGTCAGGAGAAACGCTATCATCGGGCCGGCAATAGTTATTACCGGAAGAATTGCGTTCTTTAAAATATGCTTAAATGTAATTGTGCTCTTCTTAAGCCCCTTCGCCTTTGCCATTACCACATAATCCTGATTCATCGCCTCGCTGTAGCTTGACTGTACCAGCCTTGAAATCTGAGAAATAGGATATGCCGACATTGCAATCACCGGAAGCACATAATGCTGCGGCGTTGAAAGCCCTGTTGCCGGAAGCACTTTGAGATAAACACCGAACACCAGCATCAGCAGGATTGCAAACACAAAGTTGGGTATACTTACTCCCAGCGTCGTTCCCGTAAGCAGAATTCCTCTGACCCACTCTCTTTTAGTCGCCGCCATCCAGATACCCATAGCCACCCCGACAACAAGTGAAAATATAAACGCCGTAAGTCCGAGTGAAACTGTATTGGGAAGTCCCTGAGCTATTATCGTGTTTACCGAAACGCCGGTTTTCTTGTATGAGACTCCCAAATCCCCGTGAAGAAGATTTTTAATGTAAAGAATGTACTGCTGGTCAAGCGGTTTATCCAATCCGTATTTTGAATTAAGCTGAGCCTTAGCTGTGTCTGAAATATTGTCTGATGCAAAAGGATTTCCCGGCATCAGCCTTGTGAGATAAAACGTAATCGTAATCAGAACAAACAGAGTTATTACTCCTAACCCTAACCTCTTTAAAATATACTTCAGCATATGCTTCTCCTCCTTTTCTCCCTTTCCCTTTGTTTGCGTCTTATATAGCGAAAAAGGCGCTGTTGTATTTACTCAACAGCGCCTTTGCTATATCTATTTTTCTCTTTTTCTTTTTTATTCAGTTGTAGAATTCCTTTTATGTATATGAATGACACAAGCACCAAAGAACAGAAATCCGATACGCTTGAGCTGTAAAGCACTCCGTCAAGTCCCAGAAATCCGGGAAGTATAAGCAGCGCGGGGATTAAAAACAATCCGTTTCTGCTTATAGATATAAGCGTCGCCACCTTAGGTTTTCCTATTGCTGAGAAATACATCGATGCAAGCGTCTGAGAGCCCAGGAACAAAATCATAATTTTTGATTTTCTCATCGCCATAGCTCCGTATTCTGCAAGCTGCGTGTCTCCGCTGCTGAATATCGCAAACAGCGCCTGAGGCACAAACATCATAAGCAGCCATACTATCGTGCATATGACAAACGCTATCGCCTGACCTATAAGAGCCGCGTCTCTCGTTCTTTTGTACTGTTTCGCACCGTAGTTATAACTGATAATTGTCGAAATTGCATTGTTCATGCCGAGAACTACCATTAACGCGATACTCTCAACGGTACTTACCACCGATAAAGCCGATATTGCCAAATCTCCGCCTCCGGCTCCCATTTCCCTGTCACCGTATATCATAAGTGAATTGTTGGTAATCAGATTATTGACAAGTCCAAACGCCTGAAACACTGCCGGCGCTATGCCAAGTCCGGCAATCTCAAGCATCTGTCTGAAACCTGTATTTTTCAGCCCAGCCCACCTGAGCACGCCTTTTTTTCTTATGAAATAAGAGGCGCTTGCCAGCGCTCCGACCACCTGACTTATCGCTGTAGCTATTGCCGCCCCCTCAAGTCCGCCGTTAAATACTATGATAAACAGTGCATCTAACCCGACATTGAGGATTGCTCCTATCATCGAGACAACCATTGAATATTTTACATTTCCCTCCGCTCGGATTGCCCCTGCCAGACCTAAATTCATTATCTGAAAAAACTGACCAACTGCCACAATCCTCAGATACGAAACTGCCTGGTCATGAAGCGCCGAACTTTCCCTCGCTCCGCACAATGATATGAGCGGGTCCGCGAACAGGAAAAAAAACACCGTTGTTATAAATGCAAGTATCGCACCCATCACAACAATATTTGTAAACGCCCTGTCAGCTATCTCCTTTTCCTTTCTTCCCAATGACAGGGAAATTAATGCGCCGCCGCCGACTGTAAGCAAAACTGTTATAGCTGAGGTGACATTATTCAACGGAAACATAAGACCGATTGCACCCAACGCATTTCTTCCAACGAACTGCCCGACAAATAATCTGTCAACTACATTATATAACGCGGTGGTTATATTTCCGCATATCGCCGGAATAGACATGGAAACAATCAGCGGAAATATTTTTTTTGTTCCCAGACCGCTGACGCGTTCATTTGCTTCCATCTTAATCACCTCTCCTTGCTCTTTATTCAGATTTTGCTGTCTTACAGTAATTTCTTCCTGTAAGCTTAAGCCCTTATCTTATGCAGTTACCTGTGTTGCTTTGTTTTTGTATGCGCTCATATTATACGCGTATAAGTCAGTTGTCAATACCTGTTTTCAAATTTCGTTAATATTTTTAGTATTTCATTGTTTTGACTTAATAAAATTAAGCTGTTTTTGTCGTTTTACCGTCCCCAACGAGTCAGACAGCATTTAGTTTTTAATCTCAGAATCTTGAATTTTATTTCTTGACTTTTATACATGTATAATTTATACTCTTTTCTATCAAACATAAATAAGCAGGAGGTATATGATTATGAAGGTTCAAGTACTTATATCAAAACCAAAGAGCAGCGACATAACGCTTGAGGACATGACGGAACGGTGGCACATGCTTGAATCCGTTCCCGATACAGAATGCCACTATTATATATATGACAAAAGTTTGTCTTCTGATGAGATAAGTGACATTATCGATGCGGACACTGAAGCCGTTATTGGCGTATATCTTAGAAAAAGCCTTATCACCGAAGAATTCTTCAAAAAACACCCTAAACTTAAATATATGGCAGGGCTTGCTCACGGATATGAAGAGTTTGATGTGGAGCTCACTCACCGCTACGGGGTTACTGTCACAAACACCGCTTACGGAGCAAGCACTATCGCGGAATTTGCCTTTGCGCTTCTTCTGGATATATGTCATAAGGTAGAGCTTCACAGCACATATGTCAAAACTCACGACTGGGTAAATGACAAAGCTCCCAATTATATGTTCGGCTTAAGCGACCAGATTGAGCTAAACGGTCTTACCTTCGGTATTATCGGTCTTGGAAAAATAGGCTGCTGCGCAGCTAAGATAGCAAACGGCTTCGGAATGAAGGTCATATCCTACAGCCGCCACACCAAAAAAGGCGAAGAGTACAGCTTTATTGAACAGGTTTCGCTCCCTGAGCTTCTCTCCCGTTCTGATGTTATCTCACTTCACACTCCTCTGACCGCCGACACAAAAGAAATGATTAACAGGGATACAATCTCAAAAATGAAGGACGGCGTAATATTAATCAACACTTCACGGGGCGGACTGATTGCGGAGCAGGATTTGGTGGACGCATTAAATTCAGGAAAAGTATATGCCGCCGGTCTTGATGTCATAAGCGAGGAGCCTCCGCGTCATGACCTCGCAATTCTTCACTGTGATAACGCTACCATAACAGACCACATCGCCTATCTCCCGAAAACTTCAAGACTGCGCTCCGTAGCTGTCGCGATTTCCAATTTCAGGGCTTTTCTGGAGGGGCATCCCGTAAGTGTCATTAACCCATAATATAAAATATTTACGCGGTATGTATTAATTTTGTATGACATTATTTGACATTGGGACATTTTCAGTGTTATATTCGTATAAGTGATTAATAAAGTCACAAAGGAGGGGATAATATGTCAAAAGGCGAAGATACCAAAAACAAAATTTTATATGCCGCAAGAGATTTATTTTTTGAATACGGTTTCTATAAAACAACCGCGAGAATGATTTCAGATAAAGCCAATACAAACCTGGGTCTGCTGAATTACTATTTTAAAAACAAAAATGAGATGGGGCGGATTATTTACTCAAGTATAAGAAGCAGCTTTGATGAAATGATAAAAGATTTTTTCCCTGACATGGATGAATTAACTCTGTTTCTGTTTTCAAGTACTGTGGAATTATATCTGTGTATTACAAATGACAATTACGGCCGCTTCTTTCACGAATTTATAGCAGAGCCGAAAAACCGCCGCACCACGCAGCAGCATATACAAGATGTGTTTTTCAGGTACTCGCAAGCCTACGCTCAGTCGTCGTCATACACCACTCTTGCAACGCTGAGTATTTCTGCAATTAAGCCGGTCGTTGTCGACTATGCGCTTACACATCCCGGTGAAATAGATACCGATACATATCTGCGCTACTATCTAGAACAGCAGCTCCATTTTCTGGGACATGACAAAAAAGAGGCGGACTCTTTCATCGAAAAAGTCCACCAGTATTTTATAAGTGTAGGTCCACGTTTTACGCCGGTCATGACGCCGCTGGTATAATTAAATGCCGGCGGCATTTTTTCCGCGCAGGCTCTGCCCCTGCCAGATGACAAGCTTATGCGCTCTCGCCTTTCTTTGACGCATCAGCATCTTTTCTTATATAAATTGTCTCTATTCTGTGATTTGCAGCGGCGGAAACATGGAAATGAAGCCCGTAAGCGTCCACGTCATACACCACTCCGTCCTTAGGAACCTCCTGGAGCAGGCTGATTACAAGTCCCGCAGCTGTATCAAAATCCTCGTCATCGCCAAAGTCGGTATCCAATTCTTCAGAAAGTTCATTGATAGGCGTATTGCCCGAAACCTTCCACATGTTTGGACCCTGCTTTATAATATCAGGCTCCTCCTCAGGGTCAAACTCGTCATAAATATTTCCGACAATCTCCTCAAGCAGATCCTCAAGTGTGACAATACCTTCCATTGTGCCGTACTCGTCAATAATTACGGCTATATGCATTTTATTTTTCTGCATATCGGCAAATAACGTATCGGCGTGTATTGTCTCAGGAACAAAATACGCAGTCCTCAAAATATCACGCACGCTGACATTCTCGTTTTTTGACCTTGCCAGCAGAAAATCTCTCGCATACAAAATACCTATAATATTATCCCTGTTGTTTTCATAGACAGGATACCTTGAAAGACCTGTTCTCTCGATAACAGCAAGAATTTCATCAGCGCTGTCCTCAACATCAATATCAATGACGTCTGTCCTCTGTGTCATAACTCTTCGCACGCTCAAGTCGTCAAAGTCAAACACATTCTGTATCCATTCCTTTTCGTTTTCATCGATATTTCCCTTTTCCTCGCCGATGTCAACCATCATGCGGATTTCTTCCTCGGTTACATTTTCATCCTCAGCCTCGGTCTTTAAGTGCATTACACGAAGCACTAAATTCGTAGAAAACGCGAGGAAACGTATAATAGGGTTCATTACAAAGGCAATGCCCGAAACAACTCCGTATGCCATACAAGACCACTCATAGGACTTCTGCATGGCAATTCTTTTCGGCACAAGCTCGCCGAATATCAGCGTAAAATATGCAAGAATTATTGTGATAAGCACAATAGCAACCATGTTGAGCGCAGTCTGCGAAATAAGCGTAAAGCCCAAATCATAGTAAATCCAGTTCACAAGATAACCCGAAAAGTTTTCCGCTGCCAGAGCACTTCCGAGATAACCGGCAAGCGTAATACCTATCTGTATTGTAGACAGGAAATTTGACGGCTCTCCCACCAGCTTTAAAAGCTTAGTCGCGCGGCGGTCCCCCTCATCCTCCAGTTTATGCAGCTTCGTCGCGTTAAGCGACACAACCGCCATTTCCGTACCTGCAAAAAAAGCGTTAATCAATATTAATACAATCTGAAATATAATCTGTAAAATTACTGTACCCAATTTATTTCTCCAATCTCCTTAATTTTATGTTTAACCGTACTGTTTTAAATTTTTCATGGTCTAAGGTGTATTTTTATACGCAAAAAGGCATAGCCTGTCGTATCGACATACAACAAGCTATACCTTATATATTTAAAATATAATATGTAGTTACAATTATTACAATCCGCGTCACTGTCCGCGTCGCTCATCGTGGTTTCCTTTCTTTCAAAAAAATATTAACTATAAACAGTGCTATATTAGCATATAACTTTATATAATTCAACCGTAAAATTAAAAATTTTATTTATTTTATTTTTTTTAAAATGTGGATAATTTATAAGTTTAGTGCTATTATAGTCGCATTCTATACTAATACGCAAAATTACATATTCATGTAAATTCTGTGTAAAATATAGAAAATTATCTGCTTTTACGAAGGGAGTAAAAAACTGTAATGTTTACACTTTTAAAAAAGCTGTCTCCTGCACGGATTATCGCATTGGGCTTTGCGCTTGTCATACTTGTCGGCTCAGGGCTTCTTATGCTTCCATGCAGCGTAAAAGACGGGGTTGACTTAAACTACATCGACTCGCTCTATACATCGACGAGCGCTGTCTGTGTCACAGGTCTTATTGCAGTAGACGCAAGAGACACCTTCACCCCTCTTGGACAGTTTTTCCTCGCAATGCTAATCCAGATTGGAGGTCTTGGAGTCACCGCAGTAGGTGCGGGAATTATTGTCGCAATGGGCAAAAAAATAAATTTCAAGGGCCGTACCGTAATCCGCGAGGCGATGAATTTGAACTCCGGAAAGGGACTCATACTTTTTGTGCGTGATATTTTCATCACAACGCTGGTTTTCGAGCTGACCGGCGCAGCGCTGAGTTTCATCGTTTTTGTTCAGGATTATCCGCCGCTTCATGCTGCCGGAATAAGCCTCTTCCACTCAGTTGCGGCATTCAACAATTCGGGCTTTGATATTTTGGGGAACTACCAGAATCTGATACCGTACCAGAGCAATGTACTTCTTAATCTCGTTACATGCGCCCTGATTTTCTTCGGCGGAATAGGTTTTTTGGTTATACGCGAGCTGAGAATAAAACGGTTTCGCTGGCATAAACTGTCAATGCATTCGCGTGTTGTTATATCAATGAGCATTTTCCTGATTATAGCAGGTACGGTGCTGCTAAAGCTCACTGAAAATGTAACATGGCTCGGAGCATTTTTTCACAGTGTTTCTGCAAGGACAGCAGGTTTTTCCACATATTCGCTCGGAAGCTTTACACAGCCGGGACTTTTTGTATTGATTATTCTCATGTTCATCGGAGCTTCTCCGGGGTCGACAGGCGGAGGTATCAAAACAAGTACCTTTTTTGTACTTATGCAGGGAATAAAATCCGCTGCTACCAATAAATCCGAGAAGGCTTTTCATTATGCCATACCGAAAAACGCCTTCCGCAAAGCTGCCGTTATAACATTAATCGGTCTTGGCATTGTTATAACCGGAACATATATTATGATTATCCTTGAACCGCAGCTAAGACTTATAGATGCGATGTTTGAAGTAACCAGCGCCTTCGGAACGGTAGGTCTGTCAACAGGTATTACACCCGGTCTTGGTACTGCAAGCAAACTGCTGTCAATTTTAATTATGTATATAGGGCGACTTGGACCGCTCACTATCGCCACACTTTGGTACTTTACGAAGAGTGAGCGAATTTCATATCCTGAAGGAAATATATCTATAGGCTAAAGTCACAAAACACACAGAAAGGGATTATATTATGTTTGGAAAACAGAAAAACGGAAATATATCTTACGGAATAGTTGGAATAGGAAGATTCGGCTATGCTCTTGCTATGGAGCTTTTAAAGGCGGGAAATGACATTTTAATTATCGACCATGATGAAGAAAAAGTATCAATGCTTCGCGAATACACCGAAAATGCGTTTGTAGTAAAATATATAGACAGAAAAAGTCTTGAGGAAACAGGAATACAAAACTGTGACGTAGCGATTGTCTGCATAGGAGAACAGCTTGACACCTCTATCCTCACAACCTTAAACCTTGTCTCAATGGGCATCCCTCATGTAATTTCAAAGGCGACAAGCGCTGAACACGGCGAAATTCTTGAAAAGCTCGGCGCAGAGGTTGTATATCCCGAGCGCGATATGGCAATCAGACTTGCCAGCCGTCTTGAGACCTCAAGTATTATGGATTTCGTACAGCTCAGCGAACAGATTAACGTGTCTAAAATCAAAATTCCCGAGGGCGCGGTAGGTAAAACCGTGCTGGAGCTTAACCTCCGCTCACGCTTTAACCTCAACATTATTGCCATAGAAAAAAAGGGCGTCGTAATGGACACCGTTGACCCTAACTATGTATTCTGCAATGGCGACGTACTTTATATCTGCGGAGGCCGCGACGGGCTTTTACAGCTCACAGAATGGATTCAGAGGTCTTAACTTATATTTCGGCAGTCATGCCGTAAAACTCAGTATATTGTATATAAGGGCGGGAGAACTGTAGTTGCCTTAAATTCTCCCGCCCTTAAAATATGTTATTCATCGGTGGCATTAAGAAGATTTTTCTCTATCTTTTCCATTGTACTGTAAAGATTTTCAAGCTCATCTTCAGATATTCCGCCGCAGATTATCTCATCTGCCCTTGTGCAAATCTGCTTGACCTGTTCAGCCTTCTCACACCCTTTGTCTGTAAGCGATATAAGCCATGAGCGCCTGCAGTCAGGATGACTTTCGCGGACAATCAGACCAGACTGCTCAAGCCTGTCAAGTGTTCTCGACATTGTCGTGACATCAAGCATACACATATCGGCGAGTTCCCTCTGCGTCATGGCTCCATTCGCAAGCAGCTCCCGGAGTATCCTCGGCTGTCCCTGACCGACTGTCAGTCCCAAATCGATAAACTGTGGTCTTAACATCTTTCTCCTCAAAAGTTCAACCTTTAAAATTATATTTCTTACATCACTGTGTTCCATACTAATCCCCATTTCTGAGCGACTTGTCGCAAAGAGGCGATGAGAAATCTGCGCAGACGGTTTCTCATCTGCCATCATGGCTATTTGCTTTCGCTCAGAAACAAACAGCCGTGCCGCATATATGCGCCTTACTCAAGCTCAAACTGCCCCGTGTACAGCCGGTAGTATCTGCCCTTCTGCTCAAGCAGTTCCTCATGATTTCCCCGCTCTATAATCTCGCCCTTCTCAAGTACCATAATCGCCTTAGAGTTTCTTACGGTTGACAGCCTGTGAGCAATTACAAACACAGTCCTGCCCTCCATAATAGCATCCATGCCCTTCTCGATAAGCCTCTCCGTTCTTGTATCTACCGAGCTTGTAGCCTCATCGAGAATAAGCACCGGAGGCTTTGCAACAGCAGCTCTGGCAATGGCAAGGAGCTGTCTCTGCCCCTGTGAGAGATTGCTTCCGTCAGAGTAAACAAGCGTATCATAACCGTCCGGAAGCCTTCTTATAAACGAGTCGGCGTTTGCGATGACGGCTGCCTCTCTGACCTCCTCATCAGTCGCGTCAAGCTTTCCGTATCTTATGTTGTCAGCTATTGTCCCCGTAAACAAATGGGTGTCCTGAATAACCATAGCGAGCGAGCGGCGAAGGTCGTCCTTTTTTATATTTTTTATATCTATTCCGTCGTAGGTAATCGTGCCCGACTGTATCTCATAAAAACGGTTGATAAGATTTACTATGGTAGTTTTCCCCGCTCCCGTAGAGCCTACAAACGCTATCTTCTGACCCGGCTTCGCATAGAGTGATATTTTATTCAGCACCTTCTTTTCCGGCACATATCCGAACACGACATCGTTAAACCTGACGTCTCCTTTCAGCTCCACATATCTGAAGCTGCCGTTATCAGGCACCTTCCACGCAAATACTCCGGTCTTTTCTCCGCACTCGAGAAGCCCGCCGTCAGCGCCTCTCTTTACATTGCAGAGCGTCACATCTCCCTCGTCAGGCTCCGGCTCTTCTTCCATCATATCAAAGATTCTCTCCGCGCCTGAAAGAGCCGAGAGAAGAAAATTAACCTGCTGTGTAAACTGGTTAAGCGGCATTGCGCTCTGGCGCACATAGACAAGATATGCCGAGAGACTTCCCAAATCCAGCAGTCCTTTAAGCGTGAGCAGTCCTCCGACACACGCTGAAACAGCGTAATTAAAAAATGACAGACTCACAATCGTCGGGATCATCATTCCCGCATAGGTAAGCGCATTTGTCGATTCTTTCCTGAAATTTTCATTCATCTCGCAGAATTTTTCAAAATCCTTTTCCTCATGATTAAAAACCTTTTCGACCTTCTGACCGGCAGTCATTTCCTGAACAAAACCGTTTATCTTGCCGAGCTCCTCCTGCTGCCTGTTAAAATATTTTTTGCTGTGCTTTCCGTTAATTTTTATAAACACAAACATAATTGCAAGAAACACAATAACTATCAGCGACAGCCTCACGCTTAAAACCATCATCATGACAATAGTTCCGAAAAGCATCATAAAGCTCTGTATAATCATTGCAAAGCTGTTATTCATAGCCTCCTGAACTGTGTCGACATCATTGGTAAAACGGCTCATAAGCTCGCCGTGAGTATGCGCGTCAAAATATTTTAAAGGGAGCTTCTGTGTATGACTGAACAAATCGCTCCTTATTTCCCTTATGACCTTCTGTGAAGTCCTGACCATAAGCCTGTTATAGCCAAGCGTTGCCAGCGCGCCGCAAAGATACATTACGCCCATTCCGGCTACGGCTTCAAAAAGTCCTCTCATATCTCCGGGCACAATAAAGCGGTTGATAACAGGCTTTAAAAGATAAGTTCCGGCAATATTTGCCCCCGCGCTTATAAATACAAGCACCGCAACCATAACAAACGACCATTTATAAAGCCCTAAATAGGCAAATAAATGTTTAAGCGTCTTTTTTGTATCCTTTGGTCTTTTATATCCTACATACTTTGACATTATAAATCCGCTCCTTCCTTCTGAGATTCATATATTTCCTTATAAATCCTGTTGGATGCAAGCAGACTTTCATGTGTTCCTATCGCGTCGACCCTTCCACGGTCAAGAATAATAATCTGGTCGGCATGACGCACCGATGAAATCCTCTGGGCAATTATAATCTTTGTCATATCAGGAAGCTTCTTTGCAAGCCCCTCTCTGATTTTTGCCTCCGTAGCTGTATCCACTGCGCTTGTCGAGTCATCTAAAATCAGTACCTTAGGCTTTTTTAAAATCGCTCTCGCGATACAAAGCCTCTGCTTCTGTCCGCCCGACACATTGACTCCGCCCTGTCCCATTTCAGTCTCATAACCGTCAGGAAGTCTGTCAATAAACTCATCCACGCAGGCAATATGACACGCCTCCTCAATCTCTTCCATAGAAGCGTTCTCATCGCCCCATCTCAGATTGGAAATCAGAGTTCCGGAAAAGAGCGTATTTTTTTGAAGCACCATAGCTATAGCATCCCTTAAATGCCTCATCGGATACTGCTTTACGTCCACGCCGTCTACCTTTACCGTTCCCCGGACGGCGTCATACAGCCTCGGTATAAGCTGCACAAGCGTAGTTTTCGCGGAGCCCGTCTGGCCTATAATTCCGACTGTCTGCCCCGGCTCAATATGAAATGACACATCGGAGAGAACATATTCTTTTGCCTCATTTTTATATTTAAACCATACATGGTCAAATTCAATCTCGCCGCGCTCAACAGTTATATCACGCGCCTCGTCATCAGTCATATCAATCTTTTCGTCGATGACTTCGATAATTCTGGCTCCTGACGCGAGGGAACGCGTCATCATCAGAAAAACATTTGACATCATCATGAGCGAATTTAATATCTGCATAACATAGCTTAAAAATCCCGTAAGCTCGCCGATTTTCAACTGTCCTGCGTTAATCATGTTCCCGCCCAGCAATAGCAGCGCAAGAATTGTCGAATACATAACAAACTGCATTGCAGGCATATTCAAAACCGAAATTCCAAAAGCCTTCTGAGATTCATTCTTTAAATTATCATTTACCTCATCAAACTTGGAAATCTCGTAATCTCCGCGCACATATGCCTTTACTACACGTATCGCGGTTAAATTTTCCTGGATAGTTCTGTTGACAAGGTCAACCGCAGACTGCATTCTGGAATAGAGCGGTCTGACGTTCATTATAATCGCAATGAGAAGCGCTGCAAGAACAGGAAGCGCCACAAAAAACACAAGCGCGAGCTTTGAGTTAATTGAAAACGCTATCGACGTTGCGAATATAAGCATTACCGGGCTCCTGCCAAACGGCCTCATTCCGGTTGACACCGAATTCTGAATATTAGTCACATCGCTTGTGAGACGTGTGACAAGTGAAGATACCCTGAAATGATCTATATTTGAAAAGGAATATGACTGAAGTTTCTCATACTCCGCCTTTCTGAGATTAGCGCCAAGCCCCTGTCCGGCAAGAGCTGCAAACTTGGAGCTTCCTACTCCGAGAATTAACGCAGCTACTGCGCATATCATCATCTCGGCGCCCTTTCTGTAAATATACTCCTTATCGCCGTTGGCAACTCCGTTGTCAATCAAATCCGCCATTATCATCGGAACCAGAAGTTCAAGGATTGACTCAACAGCAATACAAAACAGCGCAATATAAGCATATTTTTTATACTGCTTCATGTAAGAAAAAATTCTTCTTAACATTTCTTGTACCTCCAATAGTTGTATGTGCAACTATTGTATTTCCAACCCTAATATATGTCAAGAAAATTTTTTTATATGTCTTACAGCTCATAACCCAAGTTTTTCCACGAGAACAGATTATTTTATTTTTTTATGAAAAGACACTTAATAATCTGATATGCACCGACGACAATAAACAAACTCTCTTACACTGTTTTCGGCAGGAATATAGCTTGTTCCGTAATCAGTCGAGACATAATATTTTTTATTATCAACCTCGTATACATATGTAAGTCTGTATGTTATCCCGTCCTCATCACTGTTATAAATATCATAGCTTTCAAAATATCCGTCTGTGGTATTATAGTTTCCGATTTTTTTATTCAAAGTATATGTATCTTTAATGCCGAAAACCAACATCAGCATTCCCGACAAAAGCACTGCTGCTATCAGAAATCCGCCCACTATAATTCTGACATCAAAGCTATACTTTCTTTTTTTATTCATCTAAAACGACCTCCCTGCTCAACGCTTGATTTTTCTCTCAAAAAAACTCCCACTTTTTTATAACAGCTCGCGGATTTGTATTTTCGAGCTTTATACCTGCCGCCTCTGTCTCAAACGGCTCGAAATTTGCATATAATGCGCCAAAGGCAGCCTGCATCTGTGGCTCGTCAAGCCCCTTTGCGATACTTATATGCTCAATACGACTATACTGCATGTACGCATTCTTTTCTCTTGTCCCATACACTCCGTCAAAAATTCCGTTTGCAAATTTGACCAGCTCTTCAAGCTCTGCACTCATAACCGGCTGAAGATATAAGACGTGAGGCTTAAAACATCCGATAGAGCATATCTTGAGTTTAAATTTAGAAAATTCATTTACTCTCAAACCGACAAGTCTGACAATATCGGAAACCCCGGCGTTCACGCCCTCACCGGCGCTGACTGCAAGCGTAAGGTGCGGCGCAATATTCCTGTCTGACATATATGTGCAGCCCGTCTTTTTCTCGGCGCTCTTAATCAGCTTATTAATTTTATCAGTTCCTTTTTCATCAAAATACAGCGAAATATGGTACACCTTATCTCCTAAAATTTTATTTTTTACCTTTTTTATTTTTCGAATTTTCAGTTAAATTATAGCTTATATCCAGCAAAGACTTTATTTTTTCGTCAGACGCCGGATTTCCGAGCAAAAGCGTCACCCAATGCTTTTTATTCATATGATACGCCGGAAATATACTGCTCCCGTCCGCTATGTACTCCGCCATATCCGGCTCAACCTTGACGTTCACAATATCTATATCATTATCGTCAGGAAATCCCAGCTTATCAGCGCTAACCTTCATGACAATCGCAAACCACTTTCTGTTGTCCGGGTGTCTGAATACCGCGCTTTCAAAGTCACCTGTAAACGGATTATCGAATTTTATATTATAAGTCTTACTTATATAATCTGCCAGTTCTTCACGAGTCATTCCAACCACCCTCTTTTTGCAAACATATTTTCTCTTCTTAATTTTACTGACGCTGTTATTTTTTAATTATAGTATAATTTAGATTTTTGTTCAAATTTTTGTTGCCTGTATATCTGCATTTTGATAAGCTATATTTTATAAATCGCACAGCAGATTAAGCGCAGGGGTAAACCTGTCTGTCATACTCAAAAAAACGTGCGCAGAAGAAAAATTGCCTTCGCGGATTTTTTTCGCGTTCCGTACGCGAAAACCGCTTCGGAATGGAGGATTAGTGTAAAAAATAAGCTTGATAGCTTATTTTTTACACAGCTATTTGTTTCTGAGCGAAAGCAAATAGCTCTGATGGCAGATGAGAAACCGCCTCCGCGGATTTCTCATCGCCTCTTCGCGACAAGTCGCTCAGAAATGAGGATTATTATGAACTTTTTAGAAGAGAGAATTAAAAAAGACGGAATTGTAAAAGAGGGGAATGTTTTAAAAGTTGACAGCTTTTTAAACCACCAAATGGATATTGAACTGTTTGAGCAGATTGGCGAAGAATTTAAACGCCGTTTTGCAGATAAAAATATTAATAAAATTCTTACAATTGAGGCCTCCGGCATCGGTATTGCCTGTATCACGGCAAGATATTTCAACGTTCCCGTTGTCTTTGCCAAAAAATCAAAGAGCATAAATCTTGAGGGCGAGATGTATGTGGCTGAGGTAGAATCCTTTACTCACAAATGCAAAAATCAGGTCATTGTTTCAAAAAAATTTTTAAATCCTGAGGACCATGTGCTTATTATTGATGATTTTCTTGCTAACGGCTGCGCTCTTCAGGGGCTTATTTCCATTGTAAATGAGGCGGGAGCCAGTGTTGAAGGCATAGGCATTGTTATAGAAAAGGGCTTTCAGACGGGAGGGCAGACTATCCGCAATCTCGGTTACCGCCTTGAGTCGCTTGCAATAATCGACGCTATGGATGCGGCAGACGGAAATATTGTCTTTCGCAGGCAGGAAAAATAATTTAAAAATCACGCGGACGCTGGCTTGTCGTGCCAAAAAGCGTGCGCAGAAATGAGGTTTTTTATGAAGAATACTTCTTCTGTTTCAAGTCAGAATTTATATAAGCTTGACGGAAAAATTTCTGTAAAACAGGCAGTACCGTTTGGCTTACAGCATGTCCTGGCTATGTTTGTGGCAAATATAGCTCCTATTTTTGTAGTTGCCGGGGCGTGCGGATTATCGTCAGACCAGAGCGCAATGCTAATTCAGAGCGCAATGCTGATTGCCGGAATAGGAACTCTCATTCAGCTTTTTCCGGTTTTTGTGATTGGCTCAGGACTGCCTATTGTAATGGGTATCAGTTTTACATTTGTATCTGTTTTCTGCTATCTCGGTCCAACCTACGGCTATAACTCGATTATAGGCGCAGTATTAATCGGAGGTCTGATTGAGGGTACGCTCGGACTGTTCGCTAAATATTGGATAAAGCTGATTACTCCTATCGTTGCAGCAAGCGTTGTAACCTCTATCGGTTTTTCACTTCTCTCCGTAGGCGCGGCTTCCTTCGGCGGAGGCAGCGGAAGCGAAGCTTTCGGCTCTGCTACCAACTGGATTTTGGGAACAGTTACACTTCTAAGCTGCATTATTTTCAATATATTTGCGAAATCATATTTTAAACAGCTTTCTGTTTTATTCGGTCTTGTTGTGGGCTACATAGTCGCCGTATGCATGGGTGCCGTTGATTTTTCGGCGCTCCAGAATACTTCAATAATCTCATTGCCTGCAATTATGCCGTTTAAACCTGAATTTAACTTGAACGCAATTATATCTGTCACGCTGATTTTCCTTGTATCAGCCACAGAAACAATAGGCGATACCTCAGCACTCGCGTCCGCAGGTCTTGGCAGAGATGCTACTCTCAGGGAAACCTCTGGCTCTATCGCCTGCGACGGCTTTATCAGCGCACTTTCATCTTTATTCGGATGTCTTCCTATCACGTCGTTCAGCCAGAATGTCGGACTTGTTGCAATGACAAAGGTCGTAAACAGATTTGCGATAGGCGCAGGCGCCGTAATAATGATACTTGCAGGTATTTTCCCGATATTCGGCTCACTGCTTGCCACTCTGCCCGAAGCGGTTCTGGGCGGCTGTACGCTTATGATGTTCGGAAATATCGTGATAAGCGGTCTTCAGATGATTGAAAAATGCGGCTTCACGCAGAGAAATATAACTATTGCCGCGCTCTCTCTGAGCATCGGTATAGGCTTTACGCAGGTGCCTGAAATTTTCAGCATTTTCCCGCAAATCGTCAGAACTGTTTTTGCAGAAAACTGCGTTGCCGTTGTATTTATAGTCTCAATTATTTTAAATCTTGTCCTTCCTAAAAATATGGAAGCAGTCAAAAATTAATTTTTTGCCGGCTGATTCTGCCGGCAAATCTGCTCTCCTCTGACCGGCTTATAGCGCTTAAGAACATTATCATCAAGATTTTCCCGGTGCATATCAACCGCTGTAATACGGTGATTATCATAGCTCGTATAATAGTAAATCCCCTTATCCGCATTGCAGCATGACGTATAAATAGTTATCTCATATTTTCCGTCAGGCGTCTCACAGCAGCCTCTCTGCTGTGAAACCGCACCGAGAATATGAAAAAACTGGTTTACGCTCTCCTCCTCCGAATCACCTGACACAGAGTTCATTTTTGTAAATACCGCTCTGACAAAGCGCGAAGCCGACGACAGGTCTCCCGGAAGCCCTATCGCTCCCATTCCCCTGCTGTACGCCTCAAGAGACAATTTGGACGAAAAATGATTTTCCGGCTCACCCGTCGACAGTCTCATATAATTATTGAGCTGAAAAAGCTGCATATCAAACGGAGGATTATTTGTAAGCACTCCGACAGGATTATCATATATTTTAAGCCCGCTCTCCACCGCCTCAACCGTGACCGCCTCGTTTGAATCCGCTACAATCCAGTGAAGCTGCGCCGACGGCAGTTTCGGACTGAAAGGCGTTCCTACAAGATTTATTCGGGACAGGAGTTCTCTTGCCTCGCTGACGCTCGCGCACTTTCCAAGCACCCACGGAATAAATTCAAACTGCGCCACATTTTCCAAATATGCTCCATTGTCAGAACGATGCTCTGCAACATCCCGGTACACGGCATTTCCGACAAAATTAAGTCCTGCCATGCACACGCCTTTTTCATTTACCGCATCGTAATAAAGAGGATAATTACTGTCGACATGCGCCATTCCAATCATCGCATAGTGTTCATCTATACTGCCCATATAACGAAAATTAAACTCATAATTCCTCGGCGTGATCACAATCTCCTCACCAAATGAAAAATCATAATCGAGCGTTCTTCCGAAATAAAAATCTTTTGTTTTATATGTCACAGCCGTACACATTATGCCGCCCTCCCAAAATTAATTTTTGCACGCAAAATAAATATATTTATTATATTATTCTGCTTATTACTTTTAATATTATTCAGAAAAACAAACCATAACCGGCATCCATGCAGACCCAAATTCAGCCTGCGGCGTTTTTTTATCGTATTCTGTTGTTTTCCTTCAGCCAAATAACGGTATCCTGTATTGTCTCTTTTAAATCCCTGTTCCTATACTCCAATTCTTTTTTGGCTTTCTCATTTGAAAAGTTAGAATTAGAGCCTATTGTATAAAGAGAATATTTTGTATACAACGGCGGCTGTCTTAATATTGAGTAATATATCTCAGACAGCGGCGCGGTCAGCTTCGCAAGCCACATCGGAAGTACTGTCTTTATCTTTTTTGTTTTTCTGACTTCGCTCACTGTGTCTAACAGTTCCTTTATTTCTACATATCTGTTTGAGAGAATATAACACTCTCCGCGTTTGCCCCTATGACAGGCATTTATGACTCCGTCCGCCACATCCCTTACATCCACAAAGTCATACCCGCCTCTGACACATGCCTTCAATCTTCCGTTCGCAAAATCTATTATTAACTGTGTCAAATGACTGTTCCCGAAATCATACGGCCCTATGATGCCAGACGGGTGAACAATACACGCATTCAAATTTTTCTTTCTTACCGTTTCTAAAACATAATCTGCAATCCCTGCTTTCGTTTTGGCATATTGCCCCTCTACTCTCGCCGGCTCGAACTTACTTACCTCTGTTATTATTTCATTGTGCGGCTTTTCAGGAATGGCATGAACGCTGCTTACATAAACTAATTTGGCAGCTTTTTGCAGTACCCTCTCAATAATATTTTTTGTTCCGTTTACATTTACCTCATAAACTTTCGGGTTATATTTTGATTTAATATAAACAATCGCCGCACAATGAATTACATAGAGCTCCGCATTTTCAGGCGTCTCAAATATAGCGCTCAAAGTCTCTTTTTTCGTCACATCTCCCCTGTAGATTTTACAGTCCAGCCCGTTAAGGGAATTAATTTTATCTTCAGGCAGTACCAAAGCACGAACTTCATTTTCTTTATCTTTCACTAATTTTCTCACGATATTATTTCCTAAAAAACCGTTAGCGCCCGTGACTATGTATATCTTTTTCAAAGCTGCTGCACCTCCTTTTTCATGCTGTATTTTAACAAGTAATAAATATCTTTATACATATTATACCATTTCCGCAGAGCAGGCGCACCACTTCTGATTTTAAACAACTGATTTTTCAGCCTCATACACAATATTTAACTGCCAAATCATTTAATTCATCAATAAGTTTAGCATTGTTAAGTTTTCTGGCTAACGGCATAAAAACTTCAACTGTTTCCATTGCTTTTAAATTTTTCTTCGCATCGTCAATAAAATCTATTGTTCTCATATTGTGAAGCCGCTCTGCGAGTTTAACCTGAATAACCTCTTCAGATGCATTTTTCAAATCCTCATTTTTAATTTTCAAATTCGAGACAATATTAAATACCTCCGACGGTAAATTTTTTCTGCATTCATCTGAATTTATACAGCCTTTTGCTTCAAAATCGCACAGCATTCCCGCGAGGATTACTTTAGCTTCTGCCCCATTTCTGATAAAATAATGGAAACATTAAGTGCATGTGTAACATATTCCTCACCCGAATATCTCTTTAATCCGGAATATGCTCTACAGGCAAGCTGATACACTCTGTCCAGCTGTTGTTCCTTTATATCCACGCCATTGTCCCGCATAGACACTTTTAACATCTCAAATAACTGTTCTTTAGTTGCTCCAATATTTGTTTTTTTCATAAAAATGCTATTCATACAGCTACATCATAAACAATCCAGTTCCATACGCATTGTTCTAAGAAGTGATGGCGAAAAACCAAATTCTCTTTTGAATGACTTTGTAAATGCACTGTGTGACTGCCATCCATATTGAAACGCGGCATCAATTATCCTGACACCGTTAACAATATCCCCAGAAGCCCTTATTAATCTCCTTTTCCATATATAATGCATGCAGGTCATATTCATATACTTCTTAAACAAACGAATAAAATAACATTCTGAATATCCTGCTATCTCAGCTAACTGCTTGTTTGTCATAGGCTCAGTAATATGTGTTTCAATATATTTTAAAACTCTCTCCATAACCATCACCTTCCAAATTCCATGTGGCAGTTATACTATAACAGCTTCTTATTGTTAACGCTGTTCCCAAACTGACTTTGTTTTTATGTATCTATTCTTTTTAACTCATGTATATTTTTATTCCTATAAATCAAATCCTCTCTCTTTATAAACCCCATTTTCTCCCAGAAGCCATTTCCGAGTTCATTCTTCTCAAATGCCACTAATACAACACAAATATCCCATGATAATCCTTAATTGTCATAACTCTTATTTTCATAAGCCTGCCTCCTTAAACTTCTCCAACCTATAATGTCCTTCACCATCAAGCTCCTTAACGCCATTTTTGTAATCATAGCCAAACTTTCTATAAAACTCCGTTGCTGTAACGGATGCAGGAATCTCAATCCGTTTTGCTCTTACATAAAATTCATCCTGTTCCAATGTATTTATGATTTTTCTTCCAATACCTTTCCCATGAAGTTCTGGCAAAACGAAAATAGTCAATAAAATACTTTCTGTTTTACTTCCCCAGTAGCTGGAAATCGCACCAACACCTACAATTTGCCCTTTCCATTCAAACACATACATATGTGAATGTTCTGCTATGGAGGCCACTTTTACGGCATTATACCTGTCTGCCAGTTTTTGCATTGCTTTTATTCCATAATCCTTGCTGTTGACCTCTATAAAATTTCTTTTTACCAAACTGCTTACATTCTCGGCATCTTCCTGTTGAAATCTTCGGGAAACAACACATGTTTTCTCATAATTAATCAGCGACATCTTATCATTAACCTCCTCATCTGCTCCAATCCTTATAAAGCCGCATTTTTCATACAGCGGCATCAAAATCTTTTCCTAAAGCTTATGAAGTAATTTTGCTTTTTTTTGCGTTGCACGCACTAAATCAATCCTATCCTGCATTATTGCCTCCCTTTAAACACAAAAAAATCGCACTAAACATCCAATGTGTCCGGTGCGATTATTCAATACAAAATGTAATAATATAAAAACGCTCACATTCGCATTTAATGCACAGACACAAAAGACCTATCGGCTGTGGCTGCTGCATTAAACCAGCATAATTTACAGCCAGATACGTCTGAAATACATGTACATATAATGTCTTGAATGTAAGTTGTTATTCATTTCTGAGTTCTCCTTAAATTTTATGAAATACTATCACATACATTAAAATGATGTCAATTACTTTTTTTAATTCCGGCAGCATTACAATTTATATATATATTATCTTCAGTCACCAAGCTTTGTATTATATTCTATGCTTTCACTAACAAAGATTTATCTTGGAGCTATACTAAAAAAGTAGACACATATATGCACTGTCTATTACAATAAATTATACACAAATAAGGAGGTTACT
>CALWKC010000036.1 GCA_944381165.1 uncultured Lachnospira sp. | reverse complement strand
CCATGTCCGTTCGTTCTTGAAATTCTTTAAGAATTTTCAGGGTTGTTTTACTGTTCAGTTATCAAGGTTCTGTTTGTTTCCAAACTTTTATTATCAAGTCTGCAAACAATTCATTTTATCATTTCGCCGTCTCTCTTGCCGACAGCTTTAATAGAATATCATTCCATTTTTCATTTGTCAACATATTTTTTTACTTTTTTCAAACATTTTTTTATACATTTTTTTACAATTTTTAAATCCACACTATAAAGTGTATAATTATTTTTTCAAACTCTTCAAATAAAAGGGTTAAAACACTGCTGTCTGCGCTGTTGTAATTGACGCGCAGCAAAATTTTTTTCGTTGTAATTAAATGCCCGAAAATAAAATTATGTTCTGCTTTTTCGTCATTCAGAAAACTTTAAAGAATTTTCCTATGCGACAAAAAAGCCGCTTACTTACTGTAAACGGCTTCCAGCGGAGAGGGTGGGATTCGAACCCACGCGCCCGTGAAGACAAACGGTTTTCAAGACCGCCCCGTTATGACCACTTCGGTACCTCTCCATAATAATATTTAATTATGTCACATCGCTTGCGACTTGGTTATATTATCACCCATAAACAGATTTGTCAACACCTTTTTAAAATTTTCCAAAATTTTTTTCATCTAAAAATATCTGTGCCGTCATCATGTCTTCAGGTGTTGTTATTTTTATATTTTTGTACGACGACATTGTGAATTTTACAGGGGTGTCCGTATAGCGCTCAGCAACCATGGCATCATCCGTAATATTGCCGCGTTCCGTGTCAGAAATCATTTTTTCATATGCTTCCCTTATCAGATTAAAGTCAAAACTCTGGGGAGTCTGCACCTGCCACAGCAATTTTCTGTCTGGCGTAAGCTTTGCAAATCCTCTCTCATCGGATACCTTTATCGTGTCTTTAACAGGCACAGCTGCAACACACGCCTTATACTGTCTCGCATCCTCTATGCATTTTTCAATCAGCTCAGTTGTTATGCACGGACGAGCCCCGTCATGAATAAGTACAAGTTCTATATCATTTTTGCTCTCCGAAAGCGCACTCAGCCCGTTAAAAACAGAATTGTATCGCTCTTTTCCGCCCTGAACAATACTCTGTACCTTGCCGAAGCCATATCTTTCAATTATATTTTTCCCGCAAAAGGTTTTCTCGTCCATTCCGTCAATAACAGCGTCACCTGTAACCAGCACTATAATATCAACTCTGCTTTTCTCAAAAGCATCAAGAGCGTAATAAATTACCGGTCTTTTGCAGAGTTCCATATACTGTTTAGGCAGCTCACTGTTCATTCTGCTGCCCTTTCCTCCCGCAAGCACTATCGCAGCAGTTTTCTTAACAGCATATTCATCTTTCATTTTCAGCCCTCGTCTAAATCACTTATTTTTAAATATCATCACACGCGCTCTCCCAGCTTAAGATTAGGAACGGCATTCAAGTCATATCCGTGACGCACGCCTTTTATATATTCGTAATAGCCAGCCGAGCCAATCATTGCCGCATTGTCAGTGCACAGCCCCGGTGACGGAGAATAATATTTTATACCGTTTTGCTCGCAGGCGCTTTGAATCGCGCTTCTAAGCGCCGAATTTGAGGCAACGCCTCCGGCAATAGCCAGCTTGTCTATATTTCTTTCTCTGACAAGCATCATTGCGCGCGAAACAAGCGCATCCACAACCGCATTCTGGAATGACGCAACCAAATCCGTCTTATTTAACTGCTCTTTTTTCATTTCGCACTGATTAATATAATTCAGAACTGCTGATTTAATTCCGCTGAACGAAAAATCATATGGAGAGTCTTCTACATGAGCCCTCGGAAATTCAACAGCATGAGGATTTCCCTCTTTTGCCAGCCTGTCTATCTTAGGGCCGCCCGGATAGCCAAGCCCCACGGCTCTTGCGACCTTGTCAAACGCCTCGCCTGCTGCATCGTCCCTTGTCCTTCCGACAATCTCATATTCCCCGTAGTCATTTACCATTACAAGATGCGTATGCCCCCCGGAAACCACCAATGCAGCAAACGGAGGCTCTAAATCCGGATGCTCAATGTAATTCGCGCAGATATGACCTTCTATATGATGTACGCCGACAAGCGGCTTATTCTTTGCAAAGGCTATGGCCTTTGCCTCCGCCACGCCGACAAGCAGCGCGCCGACAAGCCCCGGTCCGTATGTGACAGCAACGGCGGTTATATCATCCAACGTTACCCCTGCATCCTTAAGCGCGAGCTCTATAACAGGATTGATATTTTCAATATGCTTTCTTGACGCAATTTCGGGTACAACTCCTCCGTAAAGCGTATGAATATCAATCTGAGAATTAATTATGTTGGAGAGCACCACGCGGCCGTTTTTCACGACCGCCGCGGCAGTCTCATCACACGAGCTCTCTATCGCTAAAATCAGTACATCTTCCTGTTTTTCCATCTTCATTCTCCATTTCACGCAGTGCTTTGGCTATTCGTCACTGCCGTCATTTACAAGCTCCCAGTACAGGATTTTCCATCTTCCGGCATCATCCTTTCTCAGGACAAAACGCGTATAGGAATTATAAAGCTTACTGCCCTCGCGCACATTATACAGCACTATCAGCGACGCATATTGTTTATCCTCAAGCGTTGTGTATTTTACTGCCTGGCTGCCGTCTATGGCAAAATCCGATACATACCTTCCCGCAGAGCGATAATCTGCAATATCAGCCTTGAGAGCCTCCATAAATTCCTCGTCCGTCTGCGTGCCCTTTAACTCATCATCAAAAAGAAGTCTGGCGCGCGTTCCGAGAGCCTCTATCTGCTCATCAGTCAGCTCAGTCTTGTAGTATGCCTTTGTAATTCTTGCATAAAGCTTGACAACCTCTTTCGGCGACTCCGGATACTCTTTTTCAATATCTTTCGTAGTCAGTGCCGCAAGCTCCTGATTATCCACAGACTTATCAGTGGAATCTTTTGTCTCCCTCCTGTTAGACAGATAGAAAAAATACCCTACACACAACAGCGCCATTATGCTGACTACAATAACGGTTTTTAAATATTTTTTCATCTTGCGCCTCCGTTTCCGCACATTAAAATGTGCTAATCCTCATCAAACTGAAGTTTCACGCTTTTTCCGTCAACACCTGCTGCCACATTCTTAAAAATTTTCTGAATTCCCGGTATATAATCTTCCGGCCTGACCAGCGACGGGCTGAAATGTGTAAGCCACATCTCCTTCACTTGCGCATCCCTCGCAAGCGCCGCCGCCTCCGAGAATGTCATATGCTTATTCTCTTTGGCCTTGCTGTCTTTATCCTCTTCTCCGTACATTCCCTCACATATAAATAAATCGGCATTTTTTGCGTTTTCTATTATAGCCGGAACAGGTCTTGTATCTGTACAATATGTTATTTTCAGACCCTTCCTCGGCGCTCCCATAACCATGTCCGGAGTGTATATACTGCCGTTCTCCTCAATAATATTTCCATGCTGAAGTTTATTCCATAACCGCTGCGGAATTTGAAGCTGTCTTGCTCTCTCAACGTCAAATTTCCCGATACGCGGAATATTTATAGTATAGCCGTAGCATGTCACGGTATGCGAAACCTTAAACGCGTCTATCTCATATCCGTTTATGCAAATATGTTCCTGAGGCTTGGAAAGCTCGATAAATTTAAGTTCAAACGGCAGCTCCGGAGCAATTACCCGAAGCGCCGAAACTACCCTCGACAGCCCCTTAGGACCTATAATCGTAACCGGCTCTGTTCTGTCGGAATTTCCTATTGTGAGAAGCAATCCGGGAAGTCCGCTGATATGGTCTGCATGATAATGCGTGAAACATATGGCATCTATCGGATGAAAGCTCCAACCCTTTTCTTTAATTGCAATCTGTGTTCCCTCTCCGCAGTCTATCAGCAGACTGCTCCCGTTAAATCTGGTCATAAGCGACGTCAGCCACCTGTTCGGCAGCGGCAGCATACCGCTTGTTCCCAGCAAGCATACATCTAACATATCGGTCCTTCCCTGTATATCTTTGACATTACAACAGCATCCTCCACAGGTCTTTCATAAAACCGCTTTCTCACCCCTATGCCGCGGTATCCCGCTTTCTCATAAAGGTTTCTCGCCGCGGAATTGCTCTCTCTGACCTCAAGGAAAAAAATTGTCACATTTTTTTGAAGCGCCTGTCTTTCCATTTCACTCATAAGCGCTTCGCCTATTCCACGCCTTCTGAAATCAGGGTGAACTGCCATATTTGTGACATTACCCTCGCCAAACACCGTCCACATACCGCAGTATCCGGCAATCACCCCATCCTCCTCACAGACAAGATAAATATTTTCCGGCGCGCTTAACGCATCTAAAAATGATTTTTCAGACCACGGCAGAGAAAAAAGCTGCTTTTCAATAGCCTCAACCTGTGAAACATCCGGCGCCTCCATTTTTCTGATATTACGCATCCGTCTCTGCCTCCTGTTTTTCGGCAAGCTCACGCTCCGCCTGAGACGGTCTTAAATAATCAGGTTTTACAGCCGCAGCGTCAACAAGTTCACCGCGCTCCGCTTGTTTTTTAGCAAGGAACGCAACACTAGCCGCGCGCTGTGTAGTTATATGCGCCGGAGCGAACTCATACCGACAGGTAAGCTTTTCTTCAAAAAATCTTCCAGCCGCGGAAACTCCATCGCCTATAAATATAACTTCCTTTCCGAGTTCATTCAGCTCTGCTGTCAGCTCTTCATACGAACTTAAACTCTGCTGCCTCAATTTGTGCAGCGAATTTTCCTCATCAAAATAATAGATATTATTGTACAGATGCTGTCTTCTCGCATCCATAACAGAACAAATCAGTTTGTCTGTGCCGTACAGGTTATACGCCATAGCATCGAGAGTCGGAACTGCCGCCATTTTTTTGCCGAGCGCAAGCGCCATGCCCTTCCCCGTGGCTACTCCTATGCGCAGCCCCGTAAAAGAGCCCGGTCCCACAGAAACCGCTATCACGTCAATATCATCAGGCTTGGTATCAGTCATTTTGAATATCTCTGCAATCATCGGAAGCAGCGTCTGGGAATGAGTCTTTTTATAATTTATAGTATATTCGGCAGTCATTATATCGTCCGTAAGTATTGCGGCAGAAGCTGTAACAGCCGAGCTTTCCACAGCAAGTATTCTCATAAATCCACATTCCCTTCTATTATGATTTTTCTGTAATCGAATCCCTTTTCGAGTTCCTTGCTTATCGAAATACGGATTGTATGCTCAGGAAAAATCTCTCTGAACAAATTTCCCCATTCGACAAGACATAAACCGTCAGAATAAAAATATTCCTCATAGCCTATTTCGTCAAGCTCGGAAATATCCGCAATTCTGTACAAATCAAAATGATACAGCGGCAGACGTCCCTCATCGTATTCCTGAACTATCGTAAAGGTCGGGCTGTTCACCGGCTCCGAAATCCCGATGCCAAGCGCAAACCCCTGAGTAAAGACGGTCTTTCCCACTCCCAAATCACCCTCAAGACAAAAAATCTGCCCCGGTGATGCCTTTTCTCCTATTTTTTTCCCCAACTCAAAAGTCTGTTTTGAATTAAATGTCTCAACGACCACGCTTAATCACCGCCTGCATTTATTAATCACTGCTGCGTCATTCAGTTTTATCTGAAACGGACGCAGTTTTTTTCTCGCAATCTTTAAAAAGCTCTCCGCCTGATTTCCGAGGCATGATAATGGAATAATATTGGCTC
Organism: uncultured Lachnospira sp.; assembly: GCA_944381165.1. Lineage (GTDB taxonomy): Bacteria > Bacillota > Clostridia > Lachnospirales > Lachnospiraceae > Lachnospira. The sequence continues at coordinate 18,632 of CALWKC010000036.1, read as the reverse complement.
TGACTGAAGTAATATATAAAATCAGACTTTTACCCGTGCATTTAATTTTAAAAATATCATCCCATAAAAGCTCCTCTGAAACCTCGCCCTGACTGAGTGTGATTTTTTCCTCAGTAACTACATATTTTACGGGCTCCGCAAGCGCCGGCACAGACCTTATCTGTCTGTTTACCTTTAATTTCATGCTTATAGGTGTATATACCGTAAAAAACAATCCAAAAAATCCCATCATTAACGTATACGAAATATTCACCTGATTAATAGATATAACACATATCACAAGAGCTATTATTCCAAACAAAAGTCCGGCTATTCCGCTCACACTGTGATAATTGTGATAGACCTTAAAGTCCATTAAATCTTTTGCAGTAATTTCAGTCTCAAATTCTGCTCTTAATTCCTCTTCACTCATGTCCAGTCTCCATGCTGCGTCTTGTATTTATGTCAGGCCGCCGTTTTAAGCTCCGCCCGGGGCGGCAAACCGGCAGCCCGCATATTATCTCATAAATCTTGACAAACCACTCAGGTTAAGCCCTGCATTTTTATTTTTTTTCGGCTTTCTTCCTGAATTTGTACCGCCGTTTTCACGCGTATGCCTGCGGTTCTGCGCTTCCTTCTCGTCAAGAATCATGGACAGGGAAATCCTTGCCTTGTCAGGCTCCACGCCAATGACACGCACATCCACAACATCTCCCACGCTAACCACGTCAAGAGGATGCTCAACCCGTCTGTCTGAACGCATCTGCGAGATATGCACAAGCCCGTCCTGATGTACGCCAATATCCACAAACGCCCCAAAATCTATTACATTTCTGACAGTCCCCTTCAGAATCATTCCCGGCTGCAAATCCTTCATATCGAGTACATCTTTTCTTAAAATAGGCTTCGGCATTTCTTCCCTCGGGTCTCTTCCCGGCTTTTCAAGCTCCTTTACAATATCCTCGAGAGTAATCTCTCCTATGCCAAGCTTTTCTGCCATCTGATGGATGTCTGTAATCTTTTTGCCAAGCCCTGCGAGTTCTCCCGAGCTTATTGAATCAACATTGTATCCGAGCTGTTCCAACAGTTTTGTCGCAGCCTCGTAACTCTCAGGATGCACGCTTGTCGCATCAAGAGGATTGTCCCCTCCGTTTATGCGCATAAAACCCGCGCACTGCTCAAACGCCTTAGGCCCCAGCTTTGCAACCTTTAACAGCTGCTTCCTGTCGGTAAACCTGCCGTTTTTCTCTCTGTAATCGACGATATTTCTGGCAACTGTCTTTGAAATTCCCGAGATATACTCAAGAAGAGATGCGGACGCCGTATTCAAGTCAACTCCGACCTTGTTTACACTGTCCTCGACAACGCCTGTCAATGCCTCGCCAAGCTTTTTCTGGTTCATATCATGCTGATACTGTCCTACTCCTATTGACTTCGGCTCTATTTTCACTAGCTCCGCAAGAGGGTCCTGAACGCGTCTTGCGATTGAAACAGCGCTCCTCTGCGCAACATCAAAATCAGGAAATTCCTCTGTCGCCAGTTTGCTTGCAGAGTACACTGAAGCCCCCGCCTCATTTGTAATTATATAGTCGACATTTTTCAAATCATACTCTTTTATCATATCGGCGATAATCTGCTCAGATTCTCTTGAAGCCGTGCCGTTGCCGCATGAGATAAGCGTAATATTATACTTGTCTATGAGCTTTTTGACCTCTGCCTTTGACTGCTCAACCTTATTGTGCGGCTCGGTAGGATAAATAACTTTTGTGTCAAGCACCTTTCCGGTTGCGTCAACTACCGCGAGCTTGCAGCCTGTACGAAACGCCGGGTCCCAGCCCAAAACCACCTTTCCGGCGATAGGCGGCTGTAAGAGAAGCTGCTCAAGATTTTTTCCAAAAACCTTGATTGCTCCGTCCTGAGCCGTTTCGGTAAGACTGCTCCTTATCTCTCTCTCAATAGCAGGAGCTATAAGACGGTCATAGGCGTCTCTTACGACAGCCTTAATAAGCGGTGTTGTATACTGATTATCCGATGTCAGCGTCTTTTTCTCGAGATAAGTAAGAATTCTGTCCGTCGGAGCTTCTATCTTTATCGTGAGGAATTTCTCAGCCTCTCCTCTGTTTAAAGCGAGAACTCTGTGTCCCGGAATTGTCGCAAGCGCCTCGCTGTAATCATAGTAATTTTCATATACCGACTGCGCTTCGGCATCCTTTGCCACAGACACAATCTTTCCCTCTTTAAAGGTTATGTCTCTTATATATGTCCTGTAATCTGCAACGTCAGAAATCTGTTCGGCAATAATATCCAGCGCGCCTTCAACAGCCGCCTGTGCGCTCTCAACTTCCTTACCTTCCTCATTGCAGATATACTTAGCTGCTTCATCCTCCACAGGCACCTGTGTGCTCTGTTCCATGATAAATTCGGCAAGCGGCTCCAGACCCTTTTCTTTTGCGATTGTTGCCCTTGTTCTCCTCTTCTGTTTGTACGGTCTGTACAAATCCTCAACAAGCACCATTGTCTGAGCGGCGATAATCTGCTCCCTGAGCTCATCTGTAAGCTTTCCCTGCTCCTCAATGCTTGCTATTACCTGTTCTTTTCTATCTTCAAGATTGCGCAGATACTTAAGGCGTTCATCAAGATTACGAAGCTGTTCATCGTTGAGCGAGCCTGTAACCTCCTTTCGATACCTCGCGATAAACGGTATCGTGCACCCCTCGTCTATCAACTGAATTGCCGCCTCAACCTGCGCCGGCTTCACCTCAAGCTCTTCTGCTATTTTTCTTGTAATGTCCATGCTGAAAAAAATACTCCTTATAAATAAATACATATCCGCACGCCTCGAGGCGTACAGCGACGGGCTTTCGCCACCCTATCCCACTCCGCAGTGCTGCGTACGCCTCAAGGGGGTACGCTCACGGGCTTTCGCCCTATGAAATACTGAAAGCACATAATCTTTCTTGTGCAAGCACAGACGATTATGTGCTTTCAGTATTTCGCACTGCTCAATGCTTTCGTGAACATTATACCAACACTGGGGGATTTTAGCAAGTTCGGAGGATTTGGGGGAGAATGCGGGGCAGCGAAGTTTCCCGAAAAATAAATAAGGTCCTCTATGATTAAAGCCTGAATGCCTGCCGCAAGGCTGCTTTTCAAGCATAACCTGCAGGCAACGCACTGTTTCTCATAGAAGACCTTATCACTCTGCGCCTTAACGCTTTTTATTTTTGTCCCTCAGGAACAAATACACTGTAAATTGTCTTTATCGCATCCTCAAAATAGCGGTTGCGCACACCTATAATAATGTTAAGCTCACTTGAGCCCTGGTCAATCATCTTAATATTTATTTTTGCTTTTGCAAGTGCAGAAAAGATATTTGCGGCGATACCTGAATTATTTCTCATACCGCGCCCTACTACCGCGATAAGAGCCAAATCTGCTTCAAGCTCGATTGAATCAGGCTTTACGGCGCGGTGGAGCTGTGCCAGCACCTTCTGTTCCTTCTCAACAAACTCATCCTGATGCACAAACACTGTCATTGTATCGATACCCGACGGCATATGTTCAAATGAAATGCCGTTATCCTCGAACACCTGAAGAACTTTTCTTCCGAATCCTATTTCTGAGTTCATCATATCCTTGTCAATGCTTATCGATACAAAGCCTTTCTTTCCGGCAATACCTGTAATAATACAATCAGGTATGTTGCAGGTTGTCTCGACAATCATTGTTCCCTTATCCTCAGGGGCATTAGTATTTCTGATATTAATAGGAATTCCCTCTTTTCTGACAGGGAATATTGCCGATTCATGAAGCACTGACGCACCCATATATGAAAGCTCTCTGAGCTCTCTGTATGTGATGATATGGATAGGCTTAGGGTTATCTACAATTCTCGGGTCTGCCGCCAAAAATCCCGACACGTCAGTCCAGTTTTCGTATACGTCAGCCTTAATAGCCCTTGCCACTATAGAGCCCGTAACATCAGAGCCGCCTCTTGAAAATGTCTTCACCTGTCCGTTAGGCATTGCGCCGTAAAATCCCGGAATAACCGCGTTTTTAGTAGATGCAAGTCTCTTTGAGCACACCTCGTTTGTCTTTTCCGAATCGAAATCACCGTTTTCGTCAAAGCATATAACATTTGCAGCGTCAACAAATTCATAACCGAGGTAATTCGCCATGATAATACCGTTTAAATACTCACCTCTTGACGCCGCATAGTCCTTTCCCGCCTTCGACTCAAAATTTTTCTTGATTGTATCAAACTGCTCTTCGAGCGAAAGTTTTAAGCCAAGTCCTCTTATTATTTCATTATAACGCTCCTTGATCGCCTTTAACTGTTTGTCAAATACCTTTCCCGCTTCAGCTTCAGCGTAACATTTGTAGAGCATATCCGTAACCTTAGTGTCTTCCGGAAAACGCTTTCCCGGAGCAGACGGAACAACATATCTTCTGCTGTCCTCTTCTCTTATAATATTTCCCACTTTTTTAAACTGCTCTGCGCTCGCAAGTGAACTTCCGCCAAATTTAACAACCTTTACCATGATTATTACCTTTCCTGTTTAATTTTTTTCAAAAAGCCTGTTTATAATTGTATATCCCTCGGCAATATAATTTCCGCTCGCCTCGGCGTCCTTTTCATTATAAAACCATATGTGTTCCTGCTTATCCGTACTGTCATAAAACATATACGGAACAGGATCGGATATATGCGTCCTTATCGCAACCGGAGTAGGGTGATCCGGCAGTACCAGCATTCTGAAATTCTCGCCTGCGGCTTCCAGCTTCTCAACAACACGTTTGATAATTCTCTTGTCAAGATTTTCTATCGCCTTTACCTTACGCTCATAGCTTCCCTGATGCCCCATCTCGTCAGGAGCCTCGAGATGAATATACGCAAAATCGCAGTCTCCGTTTAAGAGCACGTCAACCGCAGCGTCAGCCTTACCCTCATAGTTGGTGTTAAGACCTCCGTTTGCTCCCTCAACCTCAACAACCTTCATGTCAGCGCCTACCGCAATTCCCTTAAGCAGGTCAACCGCTGAAATCATTGCTCCCTTATGTCCGGTCTTTTCCTCAAAAGATGTCAGCATAGGTCTTGTTCCGGCTCCCCAGAACCACAGAGAATTTGCAGGATTTAACCCGTTCTTAATTCTCTCTGTGTTAATCGGATGACTGCTTAAAATATCATAGCTCCTCTTCATCATTTCCCTGAGCTTATCGTCCGCCGGCAGATACCGTCCTATCTTCTGACCAAGCACGTCATGAGGAGGCGTGAGCTCAACGACCTCACCCTTATCCCAAATTGTGAGGTGGCGGTAGCTTGTTCCGACATAGAATTTATATGTGTCAGTCTCAAGCTCTTCTCTGACTGCATCGAGAAGAACTTTTGCGTCCTCGGTCGAAATCTCACTTGAGCTGTGGTCGATAATAGTTTTTTCCTCATATGGAAGATTATCCGTCGAAACCGTAACGATATTGCAGCGAAGAGCCACATCAGTGGTCTTCATATCAACGCCTATGCTCAATGCCTCAAGCGGAGAGCGCCCCGTATAATATTCTCTCGGATTATAGCCCAGCACCGAAAGGTTGGCGGTATCACTGCCGGGAGCCATTCCGTCAGGTATTGTATGCACCATTCCTATTTCGGACATTTTTGAGTATGCATCCATTGTCGGAGTATCCGCATACTCGAGCGGTGTCTTATTTCCAAGCTCCGGAATATCCTTGTCAGCCATTCCGTCTCCGAGAATAATCAAATATTTCATTCTGTTCCTCCAATCCGACCGTTTAGATTGTCGTGTCATCTATTCTTATTCTGTAAATCATATCTATCTTTTCGGCTGCCTGCGCAAATTCTCTCTCCGGCATTGCCTCTGTGACAAATCCGAACTCGCCGTTTATACCTTCAACAGTGACGGGCTCAACCTTTCCGAATGCGCTCTCTACAGCCGCCAAATCCGAAGGCTCTCCCTTCACGCGCACAAAAAACCTTCTAATCTCATCATCAGCGTCTCCGAGCTCAAGCTTCTTGGCACTCCACACCGTCATTACATTCTTTCCCTTGTGCTTTACACAGTCAACAATATCAGCCACTACCGCGCTTGCTGTCGGAAGCTTGCCGGCTCCCGCTCCAAAAAACATGACGTTTCCGATTACGTTTCCATGGATATAAATACCGTTTAAAACATCATTTACATTATATAAAGGATGTGATGAATTTATCATAAAAGGAGCTGTAATAGCGTACACCTTATCATCTTTTTTACAGCTTGTCGCAAGTAACTTAACAACAAACCCAAGTTTTTCGGCATACTTAAAATCTGCCGCTGTAATCCTTGAAATGCCCTCTGTTCGTATCTCCTCAAATTTAACGGTTGAGCCGTATGCGAGCGATGTTAAAATAGCGATTTTGCGGCAGGCGTCATACCCTTCCACGTCCGCCTCAGGGTTTCGCTCAGCATAGCCAAGCTCCTGAGCCTCCTTTAAAGTATCCTCATAGGAGCTTCCCTCCCTGTCCATTTTTGTGAGGATATAATTTGTGGTACCGTTTAATATACCTGTAATCTTTGTTATTTCATCGGCTGTGAGCGACTGGTTTAACGGTCTTATTATAGGAATTCCTCCGCCGACAGACGCCTCAAACATAAAATTGAGACTTCGCTGTTTTGCCATTTCAAGAAGCTCCGGACCGTGCTCCGCCACAAGCGCCTTATTTGACGTACACACGCTCTTTCCTGCCTCAAGCGCTCTCTTTACAAAAGTAAACGCTGGCTCAATACCGCCCATAACCTCAACAACAACCTCTATCTCCGGGTCGTTTATAATATCGTCTATATTATGTACTATTTTTTCCTGTATAGGGTCGCCCGGGAAATCTCTCAAATCGAGCACGCTCTTTACTTCTATCTCTTTCCCGGCTCTCTTTTTTATCGATTCTTTGTTGGTATCCAACACCTCGACCACGCCTGAGCCTACTGTTCCATAACCTAAAACTGCAATTTTAGCCATTTGTCTTCCTCTTTTCTTTTTACTTTAACGCCTCGAGTTCACTCCCTGCTCAGGATTTTAAGATACCTGACCCCCGAGAGCTGCTCAATCTCTTCAATCATTTTTGCGGAATCACCTGTTGACGGCAGAATATCAACGCTCAGCGTCAGCGACGCGACCCCGTTCACCGGTATCGTCTGATGAATTGTCAACAAGTTTGCCTTAAATTCAGCAATCTTTTTTAACACCACAGATAAAATTCCCGGCTCGTCATCCATAGACAGTACAAAGGTTATCGTTTTACCCTTTACGTTATCGCGAAAAGGAAAAATATCGTCTTTGTACTTATAATAAGAACTGCGGCTTATGCCTACAGACTCGGTTGCCTCCGCAACCGAAACTCTCTTAGTCTCTATTATTTTGTTTACCTGTGCTACCTTGAGCAAAACCTCCGGCAGCGCTTTCTGCTTAACAACATAATACTTACTGTCCTCAGTCATTCCTCTGTGCCTTTCCGACGCTCACATTCATCTATGTGCGGTGTCCGTATCAGAAATACATTTGTTTTTTGATGTTCGTCTGCAAAATACACTTGTTTCCCGTAGAAAGAATAGTAACACATAATAATCAGGATTGCAACACATAATAACAAAGAGTTCGCAAGCGAACTCTTTCGCGAGGCGCGGATTTGTAAAAATAATTACCTTTCCGCGCCTCTGCGGGCCTGCAGAGCATTTTTATTCTATAGGGAAGTTCAAAGAACTTTCCTATAGAATAAAAATTTTGCGCAGCGGCTGTTTCAGGCTCTGCCGCTGCGCAAAAATAAAATCCCAAATTTCCTTTAAATATAAAGTTCTCAAGCAACGGCGTATCCGGGCGCCGGACTTTTACTCCCTGCCAAACACACTCGCAAGATACCGCATATCATTGATATGTTTATCTGTAAGCGCTCCCGATTTCATACGCCACTTCCAGTTGTCACCCAAGCTGGACGGAGTATTCATTCTCGCCCAGTTGCCGAGCTTGAGTATATCCTGAACGGAAAACACAGCTAAAACTGCCACGCTTCCGTATGCCGCACGGAACACGTTATCAACCATTCTCTCACGGTCTCTTGTGTCAAGATAGTCAAAGGCATATCCGAGCTCCCATTCATTGTGCTCTGTAAAATAGCCCATAAGCGTCTCGTTGTCATGAGTACCGCCGTACACAACGCAGTTCTGACGGTAATTAAAAGGCAGGTGAGGATTTTTTCTGTCACCGCCAAACGCAAACTCTAAAACCTTCATGGACGGATAACCGTTGTCAAGCAGAAGCTCATCGACCTCCGGAAGAGCAACGCCCAAATCCTCCGCAATAATACTCTTTTCACCGATAGCCTCGTTTACTGCATCCAGAAGCTTCTGTCCCGGCCCCTGCTCATAGCTGCCCTGTCTCGCATCAGGCATCTGCGCAGGTATTGTATAATACTTTACAATACCTATAAAATGGTCAATTCTTATTATGTCGTAGAGTATTGCCGAATGCGCCATGCGCTCTCTCCACCATTTAAAGCCGGTATGCTCCATTTTTCCCCAATCATAGAGAGGATTTCCCCATTTTTGACCAAGCTCTGAAAACGCATCAGGCGGAACACCCGCAACCTTTGTCGGCGCCAGATTTTCGTCAAGCAGAAATTCATCGGCATGCGACCACACATCCGCGCTGTCAAGACCCATATATATAGGAATATCTCCTATAATCTCAACATTTTTATCATTTGCATATTTTTTCAGCTTTTTCCACTGCTTATAAAACTCATACTGTACAAAATACCAGAAGCCAATCTCCTCTGACAGCTCTGTTTTATATTTTTCAAGCCCTTTCAGAGTCCTGAACTTTATGTCATCGTCCCACTCCTGCCATGACTTTTGTCCGAAATGCTCTTTTACCGCCATAAACAAAGCATAATCAGGCAGCCAGTTCTCATTTTCAGCTATAAAATTATCAAATTTCTTGTACTCCGGAAGCCCTGCCGCAAGCCTGACGCGGCTTTCGCTCAGCACCTTTCTGTATGCCTCATACGCGCTGTGAAGCACTTTAAATCTGTTAGCATATATCTTTTCATAGCTCACATAATTTTCATCTCCGAGACTATGCTCACTGACCGCCGTATATTTCCCGGCAAGCGCCTCCTCTTCGCTGACCTGCACAGGAACAACGCCGTCGCCCCAGTCAATCGAGATAAGCTCTGATTTTAGCAGAAGTCCCTCTTCCACAAGCATATCCAGGTCCACAAAATACGGATTGCCCGCAAACGCTGAATACGACTGATAAGGGCTGTCTCCGTATGTAGTGGGGCCAATCGGAAGCACCTGCCAATATCTGTGGCTGCACGCCGCGACAAAATCCACAAACTCATATGCCGCTTTGCCTAAAGTTCCGATACCGTAAGGCGAAGGCAGACTGCTGACGGGCATTAATATGCCTGCCGACCTTCTAAATTTTTCTGATTTTCCCATAATCAACACCGTTTCAATTATTATTTCATATCCTCGGCAATCTTTTTGACTGCCTCTGTCTCCTCCTCAGAAAGCAGTTCCGTCACATCAAGAAGAATAACCAGCTCTCCCTCAATAACAGCGACACGCGGCATATACCGTGTATCCTTATTAAGCGCTATCTGAGGCATAGGAGACACATTTTCAGGGAGAATACCGCCGATTTCCACAACCTCATCGACTTCAAGAGCGAGCTTGACGTCCGTTGTGTCAATGATAATCATGCTGTCGCATATATCGCTGTCTGACAGTCCGAATTTCTTTTTCAGGCTGTACACGGGAATTACCTCGCCGCGCATATTTACAATTCCCTTGATATACGGCATGGCATTCGGAACAGGAACAACCTGAATCTGACGCTCAATAGACTGAACAAGATTAATATCAATACCGTACATCTGATTTCCCACTTTGAATACAACAGGTTTCATGTAATCCGACATAAAAACTCCTCCATTCCGCAGCGCATCAGCGTAATTTTTACACCGTGGCCGCTTTATCTGTCTACTCCTGTGCTTTTCCGGTATTAAGCCAGTTTAAATAAGCATTTATAAACGGGTTTATATTGCCGTCAAGAACACTCTGTGCATTTCCTATTTCTTTATTTGTTCTGTGGTCCTTCACCATGGTATATGGCTGAAGCACATAACTTCTTATCTGGTTTCCGAAATTAATATCCTTGACGTCTCCTCTGATGTCAGAGGTCTTCTCGGCATTTTCCTGCTGCTTCATCATATAAAGCTTTGCCTTGAGCATCTGCATAGCCTTATCCTTGTTCTGGTGCTGAGAGCGCTCATTCTGGCACTGCACCACAATTCCGGTAGGAATATGCGTAATTCTTATAGCCGATGACGTCTTGTTTATGTGCTGACCGCCGGCGCCGCTTGAACGATAAGTGTCAATTCTCAGATCATCTTCGTTAATTTCAATATCAATATTCTCGTCAATATCCGGCATTACGTCGCATGACACAAAAGACGTCTGTCTCTTTCCCGCGGCGTTAAACGGAGAAATTCTCACAAGTCTGTGAACTCCGTGTTCAGATTTGAGATGACCGTAGGCGTTATCTCCCGATATCTCAACTGTTACCGACTTGATACCCGCCTCTTCACCCTCAAGGTAATCGAGCGTCTGAGTTGCATAGCCGTTGGCCTCCACCCACCTTGTATACATTCTGAAGAGCATCTGACACCAGTCGCATGCCTCCGTTCCGCCGGCTCCCGCATGCAGCGTAAGTATCGCGTTATCCTTATCATACTCGCCCGATAGCAGCGTCTCTATACGAAGCGTCTCAAGCTTTTCCTCAAATACGGAAAGCTCGTTTTCCACCTCCGGTATAAGAGAAGCATCGTTTTCCTCGTCCGCCATTTCAATAAGGGTCTTTGCGTCCTCAAGTCCACGCTCAAGCTCATCGTACTTCTCGAATGAACTTTTTAATGCTTTGAGCTCTTTCATCGCGTTCTGTGACTTCTCCGTGTTGTCCCAGAAGCCCGGAGCTTCCATATCAGCCTCAAGCTCCTCAATCCTTTTCTTTTTATTTTCCAAATCCAACGACTGCTTTATCTGAGCCATAGGTTGTTCATAACCCGAAATCTTATATTTGTACTGGTCTAATTCTACCACAACTGTACCTCTTTCCCGATTACGCCTGTCTGCCGCAGCAATTTTTATATTTTTTACCGCTTCCGCAAGGACAAAGGTCATTAGGATAAATCTTTTTCTCCGTTCTCCTTACCGGCCCTCTCGCAGATGCTCCCTCATCCTTATTTGTTCCTGTAACCTTTGCAACCTGCTCGCGCTCTACCTTCTGCTCTACCTGAATATGCATGAGCAGTCTCACTGTATCCTCTGTAATAGCCTGAGTCATAGCGTCAAACATGTCATAGCCCATCATCTTATACTGTACAACAGGGTCCTTCTGTCCGTACGCCTGCAATCCGATACCCTGCTTCAACTGGTCCATATCATCGATGTGGTCCATCCACTTACGGTCTATAACCTTGAGAAGAACGACACGCTCAATCTCTCTAATCTGTTCAGGCTCCGCAAACAGAGCTTCCTTTTCCTCATAGAGCTTTACAGCCTGTTCCTTTAAGCTGTGCAGAAGTTCATTTTTATTTTTAACCTTCTCGTCATACTTTACCGGCTCAACCGGAACAGTAGGAAGCAAAAGCTCATTAATCTCATTGTAATCCCATTCCTTTGCGTCCTTGTCATCGTTGACGCAGCGGTTTACAACTCCCTCTACAAAATCGGTAATCATCTTGATAACTGAGTTGCGCATGCTCTCTCCGTTGAGAACTCTGTTTCTCTCAGCATAGATAATCTCTCTCTGCTCGTTCATTACCTGGTCATACTGAAGCAAATGACTTCTTATACCATAGTTGTTTGTCTCTATCTTCTTCTGAGCGCTCTCAATCGCACTGCTTAACATCTTATGCTCAATCTGTTCGTCCTCGCCCACTCCGAGCCTGTTGAACACGTTCATAAGCCTCTCCTGTCCGAACAGGCGCATAAGATCGTCCTCAAGTGAGATATAAAATCTTGACTCACCCGGGTCTCCCTGACGTCCGGCACGACCTCTGAGCTGATTGTCAATTCGGCGGCTCTCGTGTCTCTCAGTACCGATAATCTTAAGACCTCCCGCAGCTCTCGCCTCATCGTCAAGTTTAATATCAGTACCACGTCCTGCCATGTTAGTAGCAATGGTAACCGCACCGTGCTTTCCCGCCTCAGCTACAATCTCGGCTTCCTTTTCATGGAACTTTGCGTTGAGGACATTATGAGGAATACCTTTTTTTCTGAGCATCTCGCTCACAAGCTCTGACGTCTCAATCGTAATCGTACCGACAAGAACCGGCTGCCCTTTCTCATGCGACTCTATTACCGACTGAACAACGGCATTGAACTTGCCCTTTTTCGTCTTGTAAACGGCATCGTTCATATCCACTCTCGCAACCGGCTTATTCGTAGGTATCTCAACTACGTCCATGTTGTAAATCTCACGGAACTCCTTCTCCTCTGTGAGAGCCGTACCCGTCATACCAGCCTTCTTCTCAAACTTGTTGAAGAAATTCTGAAATGTAATAGTCGCAAGCGTCTTGCTCTCGCGCTTAACCTTGACATGCTCCTTAGCCTCTATCGCCTGGTGAAGTCCGTCAGAATAGCGTCGTCCCGGCATGATACGTCCCGTAAATTCATCGACAATCATTACCTCGTCGTCCTTGACAACATAGTCCTTATCTCTGAACATCAGGTTGTGCGCGCGAAGCGCCAGAGTTACATTGTGCTGGATTTCAAGATTTTCAGGGTCGGCATAATTATCTATATGGAAGAACTGCTCTACTTTATGAACGCCCTGCTCGGTAAGATTTACGACTTTATCCTTTTCGTTGACTATAAAGTCTCCATCCTCCTCGATTTCCTCCTGCATGATTGCCTGCATCTTTGTCATCTCGCCCTTGTACTCGCCCCTGACAAGCTGACGCGCCAGAACGTCACACAGCTCATAAAGCTTGGTTGACTTTCCGCTCTGTCCCGAAATAATAAGCGGCGTTCTCGCCTCATCGATAAGCACAGAGTCAACCTCATCAATTATGCAGTATTTAAGCGGGCGAAGTACAATCTGCTCCTTGTAAATCGCCATATTGTCACGAAGATAATCAAATCCAAGCTCATTGTTTGTGACGTAGGTAATATCACACGCATATGCAGCTCTTCTCTCATCATCCTTCATATCGTGAAGAACAACTCCTACCGTCAGCCCGAGGAACTGGTGAATCTGCCCCATCCACTCCGCGTCACGCTTTGCAAGGTAATCATTTACCGTGACAATAAGAACTCCTTCCTCTGTCAGGGCATTGAGATATGCAGGAAGAGTAGACACGAGCGTCTTACCTTCACCTGTACGCATCTCCGCGATACGTCCCTGATGAAGAATAATGCCGCCGATAATCTGAACACGATAATGCTCCATCCCGAGCACTCGCTTTCCCGCCTCACGAACTACCGCATACGCCTCGGGTAAAATACTGTCAAGCGTCTCACCCTTAGCCAGCCTGTCCTTAAATTCCTTTGTCTTACCCTTCAACTGCTCATCGCTTAACGCACCCATTGCATCACGGTAACCCTCTACCTTGTCCACAATCGGCATAATACGCTTAAGCTCGTGCTCGCTGTGAGTGCCAAACAATTTCTGCATGAATCCCATTTTGTTATCTCCTTAATATAATTAAACCTAAATTACTCGTAATTGTATCACTAAATACTCATTTAAGCAAGTACACTACAAAAACCGGATGCACAAAACTCCTCGCTAATTCGGTGTTCCGGCATCCGGTTTTATTAAATTACCGCGTCCACGCGGACTTCAGCAGTTATCAGTCAAGCTCCGGCTCAATCAAGCCGTATGTGTTGCCCTTTCTCTTGTAAACAACATTGACTTCCTCAGTCTCAGCATTAAAGAACACATAAAAATTATGTCCGAGAAGCTCCATCTGTACGCAAGCCTCTTCAGGATCCATAGGCTTGATGCCGAATCTCTTAGTTCTTATAATTCTGACTTCATCCTCATCCTCATAATCCTTGTCAACAAACTCCTGAGCGAATGCCGCTGCATTCTGCTGCTTAGATACAATCTTGTTCTTATATTTCTTCAGCTGACGCTCAATAACCTCTTCAACCAAGTCAATAGATACATACATATCGCTGCTGACCTGTTCACTTCTGATAATATTTCCTTTAACAGGTATAGTTACTTCAATCTTCTGCCTTTCTTTCTCAACGCTCAATGTCACGTTTACTTCGGTCTCCGGAGCAAAGAATCTATCAAGCTTGCCAAGCTTCTCCTCAACGGCTGACTTTAACCCCTCTGTCACATCGATATTTCTTCCAGTAATAATAAAACGCATGATGTCCAACTCCTTTATATATAGATTATCACGATATACCGGCAGGGACGCCAACCCCTTAGCCTCCGCCTTATCTGATGTGTATATTATATCATAATTTACAACTTAGACAAGCTGATTTCTAACAATTTATTCTTTTTTAACTTATTAATTATGCAAAATCAGTATTTACCTCACTACTTGTTACTCTTTTATTTTGTCAAGCGAATTCAGCAAAAAAATCTCTCAAAAAATACGATTTATTATTTATGTACAAAACATTTATTCTGATTTTCTAACAGCAATTCACAATCTAATACACACACTTTTTTTGTGGATAATGTGAATAACTTGGTGTATAACTCAAATTTTAGAAAAAATCGAGTTTTTTCTTTGTGGATAACTTTCGAATATTTTGTAATATTTTGTCAAGAAATTTTTTAAAAAAATTTTACAAATATGAAATTTCGTCATGATGCACAAGTAAATATTTGTCAATATATTTTTTAAAAATATTGCGCTCCGAACTATAACAGTTTACAATTTTACATAATCAATATGATTTGAAAGGATTTTACAGTACAGTATGTGTTTAAATATTATTATAACCGGAGCCTCAAGAGGAATTGGGAGGGCTGTTGCACTGGAGTTTGCACAGCGCTCCGCGAAAGCCGAAGACAATAAAGACAAATATAATATTTTTATAAACTGCGCTAAAAATGAAGCCATGCTGAGGGAGGTCAAACAGGCCGTCAACGATATGGGGGTACGCTGCGAAATGTTTACAGGGGATATAAGCGACTATAACACAGCGATGAGAATGTTCGACGAGGCGCACCGCCTGTTCGGCCCTGTTGATATTCTTGTGAACAATGCAGGAATTTCCATGATAGGACTGTTTCAGGATTTGAGCAGAGACGACTGGGAGCGCATTATGAATGTAAATGTCGGCTCAGTATACAACTGCTGCCACTTTGCCATTCCCGACATGCTTTCAAAAAAGCAGGGAAGGATTATTAATATTTCATCTGTGTGGGGAAATACAGGCGCGAGCTGCGAGGCTGCCTATTCGGCGTCAAAGGGCGCCGTCAACTCGCTGACAAAGGCCCTTGCAAAAGAACTGGCTCCGAGCGGCATAAGCGTAAACGCCGTAGCCTGCGGAGCCATTGATACAGATATGAATACATTTTTATCGGAGGAAGAGCTAAATCTTATCCTTGAAGAAATACCCGCAGGACGGATGGGGCTTCCAAGCGAGGCTGCGCGCACTGTCTTTCAGCTCGCAGAGTCGCCGTCATATCTCACGGGTCAGATTTTAACACTTGACGGCGGCTGGACTTAAAACGCATCTCTGCACCGTCTCAGCGCACCATTGATTTGTCTATATTGATAACCGCAAAGCAGTTTTCCTTCTCCTCCCTTATCGCTGCATTGATTTTCTTTTTTAACTGCTCGTCGCTCAGGCAGAAATTATAAGGCACCAACACGTCAAAAATAAGATTTGTGAGCATAGGCCCCTTTACCACGCGGAAATCGTGCATATTAAGGCTTGGCTCTATCTCTTTTATAACCCGCTCTGTCAATTCCCTGAGCTCGTTAATCTGCTCGTCGTCAGTCACAACCGGGTCCATATGAATAGATATATCGCAGCCAAGCACGCTCTTTACTCTCTTTTCCGCAATATCAATCACATCGTGAGCCTCAAGCATATCCATATTATAAGGTATCTCCGCGTGAAGCGATGCAAAACGGCGTCCAGGACCGTAATCGTGGACAATCAGATCATGTACGCCTATTATATGCTCATCCTCGGTTACAAGCTGTTCAAGTCTGTTCACAAACGACTCGTCAGCCGGCTGACCGAGAAGCGGCTGCAATGTATCCTTCGCCGCGTCAATACCCGCCAGAAATACAAACACCGCTACAACTGCTCCAGCAAAACCGTCAATATTAATACCTGTAAATCTGAACAAAAGCAGCGACAGCAGAACAACGGTTGTGGAGACGCAGTCCGAAAGACTGTCAGTAGACGTTGCAAGCATGGCAGCCGAATCAAGTTTTTTGCCCAGTTTTCGGTTAAACAGGCACATCCACAGCTTCATGAGAATAGAGCCCGCTAATATTAAAACTGAAACAATGCTGAATACCGTCTCCTCAGGATGAAGTATTCTTTCAACGGACTGCTGAAAAAGCTCAACACCCATTACAATAATCGCGGCGGCAACCGCAAGCCCGGCAACATACTCAATTCTTCCGTGTCCGAAAGGATGCTCCGTATCCGCCGGCTTTCCCGCCATTTTAAATCCTATAAATGTAATAATAGACGAGCCGGCGTCCGACAGGTTGTTAAACGCGTCCGCAGATACAGATACGGCTCCCGTGATAATTCCCGCAAAAAATTTTGTCACAAATAATATTACATTACACACAATCCCTACAATCCCCGACAGCATTCCGTATTTCTGGCGGACCTTAGGATTATCCGTATCGTCGCTGTTTTTGATAAAAATTTTCAACAACAAATCAGTCATATAAATCCCTCATTTCATATTTTCACCATGTTACAACATATGCCGATTTTTTTAAAGTATTTTTTGACCTTTTGTTATTTAGGAATTATAATATTATGAAAGTTTTATACATATTTTAATAAAGGAGTAAACACGTATTATGGATTTTAAGACGACTGCGCCTGAAAAACTCGGCATTCCTTCTGATGCGCTTGAAAATTTTTTAAAAAGACTTGAAGCACAGCAGCTTCCTCTGCACAGCGCGATTATAATGCGCCACGACGAAATATGCATGGAAACATACTATGCCCCATATGATAAAGATACGCTTCACAGAATGTTTTCGATAACCAAAAGCTTCGTATCGGTCGCGATAGGACTTTTGGCAGAAGAGGGCAAGCTGTCTTTAGACGACAAAATAGTTGACTATTTTCCGGAAAAGAAACCTGCGTCAGGCTTTTTCCCTTACACGGCAATGCTCACCATTCGCGAGATGCTCGCAATGACCACCTGCCACGACAAGACTACCTACAAAAATGCCGGAACAGATGACTGGGTCTCAACATTTTTCACAACGCCTCCTACGCATGTGCCGGGCACTAACTTCGCTTATGACACTTCCTCAACGCACGTTCTCGGCGCTCTGGTGGAAAAGCTCTCAGGCATGAAGCTGCTTGACTATTTAAGAAGCAAAGGACTTGACGAGCTCGGTTTTTCAAAGGACGCCTATGTGCTTTGCGACCCTTGCGGAATCAGCATGGGAGGCTCGGGACTTTGCGCTACTTCACGCGATATTCTTATAATGATGATGCTCATTGCAAAAGACGGCTCACTGAACGGCAAGCAGTACCTTCCGAGAGATTATATAATCTCTGCAAAGTCAAAACACAGCGACCCTTACGGAAAGCAGTCAACCCTTGAAGAAATGCAGGGCTACGGTTACCAGATATGGATGACCAGAAACGGCGGCTATGTCTTATTCGGAATGGGCGGACAGCTTGCTCTGTATGTGCCGGACAAAGATATATTTATGATTACCACCGCTGACGCTCAAGGGCGCCAGGGCGGAGTACAGCTTATTTATGACGCTTTCTGGGACGAAATATACTCCCGGATTGAGGACAATGAACTTCCTGAAAATGCTGCGGCATACAAAAGCCTTGAAAGCTTCTGTGCCAGCCGCGAGCTCTGTCATATTCCGGGCGATGTATTCTCGCCGCTTGCCGAGTGTGTAAACCACGTAAAATATGTGTGTGACAGCAACAACTGCGGAGTACAGTCGGTACAGCTTGATTTTGACAGCCCTGAAAGCGGAACGTTTTCTTACAAAAACGAGACCGGAAATCATAAGCTCACATTCGGAACAGGCCGCAATGAATACGGTATTTTCCCGGGCTACGATTTAAAATACGCGGCATCGGCGGCATGGCGCATGGAAAATTATCTTCTTATAAAAGTACAGATTATCGACAGCGCCGTGGGAAATATGTATATCGGTCTTTCATTTAAGGATGACTTCGTGACAGTCATGTTCCGCAAAACCGTTGAAAATCTTTTTAACGAATACAACGGCGTGTTCAGCGGGAAAAAAGCGTAAATCAGCGGAAAACGGCACTTTTTTATGCGGAAATCCCATATAAATTTTCTATATTATAAAAAAGTGTCTTCGACACTTCAACCCCCTGTCCCCCATTCATGGGGGAATTAGGGGTTTCTTTTTGCTCCAT
>CALWKC010000035.1 GCA_944381165.1 uncultured Lachnospira sp. | reverse complement strand
AGTAACCTCCTTATTTGTGTATAATTTATTGTAATAGACAGTGCATATATGTGTCTACTTTTTTAGTATAGCTCCAATATGACTGTTACAAACAAAAAAGGGAATGTGGGAACTTTGAAAAACGGAATGGCATGTCAGGCAAAAATAGTAATTGGTGAAAAGAATGTAATGACATATGTTCTTGAGAAGATTCATTTGTTAGAGTAATGATCTTTATATAAAAGATATAATAAATTTAAGTAAGATTTTTGAAAATTAATATACCTTTCTTCTTGACATAGAAATACAGAGTGGTTATAATACAACTAAACATATGAATAGTTGTTCATATGATAAATTAATTAAATGTTTTTGACGGCATAATTTGCCGGGAAGGAGAAGAAGTATGAAGAAGACATATAAAATTGAGGTGGATTGCGCGAACTGCGCCAATAAGATGGAAGAGGCCGCAAAGAATACATCCGGCGTTAAAGATGCGGTTGTGAATTTTATGACACTTAAAATGATTGTTGAATTTGAGGAGGGGCACGAGCCAAAGGCGGTTATGGAAGAAGTTTTAAAGAACTGCAAGAGGATTGAAGATGACTGTGCAATTTTTTTCTGATATTTTAATTTTTGTATAGCAGGTATGCGGGAACGGAGATTAATATGAACAAAAAGCAGAAAAAAGTATTTATACGAATAATTATTACTTTTATTTTGTTGATTGCATTAAGTTTTTTGCCTGTTGATGGCTGGTTAAGATTTTGTGTTTTTATGCTTCCGTATCTGATTATAGGATATGATATATTAAAAAAAGCCATAAAGGGAATTATTAACAGACAGGTTTTTGATGAAAATTTTTTAATGTCAGTTGCTACCATAGGCGCAATAGTGCTTGGTGAATATACCGAGGGTGTTGCAGTTATGCTTTTCTATCAGATAGGAGAGCTGTTTCAAAGCTATGCAGTCGGAAAGAGCCGCAGAAATATCAGTGAGCTCATGGATATTCGCCCTGATTATGCCAATATAGAGCGTGACGGAAATATTGAGAGGGTAGACCCTGACGAGATTGAGATCGGAACGGTTATTGTGGTTAAGCCGGGAGAGAAAGTTCCGATAGACGGAGTGGTTGTGTACGGAAAGACAACACTTAACACAGCAGCGCTTACGGGTGAGAGCCTGCCGAGAGACGCAAAAGAGGGCGATGAGGTAATCAGCGGATGTATTAATATGACGGGGCTGATTAAAGTGAAGACAACTAAGGAATTTGGCGATTCCACGGTTTCAAAAATTCTTGATCTGGTTGAAAATTCCAGCTCCAAGAAGTCGCGTTCGGAAAATTTTATTACAAAATTTGCAAAATACTATACTCCGGCAGTTTGCTATGGAGCCGTTGCGTTGGCAGTCGTACCGCCGATTGTAAGCATGGTTGTCGGAATGGACGCAGAGTGGGGAGAATGGGTATATAGGGCTCTTACATTTCTGGTTATAAGCTGTCCATGTGCTCTGGTAATAAGCATTCCTCTCAGTTTTTTTGCGGGAATAGGAGGAGCCAGCAAACAGGGAGTGCTTGTAAAGGGCTCTAATTATCTTGAGGCTCTGTCAAAGTCAAGATATATTGTATTTGACAAGACAGGTACGCTTACAAAGGGTGTGTTTGAGGTATCGGGTATTCATCATCCCGCAATTCCCGAAGACAGGCTTTTGGAGTACGCGGCTTATGCGGAGAGCTTTTCGTCACATCCAATAAGCAGGAGCCTGTGTCTGGCATACGGAAAGCCGATAGACCAAAGCAGGGTAACAGATATAAAGGAAATCAGCGGCGAGGGAGTAACCGCAAAGGTTGATAATACATCAGTTGCGGCTGGCAACATAAAACTTATGAAAAGGCTTGGAATAGACTGTGAGGAATGTCACAGCGTGGGAACAATTGTACACATAGCGGTGGACGGAACATATGCTGGACATATTTTAATATCTGATAAGCTCAAGCCGCACGCAAAGCAGGCAGTCGCAGAATTAAAGAAATCTGGAATGAAAAAACTGGTTATGCTTACCGGTGATGCCGACAGAGTGGCTAAGAGCGTGGCAAAGGAGGTCGGCGTTACTGATGTGTACAGCGAGCTTCTTCCTGCTGATAAGGTTTCAAAGGTAGAAGAACTTTTGGAGAAAAAGCCCGCAAAGGAAAAGCTTGTGTTTGTCGGCGACGGAATAAACGATGCTCCGGTATTGTCGCGTGCGGATATAGGTATAGCAATGGGGGCGCTTGGCTCAGATGCTGCTATTGAGGCAGCAGACGTTGTTCTGATGGACGATGACCCTCTTAAAATTCCGAAGGCAATACGTATTTCTAAGAAATGTATAAGAATTGTATATGAAAATATTTATTTTGCTATTGGAATAAAGATAATATGTCTAATTCTCGGAGCAGCCGGTATAGCAAATATGTGGCTTGCCATTTTTGCCGATGTCGGTGTTATGGTAATCGCTGTTTTGAATGCTATACGCGCTTTATATGTAAAAAATCTTTAATTTAAAGGAGCTGTTTATGATTAACGAAAATATTAATACTATCAGGGGTGTAGGCGGTAATGCTTCTGAGTGCTGTGACACTGTGGAAGTTCACGAGGAACTTTTGAATATTGTAAACAGCACTATGCCGGAAGAGACAGAGCTGTATGATTTAGCGGAGCTTTTTAAAGTCTTTGGAGATTCAACGAGAATCAGAATACTGTTTGTGCTGTTTGAAGCTGAGGTATGTGTGTGTGATTTGGCGGCGGCGCTTAATATGACGCAGTCTGCCATATCTCATCAGCTCAGAATTTTAAAGCAGAATAAGCTGGTTAAAAGCCGCAGAGAGGGAAAATCAGTTTTTTATTCTCTTGCGGATGCTCATGTAAGGACAATAATAGCACAGGGTCGAGAGCATATCGAGGAAGAATGAAATACCGGGAAAGCAGCGCACTTATGAAGTGTGTTGTTTTCCCGGCATATTTTTTATTCTATAGGAAAGTTCTCAGAACTTCCTATAGAATAAAAACGCTCCGCAGGCGCGCGGATGCGCGGAAAGGTAATTATTATTACGAATCCGCTCCTCGCGAAAGAGTTCGCAAGCGAACTCTTTTTTAGAGAAATTTCATCTGTTTTTAAGACTGTTTCGAATGCAGTTCTGTATCCGTAAAATTAAATTTTGCGCTTCTGTAAAAAACGACAGACAGTATTGTTGCTGTTGTCCAGCCTATCGGCCATGCGCACCATATTCCGACGGAGCCGAACTGTCCGGAGAGCACTACTGCAAGTACGACTCTTAAAATTAAATCTGTAAATGTTGCAATCATAAATCTGCCCATTAACCCTGCGCCTCTTAAAATCCCGTCTGCTACAAGCTTTGTTGATACAATAAAATAAAACGGCGATAATATGCACAAAAAAGTAATTCCTGTGTTTATAGCATCGGTTGTGGGATTGTCAAGGAAAAGGTAAAGCAGCCATTTCCCGGCAAAAAAGTAGATCAAAACTAATGGTATACTTATTATCCACACCATTTTAAGGCCGGATTTAAAGCCTTTGTGTATTCTGTCAATTTTGCCGGCTCCAAGATTTTGAGCGGTAAAATTAGAAATACCGTTGGCGAGCGTTGTAAACGATGTGATGACGAGATTATTAAGCTTTACGGCAGCTGAATAACCAGCTATTGTCCCTGCGCCGAAACCGTTTATTACGCTTTGTATTATTATATTTCCGACAGAGATAAAACTCTGCTGTAAAATGCTTGGTACCGCAATTTTTGTGAATTTTACTAAAAGTTCAGCAGAAAAATGAGCGCATTTTTCGCTGACATGCATTGAAATAAGTCTTTTAAAGACAACGGCAACAGCCAGAATGGCGCTTATTCCCTGGCAGATAAAGGTTGCCCATGCAACGCCTGCCACACCCATGCTGAATGCAGTTACAAACAGAATATCAGCAAATATATTTGCAACGGACGATACGGCTAAAAATATAAAAGGCGTTTTTGAATCGCCAAGCGCTGAAAATATACCTGTTGCCATATTATAAAAAAACATAAACGGCAGTCCGTATATATAAATATCCAAATAAATCTGTGAGTCAGCAAGAATTGTTTCCGGCGTTTTTATTAGTCTGAGCAGACTGTTTGTAAAAATAATTCCGATAAGCATTAAAACAGCACAGAGTACAGCAGTCGCTGTCATTGCGGTATATACGGCAGTTTTCATATTTCGGTAATCCTTAGCGCCGAAGAACTGTGAAACGATAACGGAACAGCCTATATTGCACCCAAAGGCAAATGCAATGAAAATAAGCGTTATCTCATAGCTGTTTCCGACAGCGGCAAGCGCGTTTTCACCTATAAATTTTCCGGCAACAAGGCTGTCTGCTATGTTATAGAGCTGTTGAAATATAATGCTTCCAAACAGCGGCAGACAGAATTTCCAAAGGACTGTTTCCGGTTTTCCTACAGTTAAATCTTTATTCATGACAGTCTCCGTTCCGGAGCGTATATTACGGCATTTTCCCACTTTTGATAAAAAATTTTTTTATTGGTACCTGATATTAAAGCTTATCTGTGACGCTCCTGCACAGACAGCCAAACTAAATTAAAACAGCTTATTTAGTATATCGCGAAGAATAAATTTGTCAAATCAAATCTAAAAATGTTGATAATTTTATTAAAAAACTATAAAATATTAATATCATTTTAAATTTGGAGGAAAATTTAAAAAATGGAAAAGTTTTTTAAGGTAAGGGAGCATGGCTCAACCGTCAAAATTGAGATAATGGCGGGAATTACAACATTTATGGCAATGGCTTACATTCTTATGGTTAATGCCGAAATGTTCGCTGAACTTGAAGGGGTTTCCTACAATGCGATTTATATTGCAACCGCGCTGTCAGCGGTAATAGGAACATTTTTAATGGCGTTTCTTGCGAATCTGCCGCTGGGACTTGCTTCAGGAATGGGGCTGAACGCTTTTTTTGTGTATACAGCCTGTTTCACATTTGGATTGTCATACGCGAACGCATTAGTACTTGTTCTTTTGGACGGTATAGTATTTGTGCTGCTCACGGTTACAGGAATACGTACAAAGCTGTTTTCGGCAATTCCGGACTGTGTAAGAATAGCAATTCCGGCAGGTATCGGTCTCTTTATTGCGTTTTTGGGACTTCAGAATGCAGGAATTGTTGTCAGTAAAGAATCTACCTGTGTTGACCTTGCATCGTTTAACCTGTTAAACGGAAATGCGACATGGGCTGATATTATGCCAAGAATTGTCACGCTTGCCGCGCTTGTTATTATTGCTGTCATGACATACAGAAAAATTAAGGGTTCAGTGCTTTGGGGAATTCTCGGAGGAACAGTTATATATTATGTTTTAGGTTTTACTGTGCCGGGATTTTATGACGGTTTTGCGGACAAGCTGAATTTTAATCCGTTCAGCGCATTTGGCGCGTGGGCAAATGAGTCGTTCGGAAAGGTATTTACAGAAGGTTTTGACTTTTCGGGATACCTCTCAAATCACTCATCGGCAGATTTGATTTTGATTATAGCAACAACAGCTCTGGCTTTTTGTATGGTTGATATGTTTGATACGCTAGGAACTCTTTACGGGGCGTGCGCAAGAGGAAATATGCTCGACAAGGACGGAAATGTTCCTAATTTTGAGCAGGCAATGTTATCTGATGCAATAGCAACATGTACAGGCGCAATATGCGGTACTTCAACAGTAACAACATTTGTTGAGTCATCTTCAGGAGTAGCTGAAGGAGGAAGGACAGGCTTGTCGGCGTTTACCACAGGTGTGTTGTTTTTCATTGCTATGTTTTTAAGTCCTGTAGCGGCTCTTATTCCGGGAAACGCAACCGCGGCGGCGCTCATTTATGTTGGTGTTCTTATGATGGGATGTGTCACTAATATAGACTGGAATGATATTTCCGTCGCCGTTCCGTCATTTTTGACTATTGCATTTATGGCGTTCACCTATAATATCAGCTATGGTATTGCCTTTGGTATGATTTCTTATATCTTCATTAAATTATTTACCGGAAGAGTGAGGGAAATCAAGGCATTTACATGGGTTATCGCGGTATTATTTACGCTTATGTTCTTCCTGACTCATTGATGTCGGGGGGATGTAATAATAGCTTTTGTATTTTTTTACAAACAATAACTTCCTTTGTAATATTTTTGATTTATTTTGAAATAATTAATAAATTTGTTTTAAATGTTTTGAAATAAATGCAAAAAATATGTAAATTTTTTCAAAATATAACAATTTTCAGTAGAGATTATTTATTGTATTTGTATAATGAAATTGTCTTGTAATATTGTACAAATATAAAATACAAAGGAGGTTAATCTATGAGAAAAAGTTTCAAAAAAATGGTTTCGCTTGGTTTAAGCGTGGCTGTTTCTGCAGGATTGATTGCCGGAGTCTGCAGTTTGTCAAAACCTGTGCAGGAAATTTATGCTGCGCAGGAAGAAGTTGAGCTATCTGATTTGGTTATTAAGTTTCTTGGAATTCCGGAGTACGAGCCGAACAGATACACTAAGAGCAATGGGGGAAAATGGGCGCCTGAAGAACTTGAAAAGGGTTTACTTATTAAAGCCGATATGGTTTTAGGGGAGGGAAATCCTGAGGGTATGATGGCGCCTTTAAAGCACTCTTTCGCTGATATTACGGCAACAGTAGATGATAATCAGGCGACAGGTGACATTGTAATTACTTATAACGGTCTTACTTTGAAAATGAAGGCAGGCAGTACAGAAGCCACATTGGATAATGGCAAAGAGACAAAAACACTGACAATGAGGCAGGAGCTTGCTCCATACTTTAAAGCAGTGGAGGGGGAAACCGCAGAGGACGGCGGACAGTATTATGCATGTTACCTTCCTGTAAAATTTACAGCTGAGGCGCTTGGCGGCAGTGTTATCTGGAATGAGCCGATGCACCGTTTGGAGATGGCGTTTGCCCTGTATTATTCAGATGCAGCAGTACAGCCCGATATTAACTCAAACAGCAATTATACAACTAAAAAACTTGAGGGTGGCGGAATCTCTTATGATACTCTGCTTGGCAGGGCAGAGGACAGCGATCCGGCTGTCGCAGCCCAAAATATTGCCGATATGATGAAAGCCGGAGTTACTATTGTTAATCCGGTATATCAGAATTCTGACGGCGGCTGGGGAAAGACAAATGTAGACTATGATTTGTTAAGCGATACATTTGCGGCAAAATATACTCATGCGTATTCCACATTTGACAACGGCTCTACACATGGACATATTAAGTTTCTGGCAAGGCTTCTTAAGCTGACAAAGGAAAAACCTGACCTGTTTAAGGATTATGCACAGGAGCTTGATACTATTGAGAAGGGCTTCTGGAAGGCTGTAAGATACCTGATTGACGCGCAGAACGATGCCGGCGGATGGCCGCAGTATTATCCATACGGAGTGGGATATTTTAAGAATATAACTTTCAATGATAATGCTATGCCTGATGTTCTTGAGGTTGTATATGCTCTGACAAATGAAGAAGGACTTATGAGCAGTTCTCTTTGTGAGGACTTTGCGTGGGCAAGAGAGGCTATGCGTAATTCAAGCAAATATGCTGTTGATGCAGGTGTAACTGAGGCTGAGCTTAAGTCTTTGTGGGATGACGGACTCGCGTTTACGTTATCGGCTCAGGTTAAGATAGACGGAGTTTTAACCGGCTGGTCACAGCAGTATGAGCCGACGGCAGATACAGCTGTCCCGGCAGGCGGAAGAGCCTTTGAGCTGGCTTCTGTTTCACCAAATGAGAGCAATGCAGTTCTTTCTGTTCTGACAAATATTATTAATCCGTCTGATGAAGTTAAAACAGCTATAGAAAGCTATACGCAATGGGTTCAGACCATAAGCTTTACAGGCTATACGATGAAAAATATAAGTGACAGAACAAGAGAGCTTGGCAAAGACAGACTTCTGGTTAAGGATGGTAGCACAAAGGCTACATGGGGACGTTTTTATGGTCTTGATACCACAGGAGAGTATTACGGAGTTGATATAAGCAATAAGCTTACAGAAGGAAAATATTATCCGATATTTGCGGGACGTGACGGTGTAGCTCAGCTTACTATGAACATAGGTATGAGTGAGAGAAGAAGCGGTTACTCATATGTAAATACCAATGCAGGAACAACTGCAAAGAGTACATATGATAAATGGGTCGAAGCAATGAACAACTAATATAAGGAGGACATAAAGATGATAAAAAAATTTAAAAAAGTTTTTGTGGGAATTATGGCTGCCTCTTTGTTAGTAGGTGCAGTTGCATTTTCACCTGTAAATATAAATTTGAATGCTGCGACAATCAGTAAAGGCGATTTTGATTTTTCTACTATGACCGTAAGAAGAGTATGGTTTAATACATATGACCCTGTCTTTCTTATTGATAACTATCAGAGAGTATGGCTCGATGACAATGTAAATGTAAAGGCTTATGGTGATTATAAAGATACAACTTCAACAGGAGATTTTATGGCGCCGATGGAAGAGATGTTTTCAAGAATCGGAGTGTCTTATGTTGAAGATGGCAATAATATTACTATCTCTATGAACGGACAGGTATTAAAGCTGACCATTGGCTCAAAGGACGTTGTCCTCGACGGAAAAACAATATCAAATGCGCTTACTGATGCGCAGGTTCCTGTAAAGATAAATGTTAAAGAAAATTTTGGGGATTTTAATACGTATCTTACAGAGGATTATTTTGTTACATATCTTCCGGCAGCTTATATTCTTAATCTTTTTGGAGCAGATATGTATGTAGACAGCAATGTACAAAGTCTCTATGCTGCAGTTCCTATATTTAAAACTGATTTAACGCCTTCATATGACACGGTAGCTAAGGGCTATGGGTACAGATATGATGAGTTTTTGGAGGGAGCGTTAAATGATGAGTATGAGCTTTTGACAAGCATAGCTGACAATATTGTGGCGCTTCAGAATGAAGACGGAGGTTTTTGTCTGCTTCCTGATAATATTGATTTGACTCAGGACAATCTTGCATCAAAGCTTGGCTCCTTAAAGGATGATTCGTCGTTAGAAAACGGCTCGACAGTTGCTCAGTTAAGATACCTTGCAAAATATATCACAGAAAATAAACCTGATGATGACAGGTATAAGAACGCCTTTTTTAAGGGCTTGGATTTTCTTTTGAATAATCAGCGTGCTAACGGCGGATGGTGTATGGAGCCGGCATCTGCAAAGGGTTTTAACGGCAACACTGAAATCGGAAATAAAGTAACAACAGAAGTACTTACTCTTTTGCAGGATATTGCGGTTTTAAACAATCAGAATTTTGTATTTGTAAGAAAGTCTGTGGATATTTCACCGATAAAGAGCGCGTTAGAAAAAGGCAATAATTTTATTGTATCAAGTCAGCTTTCTGAAAACGGAACTAAATCAGGCTGGGCTACACAGGTTAAAGATGACAACACAGTTACAATGGGACGTACATATGAAAGGGAGTCTGTAAGTTCATTTACAACAAAGGATGTCGTTGATTACCTTATGAGTGTACATAATCCTTCTGCTCAGATGATAGATGCCGTTACAAGTGCGGTTGCGTGGCTTAAAGAAGTAAAAATTGAAGATAAGGAGCTGCAGATAGTTAATGATACGTCTATGAATAATGGTTTTGACGTATATCTTGTAGACGGAGCTGGTACATGGGCATCAAATTATGTTTATGATGAAGCTTCAAATTCATATCGTCCATTGTATTCAGATGTTGATCCTGACAAGTCAGACCAGAAGCTTGTAAATGTATGGGAGCCATATACATATGGCAGTGATGAAATCCTGTATGCTACAAGAACTTCTATAAGATATTATGACAATAGTCTTGCAGATGAAATTATTGATGAGGGATATGACGTATGGCTTTCATATATTGCAAACGGGTTCCCTGATATACCGCAGGACCCGTCAGATCCTGAACTTCCGGAGGAGCCAACAGGCCCGTCTAATCCGTCAGACACATCTAATCCATCAGATGGCGCAGATACGGGAGACGGAGATTCTATCTCAACAGGTGATTCTTCAAATATTATACTTTTTGGTATAATTTGTGGCGGTTCATTAATAATTATTGCAGGTTACGGCTTGTTTGTGGTTTATAACAAAAAGAAAAATACAACTTTATATAAGTAATTTATTATAATGTAGTTTTGGTAAAATAGAAAACGACAGCTCGGTTGTACGGGCTGTCGTTTTTTGGATGAAAGCAAATAATGATTTCTGCGGTCTATAATAATTGACGAATTATAAAATGTTGTTATAATAGACACAAATAATTTGATTGGAGATATGTATGTCTGATAACAGAAGAAACAGCATTCGTGAGTATTTGCAGGATAATATATTGATAACAGACGGAGCAATGGGAACATTTTTTGCTTCAGTTTATGATACACAGGAGCTTCCGGAATTTTTTAATCTGCGTGAGCCGGAAAAGGTACAGCAGATACATGAAAAATATATCGTTAGCGGTGCTAAGCTTATACGGACTAACACTTATGCCAGCAACACAATAAGCCTGGGGTGTTCGATTGAAGAGGTGCTTGAAAATGTCAGAGCCGCTTGCGGAATTGCGAAAAGAGCTGTCGCGGGACGCGAGGATGTGTTTATTGCGGGAGATATAGGACCTGTTATTTATGATCATAATAATATGCAGGAACAGGTGAGCAGGGAGTACTCACAAATTGCGCGGGCTATGCTTGAATGCGGTGTAGATGCGATAATATTTGAAACATTTTCGGATATGTCGGATATACAGGAAGCTCTTTGTGAAATCAGGGATAACTCGGATGTATTTACAATAGTTCAGTTTGCTGTCAACCAGTTCGGTTACAGCGCTTCGGGGCTATCTGCAAAAAGGCTGATTACGGAGGCGGATTCCTGTGCATGCACAGATGCAGTCGGATTAAACTGCGGAGTCGGTCCCGGACATATGTGCAGTATTTTTGATAAAATGAAGCTTCACACAAAAAAATATATAACGGCGCTTCCTAATGCAGGCTACCCGCAGACCGTCAGCAACAGAATGATTTTTGCGGCTGACAATTCGGTGTATTTTTCACAGAAGGCGGAGGATATAGTCTCTCTTGGAATTAATATTATAGGGGGGTGCTGCGGCACAACACCTGAATACACTAAAAAGCTGTGTGAGAGACTTTCCGGCAAAAAGCCTGTCTCTAAGTCAGAGGAAGTAAATTCCGAAAAAAAAGAGGTTAAGGTAAGAGACAACGCGTTTTACAGGAAAAAAACAAATAATGAGAAGCTTATTGCTGTTGAGTTAGCGCCGCCTGTTGACAGTGATGACCAGAAGCTTATGGAGGCAGCACATATTTTACAGAAAAGCGGAGTTGACGTTTTGACATTTCCTGATTCTCCGTCGGGAAGAACAAGGGCGGATTCTGTTCTTATGGCGGAAAAGGTTGCAAAGGAAACAGGAATAGAAGTGATGCCGCATCTTTGCTGCAGGGATAAAAATGCAATTGCTATGCGCTCGCAGCTTTTGGGAGCTCATATTAACAATATTAATAATTTTCTTGTTATCACGGGAGATCCCGTTCCCTCAATGGTAAGGCAATCGGTAAAAGCAGTATTTAACTTTGACTCAGTTGGTCTAATGAATATTATACGTGATATGAACGAGAGCCAGTTTTCGGAGTCGCCTATTGTATATGGAGGAGCTATTAATCAGACGAGAAGAAATCTGGACGTGGAAATTTCAAGAGTTAAGAAAAAAATGGAAGCCGGAGCTACATTTTTCTTTACACAGCCTGTGTTTGATGATAATGGCGTTGCCCGTCTGAAACAGGTTAAAAATGAGACAGGGGCGAGAATACTTTGCGGAATTATGCCGTTTGTCAGCCTTAAGAATGCCGTGTTTATGAAAAATGAAATGACGGGAATTGAGGTGTCTGATGAGATTATCTCACGTTACAGGAAATGTGTCACAAAAGAAGACGGTGAGGCAGTAGGAGTGCAGATTGCAAAAGAGGTTATAGCTAAAACGACGGATTTTGTTGACGGATATTATTTTTCGTTCCCGTTTAACAGGGTGTATCTGCTGGACAGGATTTTGTAACACTAAAAAAGCACTTCCCGGAGAAGAAGTGCTTTTTCAGTATTCTATTATTTTCTAATAGGGAGGAGAAAAAATCAAAGCTCTTTGTCTTTGAACAGTTTTTATAATACAGTAGAATTGTGTCTAAAATAAGACTATTTTCTGAATAAACCATAATAATCATTAAACAAATCATTATAAAATAATAAATAAATCATAAACTTGACTTGTATAATATTATTTTATTTGATATAATTGCTGTTATCAAAAGCAGTGTAATATAAATAATTATGCTGGAGTGACCGTGTAACAATTAAATATTTAATTTATGGGATGAGGGATGTTCATGAACGAGGCGCAGATTCGGTATTTTATTCAGGTGGAAAAGGAAAAGGGCACATCTACGGATGAGCTTATATTTATTTTGAGTGACAATAATATTCCGATATATGAGATTTCTAATTTTTTGGATGTGTCTGTAAAATATGTAGAAATACTGCTGTCGGATGATTAGATTTTTTATATTTGAAGAGGCAGGCCATGAAACGCAATCTGAAAAAAATGATTTCATATTATAAACCATATCTTGGCGTATTTTTCGCAGACATGTTTTTTGCAATCATGTCTGCTTTAATTGCGCTTATTATACCGTTAGTGGTAAGATATGTCACGTCTGTTGTTATTTTTATGCCCGGCGATGAGGCAGTACGCCAAATTGCTGTTATTGGTGCTGTTATGACAGTTTTAGTAGCATTTCAGTGCTATTGCAATTATTTTATATCTAATTACGGACATGTCTGCGGAGCTCGAATGGAATATGACATGCGGGCTGAAATCTTTGACCATTATCAGAAGCTGTCATTTACGTTTTATGATGACCAGAAGATTGGACAGCTTATGTCAAGAATTACATCAGATTTGTTCGATATCACGGAGCTTTTGCATCATGGACCGGAGAATATTGTAATATCAGTCATAAAAATAGCAGGCGCGTTTGTAATTCTTTCGCTTATCAGCCCATATCTTACCATTGCAGCCTTTGCGCTTGTTCCTGTTATGCTTGTCTATGCCGTGTTTTTTAACAGGAGAATGAAGCGTGCTTTTAAGCAGAACAGAGTTAAGATTGCGGACATAAATGCGAGAATAGAGGATAATCTTTCCGGTATCAGGGTTGTCAAGTCTTTTGCCAATGAGGCAGTTGAAAATGAGAAGTTTAAAGAGGGAAATGACGGTTTTTTATCGGCAAAAAGGGACAGCTATAAATATATGGGAGGTTATCAGGCGGGTCTTACTGCCTTTACTGCAATGATTAATGTATGTGTCATTGTTACAGGCGGTATTTTAATTACTAAAAATGTTATAAGTGTGACAGATTTGGTTACTTTTCTTCTTTACATCAACATTTTTACCGACCCGATAAAAACGCTTGTCGATTTTACGGAGCAGTTTCAGAACGGATATACCGGGTTTGAGAGGTTTATGGAAATACTTGACATAGAGCCGGATATTAAGGATGCACCTGATGCCAAAGAGCTTAAAAATGTCAGAGGCGAAGTTACATTTAAAAATGTATCGTTTAGATATAAGGATGCCGGAGAAGAGGTATTCTCAAATGTAAGTCTCAATGTTCCTGCAGGTGCATATGTTGCATTGATAGGTCTTTCAGGAGTGGGAAAAAGTACGCTTTGCAGCCTTATACCTCGATTTTACGATGTGACGGAAGGAGCTGTGCTTGTTGACGGTACAGATGTAAGAGAAATTAAACTTGCGTCCCTCAGGTCTAATATAGGAATTGTACAGCAGGATGTTTATTTGTTTGCAGGAACGGTTTATGATAATATACGCTATGGAAAACCAAACGCAAGCCGGGAGGAGATTATAAAAGCGGCAAAGGATGCAAATGCTCATGAGTTTATAATGGAACTTCCTCAGGGATATGAAACCGATATAGGGCAGAGAGGGGTAAAGCTGTCCGGAGGTCAGAAGCAAAGGCTTTCGATAGCGAGAGTCTTTCTTAAAAATCCGCCTATTCTTATTTTTGATGAGGCTACATCTGCGCTTGACAATGAGAGCGAAAAGATTGTACAAAAGTCTCTTGAAAAGCTTGCGGCGGACAGAACTACATTTGTAATTGCTCACAGACTGTCTACTATCAGGAATGCTTCAAGAATTCTTGTGCTTTCGGAAAACGGGATTGAAGAAGAGGGCACACATCAGGAGCTGTTGGAAAAAGGCGGTACATACAGCCGCTTATATCATATGTCGTCGCCGGATGCAGAAGGAGTTGATTTTTATGGAAATATATGAGAAGTCAATTACAACTGAAGAAGCAAGAAATTATCATCATTTTTATTATGAGCTCAAAGCACTTTCGTTGATAGACTGGATTAAGGCATATATAATTGCTCTGTTCTATTTTGTAATAATATTTGCAGTGTTGTCTTTTATTTCGTCAGAGTTTATTTTGCTTTTTGTTTTTGGTATGAATATATTTATTAAAATCGGATTGTTTATTTTACTTCTGCTTATTGCCGCAGCTCAGCGCTCACGCTCGCTTCAGCTTGCCGCAATGCTTGAAAAGTATTTTATGCAGGAAATATATCAGGAAGTTTTGAGCGGCAACGTAAGGCTTAAGAAAGTCAAGGTATTGCGTGACAGAATACAGGTGTTTTATAAAAGAATTGGTGATGCAGAATGAATAAGAGAGATGCATTATTTCGCTAAATTCAGGTTTAACGAAGTGACACGGGAACAACCATTTTTGAAAAGGAAATGCTCCGTTGGGGAGCGCACTGCGGCGGAGAAGAATATGCCGCTAAAGCGACCCGCCGCAGGCGGAAAATCTCGCTTTGCGAGATTTTTTATAGGATTTTCTTAATTACTATATGATGTCTACCTGGCATGTTTTCATTGCCTCAATAGCTGTTTTATGAGATTCAGGAGTAACACATGCGCATGCGTTTTCTATTACGCATATTTTTGTCTCAGGAACGGCAGCCTTTGCAAGCAATACATTGCTGATTACGCAAATTCCTGTACATACGCCGACAAAGTCAATTTCATCGTCTTTATAAGTTTTCATGCCGCCTAAAAATGCAGCCAATTCAAGGCTTCCGAAGGAAGGCTTATCAATTATATGAATGTCTTTATGATTATATTTGCTGTTGACGGCGTCCATAACCTGCTTATTTATTTCCCAGCCTTCTGTATTTTTTATACAATGAGGGACGGGAAGTTTTCGCCCTTCCTGCGTGTCAGGATAATTGTCATGGTGGGTGTCTCTTGTCAAAATTACATTTGAGTAATCTCCGTTATTGATTACGTCTACAACATTTTTTACAACAGCCTCACATTCTTTATTTCCAAGACAGCCGGTTATGAAATCGTTTTGCATATCAATTATAATTAAAATCTTCTTCACGGCAGACCTCACTTTCTTTTATATTCATACAGTGCTGACATTTTATTGCCTGTAACAGACATGCCCTTCTTATTTAAAGGAGTTATCTTATCTGCAACTTTTTCTCTGAAATTTGTTTTGTATAGCTTTCTGCCTAAAACAGTCTCGTATACCTTCTGCAAATCCGGAAGCGTGAATTCCTTTGCTACAAGATTAAAAGCAATGTCAGAATATTCTATTTTATTTTTCAGTCTTGTCAGTCCTTCCAGTAATATCTGGGCATGGTCGAATGCCAGAGCTTCTTCGCTTATTAATGAAGGGACATATTTTCTCGTTTTGACGACGCCGTTTTCAAATATTTTATTCTCTATCAGATATTCAATTTTTATATTTCTTTCCGTATTTGTGAGAATAAGTTTTTTATCTGTAAATTCTACGTCAAACCATAGCGCGTCCTTTGCATCATCTCCAGCTTTGACTTTGTTTTCTACATCAGACATCGGCAATAACGCCATGTATGCTATATCGATTACCCGCATTCGCGGGTCTCTGTCAGGCTGGCTCATTGTGCAAAGCTGTTCGAGATAAATGTTTTTAAGACCTGTCTCCTCTTCAAGCTCTCTGCATGCAGCCGTATATGCCGATTCGTCAATATTTATAAAACCTCCTGCTAAAGCCCAGCAGTCAATAAACGGATGATTTTTTCGCTGAATCAGGAGTAATTTTAAATTACTGAGAGTTTCATTTATTCCCATAATAAGCATATCTACTGTAACTGAAGGCTTTTCATATTTGCCTGGTCTGTACTGCTCTAAGAATTCTTTTTCGGTTAATCCGTCAGCATTTCTTTTTTCCATAATTAAGTCAGTCTCCATGTGGTTGCTTATTTTTTGACGATTGGTAGTAAATTACTACTTTTATAAATTATATATAACTTATTTTCTTCAAATTGTCAATCACATTTTATTTTAAACTTTTTGATGAATATAGGTAATCAATCATCAGTGCATACAAGGTATCAATCTTTTCTGTAATGATTTTTTTATCCTTTGTACCGCTTTTTTTGCACAGACTGTCAAATGTTAAACCGTTTATCTCCCTGCTGTGCAGCTCGTCAACCAGATTTTGAATGAAGTCAGCAAATCTGGAATCATCAAAACGAGAACTGTCTGAAGGCTTTCTGCCCGAAACGCTGTGTTTGCAATTCGCTGTGTATGCACTATTTTCCTTATTCGGATTGAGCTTTGTAAATTTATCAAATACGGCAAACCATACGCAAATATCCTTTGGGACAAATACTTCGGAAAATTTGTTCTGACATACTTTTTCAAGTCTTGCGGCGTATTCTGAAAATCGCTCAAATTCTTTATCGGAAGAATTGCTGTTGAGAAAAATATTCATTTGTTTAGGCGATTTCTTCCATTTATCAAGATGATTGACAGCCATAACAGACTCACATACCAGCTTTTCATATGTTCCTTTTTTTCTTTCAGTATCAGAATAATTAGTACAGTTTTTAAAAAAGCTGCACTGGGAAAGTGTCTTAACCTTTCTTGCATACATATCAAGATATGTAAAGGCTTTCTGTGAGGCATTCATAGCTCTGTGATTGTTGTATCTTCTGACAAGCTTGCTAATCTGCTCCATTGTACAATTTTGATGAACTGCAATCTTAATCTGATAATCATCAAACTTTTTCTTAAGCTCGTCCGGAAGCATCTCAAAGGTTTTGCCTTTTATATCAAATTCTTCGTAATCCCATACAACACTTCCTGAATTGTCCTTGCATATAACATTATTTTTGTCGCGTTTCTTTTTTTGGTATTTAATGATGCTGTTTTCCACAGAAGACGTGATTTTGTAATTGCCGTATCTGAAAAGGACCAGAGCTGAGCTTCTTTGCATACCGTCAACAATATATTGCTGCACTACACCGCCTCCGAGCTCTTCCTCTCCGAGAATAACAGGAGGTATGTAATCGTCGGTCAGAACTGTAACAATAAGTTCATTTACCGCATTGTTATCCCAACAGAAACTTCTTTGAACATCCTGATTGTCGCTTATATCATCTTCTTTCACTTTACTTAAATATGAGACCAGTGAAATTGATTGTTCTCTGATTTTTTTTGCCATATCTCGTATCCCCCGTTTCGTAAATTTTAGTAAAAAATATTGGTTAAATAAACATTTAATATAAATGCTATTTGATATAAAAACTATTAGAGTAAAATTTTTATATTCTCATATGCCTGAATAGCTGACAGGTTATCTGAGTATGCTCTTGCATTCAGGTTAAGAGCAGCCTTGATTTCAGATGAGGTATGTCCGTCAGAAAGCATATTAACAATCCTTCTCTGCAAAAATGAAAGTTTGTTTAAATATATATTGATTTTAGTATCGCTTAAATCTTCACCGAAAGCTTCTCTATAAACGTCGAAGTCAGAAGGGATTAATTCGCAAAGTAAAGTGCCGTCCTCGCATACATAATCAATACTTTCAATCTGCTTTAAGGGAATTCGCTTATCTCTGTTTCTGTCTCTTAATTCATTTTTAAATCTTCTCTCGATATTGCCTTTTAAAAATGTCTTGAAATGACAGCTTTTGGAATTGTCATATTTAACAATGCTGTCAGCAAGCGTCTCTAAAGCAATGTCGTAAAAATCATCATAATCGGAATTGGAAATTCCGCCTATTTTTATCAGCATCGGATTGCAGAGCTGTTTTAGTTTTTTTAGCTCGTCAGAACAATATTCATCTAATATAAGCTGTTTTTCCGTTGAATTCATTAGTTCACCACCCTGTTTTGTTTTGGCAAAGACAAATGAATGCTTTCTATAAAAGCAAACATTTGTTCCCTTTACAAAAATAATAATAGAACATTTGTTTGCTATTGTCAATATAAAAAATAAAAAAGTGAATATATAATTGAGCGTAATTTCCAAATTATGGTAAAAATTAACGCTTTTGAATTAAGCCGGACAAATTAAAAAGGCTCAATTTTATATTTTAATACGAAAAGGAGAATTTATATGATTTCTAAAAACACCGGAAAAACAGGCACACATAATATTCCAAGCAGGGAAGAATTTCACAGATTTGCCTCAAATCTTCTGTCCGAGGAGGATTTTTCTACATACAGGCCGGCAAATGCTTCAAAAAAAACCTGTAACGCAATATGCTGGACGGAAAGTCATGCGTATGCTTCCCTGCGAAATCAAGAAGGACGTCATGCAGATGACGTAAAAAAGGAGGTATTCTGATATGCTCGATGCACAGATTAATATATATTCTGTCGATACAGGTCATTTTTACAGCAATCATGAGAAATATCTTCACGAAATGAACTGTAAATACAGAAGAGAACGAAATTATCTTACAAACAGACTGGCTGATTTAAAGAAAAGGTTGTCTGAGGACGACAATGCAGCAAAAGAATGTGAAAAAATTACTGCTCTTATTGAGCATAAACGAAAAAAAGCAAAAGAATCAAAGGAAAAGCTCACTGCTCTTCTGTCTGATAAGGTTAAGCAGAACGAGGCCTGCGACGGAAGGCATCATGTAAGATGCATAAGAGAAAACGAGCTGCATGACAGCAATATTATTTCAGTATTTGAATCCTCTCTGATAAGAACAATCGGCTTGCCTAAGGACAGCTTTACCGAGGATCTAATAATTGTTCAGGTATATTATTTTGATGTTTTTAAGGATATTGCATTTTACGGCTTTATGTATAAGGGTGAAAAATATATATATTTTACTTCATCCGCAGGACAGATACGAAAGAAAAAAGCTGTATTTATAAAAGAAAGCGTATGGCTTGAAATTGAAAAGACTGTAATGTGCGGGCTTACGATAGAGAAAATTAATTCAAAGGGAGGAAACAATGTAAATAAGCATCTTGCATATATGGCGCTGGCAAATTCCGCGACAGACGAATGGGTCGGTTTTGATATTGACAGATGTATAGTTGTAGACGATTTTGAGACAAATGTCGAGGGAACTTATGATTTTATAGATGAAAAGGATTATTCGATTACAAGAAAAAGAGGATCGGTACCTGTTACGCACACTGACGGGGCGGGAATGATGCTTCCTTCTGTTATGAACAGAAACACAATGTTCCGCGCTCCATGGGTAAAAGGGCTTTTGGGAGTTTTTGATTTCAGAGAGTTTATAAAAGAGCACAACTACTCTTCTGTCATCACCGATATTTATGGCTGCGAGCATGATGTAATAGAAGAAGATATACAGATTATTTTGACAAAAAGCCAGTTTAAAATGTACAAGTTTTATGATTCATGGGATGAATATAAAGAAAACTTTAAAAAATATAATTGTCAGGCAGGGCGTTGTAATATTGAGGAGGAACGTATAAAAAACGCAAAAATAAATTACCAGATGCTTCAGACGCTCACAGATATAACTGATGAAGAAATAAACAGGCTGGCTGCAAAATCGGTTGAAAAGATAACAAATATATGCAGCTCGGAGGAGACAATGAAGGCTGTTCTCGGAATTACACCGTACAATACGAATATGTCTCCGTTTCAGAAAAGCGTAAAAATTTACTCTCCTATATTAAATGATACATACACAAAGGACATTTTGCGAGATGTAAAGGACAGCCTGTTAAAAAAATACAGAAGCGGAAAACTTGAGATAAACGGTAAATATACATTTTTGCTGCCGGACTATTATGCGGCATGCGAGTACTGGTTCGGACATATACAAAATCCAAAGGGATTACTTGAGGATAACGAGGTGTACTGCCGTCTGTTTGAGGCATACTGTAAGCTTGATTGTCTGAGAAGCCCGCATTTGTACAGGGAGCATGCCGTAAGAACCAACGCCGCATACAGAGGGGACGGCAACAGACCTTGTACAGACGGAGTTTCATCAGACAACGAATACGGCAGCACAGATGATAACAGAAAAGATAAATTAAAAAAATGGTTTACAACTGACGCCGTGTATACAAGCACACATGATTTGATAAGCAAAATTTTGCAGTTTGATGTGGACGGCGATAAATCACTTGTAGTCGCCGACGAGGAGTTTATAAAAATTGCCGAGAGAAATATGGAGGGTGTTGTACCGCTCTATTACAATATGCAAAAGGCTAAGCCGATGCAGCTCAACAGCAAAAATATATATTCAGGTCTTAATGCGGCGTTTACAGGCGGGAATATCGGTGTTTACAGCAACAACATATCAAAAATATGGAACAGCGAGGTTTTTATTTCCGGAACTGATGAGGAAAAACAGCATGCCGTTGACTGCGTTAAGAGACTGTGCTGTCAGAATAACTTTGTTATAGATTATGCAAAGACGCTGTACAAGCCGGAATTTCCGAAAGAAATTGAAAATGAGATAAAAAAATTTACAGGCTGTAAACTTCCGGCTTTTTTTGAGTTTGCTAAGGATAAAGAAAAATCACAGTTGGAGCCTCGTAACAAGAGCTTTGTAAATAAGCTGTATGACATTATTCCGGATAAGCCGATAAATACGCGCGGACTTAAGCTCGAAAAGCCGGATTTTGAAAAAATGATGAGCAATCCAAGGCTTGTCTGCCCTAAGGAAGTTTCGGATTTATATGACCGGCTCAACAGGGAATACCGCTATAAAATAAATATGAAAGAAGAGTATACTGATAATCTTCATTATGTTGCACAGAGCATACGAGATGAGTTTTCAAAGCTCGGATATTCGGAAGAAACGGTGTCAGATATGCTTGTCAGGTATCTGTACGGCAATGAAAAACGCTCAAAACAGCTTTTGTGGTTTTGTTACGGACAGTACATTTTTAACAACCTTGAAAAAAATATAAAGTATAAAAAGACAAAGGCAATAAAGTGTATATGCTGCGGCGAATGGGTTGAGGTAAACCTGCTGTCAAGGGCATGCCGATGTGAGACATGTCAGCGGGAAGAAAATAAACGCATTAAACGCGAATATAAAAGGAAGCAAAAAAACGGTAGAAATATCCGAGCCGTCTGAAAACAAACGTTATTTACGGACCGGGAAAATACGTTTTAGGCATAAACGTCCGTAAATAACGGAATTTTATTTGTTGCTATATGGAGAGCCATACCGCACAACTAAAGAAATGATTATTGCCTTAAGCTGAAACGGAGGAAGAATTTTATTTGATAATAACACAGGACGATTTGGTAAAAGGTATATCCGAAAAAGAAAATATCGATTTGGCGACGGTAAGAAAGGTGTTTAAATCAGCCGAGGATATTGTATTTTTGTACTTATCTTCTACTGAGCCTGCCGAGAATATCTCGCTGAAAATTTTCAACGGATTAAATGTAAACAGAAAATATGTCGGTGAAAAAGTATATTCCAAAGGAATGTTTAAAAATTTAAACTCATCTGAGCATGTAAACATTTCCGCCAATATTACGAAATATTACAAAAACAGGGTAAATGATAACCTGTTTGTCCGATAAATTCCTTCTTTTCCGGCGGCGGTGCTGATATTAACCGGTACTGCCGTCGGTGTCATATACTCATTTCTGTTTTGTGGAATATAATCAAAAGGATGTGAAAAATTCAAGTTATGAAATTAAGCTATTTTGATTTAATATCCCCATGTCCGATACATGTAAGCGGCGTCGGAGATATTTTTTCGCCTACGCTGCGCCGTATAGCGCAAATTGGCGCAGAGACATACAATTTCTATTTATCTCTTCTGCTGGCAGATGAAAAGACACTGTTTTCTGATGATGCAATGACCGATTTTCTTAAAAATGCACTCGCTTTTTTCTTTAAGGAAGAAATCTTTTATTACAGCGATGAGCGCTGCTTTATTGTGACAAATAACGCTGCTTCAGTGATTACGGATATTGAAGCGCTTAGCGGGGGCAGAAAACTTTCTGACACAGATATTGTCGGAGTGATAACCGGAGATAACTTTTCGCAGATATGCGACTTAATACTTCAGCTGAATAATATTAAGCGCAGAGATGAGGATATTTCAAAGGTCAAAAATAAAAAGGCGCTTGATATTCTGAAAAAAATACAAAAAGGCAGAGCTGAAAGACAGAAGAATAAAAAAGCAGATAAAAATATGGAAATTGCAAATATTATCTCCGCAGTTGCCAACAGACATCCCTCCTTAAATATGATAAATATATGGGATTTAACCATATATCAGCTATGGGATGCATTTGCCAGATTATCAAATAACAGTATATACGACATCCAGTCAATGAGTGTTGCAGCATGGGGCGACAAAGACAATCATTTTGATGCGGCGGCATGGTTCAAAAGAATAGAATAACGGAGGAAATTTTTATGTCAAACACAAACATGGCAAACCGTGAAGTTTGCGACCTTATTTTCGTGGATTATTCCACAAAGAAACCATTTTTAAATTTGGATTTTGCGAATGTGAGCACAACTGAGCTTACGGGAGAATCTGTATTTGCATACGGCGGCAAGGGACATCCTAAAAAGGTACAGTTTGCCGGTGAACGCGGAGGTACTATTACAATCGAGACTCAGATTCAGACGGTTAAATTGTGGCAGCTTATTACAGGCGGTGAGGTAAGCAAATCAGCAAAGTTTGTGACAAGAATTGAGACTGCTGTAGGCGCCGACGGCACAAAGATTACACTTACGGATACACCTGTAGAGGGAAGCGTAGTTGTATATGAGGCTGATGATGACTGCGGAACAGAGCTTGAGTGTTCTGTGTCAGATAAGGTAATCACTCTCACTTCTGCTCTCACAGAGGGCGATAAGGTAATTGTTTACTATATGAAGGAGGTTGCAGATAATGTTGAGAGAATCAACATTAAGTCTACAAGTTTTCCAAAGAACTTTATCGTTTACGGCGATACTGTTATGAAGACTGAGGATGACGAGGTTCTTCCATATAAGCTTACAGCTTACAAGGTTGCTCCTCAGAGCAATATGTCACTCAGCTTTTCAAATAACGGTGATCCGGGCTCTATCACAATTACCTGTGACCTTATGGCAGACGAGGATGACAACATTTTAGACCTTGTGCTTATCGAAGAGTAAGCACATATATAATGCATTGGGCGGTGTAATTACAATGTAATTGTGCCGCCTATTTTTTACGCTGTTTTATTAAAATGTATTAAGGAAAGGCTTGGTCAAAGATGAAAGAAATTATAGAATTGATACCTGTATTGGCGATAGCCATTGTGATGAATATAGCAGCGGGACTTTATTACAATATCGGAAAAAAAGAAATAGATTTCAGCTGGAAAACTTTTATGTCAGGGGTCATAAAGGCTGCTATTGTGGCTGCTTTGTTTATAGGAACAGCATACTGTTTTGATGTTGTAGATTTGTCCTCAGCAGGGGTGACACCGCTGTTTGTGATGTCATCGGCTATAACACTGTATGTAGTAAAGGCACTCACGTCACTTTCAAAAATTTTAGGTGTAAATATTGATATTAAGTAAAGGTGGGAGCTGTATGAATGGAAGCGATAAAAGAGATTACACAAATTAATTATCTGACACTGTTTCTATGGATTTTTGCCGCGCTGTTTTCAGTAAAGGAAATTCTTGAGATAGCGTCATATTTTAAGAAAAAATTCAGAATAAAAACGGGATTTGACGAGACAAAGGAGACGTTAGAGGAACGTATTGCCGTTCTTGAGAAACACGATAAATGGCAGTACGGGGAAATAAGCAAAATATCGACAGGCGTTGAGGATATTAAAAACAGTCTGGAACTGAAAGAAAAAAAGGATAAGGCAAAGACTATTGCTACTCTCAGAACACAGTTATACGATTTGCATGAAAAATTCATGTCGCGAGGATATGTTGATAAATCAGGCTTAAAGACATTTCTTGAGCTGGGGAAAATTTATGAGGAAGCGGGCGGAAACGATATTTATCATGAAAAATTAAAACCGGAAATTATGGAGTTACAGATAAACAGTGAAGAGATAGGATATAAAGGAGAGAAAACAGATGTATAAGGTGATAGATATTTCAGAAAATCAGCCGGACGGCTGCATTGATTTCGAGAAGATTAAGAAAAGCGGTGTGCGCGGCGTAATCTGCCGTGCGGGTTACGGCCAGTATTCGGAACAGAAGGACAAGTGCTTTGATGTACATATGAGAAACGCCGCTTCTGCCGGACATGCACTTGGTGCATACTGGTTCTGTTATGCAAGAAACGCCGAGGAGGCAATAGAGGAAGCAAA
This sequence comes from uncultured Lachnospira sp., assembly GCA_944381165.1. Classification (GTDB taxonomy): domain Bacteria; phylum Bacillota; class Clostridia; order Lachnospirales; family Lachnospiraceae; genus Lachnospira. The sequence goes on along the minus strand of CALWKC010000035.1, from coordinate 63 downwards.
CGTCTGCCATGAGATTATAAAGGATTACGACCTTAACTACCCTATATTCTATGATGTTGAGGG
>CALWKC010000034.1 GCA_944381165.1 uncultured Lachnospira sp. | reverse complement strand
GTTCTCTTGTCCAATGTGATTGTCTCAAGCACTTCATGAGCCCTGTACAGAATTGTTCCGCCCGGCGTCTCATAAACTCCCCTTGATTTCATTCCCACAAGACGGTTTTCAACCACATCGTAAATTCCGATACCGTTTGTACCGCCAATCACATTTAGCTTTCTGATTATATCAGAAGGTTTCATGCTCTCACCGTTCAGCTTCACAGGCACTCCCTTTTCAAATTCAAGCTCTATATATTCCGGTCTGTCAGGAGCCTGTACAGGCGAAACGCCAAGCTCCAAAAAGCCCTCTTTTTCGTAATCAGGTTCATTGCCCGGATCCTCAAGGTCAAGACCTTCATGTGACAGATGCCATAAATTCTTATCCTTTGAGTAGCTGTTTTCCCTGTTTACTGAAATCGGTATGTTATGTGCCTCAGCGTAATCAATCTCTTCTTCACGGCTCTGTATATCCCACTCTCTCCACGGAGCGATAATCTTCATTCCGGGAGCAAAGTGCATGATAGCAAGCTCAAATCGCACCTGGTCGTTCCCCTTTCCGGTGCTTCCGTGACATACTGCGTCAGCGTTCTCCTGCTTAGCAATCTCAACCACCCTCTTAGCCAGTATAGGGCGCGCGAAGCTGGTACCAAGAAGATACCCCTCATAGTCGGCGCCTGCCTGCATCGTAGGGATTATATAATCATTTACAAATTCATCCGTCAAATCCTCAATATAGAGCTTGCTCACTCCGCTCTTTTTAGCGCGCTCCTCAAGCCCTATAAGCTCATCCTTCTGACCCACATTTCCGCACACTGCGATTACCTCACAGTTATCATAATGCTCCTTGAGCCATGTGATAATAATTGACGTGTCAAGTCCTCCTGAATACGCCAGAACTACCTTCTTAATTTCACTCATTTTAATTTCCTCCGTTTTATCTGAGTTTTTCCAAAAACATAAGCAAGAAGCTTATAAACAGCAGCCCCGCAGAAGCCCAAATCATATGTATGCCAAACCGCATCGAAAGGTTTCCTCCTATTCCGGCTCCCAATGCAAAAAACAGTATGACGCCGAAATAATAAGCCGCCTGCCTTAAAAGCTTTGGATTTCTTTCCCTTATATACATGGAAAATGCCGCCGTAGCGCTCCTTAAATTGCCTATGCACATGGTACTTGCATATGAATAGCCATTCACCTTTCTGAATGCCTGAACCTGCATGGCGCAGGCAAATGACACAATAACTGTCGCTGAAATGTTCATCGTCTGCGGAATAAATCCAACTGCCGCCAGCAGACCTATCTCAACCAGAAGCACCGACTGCCGCCAGTGCAGCCTTTTTGAGTGTCTGCAGATGTACTGTATCTGCTCAGCCGCAAATACTCCGAGCACAAACGCGAGCAGCGGAAAAAGATACGTAAGTCCGTCAGCCCAGTCACCCGTAATAAAATGCTGGCTCATGAGGACAACATTTCCTGTCTGAGCATTGGAAAAGACTTTGTCTCTTGTATTGTATGTATAGGCATCCTGAAAGCCTCCGGACAGTGCGAGAAAAACACTGTTCACAAATGCCTCTGACATCTGTCTCTCAGGCAGAAAACCTTTACATTTTATTTTCAGCTTTTCACTGCTCACCATATGCAACATTACTCCGTTTCTGTGCCTCGCCAAACACCGCATCAATTTTTTAACGCTGCGCGGCATTCCGATGCCGCTGCTTTTACGTAATGCAAAAACAAACGACATAAGTTGCTTTTTTCAGCCTATCGCATTATACTGTGTAAGCGGCAAGATGTAAAACGTATATTTAATATAGCTGTCATATTATTTTTATATATCGCTTTATGTAAATTATTGTTAAAATAAAAAAAATTAAAAGATTTCAGGAGGTTACCAATGGTAAGCTACGATTATTACCGTATTTTTTATTATGTCTCACAGTACAAAAGCTTCACAAAAGCGGCTGAAATACTCGGCAGCAACCAGCCGAATATAACACGCTGCATGAACAATCTCGAAAGCGGACTCGGCTGCAAGCTGTTTGTGCGTTCAAACCGAGGAATAAGCCTTACCCCGGAGGGCAGCCGTCTGTATAAACACGTAGCGGCAGCCTGCGAACAGCTTATGGCTGGAGAAATCGAACTTGCACAGGACAAGAGCCTTGACAGCGGCCTTATCAACATAGGAGCCAGCGAAACCGCTCTGCGCCTTATTCTCTTAGACAAGCTTGAGCATTTCCATGAGACATACCCTCATGTGCGCCTTAAAATCTCAAATTATTCTACTCCTCAGGCTATTTCCGCTCTCGAAAACGGACTTGTCGACATGGCTGTTGTATCAACCCCTCTGAATATTAAAAAACCGCTTCACAAGGTATCTCTGTACTCTTTCCGTGAAATTCTTTTAGGCGGCAAGAAATACGAGAAGCTGGCGTCAGAAACGCGGAGTCTGCGCGAGCTTGAAAATATTCCGTTTATATGTCTCGGAAACGAAACAGGTACAAGACGCCTGTATGTTGAATTTTTCCTGAAGCATCACCTGACATTTATGCCGGATATGGAGGCTGCCACAACAGACCAGATACTTCCCATGATAGAACACAACTTAGGCATCGGTTTTTACCCAGAGGAGCTTTCGGCTTCTGCCATTGCGAGAAATGAAGTGCTTCCTATACGTCTGGCTGAGCCGCTGCCGGAACGAAACGTGTGTCTTGTATGGGACAAAACTCACCCTCAGAGCATCGCAGCCAGGAAACTGATCGATACCCTGCTGTAATGCTCATGTGACATAAAGTATCACACAAGAATTTGTACGCTTTTTATAAAAACTTAACGGAGGTGATTTTTTGATTAGAGCAATCCAAAAAGAAGATATTGATACAGTTGCTGATATTTGGCTCGCGACTAATATAACGACTCATAATTTCATTATTCCGCAATATTGGCTGAATAATTTCGAGCCGGTGAAAAAGATGTTATCACAAGCCGAGATATATGTCTTTGAAGAAGAAAATAATATACAGGCGTTTATAGGCTTAACTAATGACTATATTTCCGGCATTTTTGTCTTTAGCGAGTTTCAGTCACGAGGCATTGGAAAACAGTTATTAGATTTTGTCAAAACTATCAGAAAAAAACTGAGCCTGGATGTATACCAAAAAAATACTCGGGCAGTGAAATTTTATCAAAGGGAAGGATTTGAAATTCAGTCTAAAAATACAGATGTGAATACAAATGAGGAAGAATACACGATGGTATGGGAGCTGCAGCCCGACCTGTCCGGCACAAGCCAAAGTGCCGGACAGGAACGGCAAAACGCTCAGCATATCGTCTAAGGCAGGCTGCGGCTCACGCAAAGAGCCCCCCAGCCCGTAACCTCATTTGGCTCATTTGCATTACTCTGCCCCGGGACAGCCCTCGTTCCGTTTATCAGATACGCCTTGAGCTTTTCACCGTACAGATACGGATCGTTTCCACGGGCTATCCCCTCTGGAGTTATATAACTGGAACGCGCCGCTTCTCATTTTGTGCCGCTTTGCAGCTTCTTTTCGCTTAATCTGCAGCAAAACCTCACTCTTTTTCCCCCGTATACCATAATTCTGTCAAAAAATGCCCGCGCAAAATCGCTGGTGTACGGGTACGCTGTCCCGTTTTTTTCATTTCCGGCAACCCAAGCCGCGCCTGCGGAAGTCTTAAGGCTGTCGATAATTTTCTCTCTCTCTTTCTCCCTTGCAGATATTTGCTCTTTTTCCATCTCTATCCGCTCAATATTTTTCTGCAAGAGAGCCCGGCGCTTCAGCCCCTGCTCCTTAATTCTTTTATAGGCGCTTCCCGACAGGCTTTTTTCCCTGTACCTTCTATATGCCTCAAAAATCTGTCCTTCGGCTCTCTTAATACGGCTGCGCGCTTCACGGCTCTGTTTTTCAAGAGACTGAAGCTCACAATCCGCTGCTTCGCTGTTAAGAAGCTCCGCAGACACGGCGCTTATAATTCTGTTCTCCTGCAGCGACGCAAAAACGCCCTTCATGCAGCGGCACAAATTTTCCTGCCTTATATAATTTCTGCATCTTGTCTTCCCGTCAGGCGAAAAACTGCCGCAGTAATATCCGTATACCTTCCCGCCTGTTTTTTTGTTCTTGTAATAAACCGTATGCATCTTCTTTTTGCAGTCTCCGCAAAAAATAATTCCGCCGAATATCGCGGCGGTTTTTTCCTCACTTTCGGCTGACTCTGCCGCCGCTGTCTGTGTTCCCGCCCTGACGGACGTTTCCTCTGCGGCTTTTTTTGCCTCTCCCGCCGAAGCCTTTAAAGCTGTTTTGTTTTCTATTTTAAAATCTTTGGCATACTCCGGATTTTTTAAGATTTTGGACAGCGCCGTAAAATTCCAAAACGAAACGCTGTCGCCCTCCTCACGAAAAATTCTTCCCAGACGCGTATAGTCTGAAGGAGTATGAATACCGTTTTTATATAAAACGGCTGCTATCTGCGAATACGTCATTCCTGCCGCGCGGCACTCGTAAATTTTCTTTATAACAGGGCTCACAGCCTCATCAACCTCAAGACGCCGCACCCCCGCCGTGACGGAGCATATATAACCGTACGGAGGCCTCCCTCCCGCATAGCCGCCGTTTTTTTTCGTCATGTATTTTACGGCGCGCACTTTCTGCGATATATCTCTGGCGTACAGCTCATTGACTAGATTTTTAATATTCATTGAAAGATTATCATTTTCAAAGCCTGAAGCCTCCGTGTCATAGCCGTCAGCAACGGCAATAAACCTCACCCCGAGATCAGGGAAAAGTTTTTCAAGATAATTTCCCGTTTCAATATAATTTCTGCCAAGTCGTGACAAATCCTTGACCATAATGCAGTTTACCTTTCCCTGCGAGACATCGTCCAAAAGCCGCAGAAATCCTGCTCTCTCAAATGTTGTTCCGCTGACTCCTCTATCCGTGTATACACCATACACCCTGTATTGTCCGCCAAGTTTTTTTATATAGCTCATAATCAGCTCCGTCTGGTTTGCAATAGAGTCAGACGGCTCCTCTGCATGCTCCACTGAAATTCTGGCATATATGCCGACACTGTATATCACTTCGTGCCTCCTCTCCCAAAACGAAAATATATAACTATCTTTTCTTCTTTATATATATCTATTTTTTTCACAGCCGCCGTTAAAAGCCTGCGCTCGCGCATATAAAGCATTTCTTTAATATTAAATGCGCTCAGTTTCCGCCTCAGCCCGTCTGATTTTATTTTCATTTCTTCTATTGTTTTTTTATGCTTTTCTGCCGTATTAAGAAAATAAATATATTCTTCCTCAAATCTCTGCTTAAACAAATCATATTCCCACTTTTCTATCTTCTGCGCCCTGAAATCAATCAAAGTTTCCCGCGCCTGACCTTTAAGCCAGTCTGCCCTGCGCTCCAGAAGTTTCTGGTGGCTTTCATAAACAGAAATCTGTCTGTCGCAGTTTTTCATTTCAATTAAAGCAACGCTGCAATCTGTCAGCGCTTCTCCAACGCATCCTGCAATTTGGCTAAACACTATATCAGCGAGCTTTTCCTCGGGGATTTTGTGAGCGCTGCATCCTCCTGACGAATTATTTTTGCCGCAGACGTAGCATTCACGCCGGCGCAGCATCGGCTGCCCGCAGTTTCCGCAAAATAAAATCCCAGAAAACATTCCCGTGCTTTCTGTTCCCGCCAGCGCCCTCATTTTACGTTTTTTAAGCTCCTGAACTATATCGAACTGCACCTCGCCAACGACAGCCTCTTGAGTCTTATCCCTGCCGGCTTGCTCGTTTTGCGCCTTATATATTCTCTGTTTCACCTTGTAATTTACTTTTTCCGTCTTTCCCTGACAGAGAACTCCCGTATAAACTCTGTCGTCAAGAATTCTTCTGACAGTCTGCGCTGTCCATTCGGGAACTGTATGAAGCGCAAAACCGCTGAAATAGTTTACATCGGACAGCCTTTTATATGCCAGAGGAGGCAGTATTCCGCTATCCTCAAGATTTCGCGCAATTTTTTTGAGACTGAGTCCGCAAATTCTTAATATAAAAATTTTGCGCACAATATACGCCGGATAAATATCCGGAATTAATTGCTCTTTGTCATCCGGTTTTTTTCTGTAACCATATGGGGCAAACGCGCCCGTATATTTTCCCTCCAGCCGTTTTAAACGCTGTACTGCGCGGATCTTTACGCTTATGTCCCTGCAATAGCTGTCATTCACAAAATTTTTAAAAGGCACAATAAGCCTGAGCTGCGAAGCATCGGCGTAAAGGCTGTCATACCTGTCGGCAACAGCAATAAACCTGACTCCGAGCTTTGGAAATATTTCCTGTATAAAACGCCCTGTTTCTATATAATCTCTTCCAAGTCTTGAAAAGTCTTTGACGATTACACATGAGACATGTCCCTCATATATATCCGCAAGCATTCTCAGAAAATCTGGCCTGTCAAAATCAACACCCGAATATCCGTCGTCACAGTATACTCCGAATATTTCCAAATCCCTTTTTTCTTTTATATAATCCGCAAGAAGCTTTTTCTGGCTTATAATACTGCTGCTCTCGTAAGCTCCGCTCTCATCTCTTGAAAGTCTGAGATACAGTGCGGCTCTGTATATCTTTGCGCCTTCATTTTCAGCAGTCAAGAGCCGTCATCATCCTTATATATTCCTTAAATGCCTCCTCTGCCGTATATCCGGTATCCGAAAACTCGAGCTCCACAGTATATCCCTCACATCTGAAAGTATAAATGCCGCCTTTATTTTCAGATGTTTTACCTCCGCACGCGTCATACTTCTCATCCTCGATTTGCTGTCCGATCATGTCGTATGCCTTTTTTTCTGAAGCCATAAAATACCCTGTCTCTGTTTTTTATAAAATATATTCAATTAAAAGAATGTCCTATGAAAAAAAAGGAAGTCCTCTTGCAGACTTCCTTTAATCCATATTTTTATATGTATTTTAATTTTTCAAATCATAAATCATTTCCAGAATATTTAATATTCTCTCCATTTGGTTGCTGTCAAACTTATTCAGAACACCGACCGCATTATCGAAATTCTTATCAGGCGAATCTGTTCCAAACATAATGAAATCACAGCTAACAGATAATGCGTTAGCTATTCTCGACAATGTTTCCGCTGAAAATCCCTTTTTGCCAACCTCTATTTCATACAGAAATTTCGCCGAAATATCTGCCTTTTCTGCCAAAGCCTCCCTCGTGTAATTTCTCGCCTCTCTCAGACATTTAATTCTCTTCCCAGCTTCCAAATTCTGCATCTAAACCACCACCCGACAGCATAATACAAAATCTGCCATTTTTCAAAAACCAGCTTTTGTTCATGCCAATATTACCTATCATTCCGGTTTACAGCGACAAATTATTTGCAAACTCCCTACACAGTCTCTTTTGATATGTAACACCTATACCAAGCGGCCTGCCAAGTCCCTTAACCTTAATACACCTATTTGTAATATCAACATTTTCTATATAATCCCTGTTCACGATGAGATTTCTGCTGCACTGTACAAGGCTTGCACTGTCTGCCTCCTCAATTATCTGCCTGCATGTTTTATACGGAATGACCAGCGTAACACCGTCTGTTCTGTGAAAATGTATTTTATGTCCTATGCTTTCCGCATATAATATCTCAGAAATTTTGACGGAGTATAAAACACCTTCTTTGCGAAAAAATAATGTATTATCACCAGAAATAATATCGGGAAATTTCATTGCTTTACGGATAACTCTTTTTACATATTCTGTGTCATACGGCTTCTCTATATAGCAGAAGCTGTGTAATTCACTGTATGCATAAAGCTTGGGGTCCTCAAGAGATGTAATAAAGACAACCGGCGTAAATTCATACTCCGGAACTGTTCTGATTTTATCTACAAACCGAATACCGGATGTGTCTCCCGGCTTAGACTTTTCTATAATAATATCAACAATAAATAAATCTATTTTATTCTGCATTGCGGTCTCATAAACATTTTCCATTGTAGAAAAAGTTCTGACCTCAACGTTTTGAAACATTGATTTGACAATCAAGGATAAATGTTTAAGCGTAACTATATCATCCTCGATAATCATAACTCTTTTGACCACTAAAATTCCCCTATTTTCCTATTATACTCATATAAATCAATATTATACAGAACAGGTAATTACCTATCTAGGTATATTTCTTTATATTAAAAGAATTTGTCCCAAATATAATATCAGCAGACTATTTTTGACATTTTTTGACATAAGAATAGTAGCATAATAAAAGTTTAAAAGTAAATAGCGCAATCGTTCCTGCAGTATGACTGCATCATTTATATCACTCCAAACCCCCATTCCATTAAAAGTGCGGCGCTGCCCGTGACAAACGGCGTTGCAAATGAAGTCCCCGTAACAACTGTCCTTTCGTCAAGACGCACGTTTTCTCCCGGAGCCACCAAATCGGGCTTAGAAGTAACAGCCGATCCAATGGAAATAACATATCCTCTTCCAGAAAACGGTGAAGGGTTACCAACAGCAGCATTGTAAGAGCCTACCGTTATAACATTCGGAGCCGTTGACGGCACCGTAAGCGTGACATTGCTGTCAGGCCGCGTAAAGCCTGTTCCCTGATTTGTCGCATTAATTGACGGCAGCCACATATCAAAGCGCCCTGTTCTTATGCGGTTCGGAATAAGTCTTATTACCCATATGCCCGAAAGAATATAATTTCTCTCAGGTATCATATCAATATATATTTCCTGCCGCACGCTGAACGGCATTGGCTGTCCGTAATATGTCAAAACCTCTGTTCCGTCCAAGCTTGTTCTGTTCACTGTATTGTAGCGGCTTATACGTCCTAAGTTCCTTCCGGCAGGATTGATAATCTCAACATCAAAATCATCCCAGTAGTCCTTCCATATCTGTATATTTAATGAGGTCTCATATGTACTCACAGCCAGCTCCACCGCATATTCCTCATCGTTTTTCAAAACTCCGGAGGTGTGAACCGCGCCCAGCCCCTCGTTTCCGCTGCCTACACACACCGCAGATTTCCATGCCGCCGCGGCGCTGTTTATAAATGACTCCTGAATTGATGTTCCCGTATGGTCTCCGTAATTATTTCCAAAGCTTATATTGACAGCGACAGGCATATTATAGGCAGCCGCCTTTCTTATGCAGTAATCCACCGCCCTCATAAGCTGCGTTGTCCTTGGAAACGCGTTTCTTCCCGATGTACCCATTTTCACAACAATAATTCCGGACTTCGGCGCCACTCCGTTATTTCCGCAGGCTATTCTGGCAACCTGCGTTCCGTGTCCGTTATAATCAAACCCCGGAGCCTGCTTTCCCTGCGGGTTTAAAATATAACTGTTTATATCCTCGCTGTCATATTCGGCGTCGCTGTCCTGCTCCCATATATTTAAAATGCGCGTGGTCTTATCCGGATTTTGAAACTCAGGAAGCATAACATCTATTCCCTCTCGTGTTAATCCGATGCAAAAAAACGCTTTGGCGGGCCAAACCCGCAAAGCGTTTTAACAGCTTTTAAGCAAAGAGCCGCATCAATCCCCCGTTTTTTGCGGAGAATTTTTTTTGTATGCGCTTCTGCGCGCTGAGCATGAGCGCGCTCTTATTTTTTCAAAAACCTCCTTTTCTATAATAGGAGTGTGGTGATTATATATAACCTGCCAGTCGCAGGACGGCTTAAGATGTGATTTTTCTTCCGAAAAGCTTTTGGCGTATTTTTTCTGTACTGCATGTCCTATATAAAACTCATTTTTAAGAATATGACACACTGAACTGCTGCTCCAAAAAAAGCTTCCGCCCTTTGGTTTTCTTTTTATTTCTCCCTTTTCTATCCTGTATACGGCAGGCGTTTTAACACCCGTCTCATTAAAATATCGTGCTATCTGCGAGGATGTGCAGCCATTGAGCGCAAGATAAAATATCCGCCTCACAACCTGCGCCTCGTCCTCATCAACCGCAAGCCCGCAGCTGCATTCCGAAGACCTCTTATATCCAAACGGAATATTTGCGCTTACATACTGCCCCGCATCCTTTTTGGCATTCAAAGAGGAGCGCACCTTCTGCGATATATCCTTGCTGTACAAATCATAGAGCAGACTTTTAAATTTCACATTCATATCAGGGGTACTTTCACGGCATTTTTCACTGTCATAATAATCATTTACCGATATAAATCTTACTCCCAAAACAGGAAATATCTGTTCAAGATAAGCGCCGAGCTCAATATAATCCCTTGCAAATCTCGAAAAATCCTTTACTATAATGCAGTCTATCTCCGAGGCTTTCACCTTTTTCAGAAGTCTCTGTACTCCCGGCCGGCTGAAATTTGTGCCGGTATATCCATTGTCGCAGAACTCTGATATTTCATAATCGGTAAAATTTTTCTCGGCAAATTTTTGAAGCAAAAGTCTCTGCGAGCGTATGCTTAAACCCTCTTCTTTCGACAGTCTCAGATAAAACGCAATCCTGTATTTCCCCAATCAATACCTCCAAAAACCTAAAGCCTTATACACCGCAGTTCCGGCGTAAACCTTTTCACAGCCGGCTCATCTGCGAATACTGAATGAAAAACGTATAATTATATGATTGTCTGCTCGCAGCTCGACTTTTTTCACAAACAATCTCACAGCCTCTGCCGTAAAACTATTTTTAACCTCCTTCCATACCGTCTCGTCTGCTTTTCCTTCTTCAGACAACAGAAGTTTTTGTATATCCAGCACAGCCGTTTTTTTCAGCACCCTGTCTCTCTCAATTCCAAGCTCGTCAGCTTTTTTCATATTTTCTCTTCTGAGCTTATGATATATTTCAGCGCCGAGCTCACCTGTCTTATACCTCATATAATGCTCGCTCGCTGTTCTCTGCGCCGCCTCCGACATTTTCTCAAGAAAATCAAGTTTTAACTCATATTTCCTTTTTGCCCTCCGCGCCGCATTTTCAATTCCAAGTCTCTGTGACGCCGAGCAGACTGCCGCCGCCCTGACTCCCCGTATGACTGCCCTTATTACAATCTCATCAAGCAATTCCCCGGAAATATATTTTTCACCACAAGCTGTGTTTTTGCGGTAAACTATATCCGAAAATTTTCCGCAGTCAGCACTCCCTGTCCGGCTTATATTTTGCGTGTGTCCCTGCTGTCTGCGCCTGCGGTTTTCATCAAATATTTTCTGTGCTTTAAAAAATATTTCATTGCTGACAAGCGGCTCATTTGTCGGATAACGCAGAATTTTGTCGTTTTTATTATTATTTTGCAAGTCAATACCAGTGCAGTAACCGGTGTAAACAGGATTTTTAAGTATCCTATGAATTGTCACAGCCGTCCATTTTGCGTTTTTTAGCTCATCGCCATTTTCATCACGGCGCAGTCTGGCAGTTTTTTGATACACTGACGGCGCTGCGATTTTTTCTGCACACAGATGCGAAATAATATCTTTTATGCTGCTGCCCGAAACAAATAATTTATATATTTTCTTTACAACCTCCGCCGCTTCGCCGTCGGCGGAGAGCTTTCTGCGCCCGTCAATTCTCACAAGCTTATATCCATACGGAGCATTTCCTCCAACATACTCTCCGTCCTCACGTCTGACATTCTTTGACGATTTAATCTTTACCGAAATATCTTTGGCATACATCTCATTCATAAGATTTTTTAAATCAATGTCAAAATTTTTTCCTGAATTGTATGTCAATAAGGTGTCAAAATTTTCTGAGACAGAGATAAATCTTACTCCCATAAACGGAAATATTTTTTCTAAATAATTTCCCGTCTCTATATGGTTTCTGCCTAATCTTGATAAATCCTTTACTATTATACAGTTTATTCTTCCGCCGCGCACATCGCTCATCATGCGCTCAAACCCATCGCGCCTGAAATCAGTTCCGCTTTTTCCGACATCGGTATAGCAGCCATATATAACTATGTCGTCTCTGCTGCCCGCAAATTCCCTTGCGAGCTCTATCTGATTTGATATGGATTCATTTTTCCTCTCGTCAGCATCAACCGAAAGTCTTGCATATATCCCCGCAGAATATATTTTCATCGCCCTGCCCCCTCTGATTTATCATAAGCTCTATACGTATGCGTTTGTCTTCGCATACAGTAATACGTCTTATAAAAGCCAGTATCACAGCCCTGTCGGGCAAAAAACTCACGCCCTCCCGCAAGGATTTTTTTATGTTATCTATTTTTCTCTCCGATGTTATTTTTGCTTCGGCAACACGCTTTAATTCTTTATGCTGAAGCCTGATGCACCTCTCGAGCTGTTCGCATTTTTGATTATAAATTCTCAAAAAATCCGAAAATTCCCTGTCGGTAACCTCACCCTTCTTAAAATCCGTGCCAAGCTCCTGCTTTATTTTAATATATTTACTGAGCTCACGCCTTAACACTTCGATTTCTCTGCGAAAAGCTCCAATTTTTCTCAACGCGGATAAGCCGAACAATTCTCTATAGCTGTCGAGCCATTCCGCCGTCTCCTGAGTATATATCCGCGTTCCCGGATATGTCTGTAAACCCGCTGCTCTTTCAACAGCCTCAAGCACAAGTTTGTCAAGAAGCTGTACTGAAATATTATGTCTGCCGCAGCAGCCTCCCCTGTTTTTTGCAGAACATATATAAGAAATTTTTTCACGGCCCTTATATCTGTTCATTCTTCTTATCATAGTCGCATTACAGCCGCCGCAGAACAGTATGCCGGCATAGCGGTTATTTTCACTTCCGGCTGATTCTGAGCGCAGAGCAAGCTCTAAAAAATCCTGTACGCGGCTAAACTGTATCTTCGACACCACCGGCTCATGAGTTTTTTCTACCCTAATCCACTCATTAAGAGGCTTTTTTACGGACTTATTTATTTTATAGTTTATTTTTTGTTCTTTTCCCTGCACCAATGTTCCCAGATAGGTCTCATCAGCCAATATTCTCTTTACCGACACAGCCGACCATTTTGTTTCTGCTCCGGTAAGAAAGCCGCTGGAAAATTTTTCTCCGTGAAGCTTTTTGTATTCCATAGGAGACAGTATACCCCTGCTGTTCAGCTTTCCCGCTATTGACATATTGCTGAGACCGCTGAGTTTATACATAAAAATTGCTTTTACAATATACGCCGGGTACTCGTCTATAACCAGTCTGTTATGATTGTCCGGACTTTTTTTATACCCGTATACCGCAAAAGCTCCTATAAATTCACCGTTTCTCCTCTTTACATTCTGGTGGCTTCTGACCTTGTCAGAAATATCTCTCGCATAAGCATCATTTATAAAATTTTTAACGGGAACTATAAGCGAGGTCTCATTAAAATCTGCCGTAAGAGTATCAAAGCCGTCTGTCAGCGCAATGAAACGAACTTGCAATGCAGGAAATATCTTTTGGACCAGCCTCCCCGCCTCTATATAATCACGTCCGAGCCTTGATAAATCCTTTACAATTACGCAATTAACCTTTCCGGCATATATATCCGACATCATTCGCCTGAAAGCCGGTCTGTCGAAATTAGTTCCCGACCAGCCGTCATCTGAATAAATATCATAAACAGTTATATCTTTCCTGCTGCTCACATAATCAAAAATAATTTCACGCTGCGATACAATGCTGTCGCTCTCCGCAGCGCTCCAGCCTCCGCCGGTTTTCCCTGACGACGAAATCTCCTTTTCAGCATTATCCTCTCTGCTTAACCTGAGATAAACCGCTGCATTATATATCTTTTCATTACCGGCATCGGCTTTTTCGCACACTTTGCACACCAGCTTTCCAAAATAAAATACAGGCTTAAACGACTGTTTAAAATTATTATACTTTATATATTTTATTTATCCCGGTGCATGTCCTATTACTCAATGACAGCTTAAGAAATTAATATTTTTACTTCGCTGCCAGCTCCTCAAATTGCTTTCTGACCTTCCTGAAACATTCCATAAGTCTCGGGGAGAATACTCCGCACTCCCCTCTTACAATCATATGAAACGCCTCGTCGGCAGAATATGCGTCCTTATAGCATCTCTCGCTCACGAGCGCGTCATACACATCTGCTACCGAAACGAGCTGTGCCGATATAGGAATATTATCTCCGGAAAGACCGTCCGGATAACCTTTTCCGTCATATTTCTCATGGTGATGCCTTATTATCTCATAGCTCACCTTTTTTAACTCAGGCTCCCACTCGCCCCTTATGGCGTCCAGCAGCTCACAGCCTCTTGTCGTATGAGATTTCATATATTCATACTCGTCCTTTGTGAGCCTGCCGGGCTTTTGCAGAATACTGTCCGGTATAGTAATTTTGCCTATATCGTGCAGAGCGCTTGCAGACACTATTATATCAATCTTCTCCTTTGTGAGATTATATTCGGGATATTCTGCCATAAAAGCCTCGGCAAGAATTCTCGTATAATCCTTAACCCTCTGTATATGTTCGCCGCTTTCAAGATTTCTGTACTCTACTACTGTACCGAGCATATCAATAATTTCCTGATTAATGCTTTTCAGCTTTTCTGCCTGCATCTTAAGCGTGTTGTATGCTCTCCTCAAAACCGCAGTCTGCTCTTCCACCTTTTCCTCTAAGGTATTCTTATTGTTATACAAATCAGCGACATTCTGCACTCTTCTCTTTACAATCATATTATTAAAAGGTTTTCCGATAAAATCGGCTATGCCCAGCTCAAAACATCTGTTTTCTGTCTCGGCTGAATTCTCGCCGCTTATTATAAGTACAGGAATTTTTTTGGTCAAACCCTTTTTATTAAGCTGCTCCAACACCTCAAAGCCGTCCATCTCCGGCATTACAAGGTCAAGAAGTATCGCCGCAATCTCATCCTTAACAGAATCCACTATCTCCAAAGCTGTTTTTCCGTTGTCAGCTTCAACTATTGTATAATCCTGCTCAAGAATCATACCGAGTATCTCCCTGTTATACTCCACATCGTCAACAATGAGTATTTTATTCCTCATATATTTTACCTCCATGCTGCGGATTTTTATCAGATATACCGCTAACGCTCACAAGAGCTGCTAATCCGGCAGATTTGATATTCTAAATATTACTGTGCACGGAAACACTTCCGCCTATCTTCTTAACTGTTACATTCTTCACACGCTTTGCGTTCCATATCACTCCGTTTATATCCATACTTGTACCCGGGAAAACAGTTCCCCTTGCGACTGCCTTTGCTCTGTCATACTTCCTTTTATCGCTTTCAAGCTTTACTCTCTCCTCATGCAGTCTTCCGGCCTCAGTTTCTTTCGTGTAAACCGCATCCTCAAGCTTTAAATATATAGGATTGGCGTTGCGTATTTCAGCCGGATATTTCCTCTGAAAATCGTAATACGCATTTTTGAGCAAAAGCAGCTCATTGTCAACAGAACTCTCTCTGTCAGCCAGTTCCGCCTCATAGGCGGCAAAACCCTCCCTTTTTCCGAGCTTAATCTTTGTCGCAATTCCTGCTTCATTTCCGATATTGCAGGCCTTAACATACTGCGAGGCATATGTATATCCTCCCGCAAGCATTCCGTTTTTTCCCATTATCTCTATCGCGTTCCCCGCATTGAGCTCGCTGTTCAGACAGTAATTGGCTCTTATATTTTGTCCCGCAGTTACTTTCGCGTTCTCAAAAAAGCTTCCCAATACGTCCCTTCCTGCTTTGAGATACCCCTGTCCTCCTGCGTTATTGCCATTCTTAAGAATAATATCGCCTCCCGCCTCAAGAACAGCGGACTCTATAAATCCGTCGCAGAGAATATCCTTCTGCGCTTTTATAACCGTTCCGTCTCCGACTGTTCCCCTGACGTATACAGAGCCGTTAAAGTCTATATTTCCGGTAGATAATGTCACATCGTCCAGAACAAGTACATTTGTAATTTCAAGCCTGTTGTCATTAAGTTCAATCTTTCCGTCAATCTCCGCTATATAAGTTACATTATCAGGAAGCAGTATAAATCCTTTCCCAGTGAGCAGCTTCAGCTCTCTGCCCTTCTGTCCCTGCACAATCTCTCCTGTTACACGATACCCGTGCACTCCGTTTTCTGCGGGATGATATACAGCTATTTTCTGCCCTGTTTTAACGATTTCAAACCACTTTATATTCTGAAAATCTACCGAGCCGTCGTCGAGCAGCTTAGGCTGTCCTTTCACATCTGTCTCGAAAAAGTACTCATACCAGCCGTCCTTTCCTTTGCCGGGCTCCTTTCCCCTTGCGACTTCAACAATGTCTCCCGGAGCCTTACCCTCTCCTATCTGTCCTATGGCATAATAGTCAATTCCGTGAGTCACCCCGTTATTTTTTAAAGCCCGTATAATCTCCTCCTGACTGATTTTTTTGTGTCTGTGATTTAAAACAACCGACGCCTTCATGGCATCTGAACTGACCAGCAGCGAAAAATCACCGTACTGCTCTTTATCATCAAAGGCGCCTGCGGCTGCATTTTTATTTTTTTCAATAAGAGCAAGACGTTTCTTATTCATCTGCTTTGCCGTATACATAAGGCTGCTGTACACTTCAACCGGAAGATTATCCTCAAGGCCCAGACGTATTTCTCTCATCTGCTGCCATGAATAAAACGGATTCACATAAATTTCTGCGTCAAGACGCTCCTCAAGTCCTAAACGTATCTCTCTCATCTGCTGCCAGCTCATCTCTGTCCTTGCATACATTGAGACATCTATTTTTTCTTCAAGTCCAATGCATATCTCACGAATTGCGGCTCCTCTGTAACACAGGGACAGATACGGCGCAATATCAACTCCCTTTTCCAGCGCTATACGAATTTGTTCAAGCTGCTGCTCATCATATCCCTGCCGTATATATTCAGAAATATCAACCTTTGATTTTACTGACTTTCTAAGCTCCTTAAGTATACCCGCCGGAAGCTTTTTACCTGATGAGAGGTCAATTCCTTCCTCCAGCCCGTAACGAATCTGGCGCATTGTCTCAAACGGTATCGAGGGGTCTTCATACTTTGACACATCAAGATTACTGTTGAGACCGCTCCTTATTTCACTCATCTGAAACCAGTCATATTCAATTTTTGCGTAACGCTCTACCGGCAGCTTCTGAAGCATTCCCAGCCTTATCTCTCTCATCTGAATTGCCAAAAATTCAGGTTTTGCATAAACCGTCACGTCCAACCCTGCTTCAATTCCCTCATTAATCTCACGCTGCTGGTCAGGCGTAAATTCCGTATCAAATTCATATCCGTTTATTTTCTTCATAATTTTCCTCGTAACAGTCATTTGACGTCTAAACTTCTGACCGCTTCCTCTGTTCTGTCATATGCTGTCTTTACCTTTGAAAGCATTAATTCAATATCGCCCTTCGGCTCACCGTCTCTTAACGCCTCACACAGCTCGCTGCTTGTGTCTGCAAGCTCCGTAAGCGACAAATTCAATCCGTATCCCTTCATATTATGAGAATACATAAATGCATCCTTCCAGTGTTTTTTACGCACTGCATTTTCAAGTTCCTCATACTCATTTTTTTCAAAATATCTGTTTAGAAACCTGTAAATCATATTTTCAGTTCCGAGCCGTGCAAAAACACTCTCATAATCTGCTCCTATTTTCTCGTAACATTCTTTTAAATTCATTTCCAGCCTCCTTGCTGTTGTTATTGCTTTACATTATTATAATTATTTACTTTACGCTGTTTTGTCTTGATTTTAATTCGATGACAACCTTTTTTAAAAGATTTATGTCTATTGGCTTTGCAATATGCGCATCCATGCCTGCATTGAGTGATTTCTTGATATCCTCATCAAATGCATTTGCTGTCATTGCAATTATAGGAATGGTTTTTGCCAGCGGATGATTTCCCGACCTTATCGACCTTGCCGCCTCATATCCGTCCATTACCGGCATCTGCACATCCATCAAAACTGCGTCAAATCTTCCGGGCTCCGACGCCTCAAACATATCCACTCCGTGTTTGCCATTCACTGCAATATCGCATGTCGCGCCTTCTATTTCGAGCCTTTCCTTTAATATCTCATAATTCAGCTCATAATCCTCGACAACGAGAAAATGCATTCCGCTTATGGATAAGTTCTGAAATTCTTCCATATCACTCTTTTTCCTAGACCTGACAATGCTCTCTATACGGCTTTTAAGCACTGAGATAAAAAACGGCTTAGGCATAAAACCGTCTATTCCCGCCTGTACCGCCTCCTTCTCTACATCACTCCAGTCAAATGAAGTCAAAATCAGAATAGGAAGTTCTCTTCCCGCTTTATCGCGTATGCGGCGCGCCGTTTCAATTCCGTCCATATGAGGCATCTTCAGGTCAAGCAATACAAGATTATACGGACTGCCGCTGCTGTCTGCCTGTTCAAACATACCGACAGCAGTCTCTCCGTCAGTTGCATATGATACATCAACCCCTGTATCTCTCATTATATTTTTAATATTTTCACATATATCCGCCTCGTCATCCACAAGCAAAATACGATAAATATTATGCTCCTTCCAGAAAGCTCTCTCATCATCCTCCTTTTGTATCTGAAAATCAAGCTCGACAATAAAAGTGCTTCCTTTTCCCAAATCACTTTTTACGGATATATTCCCTCCCATAATATCTACGATATTTTTGGTAATTGTCATTCCAAGACCGGTTCCCTGTATTTTTTGGGTCGCGCTGTTTTCAACCCTCATAAACGGCTCGAATATAACCTTTAAAAATTCCGGTGTCATGCCTATTCCGTTATCATAGACTTCAAAACGCAGCTTTTGATACCTGCTATTCTCCTGTTTTAGAGCTGTTATGTTTAATTTGATTTTTCCTCCTACATGGGTATACTTTACAGCATTTGACAGGAGATTCATCAAAATCTGTCCGAGCCTTACCCTGTCACCCAAAAGCAGTTCCCTCTGTATTCCGCTCGCATATATCTCAAATTCCTGATGCTTCGCCTTTGCCTGCGCCGATACAACCGTTGATATTTCCTCAAGCAAATCGGCAAGATTAAAAGGCGCTATGTTGAGGCTTGTCTTTCCGCTCTCAATCTTGCTCATATCAAGCACATCATTTATAAGCCCCAGTAAAAGCTGTCCCGAAGATGTTATCTTTTTAGCATACTCCCTTACCTTATCAGCATCCTCCGCCTGCTTTGCCAGCAGGTCTGCACACCCCATTATGGCATTCATCGGAGTTCTTATATCATGGGAAATATTTGCCAAAAACATACTCTTGGATTCATTTGCACTCTTTGCGCTGTCCAGAGCACTTTGAAGCCGTTCAGCAGCCATTCGCTCTTTTGTCCGGTCAGACAATACTAAAATGTATCCTGCCCCGTACTCGTCGGGCATATGATAAATTGTCTCCTGATACCATTTCTTTTCTTTTGTCGCCTGGTTTATCAAATATCTGCTTGTTTCCCAGCTTTCACCTTTTGCTATTGAATCAAGCATCTCATCATTCAGCGTAACCTTATTATCCGATACAGAGACCATAAGCTCATGTATATTATCCCTTATAAGTTCTTTATCAATCCCAATAATTCTCATGGTATTGGGACTTACATATTTAACCTCATACTGTCTGGTAAAAATTATATAAATATCGTCAGTCGGCTTTATAAGCATATCAAGAACTTTTTCCCTGTGCTCAAGCTCAATATTTTTGTTCTGAAGCTCCTTTTTATTGCTCTGCCTTAAAAAAAAGAAAACATAGAGCAGCGTAACGACAAACACGCCTGCCATAACGACAACAGTACTGCTCTGCACCTGTCTCATATTTTTATTTACTATATTCTTAGGAACTATTCCTACTATCATCATTCCGTCCTCAAAAGTCAGCGGCTGATAAACAATATAATACTCCTTTTTGTCCATTGTACACTGAAGCATCCCGGAAACATTTCCTGAAACAGACTGCTTTATCTGCTCTATTTCGGATTCTTCAATAACCCTGTTTTTTTCGATATAAGAAATTATGTTGGTTGTATCTTTGTCATAATCTGTGGAAAACATTATATCACCGTCAGAGTATACTATATAGCTCTCGGAATCTCCGTAAAACGAAGAAATATCAATCATTTTTCCCACATCATGGTTGTTATAGCTTATGGCTACTGCAGTGTATACAAAGCCCATGTATATGCCGTTTACAGCCGAAGCGGCAAAGAACATCTGTCTCTCGCCGCTTGATATATTCGCCGTAAACAGTCTTCTGTTATCTTCATCAAAAGTCCTGTATGAGCCCAGTGAGCCTGTAATTTCACCTGTTTTTCCGTCCGCTGTCACATAGCTTCCATCGTTATTCAGAAAATAAAAGTCGGTAAACCCCCAATTTTTCTGTGAGTTGCTTATAAACTGCCGAATTACTTCCTCGTCCTCCTTGTCAGGCGATTTGTCGGTATAGCTTCCCCAGTCATTCAGAATACTCCAATTTCTTGACGCGAATACAGAAAAGGTATTATTAGATTTTTTATAAATTTCCAGTAAGTGGCTTCTGCTCTCCTCATATATCTGTTCAGACACAAAGCTGGAATAAAAAATTGCGCCAAGCAGAAGTAAAAAAAGCAAAAAAAACGAGCCAATCTTTTTTAATTTAGATGACATTCGCTTCCTCCATGCTATATCACTTTTAATTTCTGAAATATTATAATAATTATACTTTTTATAATTATACAATTCAAGCTATTTATTTTTATACTGCATCAGATTAACACCAGCCCCCGTATCAATCACAGCGACAATCACACCTTCTCCATAAAGATTGTACGGGTTATCTGCACCCTGCTGAAGCTGCGTAATACAGCTTGCCGCTTTTTCACTTAAAAGTTCAAAATACAAAAGCTTTGGTTTTTCAATAAACTCAACCTGCTTTTCCCTCGAAATATACTCAATATAACGCTTAGGCGTTATTACGACGGCGTATTGGTTGAGCAGCTCATATACAACTATTCCGGGATATTTGTCCTTTAGCTCCGAAATGCTGTCAATATATTTTACAATCAGTTCCCATGTATCCTCTTCCTCGTTTACTCCGGCATTCAAATCGGGAGATTTCTCTCTTTCCTGCTCTGTAACATCCAAGCTTATATTCAGCAGTGTCTCCAGCTTCTGGTTTGCCATACGTTTATCCCTCTCAACGCTTCTTCTTTTGTTTTATTATTATTGCAGCTTTGCGCTGCGCGTTACTGTCTGAACGTGAAAGAGCTGACGCATCATGAAAATTCACATCAGCATACAGCACATAATAATTTTAAATATGCATATATGCTTCAGAACTTCCACGATACGTCAGCTCAGTAAATCAATATTTCCAGCTTGAATTATTATAAATATCAAGAAATGAGGAAATAAACGACTTCCTGCTTCGCTCCTCGTCTGTTCCTATCCTGCTCTGCCGGGAATATGCAAGGTACTCCAGATAATCCGACTTTGTGAGCTCGCCAAGCCCAAACTCTTCCCGTACGCTGTTTATCTCGTCAGCATACATCTCCTTAAATGTCCTGAATGCCTTTGACGGATTCTTAAACACAGCAAAGCCGTCAACATTGGCGCCTATCGCAAAGTCTTCGCTAATCTGAGTAAATTTTTCTATGTCTACATTTCCCTTTATCCCCTTTGCACCGGCAACATATTCCTGACAATAATAATTTCTTGTAAAAAACTTGTAAGTAAAAAATGCAGCCACACATAATATAACAACAATTACAGTAAATATTATCTTCTTTACGCTTCTGCGATTTTTTGTCCTGGACTGCATATACTCCCTGTTGGATTCCTTTGATATTTCCTCGCTGAAATCCATATCCTTATACATACTCTTCTGGACCTCCAACCCCAGCAAATCCATGGTGTTGTCATCGCTCCCAAATTCCCCGAACGGCATAAGCTACAACCTCCTCACTCCAATTATTTTTTTTGCGCTTCTGTATATAACATACACTTCCACAACAGCAAGTAATACAATAACCGTGTACCTCACAACCCAGTATAAAACCGTAAACTCAGGCACGGCATTCTCTTCATCGCCATCGATATAGTAAAACTTCATTGTGTCTGTTCCGCTTTCGTAAAATAAACTCTTACTGCATCTGAATTCAAGCTTTTTGTCATTTATCATTCCATAGAACTGATATTCCTTTTTATTCTCATAATATTGCAATTCTATAAAATTTCCTTCTGTGACCAAATCATTGATAAACAGATTGCTTCTGAGAGCATCAGCCAATACCACAAAATCTATAAGTAAAAAAATTGAGAATATAATTATTATTTTTATTTTTTTATTTACAGCCGCTCTCTTTTCTCTCATAAAGAGCCATTGCTCGTATTCCGTATCTTTGCTCTCTTTTATTATCTTGTCCCTGGCATTACTTTTTACCTTGATATTATCCATAGCCCCGTACAACATGTCGTCATATGATTTTTTCAATGCTGCACCTCCTTTAATGACTTCTCAAGTCTTTTCCTGGCGCGGTTAAGACGTGTTGTCACATTCCCCACACTTATATCAAGTATTTGTGCTATCTGCGCAACAGAGTACTCCTCATAGTAAAAAAGCTGCACCGTCACTGAGAGCTTCTGCGGCAGTTCAAGAACAGCACGCAGCACCGCTTCATTGTTTTCTGATGTTCCTGCATCATCTGCCCCAATATGTTCCGAAATATTTTTGATAATCGCCTCATCATATATTACTTTTTTCTTCCATCCGCTTGAGAGCAGATTCTTACAGATATTAACCGCAACTCTCAGAAACCATGCTTTTTCGTGCTCTTCACTTTCAAACTCAGGTCTGCTTATCAGATATTTTTCAAAGGTCATCTGAAAAACATCCTCCGCGTCCGAATAATTTTTCAAATACATAAACGCAGTTCTTATAACCCGGTCGCCCTGTCTGTCAATAAGAGCTTCTATTTCTCTGTTGTCCCCCGCACCATTCATGAAATCCCCCGTATCTGTTAACGCAGCCGCTTAAATCAAATATGTCTCTTTAATCTGTTCAATAAGCATCGTGGAAAATGCAATACTTATTTCCCTTTCTATATTGAATACAAATCTGATGTCAAAAATGTAACATATTTTACAAAAATTTATGAAATTATTCCTTTACACGCTCAAGCTGCTCATACCTCTGCTCAGGTTTTTCAAAAATTCCCAGAGTGTCGCACACCTCCATCGCGAAATCGACGAACGCATATCCCTTTGCGGTAATTAAATTCCTGTCCCTTATACAGCGGGTCTCGACGTAATTCGGTCTGTAAAACGGGTCCTCGCATCCTAAGCTCTCAATTTTCTGTTCCGAGCAGGAGGTTGTATATTTATATTGCTTCAGTATCCCGGCACGTCCTAAAAACTGCGGCGCAAAGCATATTGCCGCTACTATTTTATTCTTATCCGTCATTTCCCGGACAATGGGACAGACGGCATTCTGCTCATTGTCAATCGGCCCTCCCGGAATTATGACAGCCTCATATTCATCAACACTCGTTATCTCAGAAAATACCTTATCGGCAATATAGTGCAGTCCGGACTGCGCTGTCAGCACGTTTTTGGTCTCGGACACCGAGATAATTTCTCTTTTTCCGGTATTTTTAAGTCTGTGCAGAAGCAGCGAAATTTCAAAATCAGCCATCCCCTCGTATATGTAACACAATATTTTTGACATAGGTTTTCTCCTTTTTATTATCAGGCTTTAAATTTAATTCTTAAATTTTGACAGCTTATAACCCCATAAAACAGACAATATTTACAGCTTCCTCTGCAAATAAACCATGTCTGTCAGCTGAACGCCGCATTCATATATCGGGTGAACATAATTATCCGTAAAAAAATTTTTTATTACATGTGAACGCCTAAACCCGCAGCTTTCATAAAATGGTATCGTCAATGGGCTGTCGCCTGTTCCTGCCTGCAATACAGAATACTTTCCTGCATACCTGTCTGCAAGAAATTCTATAAGCAGCTTTCCGTAGCCTCGTCTCTGATAACCCGAAGCAACGGCAATATTTTTTATTTCAAGAACGCCGCCTCCCTCATCAGTCACAACACACTCGGCCTTCACCCCGTTATCATCAAGGACATACATCGTCCCTCTGTCTATGTACCGGTTTATCATATCTTCCTGTTCATCAGCCAGAATAAGCAAAGACAAATACGCTCTTTTGTCACCTTTTATTTCCTTTATTCTCATTGTGCTTCCTCTATATTTGTCTGATAAGCGAATACATCTTCATGTCAAAAAGCTCTCCGTTTTTTATTGCATTGCTCCTGAGCGTTCCCTCATATTCAAAGCCGTTTTTCTCCAATATACGGCAGGACGCACAATTATAGGCAAACGGCTCCGCAAAAATTCTTATAATGTCCGTATTCTCAAATATATACCGGCAAATCTGATTAACGGCGCTTGTTCCTATTCCCTTTCCCCAAAAAGGCTCTGCTATATAATATCCCAGCTCGGCAGTTCTAAAATGAATATTATTCCCGCGATACGCCGCTATGCTTCCCACAACCTTGTCATCCGCCTCAACAGCAAACGCAAATGTATTACTACTGTCCGCGTTAAGCATTTCATTTATAAACCATTCTGCATCAGCCTCGCTGTACGGAAATGGTATTCCGTCACGAAGGTTGTCCTGTACTTTTTTATTGTTAATCACTTCAGCAAGCTGTGCGGCGTCCTCAAGCTTCCACTTTCTTATTATGCAATCCATAACTTTCCTCATTTCTGCCCTGTCTTTTGCTCGTTTCCATAATTAAATTATATTACAGTAAGCATATATTTTCAACTATTACTTTATATTTTTTAAAATATCACTTAAATAACTCTTTTGCCATTTTAAAGCACCTGGGACTAACCATAGGACAGCCGAAGGTTCTTGACTATCTTCACGAACACAACGGCGCCATACAGAAGGATATTGCAGGCGGCTGCTATATTGAGCCTGCCTCACTGTCAAATATTCTGAACGGCATGGAAAAAAACGGGCTTATTATAAGAAAGATAAGCGATGAAAACCGAAGAAACATGAACATTTTTATGACCGAAAAGGGCAGAAATATTTGCTGCGCAATTCAAAAAGAAATAGAAAATGTCCAAAAAAAGGCCCTTCGCGGAATGTCCGATGACGAAATTAAACACTTATATGAATATTTAATAAAAATAAATAAAAACCTGGAGGACACAAATGAGTAAAGATAAAACTATTAAAAATATTTTTCAATATTTTGGCGGATTTTTGATTATGACACTGGGAATTGCACTCTCGGTAAAATCAGATTTGGGAGTTTCTCCTGTCAGCTCTATTCCGTACACAATAACCTGCGTAATAGGTCTGGAAATGGGAAAGGCTACTATACTGTTTCATGTATTTCTGGTACTGCTTCAAATCTTAATCCTGAGAAAACAGTTTAAAATAAAGAATTTACTGCAAATCCCCGTAGGTATTGTTTTCGGATATTTTACAACTTTCTGTAATTTTTTAATGACCTTTATAGCTTCACCCGATAATATGGGAATACGCGTATTAATGATGATTATAAGCACATTTTTAATTGCTTTTGGAATACATTTATATGTTCCTGCAAATCTTATTCCGCTTGCCGGCGAAGGAGCAATGTTAGCTATCTCACAAAAATACGGCAAAAAATTTTCATCGGTAAAATTGGTTTTCGATATATCAATGGTAGTAATATCACTTGCAACCTGTCTCATCACAATTCATAGCATCGGAACAATCATTGCAGCCTTCTGTGTGGGAATAGAGTTAAAATGGATTACAAAAATATCAGAAATATCAAAAAGACATAAATTTTTATTAAATCCGGCTCATCACGGATGATTTTTATACTGCGGAGCTTGAAAAAATTCGCATGGATAAAAAAGTGTCTTCGACACTTCAACCCCCTGTCCCCCATTCATGGGGGAATTAGGGGTTTCTTTTTGCTCCATTT
>CALWKC010000033.1 GCA_944381165.1 uncultured Lachnospira sp. | reverse complement strand
ACAGGTTAAGTCCGCTCGCTCCGCATCGCGTCCGTTTTGCTCCGCAAAACCGTCTGTTGGAGTCCGCTGATTGCATTGGTACTTTTTTAGTAAAGCTGCATCAGTCTGAAAATATCATATAGGGCTATTATTGCTGTTTACCGGCTGCAAGCTCAAACTCATCCGTTATTTCTTCAGACGGCGCTTTAGTGCAGAGCGAAACAACAATAATTACAATACATGAAATTATAAATGCAGGAAATAACTCATATATTCCCCATATACCGCCAAGCGGCTTTAAAAACTGTTTCCATATGAACACAGAAAGTCCGCCTGCAATCATTCCGGCAATCGCACCTGAACGGTTAATGCGTTTCCAGAAAAGTGAAAAAAGCATAACAGGACCGAAGGTTGCGCCAAATCCTGCCCACGCAAAGGATACTAAAGTGAAAATGACGCTGTTTTCATCCCACGCTATTATCAAACCTGCTAATGCTATGAGCAGAAGAACAATTCTTGATACATTCATTACCTTTTTATCATCTGCGTTATTCTTTTTAATAATACCCTCATAGATATTTTTTGAAAAAGCCGATGCTGCAATCAGCAGATAGGAATCTGATGAGCTTATGGTAGCGGCGAGTATGCCTGCCATGACAATTCCTGCCATAACTGCAGGGAGCAGAGCCTGAGACATTTCAACAAAGACATTTTCCGCCTTGCTTGCCGTTGAAAGCGCCTCGCTTGCAGGAAATAATGCTCTTCCGATTAATCCAATACTCACGGCGCAGAAAAGAGATATTACGCACCAAACTGTGGCAATTCTTCTTGATTTTTTGAGCTCGCTCTCTTTGCGTATAGCCATAAATCTGAGCAGCACCTGCGGTACGCCGAAATACCCAAGACCCCACGAGAGAGTTGATATAATATGCCAAAAATCATATTTTTCGGCTGCTCCGAACATTGCGGCTCCGTTTGCAATCTGCTGGACGCCGTTGGCGTCAGTGCTTGGAACTGCTGTTGACGTCAGAGAGAAATACCCCGGAATACTTTTTGCATTTTCGATTACTGCACCTATACCTCCGGCAGAATATGTTCCGAGAATAAGTATTGTGAGCAGAGCTACAACCATTACAACTGCCTGCATAAAATCAGATGCGCTCTCTGCAAGGAAGCCGCCGATAAATGTATATATTACAACAAACAGCGCTCCTGCAATCATCATTGAATGATATGATGCTCCAAACAGTGTAGAAAAAAGTTTTCCGCATGTAACAAAACAGCTTGCGGCGTAAACGGTAAAAAACACGAGAATAAATAAAGCGGACAGTCCGAGAATTACCTTGTTTTTTTCATGGAATCTGTTGCTTAAAAAATCAGGCACAGTTATAGCGTCTCCGGATATTGAAGAGTACCGGCGCAGACGTTTTGCTATAATAAGCCAGTTTATGTATGTTCCCAGAGCAAGTCCGACGGCAGTCCATGCTGCGTCCGCAACTCCGCACCAGTAAGCGACTCCAGGAAGTCCCATAAGCAGCCAGCCGCTCATGTCCGAAGCTTCCGCGCTCATGGCTGCAACCCACGGTCCGAGAGAACGTCCGCCGAGGAAATAATTTTCCGAATTTGCCTGTGCTCGTTTTGCGAAAAACAGACCTATGCAGATAACAATCAGCATATATCCGATCATAGCAAATAAAATTTTTAAAGTATCAGCAGTCATGATTTTCTTCCTTTCTTTTCTTTATAAAAATATTATAGATTTTATCAAGATTTTTTAATTATGTAAAGTGAGTAATGTTTAGTCTCCGTGCACTTTTTTATACATAAATGAATAAGCGGAGTTTTATAAACATAAATTAGTACCATAATTTTAAGTTTTTGGGTGGTTGAATGTCGAAAATGAGATATACAGCAAGAAGAAGGGCGGCGCTGCTGTTATGTATTGTGATGCTGGTGTCCGCTGTATGTACTGCGTTTATTCCTGCAGCGGTATGCATGGCAGAGGAAAACAGCGGGGACAGCACAGGGCTTGAATTGGAATCTCCGTCCGCAATTCTTATGGAAGCATCGACAGGGCAGGTGATTTATGAAAAGGATGCGGATGTATCCGTGCATCCTGCCAGTATTACCAAAATAATGACGCTGATTTTGATATTTGACGCGATAAAGGAAGGAAAAATTAAACTGGAGGATGAGGTGACTGTATCCGAATATGCGGCTTCTATGGGCGGAAGCCAGGTGTTTCTTGAGGCTGGAGAGAAGCAGACCGTAGACACAATGATAAAATGTATAAGCATGGCGAGCGCAAACGATGCATGCGTCAGCATGGCTGAACATATAAGCGGAACGGAGAGTGCGTTTGTGCAGAAAATGAATGAGCGCGCAAAGGGATTGGGAATGAACAATACCACCTTTGTAAACTGCTGCGGGCTTGATGCCGACGGACATATGTCAACCGCAAGAGACGTGGCTCTCATGAGCAGGGAGCTTATAAATTCATATCCTGAAATTCACGACTATTCGACAATATGGATGGATACAATGATTCACAGTACCAGAAAAGGCGATACGGAATTCGGTCTTACAAATACAAATAAACTTATTAAACAGTATGAGTGGGCAACGGGATTGAAAACAGGATCGACAGAGCTTGCAAAATGCTGTCTGTCTGCTACGGCAAGCAAGGACGGCGTGGATTTGATTGCCGTTATCATGGCTGCGCCAAATTCAAAGACGCGTTTTTCAGAGGCGATAAATTTGTTAAATTACGGTTTCAGCACATGCGATATATACAAGGATGAGCAGATGCCGGTACTTGAAGGGGTAGAAGTGTCGCAGGGCAAAAAAGACATTCTGTCCTGTGAGTATGAGAAGGAATTTTCTCATATGTTTCTTGAGAGCGCAAATCATGAAGAGATAACAAAAGAGCTCAAGCTGAACGATAATATTACGGCGCCGGTGAATGAGGGCGACGTTGTGGGAAGCCTTGAATACTATTATCAGGGAAACTTAATCGGCAGCGTGAACGTGCTTGCCGCCGAGAGCATAGAAAAGGCAGATTTCGTCCACCAACTGGGGAAAGTATTTAGAAAACTTCTGCTGTAAAATTAGTACAGATGTGGTATAATAGCGTCAGCGAGCTGACGCATGCAAGTTTGCAAAGCAAACTTGTTTATGGGCAAAAAGCTGCCCAAAACTATGGTATAATGTCCGTAAGCATTGAGCAGTGCATAAGACGTAAGGCATATAATCGTCTGTGCTTGCACAGAAACGATTATATGCCTTGCGGATTATATAGGGCGAAAGCCCGAGAGCCATAGGGGCGAAGCGCCTATGGCGAGGCACTGAGGAGCCCCTATGGCTCACACTGGCGAAAAAGAAGAGGAATTTTAATGGATTTATTTGAATATATGCGTGAAAATACAATGAAAGACGAATCGCCTCTGGCGTCAAGGCTTAGGCCTGAGACGCTTGATGAGGTTGTAGGGCAGCAGCATATTATCGGGAAGGACAAGCTGCTTTACAGGGCTATACAGGCGGATAAACTGAGCTCCATAATTTTTTACGGACCGCCGGGAACGGGAAAGACGACGCTTGCAAAGGTGATTGCAAACACTACAAGCGCCGAATTTAAGCAGATAAACGCTACGGTTGCCGGAAAAAAGGATATGGAGGAGGTTGTGCAGCAGGCGAAGAACAATCTCGGAATGTACGGCAAAAAGACAATTTTGTTTGTAGACGAAATTCACAGATTTAATAAAGGACAGCAGGATTATCTTCTGCCGTATGTTGAGGACGGAACGATAATACTTATCGGCGCTACAACAGAAAATCCGTATTTTGAAGTAAACGGGGCTCTTATTTCGAGGTCGATTATCTTTGAATTAAAGCCTCTGGAAAAGGAAGATATAAAGACAATTATAAAAAGAGCCGTCTATGATGAGAAAAAGGGCATGGGTAGCATGCATGCCGAGATTGATGAGGAGGCATTGTCATTTCTGGCAGACGTGTCAAACGGAGACGCAAGGAGCGCTCTGAATGCGATAGAGCTCGGCATTTTGACGACCAAACCGTCAGAGGACGGTAAAATACATATAAATTTAAAAATAGCGGAACAGTGTATACAGAAACGTGTTTTAAGATACGACAAGGACGGAGACAACCACTATGACACTATTTCAGCATTTATAAAAAGCATGCGCGGCTCAGACCCCGACGCTGCGGTTTATTATCTTGCGCGTATGCTTTATGCAGGCGAAGACATTAAATTTATAGCCCGCAGGATAATGATTTGTGCGAGCGAGGACGTCGGAAATGCTGACCCGCAGGCATTGGTTGTAGCCACGAGCGCGGCTATGGCGGTTGAGCGTCTTGGAATGCCGGAGGCAAGGATAATCTTGTCGCAGGCGGCTACATATGTGGCTTGTGCGCCCAAGAGCAACGCGGCTTATATGGCGGTTGACAGGGCGCTTGATGTTGTCAGAAATAAAAAGACCTACGGAGTGCCGGCTCATTTGCAGGACGCTCATTATAAGAGCGCCGGCAAACTGGGACATGGAGAAGGGTATAAATACGCTCATGAATATAAAAATCACTATGTAAAACAGCAGTATCTCCCGAAGGAACTCGAGGGAACTGTATTTTATGAGCCGACCGACAACGGCTACGAGAAAAAAATAAATGAACATATGAAGAAAATCAAGGCGGAGGCTGAGTCTTAATGAGAGATTATCTTAGGCGGTTGGCAGGCGGAAATTTCATATATGAGAATCCAAAGCTGCATTTCAGTCAGGAATTAATTGAGCTGAGTGTCACTGAGGGCAGTGTTTCAGAGTGCTCGTTTGAAATTCTGGCGACTGATGCGGTAAAGGGGATTGTGTGGTCCTCCAACGAGCGGGTGCGTTTGGAAAATGAAATGTTTTCCGGGACAGACTGTAAAATAAGCTATACTGTTGACGCCACAGGTCTTTCGTGCGGAGCTTCGCTTTGCGGAACATTTGATGTAGTGAGCAGCTGCGGCGAGGCACAGCTTTCATATGAGATAAAGATAGTCCATAAATATGTCGCTGCAAGCTGCGGCGAGGCGTCTAACCTCTTTCATTTCACGGGGCTTGCCCAGGAGGCGCCGGAGGAGGCTCTTGCGCTTTTTGAAGCAGAGGAATTTCCCTGGATTTTTGTGAGGGAGGAGCCTGCTCTTTTAAATATATATAAGCTGCTGAAAAAAGACGGCTGCCGTCAGGAGGCAATGGAGGAATTTTTAATTTCCGCGAGAAAAAAAGAGGCAGTTGCATTTAAAGCGGCAGATGAAAAGAGAAGCTACATCGGGTGCAGCCAAAACCGTCAGGATATAATTGAGATTGAAAAGAGCGGATGGGGATATATTGAGCTTGAAGTGTCGGCTGACTGCGATTTTATACGGCTGGAAAATACTCATATCACATCTGACGATTTTGTGGGAAACAGGTACGGGCTTTCATATATAATAGATGCAGACAGGCTTCATGCGGGAAAAAATGCAGGCCGTATAATAATTGCTTCATATAACAGGAAAATTGCTGCAGAGATTGAAGCATATAAAGATACAGTCGAGGACAGCGCAGGGGAAGCGCCAAAACAGGCGGACGGCGACAGGCAGGAAAGAAAACTTCTGTGCGATTTTACAGAAAATTATCTCGCTTACAGACTCAAAAAAATTGATACCGGAGATTGGCTGGAGAGGTCAAACAGTATTCTCGACAGACTGCGCACGCTTAATTTTGAAAACAGAGTATATAAGCTGATGCAGGCATACGTCTATATCGCGCAGAAGCGGCAGCAGGATGGGGAGGCTCTGCTCTCTGAAATACAGATTGATAAGGGCGAGGGCGAGCTGTACTGTTATTATCTCTATGTCAAATCAATGGCGGCTAAAAATGCTTCATATACGGCAAAGGCTGCGTCTGTTATAAAAGATTATTTTAGTAACGGATACGATGACTGGCGCATACTCTGGATTAGATTTTATGTCGATTCGGCTTTCGGGCATAACCAGAGCATCAAGCTTTTGCGGATAAAGGAGGCGTTTCACAAGGGCTGTACAAGCCCGGTAATGTATATGGAAGCGCTTTCGGTCATGAACAGTCAGCCTGTGCTTGTCAGAGTGCTCGACAGATTTGAGCTTCAGGTTATAGGCTTCGGATGCCGCCGTGATGCGGTTGAGGAAAAACTGGCTCTGCATGTGGCAGAGCTTGCTCTTTCTGATAAAAATGTAAGCGCTGCAAAACTTTCGCTGCTGAAAAAGCTGTATAAAATATTTGACAGGGACGAAATATTAACGCCGCTTATATCTTATATGATCAGAGGAGGGCAGGCAGGCAGAGAGGATTTTGAGCTTTATGAAAAGGGAGTTCTCAGAGGAATAAAAATAACAAGACTCTACGAGTATTATTTGAAGAGTATCGACAAGAACAGGTATGCTCGGCTTCCCAAAATTGTGCTTATGTATTTTGCTTATGACAGCTCACTGGACTGCGAAAACAAATCATATCTCTATGCGAATATTCTTGAAAATGAATCGGCTTCTCAGGAGCTTATGAATATTTATATTCCGCAGATAGAAAAGTTTGCGTATGAGCAGCTCAGACAGAAAAGAGTAAATGACCATTTGCTGGTAATCTATAAAAAATTTTGGAGCGAGCGCTACGTGGACGATGAAACGTCTGCGTTTATGCTCTCGCTTATGTATACATACAGAGTGAAGTGTTATGAAAGAGGAACAGAGTACGTATGGGTGAAGCATAAGGAATTTGAGCGTGCGGACAGATATGAGCTTGCTGACAGCAAGGCGTTTATTCCTCTTTACACGGAAAATGCGAGCCTTTTGTTTGAGACGTCTTCGGGATGTTTTCATAAGGACAGCCTGAGATATGAGGTTGAGAAGGTATTTGATGATGATACGCTTAAAAATATGCTGCTCGAATATAAATACAGTGAAGAGCGGGACATAAAACTTGCGGAAATTCTCAAGTTTGAGAGAGATAACAGCGGCGCGGGAGCTTACGCGGGAGTATGCCTTTTGCTGTCAGACGGCGGGCTTGATGAAGAGTACAGGAAAAGACTTAATTCATGGCTTATACATTTTTACGGAGATTTTTATCAAGGCGATGACTTTGACAGGGAGCTTGAGCGTGTTGACAGCAGCAGTCTGAATTCAGAAGACGCGGCGGCATGGATTTATGCGTGTATAAAAAATGAGGCATATGATGAGGCATTTTCTCTTGTGAGGAAGTACGGATATGAAAATGTATCTCCGACTGCGCTGTTTTCGCTTGCGAGAAATATGCTCGCAAGACTTGGCGGGTGTGCTGACAGAACACTCACGGCGCTCTGCTTTCATGTGTTTGAAAATAAAAAATATAACGAGGATGTGCTGAAATTTCTGGCAGACAATTATAACGGAACAAATGAGCAGATGTACCGGCTCTGGAAGGCATGCAGAAATTTTAAAACCGAGACAAAGGATTTGGAAGAGCGCCTTTTGGCACAGATGATTTTTACGGCTCAGCATAACGGAAGAATGACCGAAATTTTCGGAGCTTATCTTAAAAGCGGAGGAAACCGCATGATTATAACCGCTTATGTTGCTTATCAGTCGTATCTTTATTTTGTTAAACAAAGAAAAGCAAATGAGATTGTGTTTAAGGTTATAGAGGAGCTTTTGGAGGAGGACAGGGAGCTTCCGGATGTGTGCGCTCTGTCATATCTGAAATATAATTCTTCACACCCTGACAAGCTTACAGGGAGCAGAAAAGAGCTTGCAAAAAAGCTTATATACAGGCTGTGCAGCCGGGATAAATGCTTTGAGTTTTACAAAAAGTATGCGGGAGTAATATCGCTTCCTTATAATATTACGGACCGTACTTTTGTGTCATATATCGGAAATCCTGAGGCAAAGGTAGAGATAAATTATTGGATGTCAGGTGATGAAACTGAGATTACTGAGGTTGTGACAAACTGCGGCGGAATTTTTGTCAAGGGCTTTACGCTGTTTTATTCGGACAGCATAAAATACTATTTTACCGAGGAAACAGGCGGGAGCGTCAAGAAATCAGAGCTGTTTCATCTGCAGAAAAATAATATAAACGAGGAAGGCACAGAGGGGCGGTTTGACTATATTAATGATATGCTTGCAAGCAGGGAGCTCCATGATATGGTGACAATGAAGAAATTAATGCACGGCTACTGTGTTCAGGATTACGTTGCACAGCAGATTTTCAAGCCTATGGAGTCTGTTTAGGAAATGGGGAAAATTATGAGTGAGAACAGCGGATTGATTATCGGAATTGATATTCAGGAAAATACCACACAGCTATCTGTTTTAGATGAAAAGGATAATGTCCCTAAGCAGGTGAATGCTTTTGACGGAAAACCGGCTGTTTCCAATCCGATACCGCTCACGCATTGGAGGCTTGGCGGTGACGGCGGAAATGAAGACAGCGAACGGCTTTGTGAGATATGCAGCTTTATTTCTTCGGCTGTCGATACGGTTAAAAAGGCGGCTGGCAGGATGAACTGCGAAAAAATATGCATTACTGTTGCCGACTATGAGAAGGAAGTGCTTGATTTTCTGGCTGCCGTAATGGAAAGACTTGAGTTCAGTCGGAGTCAGTGGTGTGTTATAAGCCATGAGGAGAGTTTTGCCTATTATGCATACAATCAGAAAAGAGAGCTGTATCACCCGGCAGTTTTGCTTTTGGATTATTCGGGAGAAAGGCTTGACGCTTATATGATGGCTTCCGGAAGCAGAAAAAACCTTGAGATTATAATGGAAAACAGATATTTTCTTGAAAATGACAATATAAAGGCCTGCGCCGGGAAGGAGCTTGCGCTTGAGGATATTGAGGAAGATATTATCGGCTGGCTCAATGAGATTTTTTCGGAGCACATAGTATCGGTGGTTTATCTTACAGGAAAGGGCTTTGATGTAAATAAATTTCCTGACAGACTCACAAAATTTTTGTGTGTAAAGAGAAAGGTGTTTGCAGGTCAGAATTTATATGTTAAGGGAGCTGTTTTTTGCGCTGCTGAGGACGTGAGAGCGGGGCGTTTTGCGCACACAGTCCTTGCGTGTAATAACAGGATTACAACGGGAATAGAGGTTGATATATCGGAGCGCGGCAAAGACAGGCGCTTAAGAGTTATAAAACCGGGAATAAACTGGTACGGCGCGGCAAGAAAAATGGATTTTATTATTGAGGACATAAGGCAGATTAATCTCTATATGAAGCCCTGTGATGACAGCGGCGATTATACGGAGCAGATTGATATAAGTACAATACCGTACCGCAAGGGCAAAATGACAAGAATTGAGTTTGAGGTGGCTTTTTTGTCGGACGCAGAGTGTATAATCACAGTTAGAGACAAGGGATTTGGGGATTTTGTCAGGAGCTCGGGTAAGGTTATTGAGAAGACGCTTACTCTTCGTTGAGAGGAAAACATATGGGAAAAATGATTTTATGCAGGACAAAAGAAGCAAAAAAACCTCTTGTTGTCAGAGAAATGGGAATACGTATTTATACGCTTGAGGAATTGTGTTATTTTATATACAATAATGTCTATGTAATCAGCGATGATTTTTTTGACAGTAAGCTTATAGAGTTTATAAAAGACACAGGCGAGAGTGAGCTTTCAGACAGAATTACGGAGCAGAAAAGCAGAGGCGCAAGCCTCGCCCAGCTTGTTGTCACAGTACTTAAATATGTGGATTATTATACTGTTGAAGAGATAGAAAAGCTTCAGGATATTTTGGAGATGCTCGGAACACAGAATGTTTACGAGAGGTTAAAGGCAAGAGCAGATGCTTTTCTTGAAAATAAGCGCTATTACAGTGCAATCAGAAATTATTCGGCAATAATCGAAGGAAAGCATGATACATCGCTCTCGGGTCTGTTTTATGCGAAGGTGTATCACAATATGGGAGTGGCTCATGCAAGAATGTTCCTTTACAGACAGGCTGCCTCATATTTTGACAAGGCCTATAAAATAGGGCAGCATGAGGAGTCAAAAAAATGTTTTATGGCAGCGTCAAGGCTTGCGGCTGGCTCTCAGATTATCGAGCTTGATGACGCCGATGAGGAAGAGTATGTGCTGAAGCGCGAGATAGAAACTCTTATGGATAATGCTCGTTACAGCGACGGCTACAGAAAAATACAGGATATTGAAAAAATAAAGGATGAAGGAGACATAGACGGTTATTACCGTGCTGTGTCGGATATTCTTGACGAGTGGAAGCAGCAGTATATAAGATATAAATCATAGTGCCTTTCGCGACAAATCGCTTCGGAATGGAGAATTATATGAAACTACTGGATTCAATGGAAAAGCTTTTTTTCGGCGGATATGTTGACGAGTCCTATGACGAGTATGAAGAGGAAGAAAGAGAGCTTTACGAAAATAAAGAAAAGCCGTTTGATGCGGCAGCAGGCAAACCTCAAAAGGTGCATATAGGGTCGTTTAGCAGAGATGACCTGAGAGATTATATCAGAGGTCAGTGCGAGATTATGGAAGATGCCGGACGCCATGTGGAAAATGCCATGGAAGAGTACAGTATTGTTACTGAGAGATTTTCTGATATTGAACTTTTTGAATCTGCACCGGATAATCTGAAACAGGAAATTTCAGATGCGGCTGAGTCAGTTGACAATCTTGCGGTAGACAGAAGAATTTTAAAAAATTCTGAGAGCAAGCTCTCCAATAATGCATATAACAGAATGGAAATGTATGAGAGGGATATTGTCGGCGATTTTAAATTTATACAGCAGCAGGAGACATATTATGAGACTGTGAGAAGAGACCTGTCTATGCTTGAGGGAGAGCGCATGGGGCTGCGCATGGAAGTGAGGGGGCTGAGAAAAAAGCTTCGCAATATAAGAAAGGCTTCAATGCTTGTGCTTATTTGTCTGGTGCTTGTGTATTCAATATTTACGGTTGCGATGGTTGCGCTTGACGATGAGGAAAATATGTTTTTGTTTTTTATAGTTACATTTCTGGGGGCTGTTATGGCTCTTGGGATATTTGCGCTGCTTAAAAATACTCAGCGCAGGGCTGCTGCAACGGAGGTCAAGCTTAACAAGACAACAGCTGTGTTAAATAAGATTAAGATAAAATATGTCAATGCGGCAAATGTGCTGTCTTATGTGTATGACAAATACAAAATTAAAAGCTCATATGAGCTTGGGCGCAAATATGAACTGTATCTTGAGATGAAAGATGAGAGGCAGAGGGCTCTGCGCATAACCTCAAGCCTCAACGACGCACAAAATCATCTTCTTGAGCTGCTGGGCAGACTTGGAATGCAGGACGCTAATATATGGCTGTCACAGACTAAGGGACTTTACAACCGCAGTGAGATGGTTGAGATAAGGCATGAACTCACGGTCAGACGTCAGAAGCTGAGAACTCAGATAGAGTATAACGAGACAAGGATTGAGGATGCGAAGGATAATATAAGAAGAGCGACTAAAATAAGGCCTGAGTTTACTGATGAGGTCGTTGAAATACTTGATGAATATGAGAAGCGTTCTATGTGAACTATCAAGGAAGTATTTCGCAGAAAGTCCAAGAGTAAATTTTTGCTTGCCAATTATGGCACATGTGTTAAAATTAGTTACAGTTTAGGCTATTTATAATGGAGGAAAAGAGGAAAGTAATCATGATGAAAGAGAGATTGCAGGAAATCAGGGAAAAAGCATTATCGCAGATCAGTTCCACTGATTCGCTTGAAAAATTAAATGAGATAAGAGTTTCATTCCTCGGAAAGAAGGGCGAACTCACAGAGGTTTTGAAGGGAATGAAGGACGTTGCTGTGCAGGACCGTCCTATGGTAGGTCAGATTGTAAATGAGACGAGACAGGCCATCGAGGAAATGCTGGAAAACACAAAAAAAGAACTCTCTTCAAAGTTGAGAGAGCTTCAGCTTAAGGCGGAGGTTATCGACGTGACTCTTCCGGCAAAGAAAAATAATGTGGGACACAGCCACCCTAATACGCTTGCGCTTGAGGAAATCAAGAAAATCTTTATCGGAATGGGATATGAGGTTGTAGAGGGCCCGGAGGTCGAGTACGATTACTATAATTTTGAGGCATTGAATATTCCGGCAAATCACCCTGCAAAGGACGAGCAGGATACATTTTACATCAATGACAAAATTGTTCTTCGTACACAGACATCTTCCGTTCAGGTACGTGAAATGGAAAGGGGAAAGCTTCCTATGCGTATGATTTCGCCGGGACGTGTGTACAGGGCTGACGAGGTTGACGCAACACATTCTCCTTGCTTTCATCAGGTTGAGGGTCTCGTAATTGACGAGAATATTACATTTGCGGACCTGAAGGGAACTCTTGTAGAGTTTGCAAAGGAAATTTTCGGACCGGATACAAAGGTAAAATTCAGACCTCATCATTTTCCTTTCACAGAGCCTAGTGCCGAGATGGACGTGTCATGCTTTAAATGCGGCGGAAAGGGCTGTCGTATGTGCAAGGGCGAGGGCTGGATTGAGATTTTAGGCTGCGGTATGGTCCACCCGCATGTTCTGGAGATGAGCGGAATTGATACTGAAAAATATACAGGCTTTGCGTTTGGCGTAGGTTTGGAGAGAATTGCGCTTCTCAAATATGAGATTGATGACATGAGACTTTTATATGAAAATGACACTCGTTTCTTAAAGCAGTTTTAACAGGTCGGATAACCGGCAGCAGGACTCGGGAATATTGGGATATACCGTTTGTCTGCTGTCCGCGGGAATAAAATGAATTGAAAGGGATTGTGAAATCATGAATACATCTTTAAATTGGATTAAGGCGATGGTGCCGGGACTGGACGAGGTTACAGACCAGCAGTTCGCGGATGCTATGACGCTTTCGGGAACAAAGGTAGAGGGCTATACGGCATATAATAAGAATTTGGATAAAATTGTAGTAGGACAGATTGAGTCAGTAGAGAAACATCCGGATGCTGATAAGCTGGTTGTGTGTCAGGTTAATGTTGGAGGAAGCACGGTACAGATTGTAACCGGAGCTCCAAATATAGAGGTCGGCTCATCAGGGCAGAAGGTGCCTGTTGTTCTTGAAGGAGGAAGGGTTGCAGGAGGTCATGACGGCGGCGCGCTTCCGGAGGACGGAATAAAGATTAAGAAGGGGAAACTTCGCGGCGTGGAGTCATACGGAATGATGTGCTCTATTGAGGAGCTCGGCTCATCG
The DNA here is from genome assembly GCA_944381165.1 of uncultured Lachnospira sp. Taxonomy (GTDB): domain Bacteria; phylum Bacillota; class Clostridia; order Lachnospirales; family Lachnospiraceae; genus Lachnospira. Next base: position 13,063 of record CALWKC010000033.1, on the reverse strand, counting down.
AGAGAATTTTTCCCGGATGCCCCGGAAAACGGAATATATATATTAGGTGATGACGCCGAGGTCGGCTCAGATGCGGTTGCATACCTCGGACTTGACGATACGGTATTTGAGTATGAGATTACAAATAACCGTGTTGACTGTTACAGTGTAATCGGTATTGCGAGAGAGGCGGCAGCTACATTTAACAAGCCTTTTAATCCTCCGGTCGTAACACAGACAGGCAATTCTGAGAATGTAAACGATTATATCAGCGTAGAGATTGAGGCGGAGGACCTCTGTAAGAGATATACCGCGAGAGTTGTAAAGAATATAAAGCTTGCACCGTCTCCTAAGTGGATGCAGCACAGGCTTATGACAGCAGGCATACGTCCTATAAATAATATTGTAGATATTACAAATTATGTTATGGAAGAGTACGGTCAGCCGATGCACGCATACGACTATGACAATATCGCAGGCAAAAAAATAATTGTAAGAAGAGCTTCAGAGGGTGAGAGCTTTGTTACTCTTGACGGTCAGGAGAGAAAACTTACAGAATCAACGCTGATGATTTGCGACGGTGAGAGAGCTGTTGGACTTGCCGGTATCATGGGCGGCGAAAATTCAATGATTACCGATAACATAAAGACAATGCTTTTTGAGGCTGCAACCTTCGACGGGACCAATATAAGAAAGACTACCAAGAAGATAGGAATGCGTACGGACGCGTCAGCAAAATTTGAGAAGGGGCTTGACCCGGAGAATGCAATTCTTGCGATGAACAGGGCGTGCCAGCTTATAGAGGAGCTTGGAGCAGGAGAGGTAGTCGGCGGCGTTGTTGACATTTACCCTGTGAAAACGGCGAAGAGACATATCGCATTTGAGCCTGAAAAGATTAACAGACTGCTCGGAACAAATGTGTCCGTCGATGAAATGAAGGATTATTTTAAACGTCTTGAAATTGTGTATGACGAGGCTGCAAATGAGCTGATTATACCTACATTCCGTCAGGATTTGATAAGGACTGCGGATATAGCCGAGGAGGTTGCCAGATTTTACGGATATGACAATATCCCTACTACGCTTCCGCACGGCGCTACAACAATGGGAAAGATTTCATTTAAGAGCAGGGTTGAGGATGCGGCATGTGAGATTGCGCAGTTCTGCGGATTTTCACAGGCTATGACATATTCATTTGAGAGCCCTAAGGTTTTTGACAAGCTTAAGATTTCAGCAGATTCGACTCTGAGAAAAACGGTTGTAATCTCAAATCCTCTGGGTGAGGATTTCTCTGTGATGAGAACTCTTTCTTTGAACGGTATGCTCACATCGCTTGCGACAAATTATAAAAGAAGAAATAAGGACGTCAAGCTGTATGAGCTCGCAAAGGTTTACATTCCGTCAGATAATCCTGACGAGCTTCCGACAGAGAAGGTTGATTTTACTCTCGGATTTTTCGGCGACGGAGATTTCTTTACTATGAAAGGTGTTGTCGAGGAGTTTCTTGAAAGAATTGGCATGAGAAATAAGCCTTCATATGACCCTGAGGCGGGAAAACCGTACCTTCACCCGGGACGTCAGGCCAATATTATATATGGCGATACGCAAATCGGGTATCTCGGAGAGGTGCATCCTGACATTGCGGATGTATACGGAATAGGAGAGAGAACTTATATTGCGGTTATTGATTTGTCAAAGGTTACGCCAATTGCGTCATTTGACAGAAAGTATGCCGGAATTGCCAAGTTTCCTGCTGTGACGAGGGATATAAGCATGGTAGTTCCTAAGGATATGCTTGTCGGCAACATTGAGAAGGTTATTGAAAAACGCGGCGGTGAGCTTGTTGAGAGCTTTGGCTTGTTTGATATTTACGAGGGTGAACAGATTAAGGAGGGCTTCAAGTCTGTTGCATACACAATCTCATTCAGAGCTAATGACAGAACACTTGAGGACAGTGATATTCAGCCTGTAATGGAGAAAATTTTGAAAGACCTTTCAGACATGGGCATTGAGCTGCGTGCATAAGGCTTTGGGGATTAGTATGGAAAACACAATGAATTTACATGATTTTTACTATGAACTTCCGCAGGAACTTATTGCCCAGGACCCGCTCTCAGACCGTTCAGGCTCAAGACTTATGGTGCTTGACAAAAATACGGGAGAGATTGAGCACCGTATTTTTAAGGATATTATTGATTACCTGAATCCAGGTGACTGTCTTGTTATCAATGATACAAAGGTTATTCCGGCAAGGCTTATCGGGGAAAAGGAGGGCACAGGCGCGGCTGTTGAGGTGCTTCTGCTCAGGAGGCAGGAGGACTTGAAGGATACATGGGAAGTGCTTGTAAAACCCGGAAAAAAAGCTAAAATCGGAGCAAGAATTCATTTTGGAGGAGACCGCCTTGTAGGTGAGGTCACTGATATTGTGGAGGAAGGTAACCGTATTATACGGTTTGAGTATAACGGAATTTTTGAGGAGATTCTCGATGAGCTTGGACAGATGCCGCTGCCGCCTTATATTACTCATAAGCTTGAGGATAAGAACAGGTATCAGACGGTGTACGCAAAGCATGAGGGCTCAGCGGCTGCACCGACAGCCGGGCTGCATTTTACAAATGAACTTCTCGATAAAATCGTCAGCAAGGGTGTAGACATTGCAAGGGTGACGCTGCATGTGGGGCTCGGGACATTTCGTCCTGTCAAGGAGGAGAATATTCTTAATCATCACATGCATTCAGAGTTTTACAGGATAGACGATGAGGCAGCCGGAAAAATTAATAAAGCAAGAAAAAACGGAGGACGCATTATTGCTGTCGGCACGACGAGTACAAGAACGCTGGAATCGGCAGCGGCGGAGGACGGTTTCATAAAGCCTTGCAGCGGATGGACTCAGATTTTTATTTATCCCGGATACAGGTTTAATGCGATAGATTGTCTGATTACTAATTTTCATCTGCCGGAGTCAACTCTGGTTATGCTTGTCTCGGCGCTCGCCGGAAGAGAAAATATTTTAAACGCATACAGGACTGCCGTTGACGAGAAATACCGGTTTTTCAGTTTCGGAGATGCAATGTTTATTAAATAGGGGATTAGACCGTACGGTTTAAGTATCAGGGGGATTAATAATGGGAGAAGAACGAAGGAGAGCTGTCAGAATTCCGCTTGAAATGGTATTATCTATAGATATAATAACAGATTTTCAAAGCCATGAAAAAACGGAAATCAGTGTTATAACAAGAGATATTTCAAAGGGGGGAATATCCTTTGCGGCAGAAAAAATTCTTGAGAAGGGTTCGTTTTATAAGGCTAAAATTATAATGCCAAATCATGAGGTCCTTGGTGTTGTAATCGAGATTGTAAGAATTACGGAAGAGGACGGAGGAAGCAAGCTGTACGGAAGTCGTTTTGTGGGGATGGGACCGGAGGATGAATTTCGTATTGAAGCGTTTCGTCTTGTTTGTGAGAATATGAGTAGTGCGGATAATCGCGGCTGAATTTGCCGAAAGGCGTCAGGTGAGGAAAGTCCGGGCTTCATAGGGCAGGATGCCAGATAACGTCTGGTGGAGGCGACTCTAAGGAAAGTGCAACAGAAATATACCGCCTGTTTTCATTTACGGCAGTTAAGCTGCCGTGGTATCAGGCTGCTTGTCAGTCTGAAACGTTTTGCATCGCGATGAAAACAAGGTAAGGGTGGAAAGGCAGTGTAAGAGACTACCGCGCTGCTGGTAACAGCAGCGGCCATGTAAACCCCATCCGAAGCAAGTCCAAGCAAAAGCTATACGGCGGCCCGTCGTGCTTTTAGGTAGGACGCTTGATTCCGCCGGTGACGGCGGAGCTAGATAGATGATTATCACACACTTAAGGTGTGGACATAACCCGGCTTACAGCACTGCTCATATTTTAATATATAAATGATTTTGAGAGCTGTTTCACTGATACCGATTAGCAGGTTGAAGTGGGGCGGCACTTTTTATTATATACATAGAGAGAATTTTATATCACCTTCAGGGAATTTGACTTTTTGACATTTTAAACTTAATATACTACAATGGCTTAAGATAAAATATGATGTTTGGAATGGGGGAAGCTGTGAAAAGACAAAAGGTTATATATTACAGCGATGAACTTAAAGATGAATTTTCAACGGCAAAGATAAAGCCGATTATTATTGATAAAGATTACAGCTATGACGGGAACGGTTTAAGAAAGCTTTCACACATATTCTGGTATGTGATATTGGCAAGACCTCTTGCATATATTTTTCTGAAGCTCAAGTTTGGGCATAAGATTGTAAACAGGAATGCTTTAAAGCAGAGCGAGGGGAGAAGTATCTTTATTTACGGGAATCATACCAATGCTGCTGCGGATGCGTTTATACCGAGTATGGTGAGTTTTCCGAAGGATGCATACGTTATAGTTCACCCTGATAACGTATCTATGCCGGTGCTGGGAAAAGTCACGCCGTCGCTGGGAGCGCTGCCGCTTCCGGATACCCGCGAGGCTGTGAGGAATTTTCTCTCCTCAATAGAGGGTCATCTTACAAAAAACGAGGCGGTAATGATTTATCCCGAGGCACATATATGGCCTTATTATACGAAGATACGCCCGTTTAAGGATACTTCCTTCAGGTATCCTGTTCAATATCACTCTCCGGTATACTGTTTTACAAATGTCTATAAGAAGAGACGTATAAGAAAGACTCCGAGAATTGTCACATATGTGGACGGACCGTTTTTGGCGGATGAGACGCTTTCTGCCAAAGAGCAGAAGCAAAGGCTCAGAGATCTTGTGTATGAGACTATGTGTACAAGAAGTGCGGAAAATAATATTGAGATGATAAAGTATATAAAGGAGACAAAGCATGATTAACATATTATTTGCGGGAAATGAAAAAGTGTTTGACGGAATACTTACCTGCATGCTGTCTGTTTTTATGAGAACATCATCAAAGGAGCCTTTTACTTTTTACATTCTTACAATGGATGTATCGCATATTAAAAAAGAGTATACGGCAATCAGCACGCGTCAGACTGAATATCTTGAACAGGTTGCAAAACATTATAATAAAGACAACCGTGTGCTGCGCTTTGATGTCAAAGAGCAGTATGATGAGGTGTTTGCGGATTGCCCAAATGAGCTTACATATTGTTCACCGTATACGCTTTTAAGGCTTCTGGCTGATGAGCTTCCCGGTATTCCTGATAAGCTTCTGTATCTTGATGCGGATATTCTGTTTAACCGTGATATATGTCTGCTTTATGGACATGATATTTCGGATTACGAGTATGCAGCAGCAAGGGACCATTACGGCAAATATCTTATTAATCATAATTATATTAATGCCGGAGTTCTTTTGCTCAATATGAAAAAAATCAGGCAGACAGGACTTTTTGCGAAGGCGCGTAAGCTTCTGTCGGAAAGGAAGCTTCTTTTTGCGGATCAGTCGGCTATATACAGGAGCACAACAAAAAAGCTGATGCTTGCCCAGCGCTTTAATGACCAGAAGTTTCTGCACAGACATACGGTGGTGAGACATTTTTCAAAGAGATTGTTTTACCTGCCATATCCGCATACCGAAAATATTAAGCAGTGGCAGATAAGCAAGGTGTACAGAGTTTTTAAGTACGATGTGTTTGATGACATTTTCTTTGAATATATATATTTAAAAAAGAAATATGAAAGGGAGATACAGGGTAATACTAATGAATAATAAAATAATACCTATTTTCTTTGCTTGTGACAACGGATTTATCAATTATACGTCAGTTTCGCTTAAATCTTTGATGATGAACGCTGACAAAACAAGAGAGTACAGCATACATATATTAAATACGGGAATTGACGAGGAAAAGAAGAAAATAGTTCTTGATATGGCTGACGATACGTTTCATATTTTCTTTGACGATGTGACGGATTATCTTAAAAAGCTTGAGAGCAGACTGCCGCTGAGAGATTACTACTCAAGCACTACATATTACAGGCTGTTTCTGGCAGAGATGTTTCCTGAATACGAGAAGGCAGTCTATATTGACAGTGATACCGTTGTTCTTGGAAATATAGCGGAGCTTTACGATTATGATATAGGTGACAATTATGTTGGAGCTGTGTGTGACCCGGTAATTTCACAGACAGAGATTTTTGCGGATTATGCCGAGCAGGTGCTGGATATAGACAGAAATCATTACTTTAACGCGGGTGTTCTTGTGCTGAATATCAGCCAGTTCAGGGAGCAGGATATATTGGGACAGTTTATTGACCTGCTTCACGCGTATACGTTTGTCGTGGCACAGGACCAGGATTATCTTAATATAATCTGTAAAAATCATGTTTACTGGCTGGATCCTAAGTGGAACACCGAGACCTTTGGAAAGCCGGCATGCGAGGAGGAGGACATCTGCCTTATCCACTATAATCTTGCCCAGAAGCCGTGGCATTATGAGGATTGCAGGCTCGCAAATTATTTCTGGAGGTATGCGAAGGAGACGCCTTTTTATTCTCAAATCATGGAGACGCTTAGAAATTTTACTGATGAGGATGAGAAGCAGGATAAAAAGTACGGTGAAAACCTCTATAATCTCGCGTACGCAGAGATTAACAATGAGAATAATTATAAGAATATGTGCAGAAGAAGCAGTGCACAGTCTGAGCAGAGAAGAAAGATAGTTGAAAAGATTGAAAAGCTGGAGAGGGAAGGGCATTTTGATGTGGATGTGGAGGATGACCCTCCGTCAAGGGTGCTTATGCCTGATGAGATAGACTACACCTCAAATAAACTGTTAAAGCGTTTCAGAACAAAATATGCCTTCAGATTTGCAAGGTGGTATCTGAACGCTATGATATATGAAAAAAAGGTTATATTTAAGGAATTTAAAGGCGTTGAAAATTTCAATAAGCTTGACAGCGGCGCGATAATAACATGTAATCATTTCAATGCGTATGACAGTTTTGCTATGGAGATTGCATATGAGAAGGCTTTGAAGGGACAGCGCGGCACGCGAAAGCTGTACCGGATTATCAAAGAGGGAAATTATACGAGTTTTCCGGGATTCTACGGTTTTTTGATGAGAAACTGCAATACGCTTCCGTTAAGCAGCAATATGAATACAATGAAAAAATTTGTTTCGGCTGTCGATAAGCTTTTGTCAGAGGGGAATTTTATTCTGATATATCCGGAGCAGAGCATGTGGTGGAATTACCGTAAACCGAAGCCTTTAAAGAAGGGGGCTTATAAGTTTGCCGCAAAGAATAACGTGCCGGTGCTTCCGTGTTTTATAACTATGGAGGACAGCAATATAATTGACTCTGACGGCTTCCCTGTTCAGGAGTATACAATTCATGTTGCCTCTCCTATTTATCCTGATGCTTCGAAATCGGAGCGGGAAAATGTAATTGCCATGATGAAGCAGAATTACAATGTATGGAAAGAAATTTATGAAAGCACATACGGTGTAAAGCTTTCATATACATGCGGAAGCAATTATAAGGATTCCGAGCTGTTTGAGGAAATCGACAAGGAGCAGAGCGGTGAAGATACGGCGGCAAGAAAGGTCGTATAAAAAGTTCAGAGAACTTTCCTATAGAATAAAAAATAAAGGGCTGACTCAATGTGGGAAGTACGCTGTGCGTATTTTACATTGAGTCAGCCTTAAACATTGTCACAGAAGTTTAGCGGGAGTACTTCTCCTCACAGTATTTGCAGCGGTATATCTGTTTTTCTTCATCTGTCAGGATAAACACATGGTCTAATTCCTGTTCTATTGAGGTTATGCATCTTGGATTTCTGCATTTGATTACATTTGTAATTTGTGCCGGAAGAGAGAGGCGTTTTTTCTCTGCTATTTCGCCGTCTTTAATAATATTGACAGTGATGTTGTGGTCTATAAAGCCTAACACGTCAAGATCAACCAGGTCCAGCCCTCCCTCGATTTTGATAATATCCTTTTTACCCATTTTGTTGCTGCGTGCGTTCTTGATAATGGCAACACAGCAGTCGAGCTTGTCCAGTCCTAGATTGTTGTAAATCATCATAGACTTTCCGGCTTCAATATGGTCTAATACAAATCCTTCATTTAACTGTCCGACATTTAACATAATTATCCTCCATTCCGAAGCGATTTATTGCGAAGGAACGCGAAGAAAAATTCGCGCAGGCGATTTTTCTTCTGCGATAGAAGCTGTTTGTGACGCTTCGGCACAAACAGCGATATGAAAAAATCAGCGCTTCAGCGTGATTTTTTCATATTATCCTCCATTTATTGAATTTCTTTGTCAAGTCCGAGAAGCGTGAGAATAAGAGCCATTCTCACATATACGCCGTACTGTACCTGCTTGAAATAAGCGGCTCTCGGGTCATCGTCAACCTCGACCGAAATTTCGTTCACTCTTGGAAGAGGGTGGAGCACAAACATATCCTTCTTTGCAAGATTCATTTTTGATTTGTCAAGAATATAGAAGTTCTTCATTCTCAGATAGTCGTCTTCATTGAAGAAACGCTCGCGCTGAACTCGTGTCATGTAGAGAATATCAAGCTGAGACATAACGTCCTCAAGTTTTTCAACCTCGCTGTATTCTACATTATTTTCCCTGAGAACATCAATTATATAATCTGGAACGCGCAGCTCTTTTGGAGAGATAAGTATAAATTTGATGTTTTTATATCTTATCAGAGAGTTTATAAGAGAGTGAACTGTTCTTCCGAATTTTAAATCACCGCAGAGACCTATTGTAAAATTATCAAGTGAGCCTCTGAGCTCGCGTATAGTCATAAGGTCGGTGAGCGTCTGAGTAGGATGCTGGTGTCCGCCGTCGCCTGCGTTGATTACCGGAATACCGGATTTGCTTGCTGCCACCATAGGAGCACCCTCCTTAGGGTGACGCATGGCACATATATCTGCGTAGCATGAAATTACGCGGATTGTATCTGATACACTCTCTCCCTTTGAAGCAGAGCTTGAGTCGGCAGAAGAAAAACCAAGGACAGAACCTCCGAGGTTTATCATTGCCGCCTCAAAGCTGAGTCTTGTTCTGGTGCTTGGTTCATAAAACAGAGTTGCTAACTTTTTTCCGTCACAAACGTGACTGTACTTCTTCGGATTGATTGAAATGTCTCTGGCTAAATCAAGTAAATCATTCAGCTCGTCGACACTTAAATCAAGGGGACTAAGTAAATGTTTCATATTGCTCCTCCTAAACTGAATTGTATACATAGATCTGACCATACAGGTGACTGTAAGGCTGTAACTATTCTACTATCATTTGGGACAATTCTCAATTGTTATTTGCAAATAATTGTGTTAAAATGTAACAGTTCAGGCCTCGCCCATTTGCAAAGCCGCATCTGCGGGGCTTTACCGCTTATGGCTGAAATGTTACATTAAAATTCAGAGAGGAGAAATATAATGTCCAAGATTATACTTACAGGCGACAGACCGACAGGGAGACTCCACTTGGGACACTATGTCGGCTCGTTAAAGAGAAGAGTAGAATTACAGAATTCAGGTGAATTCGATAAAATATTTATTATGATTGCAGACGCCCAGGCTCTCACAGATAACGCTGACAATCCGGAGAAGGTCAGACAGAATATTATTGAGGTTGCGCTTGATTATTTATCGTGCGGACTTAACCCGGAAAAGTCGAATATTTTCATACAGTCGCAGATTCCGCAGCTTACAGAGCTCACCTTTTATTATATGAATCTTGTTACGGTTTCAAGACTTCAGAGAAATCCTACTGTCAAAAATGAAATCATTATGCGAAACTTTGAGGCGAGCATTCCTGTCGGCTTTTTTACATATCCGATAAGCCAGACAGCGGATATTACGGCATTTAAGGCTACAACCGTGCCTGTGGGAGAGGACCAGGAGCCGATGCTTGAGCAGGCGAGGGAGATTGTGAGAAAGTTTAATTCGGTATACGGTGATACGCTTGTAGAGCCGGATATACTGCTCCCTGACAACAAGGCGTGTCTCAGACTTCCGGGAACAGACGGAAAAGCAAAGATGAGTAAATCTCTCGGGAACTGTATTTATCTTTCAGATACTCCGGAGGAGGTAAAGCGCAAGGTTATGAGCATGTATACCGATCCTGACCATATCCGCATCGAGGACCCGGGAAAAATTGAGGGCAACTGCGTGTTTACTTATCTTGATGCCTTCAGTACGCCTGAGGATTTTGCTGAGTTTCTTCCTGATTATAACAATCTTGACGAGTTAAAGGAGCATTACCGCCGCGGAGGGCTTGGCGACGTAAAGGTTAAGAAATTCCTCAACAATGTACTTCAGAAGCAGCTTGAGCCTATACGCAAAAGACGCCATGAGTATGAGAAGGACATTCCGGGCGTATATGAAATTTTAAGAAAGGGAACAGCGGCTGCATATGAAGTAGCAGAGCAGACCTTGAAAGAGGTAAAGGCGGCTATGAAAATTAATTATTTCGATGACGCGGAGTTAATAAAGGTACAGTCAGAGAAGTATTCGGGAATATCGGATTAGATATAAAATCTGAAATTTAAGAGCATTGCAGAAGCAAGTCAGGTTGAAAATAAAAAGTCTCTGTTACAGCGTTTAAGGCTGACAGAGACTTTTATTATTCTTACGAATCCGCGCCTCGCAAAAGAGTTCGCTTGCGAACTATTTGTTCTATTCTGATATTTTTTTGATTACCATGTTATTAGGCTTTGAAATCTTTAGCTCAGGGCCGTTCATGACAATCAGACCACGCTCAAAATGGACGGTAAAAATTGTTATTGAATTTCCGTCGTTGTTCATTGACATAATATGTCTGTCATCAGGGAAAATATTAATATACTTAGGATAATCACCGCTTATAGGGAGCGACGAAATACTGTTTAGGGTTCCGTTTTCTTTGTTGACGCTGTAAATTGTCACAGTGTTGTCTCCGGCATTTGAACACAGCAGGTTATTGCCCGAGTTGGTGAATATAAGGCTTGCTGCAGCGCTGTTGTTCTTGTGCCCCTTTCGGACTGTAAATATATTCTGGACAAGCTCAAAACGGTTTTTGCCGTTGTTTTTGTCATATGAATATACATTGATGTAATTCTTCAGTTCACACAAAACGTAAGCAAACTTGCCGTCATTGCTGAAAATCATCTGACGCGGAGCAGATTCAAGCTGTGAGCGGATAATATCATAGAGTTTTATTTTGCCAGTCTCGTGGTTGAATTTATACAGCTTAATCTGGTCAATTCCCAAATCACAGGCGCATAAAAGCTCTTCGTCAGGAGTAAATACTGACCAGCTAACATGAGGTCTGAAATTGCGGTCCGCTATGCTTCCTGTTCCCTTGTGGAATACCTCATCTGTTATATGTCCGACACGGCCGTCATCTTCTACAGACAATACTGTCAGCTTTCCGTCATGGTATCCGGATACAATTAAAAATTTATCATTTTTAGTCAGTGTGATATGGCATCCGCGCATTCCGTTTATTGAGACAACATTGAGCAGCGTAAGCTCCCCGTCATCGCCGCAGATGTATGAGGCAACGCCCTGGTCGCATATTGAATAGAGATATTTTTGGCTGTGAGAGAGTGTTATGAAAGAGGGGTTGTCAATCGGAAATTCCTTTCTCTCTGTAATTCTGCCTTTTTCCACATCCATGTCAAAAAGATGTATGCCCTTGCTGCTTTCATGGGTATAGCTGCCCACGTACGCAATATATTTTTCGCTCATATTTTACCTCTCCTCTGTACGTTCTGATGATTATTTTATTCTAATGCAAATTGCGAAGATTTTCAATAATCAGATACATTTATGTGTGATTTTTTCAATATTGCAGTCTACAAGTACAGCATCGGGTCCTATGCATCGCACACACTTGAATGGTATTATGTATTCAATATCCCTGCCGAATAGTCCGCACAGCCGTCCGGGGCCGGGAACAATCAGGGCTTTGATGCATCCCGTGCACTCGTCAAAATCTATATCTACCACGCAGCCCAATATTTTACAGTCACATGCATTAATTACCTGCTTGTTTCTCAAATCACATACACGCATAAAAAGCCGCCTCACGCAAAATACTGTTATTATACAGTTTATGCGGAGGGCGGCAAAAATTTCAGCTTAAATATTTGCGCATGGATTTCAGAGCCATTTTTTCAAGACGGCTTACCTGCGCCTGGGAGATTCCTATTTCTTCGGCAGTCTCCATTTGGGTTTTGCTCTCAAAAAAACGCATGTTTATTATACGGCGCTCCCTGGGAGAAAGCTTCGCTATAGCTTCCTTCAATGCGATTTTGCTTACCCAGCTGTCCTCAGAGTCTTTTTTGTCCCGCACCTGGTCCATTACGTACAGCGTATCGCCGCCGTCTGTGTATACAGGCTCATAAAGCGAAACGGGTGTCTGTATCGCTTCCATTGCAAGTACTATATCCTCGCGGGAAACGCCTACCTCGGCGGCAATTTCCGTGATTGTAGGCTCTTTTTGTTTTGATTTTGTCAGCTTGTCTTTTGCATAAATGGCCTTGTAGGCAGTATCACGCAGAGAGCGGCTGACGCGGATTGCATTGTTGTCTCGAAGATACCGTTTTATCTCTCCGACAATCATAGGAACTGCGTATGTCGAAAATTGTACATTCTGAGTTAAATCAAAATTGTCAATGGCTTTAATCATGCCTACGCAGCCGATTTGAAACAGGTCATCTATATTTTCCTGAGACTGGGAAAAACGCTGTACGATGCTTAAAACGAGCCGCAGGTTTCCGTTGATAAAGGTTTCACGCGCATTGTTGTCCCCGTCTTTTATTTTTTTTAATAATTCTTCTTTTTCACTGTTCTTCAGCAGTGGAAGGGCGGCAGTATTGACGCCGCATATTTCAACTTTATACCCAGCCAATTTGCTCCTCCTTTATCATTTAAAAATGTATTTCATAAATACATGATTGCCGAAGAAAGAGCGTTTAATACTGTAAACAATATCCATTTTTGTGTTGACCGAAAATGCGATATTACTTATAATAAATATATTCTCGCGTTTGATAAATTAGGAGCTTCCTGTATAATTCAAATATAGGGAATTCCAAGAAAGAAGGTTGAGAAAAAAATACCTCAGTGTAAAATAA
>CALWKC010000032.1 GCA_944381165.1 uncultured Lachnospira sp. | reverse complement strand
TAAAAAAAGTTGACAGCTTATTCTCAAGGATTTCATAATAAAACCAAGAGAATAAGGAGGTATTCAAAGTGGCACGCAAATATGACCATGAATACAAAGTACAGGCAGTAAAACTTGCCAAAGAAATCGGCGGCGCTAAGGCTGCGAAAGAATTAGGAATCCTGTAGTGATATAGTAAATTTGTAACAACTTGTTCGAATAATATATTATAATATTATTCAAATCAAGGAGGACATCACTATGTCAGTACGTTACAACGAAGACTTCAAAAAGGAAGTAGTGAAAGCCTATATGGCCGGCAATAAATCAACAGTCCAGATTGCTGCTGATTATCATATTGCCAAAAGTACTGTCAGCCAATGGGTTAACCAGTACAAGGAAGAATGCCTTGATACCACCGGTACAACATCTGAATCAAATGAAGCCAGGGAAATCAGAAGATTAAACCAGCTTCTTAACGAGAAAGATAAAGAAATTGCTTTCTTAAAAAAAGCGGCGGCATTCTTCGCGAAGGAAATCGATTAGTGGTATATCGATTCATAGACGATAATAAAAATATATTTGGTTTAAGATGGTTATGTCATCAGTTTGGAATAAGTCCTAACTGTTATTACAATTATAAAAAGGATGCAAAATGTGAATATCACAGGCGTTTAGCACGCATTTTTGAACTTATAAAGTATGTTTATTATAATAATAACCGTGTTATAGGCTATAGAGCTATGCGTATCTTTATTAAACGTTATGGATACATAGTCAGCAATACCACTATGCATAAATACATGAATAAAGAACTTAATTTATGTGCGGTAATTATGCATTCCAAACCCGGCTGCAAAGCAGGTAAGAAACATAAAATATTTGACAACCTTTTAAACCGGAATTTCACAGCCGACTGCAAAAACAAGGTCTGGTGCACGGATTTTACTTATATGCGCCAACCAAACGGAAAGTTCAGATATAACTGTTCTATCATTGATTTGTATGACAGATCAGCAGTAGCATCTGTTAATAGTAATTGTATAAATACAGAATTAGCAATAGACACCCTCAAAAAGGCCCTGGAACAGGAACATTATCCCCGGGTAATCCTGCATTCGGATCAGGGAGTACAGTTTACTTCCTGGGAGTTTGTTAATTTCTGCAAAGATAACAATGTAACTCAAAGCATGAGTAAGGCAGGCTGCCCTTATGATAATGCGCCTATGGAGAGATTCTATAACACTTTTAAAAGTAATTTTTATAATGTGACTTCATTTTCAAGTATTGAAATGATGGACGAGCTTACAATGAAATATATCAACTGGTACAATTATGTTCGGCCTCATTCATACAATAATTATTTAACACCTATGGAGGCACGTTACAGTTAGATATTTATCGAACAAAGTGTTACAAAAATGCTTGACCAGTACATTTACTGCTTGTAATGCTTGCGGTTGTGATACCTGTCCAGCTTAAATTCGGGGGAGAAAAAGGAAGGATTGTTACGATAGCGGCGATTGGATTGGTGGTTGTATTAGGAATTGTTATTGTAAGATTTGTAAATTCAGGAGGTTTTGATTTAAGCGGCCTATACAGAAGTCTTTCATTTTTAAAAAGTGATTTTATTCTGCCGGCAGCCATGTGCATATCGGCAGCGTTATTATTTGTCTCATACAGGATAAGTACATGTATTATTGACAAAAAGGAGTTTTGACTGATTAAATTAATTGTAAAACCACAGAATTAAAGCATATATCCGTAGAAAGCTTTTAAGAAATGGATTACATTTATATTTATATAAGATAAACAGGATATGTTAGTATACAGCGTCTGAGGGCTGTATTATACGTTCCGGAACGGAGGATATATGAAGGTTGCTGTATTGGGAATGGGAAACATGGGCAGCAAATATGCTGCGCTTATAGCACAGGGCAAGGTTAAGGGAATGGAGCTGGAGGCGGTTACCAGAATACGCCCTGAGCGGATGGAAACTTTAAAAAATATTCTGCCCGAGAAGCTTAAAATTTATGAAACTGCAGAGAGTTTGTTTTCGGCATATGATGCAGGTCAGCTTGAGCTTGACGCTGTTTTGATTGTGACTCCCCACTACTCTCATGAGGAGCTTGCAAAGCTGGCATTTGAAAGGGGATTAAGCGTACTGTGCGACAAGCCTGCGGGAGTTTACTCAAGACAGGCGCGCAATATGATGAATGCCTGCATGGAGGCGAAGAGTAAAAATCCTGACATTAAATACGGTTTTGTATTTCACCAGAGAACATTTCCTGTATATAAGAAAATGCGTGATATTGTGCAGAGTAAAAAGTACGGTAATTTAAAAAGAGTTAATTGGGTGGTTACTGACTGGTACAGACCGAATGCTTATTATGAATCCGGCTCATGGAGGGCGACATGGGGAGGAGACGGCGGCGGAACGCTTTTAAACCAGTGTCCTCACAATCTTGACCTGCTTCAGTGGATATGCGGTATGCCTGAGCGTGTTTGCGGCTTCTGCCATGAGGGAAAGTTTCACCCTATTGAGGTGGAGGATGAGGTTACGGCTTATATGGAGTGGAAGGACGGGGCTACCGGAGTTTTCATAGCATCGACGGGCGAGGCTGCGGGTGTAAACAGGCTTGAGATAAGTCTTGACAACGCTCTTCTTGCATGCGAAAAGGGAGAATTGTCAGTGTTTGAACTTGACAAGCCGGAGTCGGAATACCGAAACGGTACGGGAGATTTATTTGCAAAGCCTAAGGTTGAGCAGAAGAAAATTGAGTGCGGCAAGCCGGAGGGAGCATATGAAAAGGTATTGTCTGATTTTGCAGCCGGAGTTATGACTGCTGACGGAAGCGAGGCGATAAACAGCCTGTATCTGTCAAACGCGATATATTTGTCATCATGGGAGAACAGAACGGTTGACATTCCAAAGTCCGGAACGCAGGAGGAGCTTAAGTTTGAGAAGAGCTTTGAGAGCAGGCTTGCCGAAAAGGCGGGAAAGCATACCGAAGTATCCGAAGGCGATGATTACCGCGCAAAGGCTGAGATAGTGGAAAAGCAGGAGAAGGAACTGCAGTTTGATAAATTTGACTCAGAGGACGCAGTCAGGATAGGCACGGCTTTAATTGATGAGGCAAAGAGGAGAAACAATAAGATTTGTCTCGATATTCAGATTGCCGGCAGGCGGCTTTTCCATTTTTCAAGCGACGGCAATGCGTCAAGCAACGACGTGATGATAGAGCGAAAGAAAAATACCGCTATGCACACCGGACACAGTTCGCTCTGGGCGCATTATATGCTGAAGAGCATGGGGCTTTCCATTGATGAAAAATGGCATCTTGACCCGTCTCAGTATGCCGAGGTTGGAGGAGCATTTCCGATAAGACTTAAAAACTGTCCGACAGCTATAGGAACTATTACGGTTTCAGGCTTCGACCACACCGTTGACCACGGAATTATAATCGATGTGTTAAGAAAAATGCTGTAATTATACAATAAAATAGATTTTTGACCAACCAAATAAGAGCAGAGAAGAGCCGAGGCAGTTTGATACGCTCCTGTAAAACAGACAGGACGCATACAAATTGCCGCGGTTTTTTGCGTATTTTTTTGACTTTATCAAATTTATCATGTAAAATAAATCGATTACAAATAAGTTAGCTTTTACAAAGCGGGAATGGAGATTAAGAAATTTAATGAAATTTGAAGATTTGCAGGTAGACGAGAGAATATTGAGAGCTGTTGAAGACATGGGCTTTGAGGAGGCATCGCCGATTCAGGCTCAGGCTATTCCGGTAATCATGGAAGGACGAGACGTAGTTGGGCAGGCACAGACCGGAACAGGAAAGACGGCGGCATATTCTATTCCTGTTTTGGAGAAAATAAACCCTGATTTGAAGAAACTGCAGGCGGTGATTTTGTGTCCTACAAGAGAACTTGCCGTTCAGGTGGCTGAGGAGATAAGACGCCTTGCAAAGTACATGAGCGATATTCGTGTGCTTCCGGTATACGGCGGACAGGAGATTGTGAAGCAGATTAAATCCTTAAAGTCCGGAGTTCAGATTGTCGTGGGAACACCGGGAAGAGTGATGGACCATATGAGAAGAAAAACGGTCAGATTTGACAATGTGTCTATGGTTGTGCTTGACGAGGCTGACGAGATGCTTGACATGGGATTTCGCGAGGATATGGAGACTATCCTCACAGATACGCCGCCAACACGCCAGACGGTAATGTTTTCGGCGACAATGCCTAAGGCCATCATGGAGATAGCGAAGAATTTCCAGAAAAATGCCGAGATTATAAAGGTGGTGAGAAAAGAGCTCACTGTAAAAAATATTGAGCAGTATTATTACGAGGTCAGACCAAAAAATAAAAACGAACTGCTGTGCAGGCTGATTGACATATATAATCCGAGGCTTTCGGTAGTGTTCTGCAATACCAAGAGGCAGGTTGACGAGCTTATTTCCGAGCTTAAAGGCAGAGGTTATTTTGCGGACGGTATACACGGCGATATGAAGCAGGCGCAGAGAGACCGCGTTATGGCGGATTTCAGAAGCGGAAAGACTGAAATTCTCATAGCCACAGATGTTGCGGCGAGAGGTATTGATGTCGATGATGTGGATGTGGTATTTAATTATGATTTGCCTCAGGACGAGGAGTACTATGTGCACAGAATAGGAAGGACCGGACGCGCGGGCAGGGAGGGAGTCGCGCTCTCATTTGTCTCAGGGAAAGAGGCATATAAGCTAAAGGACATTGAGCGCTACTGTAAAACTAAAATTAAGGCTAAGCCTGTTCCGTCAATGGACGATGTGAAAAATACAAAGCTTGAAGCTATTTTCACGAAGGTTAAGGAAGTGATAGAGGAAGGCGGACTGTCTGATATGATAGAGGCTGTTGAGAGTAATCTCAACATGGAGGATTATACAAGCCTCGATATTGCCGCTGCGCTTCTCAAAATGACGATAGGAGATTCTCTTGAGCACCGGGAGGAGCTTGAACAGGTGCATTTTGATATGGATGCGGATTCGAGAGGAATGGTGCGCCTCTTTATAAATGTGGGAAAGAAGGACAAAATCAAGCCGGCTAATATTCTCGGAGCTATTTCGGGAGAATCGGGGCTTCCTGGCAAGCTGGTCGGCTCTATCGATATGCTGGACAACTATACATTTGTGGAGGTACCTTCAAAGTATGCCAACGCCGTGCTCGCCGCTATGGAAAACGTGACGATTAAAGGCAGGCATATAAGTATGGAGAAGGCAAAAGGATCTGTGCGCAGCAGAAAGAAGAAAAAACGGGCGAAACTCACAAGGCGTGTTTCGACTCTTTGAAAGGATTGATATATGCAGGCACGTATAGAACTTGGACAATTAAACAGACAGGAGGCTCTTCGCTATATGGGACACGGCGGGGCAGAGCCTGACGACAGGCTTTTGGCGCTTATTGAGCAGTGCGAGAGAGAGGTGCTTGATGCGGCGCAGCCGAGATTTGTATACAGGGTGTGTGAGATTGAGAATGAGAGCAGCGGAGTCGCCGTAAAGGGAACTAACCTTGTGCTTACGGGCAATTCCATCAGAGAGCACCTTTCGGGCTGTGAAAGGGCTGTCTTAATGGCGGTAACTGTGTCTGCCGGGATAGACAGGCTTATAAGAATAGCACAGCTTGAGGATATGGCAAAGGCTGTGGTTATAGACAGTCTTGCAAGCGTCGCTGTCGAGCAGGCGTGCGACAGGGCGGAGGAGATAATCAGGACGGAAAATCCGGGATATTATCAGACATTCAGGTTTGGTCTGGGCTACGGAGATTTGCCTGTAAGCCTTCAGGGGGCGTTTCTTAATGTTTTAAACGCGCCTAAGCAGATTGGGCTGAATGTGAGCGCATCGGATATGCTGACGCCCACAAAGTCAGTCACGGCTGTTATAGGGTTGTCAAGAGAGCCCGTTTCCGCTAAGGCGAGAGGGTGTCAGACGTGCAGCATGAGAGATACATGTAAATTCAGACAGAAAGGCGGAAGATGTAATGGTTAGAGATTTCAGGGAATTACTGAAAAAAGATTATGTTATTTTTGACGGTGCAATGGGAACAATGCTTCAGGCGGCTGGCATGAAAATGGGAGAGACTCCCGAGATGCTCAACATTACTCATCCGGAGCTGCTTGTGTCTATTCATGAACAATATCTGAACGCCGGTGCCGATGTCGTGTATGCAAATACGTTCGGCGGAAACGCGTATAAGCTTGAGGAGTGCGGACACAGTGTTGAAGAGCTTGTCACGGCGGGAATTAAAAACGCCGCGCGCGCCAGAGACAATGTAAAGCCGGAGGCTATGGTTGCGCTGGACGTAGGACCGATAGGGCAGCTTTTAGAGCCGACAGGTACTTTAAGCTTTGAGGAGGCATATGAGATGTATGCCGAGGTTGTAAAGGCGGGAAGCAGAGCAGGCGCAGATTTGGTTGTATTTGAGACAATGACGGATCTGATGGACGTAAAGGCGGCTGTGCTTGCCGCAAAGGAAAATTCCAGCCTGCCGATAGTCTGCACAATGACGTTTGAGATGAATAAAAGAACATTTACGGGCTGCATGGTACCTGCAATGGCGCTGACGCTCGAGGGACTCGGCGTGGACGCGCTGGGCGTCAACTGCTCATTGGGACCAAAGGAGCTGGAGCCTGTAATTGAGGAGCTTTCGCGATGGACAAACCTTCCGATTGTCGTAAAACCTAATGCCGGTCTTCCTGACCCGCAGACAAATGAATACAGTGTCGGAGCTGAAGATTTTGCGGCATTTATGAAGGATTTGAGAAAATACGGAATAAGAGTTTTCGGAGGCTGCTGCGGAACAACGCCGGAATTTATAAAGGCTCTCTCTGATATGCTTAGGGAAAACGGAAATGAAGAGGTGCGCAGAACAGGACATAAACAGATTCCGGCGGCGGTCTGCTCCGCTACTAAAGTTGTTCCGGTGACTGAGCCGAGAATAATAGGTGAGAGAATAAATCCTACCGGAAAAAAAGTTTTTCAGGAGGCGCTTCGCAGAGGAGATATTGACTATATTCTCAATCAGGCGTTGGAGCAGGTTTCAGCGGGAGCTGATATTCTTGATGTAAATGTGGGGCTGCCGGGAATTGACGAGCGCGAGATGATGATTACCGCTGTAAAAGCGCTTCAGTCGGTTGTCGATGTACCGCTGCAGGTGGACTCTACAATTCCTGAAGTCCTTGAGGCTGCGCTGCGCGTATATAACGGCAAGCCTATTGTGAATTCGGTAAACGGCGAGGAGGAGTCGCTGAAAAACGTCCTTCCTCTCGTAAAAAAATACGGAGCTGCTGTTGTCGGACTTACACTTGACAAAAACGGTATACCTAAAAAGGCTGACGACAGATTTGCGATTGCGAAAAAAATTCTCGATGCGGCTACAGAGCTCGGCATTCCAAAAGAAAATGTTTTTATTGACTGCCTTACACTCACGGCTTCGGCAGAGCAGGAGGGAGTGCTCGAGACGCTTGAGGCTGTGCGCCGTGTAAAGACTGAGCTTGGCTTAAAGACTGTGCTGGGCGTGTCTAATATTTCGTTTGGACTGCCCAACCGTGTGCTTGTAAATCATATTTTCCTTACAATGGCGCTTCAAAATGGGCTTGACCTGCCTATTATCAATCCGAATATAGAGGAAATGACGGGAGCCGTGCGCGCATTTAAACTGCTTGCGGGATATGATAAAAATTCCGTCGATTTTATAAAAAATTATGCCGGGAAGCAGGTTGTCTCAAAGATTGTTGTGCCGGGAAATATTACAGAAAAATCCGGCTCCGGCAATGCAGACGCTGACGGGCGCGGCGAGGAGGGCGGAGCCTCACAGGGCAAAGACGCTTCTTTACAGAGCGGTCTTACGGCAGATATGTCAGTCCTTTATAACGCCGTGCTTAACGGACTTAAAAATGAGGGAGCAGAGTGTACCGCCAGACTGCTTGAGCAGGTGGATTCAATGGAGATTGTCAACAGGGTGCTTATACCTGCTCTTGACAAAATAGGTGAGGAATTTGAGAAGGGTACGCTTTTTCTACCGCAGCTTATAATGTCTGCCTCAGTGGCTCAGGCTGCGTTTGAGGTTATACGTACTTTTATGGTCAAGAGCAACGCAGCTCCGGTCAGCAAGGGAAAGATTGTTATTGCTACTGTTAAGGGCGATGTTCACGATATAGGAAAAAACATTGTGAAAGTTCTTCTGGAAAACTACGGCTATGAGGTTATCGACCTCGGCAAAGATGTTCCGTATCAGGCTGTTGTGGATGCTGTGCGTGAAAACGACGTCAAGCTTGTCGGACTCTCTGCGCTTATGACGACAACGCTTGTCTCAATGAAGGAGACAATAGAGCTGCTTCATGAGAATAAGCTGGACTGCAAGGTTATGGTGGGCGGTGCAGTTTTAACGCCGGAATACGCCAAAGAAATACATGCTGATTTTTATGCAAGAGATGCTAAAGAGTCTGTCGATATTGCCAAGCGTGTTCTGAGCTGAATTTATGCGCTGTTCCTGACAAATGTGTTCCGGTATGATTTTGACATTGTTTTAACATTGGTTTATAATAGAATGAATGAAAAGTCAGGAAGGGTACGAATGAGCATATGGAAGAAACAAAAAAAATATCTTCTGCGGTAATAAGGAGACTTCCGAGATATTACAGGTATCTCGGAGAGCTGATTGAAAGCGGAGTTCAAAGAATTTCATCAAAAGAACTCAGCGATAAAATGAAAGTTACAGCATCGCAAATAAGACAGGATTTGAATAATTTCGGCGGTTTCGGGCAGCAGGGTTACGGATATAACGTGAAGTATCTCTATGATGAAATCAGTAAAATTCTCGGCATTGACCGGACTCATAATATGATTATTGTGGGGGCGGGCAATCTCGGCCAGGCGCTGGTCAACTCGGGCGATTTTGCCAAGAGGGGTTTCCTGATTAAGGGCGTATTTGACAATAACAGCGCACTTAAAAATAAAAAAATAGGTGCGCTTGAGATTCGCATGATGGATGAGCTTACTGCTTTTATCAGGGATAACGAGATAGAGATTGCTGCGCTTACTATTCCCAAGCAGGCTGCCAAGGAGGTCGCTAAGACTGTTGTCGATGCAGGAGTCAAGGCTATATGGAATTTTGCACACACGGATTTAAATCTTCCGGAGGATGTTATTGTTGAAAATGTCCATTTATCGGAGAGTTTGATGCGTTTGTCTTATACGATTGCGAATAAGGAGGAATAGGATGACATGGCAGATATTACATATGAGATATTAAAGGATGTTGCTGCGTTAAAGCGCGTTCCGATTTTGACATTGGATAAAAGGTGGTATCTGCTTGTTCCGGAGGTCAGTAAGACCGATGAAATCAAGTATTGGGAGGGACAGGTAAATTCTCTTCTCAAAAGGCAGGGGCAGGTCACAAATGATATAAAGGACGTAAAGAAGATAAAAAAACAGCTTATTCAGGATGTCGTCGAAAATATGGAGGAGGACGGCGATGACGCCAGGCGGCAGAAGATTATGAATCAGAATCAGAGGCTTATCCATGAAGCTAAGGATAAGATTGCGGCTCTTGAGGATGAGGAAAAGGAGCTTCCGCGTAAGCTCGCAGAGGCAAATCAGAGACTGCTGATTGAGACCGTCAAAATGTGTTACTCGAAGATAAACGAAAATAAAGCTGATTTGGAAGTGCTGGACAAGTGGATAAATGCAACAAGAATTAAGCTCAAGAAAAATCTTTTAATCAAGCAGGATAAGGAGAGCATGAATGAGCAGCTGTATTCGGGAATGCACAACATCTTAGGACCCGAGCTTATGGGTTTGCTTGACGATATAAATGCATCGGAATAGACAGCTAAAGGGGTATGTATGGAATATTTGTTGGATGACAGGCAGATGAAAAAAGTTGACAGCAATTCTATCGACGAGGTCGGAATTCCGTCAGTCGTGCTTATGGAGCGCGCCGCGCTTGCGGTTTCGGGGCTTGTTGAAAGGCTGGCTTGTGAGAGAAAGGCTTCCGGCAGAAGGCATGTCAGGATTTTGTGCGTCTGCGGGAAGGGAAACAACGGTGCGGACGGACTTGCCGCAGCAAGACATCTGTCTCAGGCGGGGTTTGATACAGATATATATGAAGTTGGAAAAGACGGTGCGGGTACTGAGGAATATGAGGTGCAGAAAAATATTCTTAAGAACCTGCACGTTTCGTTTGTGGATTCGGGACAAGATAACATTGTACAGTTCAGCGAATATGATTTTATTATAGATGCGATTTTCGGTATAGGTCTTTCAAGAGATGTTCAGGGTGTACACGCTGAGGTTATCGAAAAAATTAATACAGCGGAAAAGTACGGGACAGAGGTTGTCTCAGTTGATATTCCGTCAGGGATAAGCGCGCTTGACGGTCATGTGTGCGGCATCGCGGTGCGTGCAGGGCACACGGTCACATTTGGGTTTAATAAGCTTGGAATGGCTTTATATCCGGGAAGAGAGTACGCCGGAAGTGTTACGGTTGCAGATATAGGCTTTGCAGCTCGCTCTTCGGGCGGAAATGAAGGCTTGGAGGCGCTTGAAAGAATTGCCGGAAAGTGTCCGGTGATGATGCTTGATAAATCTGATTTACAGAATATCCCCAAAAGAAACGGGGATGTAAACAAGGGAAACTGCGGTAAAGTGCTTATTGCGGCAGGAAGTGAAAATATGGGCGGAGCGGCATGTCTGTCTGCTGCCGCGGCTTACAGGACGGGCTGCGGACTGGTGAGAGTGTTTACACATGAAAATAACAGAATACCGCTCTTGAGTCTTGTGCCCGAGGCAATACCGGTGACATACGGCGGTGAGCCGGACAGCGGGATATTATCGAAGCTTAAGGAGAGCTGTCTGTGGGCTGACTGCATTGTTGCCGGTCCCGGGCTTTCGGTGACTGACAGCGGCAGAAAAATTTTATATACAATACTTGCCTCAGGCTCAAAAGCCGCTCTGATTATTGATGCGGACGGCTTGAATATACTTGCGGAGCGCGGCGACGTTCCGTCTGCGCTTTCAGGTTATGGAGGTAAAATAATTCTTACGCCTCATGTTGGAGAGATGACCAGACTTACAAAGCAAAGCATTTCCGATGTAAAGTCACAGCCTGTTTTGTGCGCGAAGGAGTATGCGCTAAGCACAGGAACAGTGTGCGTGCTGAAGGATGCGGCTACGGTTATAAGCGACGGCGCGTCTGCATTTGTCAATATGTCAGGCAACTGCGGAATGGCGACTGCCGGCTCGGGTGACGTGCTTACGGGGGTTGTGGCGGGAATGATGTGCGCGGGATTTGATGATGCGCTTACTGCCGCTGCGACGGCGGTTTATGTTCATGGACTTGCAGGTGATATATGCAGAGAGCGTTTTGGAGACTACGCTATGAAAGCTTGGGATTTGACGGACGGCGTCTGCGAGGTGCTTGCCAAAGCCGGCAGATAATAATCTAAAAGAGCGGAGCAGTAAAAAGCTTCGGAATGGAGATAAAATGGGAAAGTATTACAGAGTATATGCAGATATTGATTTGGGGAGGATTGCCTCAAATGTTGATTCGCTTATGTCTCTTACGCCAGAGGGAACAAAGGCGCTTGCGGTTGTAAAGGCTGACGGATACGGGCACGGTGATGTGGCTGTTGCAAAGGCGGTATATTCAAGGGTATACGGCTATGCTGTGGCGACGCTTGACGAAGCTGTAAATTTGCGTGAAAACGGAATTGATAAGCCTGTTTTAATTCTTGGCTTTGTAAATACTGATGAATACAAAGTGCTTGTGGAGAATGAGGTGGCTGCTACTGTTTTTGACTATGAGACGGCGAAGGAGCTCGACGATGCGGCAAAAAAGCTCGGAAAGACCGCTATCTGTCATTTAAAGGTTGATACGGGAATGAGAAGAATAGGCATGGAGCCTGATGAGGGAGGCATTGAGCTTGTGAAAAAAATCAAGTCGCTCCCGCATCTTAACGCAAGGGGTATTTTTACGCATTTTGCGGCTTCAGACGAGGCTGATAAGACATCGGCAGAAAGGCAGTACGAAAAGTTTAACCGCTTTACCGAAAAACTGGAGCAGGAGGGAATTACCTTTGAAATAAAGCACTGCGCCAACAGCGCAGCCGTTATAGATATGCCGGATACACATAAGGATATGGTGCGGCTCGGAATAGCGATGTATGGAATGTATCCGTCCGATGAGGTCGATAAATCAAGAATTGAGCTTCATCCGGCGATGGAGCTTAAGAGCCATGTCACTATGGTAAAGACAGTTCAGGAGGGTGAGCGCGTAAGCTACGGAGGAACATTTGTGACGAAAAAAACTACCAAGCTGGCTACGATTTCTGTCGGCTACGGAGACGGCTATCCAAGGGCGCTGTCATCAAAGGGATATGTTCTTATCAGGGGGAAAAAGGCTCCTATTGTCGGTCGCGTGTGCATGGACCAGATGATGGTCGACGTTACCGATATACCGGATATCAAAAGAAATGATGTGGTCACGCTTATCGGAAGAGACGGAGAAGAGACGATTTCGGTTGAGGAGATTGCGGCTCTTGCCGGAACTTTTAATTACGAGTTTGTCTGTGATTTGAATAAGAGAATACCGAGAAATTATTACAGTAAAGGCAAGTACATAGGCAGCCATGATTATTTTCACGAAAAATGGCATTTGGATTTAGCTGATAATTTTTAAAGATAATTTGTCATCAGTGAATAATTTTCAGCTGTCAATAATTTAAAAAAAAATGAATACACGCCCGTAAGCTGGAAATACTACGATTATCAAGTTAATAAGTGCTTTGGGAGTGTGATAGATTTGGTAATTAAACGCGGTGATATTTTTTATGCAGATTTAAGGCCGGTGGTCGGCTCTGAGCAGGGCGGAATACGTCCGGTGCTTATAATACAGAATGATACAGGAAATAAACATAGTCCGACGGTTATATGCGCGGCTATTACATCAAAAATGAATAAGGCAAAACTGCCTACCCATGTCGAAATCGATTCTATGAGATATAATATTGTGAAGGATTCTGTTATCCTGCTTGAGCAGCTTCGCACAATAGATAAGAAAAGGCTGAAGGATAAGGTGTGTCATCTTGACAATGAAATTATTTCGCAGGTAAATCATGCGCTTTCTGTGAGCCTTGAGATGGATGAATAGGTGGATTGACTGTTAATAATGGATTATGGTATACTGGATGAAGTAAAAAAATTTTTTTATAAGGAAGGATTTTGACATGAACGATGGCCATCCCGAGGATGGGAATGAAGGATTATTTTCCTCGCTTTTAAAGAAGATTTCGGGGAAAGTGAAAAAAGATGACGACGTAACAGAAGAAGAGATAATGGATATGGTCAATGAGGGCCATGAGCAGGGCGTGCTGAAGGAAAATGAAGCCGAGATGATCGGCAATATTTTTGAGTTCGGCGAGAAACATGCATCTGATGTTATGACGCACAGAAAGAATATTGTAGGAATAGAGTGCGGCAGTACTGTCGATGAAGCCTTTTCGATTATGATGCGCGAGAATTACTCCAGGTATCCTGTCTATGACGGAGATATTGACAACATTATCG
The DNA here is from genome assembly GCA_944381165.1 of uncultured Lachnospira sp. Lineage (GTDB taxonomy): Bacteria > Bacillota > Clostridia > Lachnospirales > Lachnospiraceae > Lachnospira. The sequence goes on along the minus strand of CALWKC010000032.1, from coordinate 14,552 downwards.
GAATTCTTCATATACGCGATTTGCTTAAGGCGTATGTGGATGAACAAAACCGGAACAAAAAGCTGACGGATATGAAGCATCAGCTTTTGTTTGATGCAAGCTATATTCCTGAAACAAGAAATATCAGCGTGCTTTTTAAAGAAATGCAGACTGATAAGGTACATATGGCGATTGTTGTTGACGAGTACGGACAGACAGCAGGTCTCGTGACAATGGAAGATATTCTTGAGGAGATTGTGGGAAATATTTTCGATGAATATGATGACGATGAGGTGTTTATAAGCAGGCAGCAGGACGGCAGCTATATAATTGACGGACAGACATTGCTTGAGGATATAGAGGATGCGTTTGATATGCATTTTGACTGTGATGATATAGATACTATCAACGGGTATCTTATTTATAAGATGGGCAAGATTCCGCAGGATAACGAGCGGTTTGAGTGCTCATGCGACGGCTACTGCTTCAAGGTGCTTGAAGTGGAAAACAAAATGATTACTAAGGTAAGCGCGAGAAAAGAAGAATTACCGGAACGGAGAGAAAATGAATAATTACAGTATTGAGACTAAGTGTATTCAGAGCGGATGGGAGCCGAAGAACGGAGAGCCGAGAATACTCCCTATTATTCAGAGCACGACTTTTAAATATGAGTCAAGTGATGAGATGGGAGCTTTATTTGACCTCGAAAAGGACGGATATTTTTATACAAGACTTCAGAACCCTACAAATGACTGCGTGGCAAAGAAAATTTGCGAGCTTGAGGGCGGCTGCGCGGCTATGCTTACATCTTCGGGGCAGGCGGCTAATTTCTATGCCGTTTTTAATATCTGTGAGGCGGGCGACCATTTTATAAGCACTTCGGCAATCTACGGCGGTACGTTTAATCTGTTCGGGGTTACCATGAAGAAGCTCGGGATAGATGTGACATTCGTTGACCCTGACGCATCAGAGGAGGAAATTCAGGCTGCATTCAGACCTAACACAAAATGTGTATTCGGCGAGACGCTTGCCAATCCTGCTCTTGTTGTTCTCGATTTGGAAAAGTTTGCGTCGGTTGCCCATAAAAACGGCGTTCCGTTTATTGTGGATAATACATTCGCCACGCCAATCAACTGCAGACCGTTTGAATTCGGAGCGGATATAGTTACACACTCCACAACTAAATATATGGACGGTCACGCTGCGACAGTCGGCGGATGCATAGTTGACAGCGGCAATTTTGACTGGTCGGCGCATGCCGAAAAGTTTCCGGGACTTACAACTCCGGATGAATCGTATCACGGGATTATCTATACGGAGCGTTTCGGAAAGGGAGCATACATAACAAAGGCAACCTCGCAGCTTATGCGCGATATGGGATCTATACAGTCGCCTATGAATGCGTTTCTGATTAATTTGGGACTTGAGACTCTTCATTTAAGAGTAAAGAGACACTGTGAAAATGCGCTCAAGGTGGCGCAGTTCCTCTCTCAGGACGAGCGTGTGGCATGGGTTAATTATGCGGATTTGCCTGACAATAAGTATCATGAGCTTGCAAAGAAGTATATGCCTGACGGCACATGCGGAGTTGTCTCTTTCGGGCTCAGGGGCAACCGTGAGACAGCGGTAAAATTTATGGATAATCTCAAGCTTATTGCTATTGTTACACACGTTGCAGACGCAAGGACTTCAGTTCTTCACCCTGCAAGCCATACGCACAGACAGCTCTCCGAGGAACAGCTTGTTGAGGCGGGTGTTCAGCCGGATTTAATCCGTCTGTCGGTAGGTATTGAAAATGTTAATGATATTATAAATGATTTAAAGCAGGCTTTAGACGCGACCTTCTAAATATTAATCCATAGAGGTAAGTCATATGATGCGAGTCAGCATGAATGTTTCGGACAATGATATTCTGGAAGCAAACTGCACCGTGAAGTACGATTATACGATTGTAAGCGGCGACGAGCGTTTTTTCAGAATGATGGGAGAGAACAGCAGATTTCCGATAAACCGTTTGGTGCATTCCGAGGACAGGGCTCTGTTTGAGAGCTTTCTTGACGGCGGCGGAGCTGATCCTGTGTTTGTAAGGCTCCAGCTTAAAAATAATATATACAGATGGGTTTTAATCGGCAGGATAAAAAGTGAAGAGGCTGAGAGAATAGGTTTGACAGAGCTGCATATTCAGGATATCCTCACTCAGAGTTCCAAATTTGAGCTGTACTTTAATAATGTCCGAAAGTACCGTTCTTTCATGAATCTGTTTAAAGAAAAGTTTTTTGAATATGACTTTTCAACTGATATTATCTGCATATATTTTTATATAAACGGACACTCTGAGATTATTGAGCGGTGTTCTCTTGAAGAATGGCAGAAGCGAATGGTAAGCCTCAATTATGTCGAGGGTTTAAATGTGGAAAAGTTCAACAGAATGTGCGACGATATTCGAGGCGGAACTGACAGTTTTTCCATAACATTTCAGTCTTCTATTTTGTCAAAGGGCGGAAGAAGAGATACCCTTAATTTCAGGGGAGAGACGATATGCGAGGGGCTGTCAAGAAGGCTTGTTGTAGGCATAATATATGAGATGGGCGGACGAATTGACGACAAAAATATTCTTTATGACATAGATGCCAGCAAGGATCCGGCTACAGGTCTTCTCAACAAAAAGGCTGTCACGGAGGAAATTATATCGGCAATAACCGACGCCAGGCAGAATGGCTTGAAAAGCAGTATGTATCTGGCAATAATAGATATTGATGATTTTAAGAATGTTAATGATACATACGGGCATTATTTTGGTGATGAGGTTATTCACAGTTTCTCCTCCGTGCTTAAGATGCATCTGGGCAACATGGGTATTGCCGGTAGGATAGGCGGAGATGAATTTATATGTCTGCTCACCGGCTATAATGATGAGGAGGAGGTTAGAGGTTTCCTCAAGGCTATACGGGGCGGATTGAAGTATTCGCTTGCACAGAGGCAGAGAGGTTATAATTTCAGTGTTTCGATAGGTGTTTCCTCATTCCCGGGTGACGGCGACACATATGAAAAGCTGTTCAGGATTGCCGACGGAGCGCTTTACCTTGCAAAGGAAAAGGGCAAGGACAGGTATATTATTTACGATGAAAAAATGCACGGAGAGATTATTGCGGAGATGTTGAGAACCGGCAGAATCAGAGGGTCCGGTTTTATGAAGCCTCTCGACAAGGCAGGTATGGCGGCAGAGCTGACGGCGAGGCTTGTGAAGCACGGAAAGTCAGCCGTTGACGATATTCTGAAAGAACTTATGAGCAGAATTGATGTTCACGGTATCAGCGTTTATTCGGTTAAGAGCAAAAAATGTGTGCTTACTCTGGGAGATTATTTTTCAATGCCGAGGCTTGTCAAGATTCTGAATGACGATAAATATACAGCTATGTTTGATGAAAACGGCGTAAATGCGGTTAATAATGTAACCTCGTTTGCAATGGATTTTTATGATACATACAGGAGCTTTTTAGACAGCAGAATATGTTCCTCTCTTCAGATTTCGTTTAAACAGGCGGGCGGTTTTATAGGCGTGATATGTTTTGACACATTCGGCGAGAACAGGAGAAAATGGAGCAGCGAGGATATTTTTACCGTTTATATGGTTGTAAAGACGATAGCTAATGTTGATGGTTTCTAAAATTAAATTTTTTCTGAATAAAATATTTTGCGTCATAAAGCGGCACAGCCGTATAACGGCTGTTATCGTATGGCTGCTTATATGGCAGATTGTGTGTGAATTAACAGGGCTTGAGCTTGTTTTGGCAAGCCCTGTTAAAGTTTTTTTATCGCTGGCTTTGCATCTTGCTCAGAGGGAGTTTTATGTATCGGCTGCCGGGAGCTTTCTGCATATAACGGCAGGCTTTGCTTTGGCATTTTTTGCAGCCTGCATAATCGGTGCTGCCGCCGGCAGATACAGACTTCTGAAGGATTTTCTGGCGCCTGCCGTTATTCTTATGCAGTCGCTTCCTGTTGCGTCCTTTATTATAATTCTGCTTATATGGTTTGGCTCTAAGAACGTTGCTGCATATATTTCGTTTATTGTGGTGTTTCCAATGATTTACAACGGAGTTATCGCTGGTATTGCAAATATTGATGCTAAGCTTGTTGAAATGGCTCAGGTGTTTTGCATTTCGCCGCTGAGAAGGATAAGATGTATTTATATCGCACAGGTCGCGCCTTATGTAGAGGCAAATCTCAAGTCGGCGCTCGGGATGTGCTGGAAAGCCGGCGTTTCGGCAGAGGTGATAGGGCTTGTCTCCAATTCGGTGGGAGAGCAGCTCTACTATTCCAAGCTCTATCTGCTGACTGCGGATTTGTTTGCATGGAGCCTTGCGGTGGTGGTTGTGAGCTTTGCGTTTGAGAAGGTGTTTATAATACTTGCGGCGTCCGCCGTAAGATGGCTGAGGCGACTGTGATAAACACGCGGTGCAGCCTCGATGCAGTCAGTTTATAGCGTCAGAGACACATTTGCGGAAAGAGATGGGGCGTTTATGGCATTGATAATAGAGGGAGTCACAAAAAGATTTGGCGATAATACAGTACTTGACAATATAAATGCTGTTTTTGAGGACTCAGGTATAACCTGTGTTATGGGTGAATCCGGAGTCGGAAAGACAACGCTTATGCGTATCATAATGGGGCTTGAAAAGCCTGATGCGGGCAGAGTTGACGGAATCGGAAGAGTTTCTGCCGTGTTTCAGGAGGACCGCCTTATAGAGGATATAAGTGCGGTTGAGAATGTAATGCTGGTGCTTGGCAGAGGCGCGCGCAAGCTGGCTGAGAGCGAGCTTGGGTTTTTGCTGGATGCTTCGTCGCTTTATCAGGCGGTAAGCGAGCTTAGCGGCGGAATGAGAAGGCGTGTTTGTCTTGTGCGAGCCATGCTTAAAGAGAGCGACACCCTGATTTTGGATGAGCCTTTCACCGGTATGGATGAGGCTACTAAGGCGAGAGCGATAGAGTATATAAAAACGAGGAGACAGGGGAGGGCGTGTGTGGTTGTCACGCATCAGAGAGAGGACGCACAGGCTCTAGGGGCGCGGATTTGCTTATTGACAAGAGCGGAGGCAGTTGCTACAATATAGTGAAGTTCTTTTTTGGTATACGGAGGTACATATGAGACATGCGGTTTTTTCTATTCTTGTTGAAAATTCAGCCGGCGTACTGAGCCGTGTTGCAGGGCTTTTCAGCAGGAGAGGTTACAATATAGACAGTCTTACGGTAGGAGAGACGACGGACCCGAAGATTTCGAGAATGACGGTTACGGTAACAGGTGATGATGACGTCCTCGAGCAGATTGAGAAGCAGCTTTCTAAGCTGATTGACGTCAGGGAGATTGTAGAGCTTCCGGCTGATGCTTCAGTATGCAGGGAACTTGTGCTTGTGAAGGTTGAGTGTGATACGCTCCGCCGTCAGGAAATCATTGCCGTGAGCAATATATTCAGGGCAAATATTGTAGATGTCTCTACGGATTCGGTTATTATAGAGCTCACGGGAGCACAGAGCAAGCTCAATGCTTTCATTGAACTTCTTAACGGTTTTAAAATTACAGAACTCGCAAGAACAGGAATTACCGGACTTGCAAGGGGTGCTGCAAATTTAAAATAAATATTAATTATACTTTTGGAGGTAGAGTAAAATGGCAGAGGCTAGGATTTTTTATCAGCAGGATTGTAATTTATCATTGTTGGATGGTAAGACAATCGCCATTATTGGTTACGGCAGTCAGGGACATGCACACGCTTTAAATCTTAAGGATTCAGGGTGTCATGTAATTATTGGACTTTACGAGGGCTCAAAATCATGGAAGAGAGCACAGGATCAGGGTTTTGAGGTATTTACTGCGGCAGAGGCAGCTAAGAAGGCAGATATTATCATGATTCTTATCAATGATGAGAAGCAGGCTAAATTATATAAGGAAGATATTGAGCCGAATCTTGTTCCGGGCAACATGCTTATGTTTGCTCACGGCTTTAACATTCACTTCGGTCTGATTAAGGCACCTAAGGGCGTTGACGTAACTATGATTGCGCCTAAGGCACCCGGACACACAGTAAGAAGCGAGTATCAGGCTGGTAAGGGAACACCTTGTCTTGTTGCAGTTGAGCAGGATGAGACAGGAAAGGCTCTTGATATGGCGCTTGCTTATGGACTTGGCATCGGCGGAGCCAGAGCAGGTCTTTTGGAGACAACTTTCAGAACAGAGACAGAGACAGACCTTTTCGGTGAGCAGGCAGTTCTGTGCGGCGGTGTTTGCGCATTGATGCAGGCAGGTTTTGAGACGCTCTGTGAGGCAGGCTATGACCCAAGAAACGCATATTTCGAGTGTATCCATGAGATGAAGCTTATCGTTGACCTTATCTATCAGTCAGGCTTTGCCGGAATGAGATATTCTATCTCTAACACGGCAGAGTACGGTGATTACATAACAGGTCCTAAGATTATCACAGAGGAAACAAAGAAGACAATGAAGAAGATTCTTTCAGATATTCAGGACGGTACATTTGCAAAAGACTTCCTGCTTGATATGTCTGAGGCAGGAGGACAGGTTCACTTTAAGGCTATGAGAAAGCTTGCATCTGAGCATCCGTCTGAGAAGATTGGTGAGGAAATCAGAAAGCTTTACAGCTGGAACAACGAATCTGACAAGTTAATCAACAACTGATTTATTTACGTATACTTAGATAATTAGTTAAATATACCCCGCCGCTTGCGGCGGGGTATTGTATTAAAATCGGCAGGCGTATGCAGATACGCCGGAATGGAGTTGGAAATGAACAGATTTGCAAAATATAAAAAATCTAAAAGGCTTCTGGCGGCGTTTCTGGCAGCTGCGGCACTGTCGCTTACCGCATGCGGCGGTGATGAGAATGCAAAGAATATTCAGACGGCATCACAGGAACAGACCGCTGCGGCAAAAGAGACCGCTGCCGCAGACACGGAGCCTGCGACTGAGGAGAAAAAAACTGGCGTCGATACAATTTCGCTTTATTTGGATCACAAGGACACTGGAATACATGAGCTGGCGGAACAATATTCCTCAGCATGGGTTAAGGGACAGGATATTGTAAGTTTTGATGCGTTTGGCTGTGATGAGCAGACATTTTCATCCAATGGAATGAATTTCAGGGATTTGTGGGAGAGCTACTGGACACAGTATGAAGGGTATGAGAATTCAAGGATAGGTTATATTGTCAGTTTTAACCTTAAGTCCGGAGAGGAAATCAGACAGACGATAACCCAGCCGGAGGACGTTTTTTCGTATAGAAATTATATTGAGAACTATCTGTATGATGACATCAATCAGGTGCAGGGAGAGTGGTACAGTCATCTGCTGCAGTCGGAGGTGAACGATAAGACGCGCATGACGTCAATTAAGTTTACCGCAGGAGAGAATATAGATGAGGTTGGAGATACTGTCACACTCACGGCATTTGTGTATAATTCAGAGAATGATTTTGATGAGAATGGAAATTATACAGGCAATGTCAGCTATACAGTTACAATAAAAAACTCCGCAGCAGGCTGATGGAGATTTGAATTTCGCGGCATTCGCCGGCTGTCTTGCCGCACAGCCGCATTGCTTATTGCACGCTCAAATAAAGAATACCGCATCACAGGAATGGAGAAAAAATGAATTTTAGAGATAAGGAAATAACATATTCGCAGAGACGCAGGAAACTTTGCGGTATTTTCGGGGCAATGATTTTTTTGCTCATGTTTATGCTTGTTTTTAATTTTGAAATCAATTATACCGCTGCGCAGGAAACTGAGGCTGAGGCTTTGACGCTTACGCTTAACGCCGCATCGGGAAATAACTGCGATAATCTTTTAGATGACGCATACACATCAACTGTCTCATTTTCCGGGAAGGATGAGCTTACGGTTACAGGCAGCGCACCTATGCAGGGAATTTACATAAAATGGGCAGCACCGGGGGCTGACTGGCGAGTGAGCTATAACGGGAAGACAGTTGAGTATAAAGGTGAGGAATTTCTTCATCACTATATAGATTTTGGAGAGACGGCTGATAGCTGTACGATTTATTTTGACAGTGATGCGTCTGTCTGCGATTTATTCGCCTACGGGGAGGGAACTCTTCCGTCAAACGTACAAATTTGGGAAAAACCGTGTGAAAGGGCAGATATTCTTGTTTTTTCGACACATGCGGACGACGAGATACTTTTTCTCGGAGGCGTGCTCGCAACGTATGCAGGTCAGCAGGGCCTGAATGTTCAGGTGGCGTATATGACAAATTACTGGAACGGGGCAAAGGTGCGTGAGCATGAGAAGCTTGACGGACTGTGGGAGAGCGGTGTGCGCAATTATCCCGTAAACGGCGATTTTGACGATATATATGCGGAGAGTCTCGAGGGGGCAATGAGTGTATATTCGTATGATGACGTGCTGGGGTTTGTGACAGAACAGATAAGGAGATTTAAGCCTTTAGTCTGCGTTACGCAGGATTTAAACGGCGAATACGGGCACGGCGGTCATATGCTTCTCGCCGAGGCAGTGTGCGAGGCGGTTGACAACAGTGCGGATGCGTCCTTTAACTCTGAGTCTGCGGAAAAATACGGAATTTGGGATGTTCCAAAGACATATCTTCATCTGTATGGAGAGAATAAAATTACAATGGATTTGCGGGTGCCGCTGGACAAGATGAACAACAGAACGGCGGTTGAAGTGGCATCCGATGCGTATTTACAGCATATTTCACAGCAGTGGTGCTGGTTTTACGTGTCTGATGACTACGAGTACAGCTGCGCGGATTTCGGTCTTTACAGGACGACGGTGGGAAATGACACAGGCAATGATATGCTTGAAAATATAACAACATATGAAGAACAGGAAAGTATAGCGGAGAGCTCAAGGGCTGCCGAGGAAGAGTCAAGGAGACAGGCGGAGGAAGCTTTAAATTCACAGAGCAAAGACGGCGCGGATACACAGGTACAGTCGTCTGAGACAAAGAGCAGCAAGGTTTTGCCGGTTGTTATAGTTGTTTTAATGGCTGTCGTGTTATTGACTGCGGTTTTCGCGTACAGTAATTATATGAACAGAAGACGCCGGAGGGCAGGACACAAAGGCGGACAAAACGGCAGTGCCAGGAGCCGGTCAAAAGCAGGCAGCGTAAGAAGAAACAGCAGGGGGAATAATGGCGGTAATAGGAACAGTCACAGATAGGTTATATGAGGCAAGGACAAGAAAGGCAGTTTTTGAGATAAAAAAGAAATGTCCAAATCTTCCGGTAGTTATGCATAAGGTGTGTGTGCCAAAGGGAGAGAACAGGGCGGAGGCATTGGTGAGAGCGGTCGTGCTGCGCGATATAGATGCCGCTGTTATCGAGCTGGAGGAGCTGTATGATATGGAGCAGAGGCTCTCACAGCTGGCTGAAAACGTCTGTGCTGCGCTTATTTTTAAAGCCGGAAATCCCGGAAATGTTCTTATAACCAGAAAACATGCAGCTAAGTTCGGACATGCCGTTGTTGAGTGTGATTCCGAAAATGGTATGAGGCAGCTTGAGAAAATTTATGACGGTATTATATGCAGGGCAGCCGAACATGATGCTGCGGCTGAAATTAACAGACTTGAGAGCGGATTGTGTGATGCTTTGTTTCTTTCTACCGACCGTGTGAAAATACTCAGGTGCGACCGCATTAGGGGAATGTCATACCGTTATTACAGCGGCAGTGAGAATGATACGAGACGCGGAAAGGCAGTTTGGGTTGTCGTGACAAGAAAGGACAACAGCGGTCTTTCGAGCGTTCTGAGCCGGCTTTCAGACAGAAAGACAGTCGAAGTGCTTGCAAAGCCGCGTCTTTGACATTTCCCCTACTAAGTTTATGAAAAATTTAGAAAATAGCATTTTTTTGTCGAACACAATATGTTATGATAAGAAAAATTATTGTTAAGTTAATTTTTATAAACAAGTTGCAGTATGGGAGGCTACATATGGAGTTTAAAAAGATAGATGATACAAAATTTCAATGTCTGCTTTTTGAGGAGGACTTGGAGGAAAACAATATTTCGTTAGATGATTTTTTCAGAAACGACACGGAAAAGATACACGGACTTCTCGATGTTGTGCTTGAGGAGGCAAGAAAAACCATCGGCATAATGCCGGGGGGAGACGTAATGTCTTTACAGCTCGCGCCGCAGCCTAATCATTCGCTGCTTCTCACTGTATCTGCCGGAGGAGATGAGTTTTCTGATATGCTCAAGCAGGCAGGAAAGAGAGCTGCAGAGGCATTTTCGGGATTTAAGAAGGAGAGCAATGTCATAAAAAATTATGACGAGGCGGGTGCTCAGAGTGTAGCTGCAGCAGAGTTTAAGCAGGTAGGCGGCGATACTACAGCGTTTTTTGCTGTTGACTGTGAAGGAGGCAGAGTTGGTTATGACAATGCGATATGCAGGTTTGCGTCGCTTGAGGAATTTGAACATTTCTGCACTCAGAGCCGCAGGACATGGGGGCTTCATAACTCGCTTTATAAAGACAACAGCGATGGAAGGCTTTATCTGACAATGGAGAGAAAAAGATGCTCAAGGACAAAATTTGAGCAGTTTGTCAATGATTTAATGGAATATGGTGAATTTATTCCTTACAACAGGGAAAGAATTGGATATATCATGGAGCGTTATTCGATGATGATTGCCGATAACGCAGTTAATATTACAAAGAAATATTGCGCGGGAGACTGAGATATGCTTGAATTAAAAGATGTGTGTTTTCGTGTAAGTGAAAACTCAAAAGAAAAAGAGATACTTAAAAATATTAATTTAAAGATTGATGAACATTTTGTTGCGATTACCGGACCTAACGGCGGAGGCAAGTCTACGCTTGCAAAGATTATCGCGGGTATTGAAAAGCCTGTTTCAGGCAGGATTCTGCTTGACGGCGAGGATATTACCGAAATGTCGATAACAGAGCGTGCAAGGAGCGGTATAAGCTTCGCCTTTCAGCAGCCTGTCAGGTTTAAAGGGCTTACGGTAAGAGATTTAATTACACTCGCAAGCGGAAAGAAAATATCAATTACCGAGGCATGCTCATATCTGTCGGAAGTAGGGCTTTGCGCTAAGGATTATATTAACAGAGAGGTCAATGCGTCGCTTTCGGGAGGAGAGCTTAAGAGAATTGAGATTGCAATGATTATCGCAAGACAGACAAAGCTTACTCTTTTTGACGAGCCGGAAGCAGGAATTGATTTGTGGAGTTTTAATAATCTTATTCGTGTATTTGAATCTCTTCATGAAAAGATAAACGGCTCGATAATTATTATTTCTCATCAGGAGAGAATTCTTAATATTGCCGATAATATAATTGTTCTCGCCGGAGGCGAAGTTACGGCTCAGGGAACAAAGGAGGAGGTTATGCCTAAGCTTCTCGCGTCGTCAGAGGCATGTTCGACGCTTTTGGACAAGCTGGCATAATTAATAAAGGCAGAAAGGAGACAACTTAAGATGGATTCATTACAGAAAAGCATGCTGGAAAAGATTGCGGATTTGCATGAAGTTCCGGAGGGTGCATACAATATACGTTCTAACGGCGCTCTGACGGCAAGAAACACAACAGCCAACATTGATATAGTTACTAAAAAGGACAAGCCGGGCATAGATATTATCATTAAGCCCGGCACAAAAAATGAGAGTGTTCATATTCCTGTAATTCTCAGTGAGAGCGGTTTAAAGGACATGGTTTACAATGATTTTTATATAGGTGACGATGCTGATGTTGTCATTGTGGCAGGCTGCGGCATACACAACTGCGGTGTCGATACGTCGGAGCACGACGGTATTCACACATTTTTTGTGGGGAAAAATGCAAGAGTGAAGTATGTTGAGAAACATTACGGGGAGGGTGACGGAACAGGTGAGAGAATTCTTAATCCTACTACGGTAATTCACATTGATGACGGCGGCTATATGGAAATGGAGACTACGCAGATTAAGGGCGTGGACTCGACAAAAAGAGATACTGAGGCTGATTTAAAGGACGGAGCTACACTTGTAATAAAAGAAAAAATTATGACTCACGGCAAACAGACTGCGGAGACTAATTTTACTGTGGATTTGAACGGCAGGGATTCGAGTGCGAATGTTATTTCCCGCTCAGTGGCTAAGGGCTCGTCAAAGCAGATTTTTAACTCAAATATAAGAGGTAATAATCAGTGCTACGGACATACAGAGTGCGACGCTATTCTTATGGATGACGGTCATGTGAATGCAATTCCTTCACTTGAGGCAAATAATCTTGACGCGAGCCTTATACATGAGGCAGCAATCGGAAAGATTGCCGGTGAGCAGCTTATAAAGCTCATGACTTTAGGACTTACCGAGCAGGAAGCAGAGGAACAGATTATAAACGGGTTTATGAAATAATGAGATACGCAGAATTTCTTAAAAAAAACGGAACAATAGGTTTTGCGGCGCCTTCTTTCGGATGTGCCGCACAGCCTTATAAGGGGGCGTTTGACAATGCCCTCAAAAATTTTACGCAAATAGGATATAAATGTATGCTTGGTCCCAACTGTTATGCGGCGGAGGGAATCGGGATAAGCAGCACGCCGAAAAAATGCGGTGAAGAGCTCACGCAGATGTACTGCAGCCCGGACAATGACGTTCTGATTTCGTGCGGAGGCGGTGAGCTTATGTGCGAGACTCTGGAGTATGTTGATTTTGATGCGGTGAAAAACGCGGAGCCGAAGTGGTATCTGGGCTATTCAGACAATACTAACTTTACCTTTTTGCAGACAACGCTGTGCGATACGGCTTCCGTATACGGAATGTGCGCGGGTGCGTTCGGAATGGAGCCGTGGCATAAATCGGTTGACGATACGTTTTCAGTGCTTACAGGCAGAGGAGCAGTTTACAGTAAGTCAGACGAAGGCGGATGCGGCAGCAAATGCAGCTCGGATTCGGGAGACGGCGGCTGTGTATCGTTTAAATTTAACGGTTACGACAAGTGGGAGAAGGAGTCGCTTAAGTCGGAGGAGTGCCCGACAGCTTCCATGAATGTCACGGAGCCAAGAGTTATACATGTTTTTAACGGAGATAAGAGACAGCCGGAAAATACCTCTCTTAGTTTCAGCGGCAGGCTTATCGGCGGATGTATGGATTGCCTTGTCAATCTGCTCGGAACTAAATATGACAGAGTTTCACAGTTCAACGAGCGCTATAAGGAGGACGGTTTTATATGGTTTCTTGAGAGCTGCGATTTGAATGTGTTTGCTATACGGCGCGCAATGTGGCAGATGGATAATGCCGGGTGGTTTAAATACCTCAAGGGCTTTATAATCGGACGTCCGCTTGTGTTCGGACAGGAACTCATGGGGCTTGACCAGTATGATGCAGTTCTGGGAATAATCGGAAAATATAATGTCCCTGTTGTTATGGATATTGATTTGGGGCATCTGTCGCCGACAATGCCGATAATATGCGGAAGTCTTGGAGAAGTTTCGGTTGAGGGCAATGATTATTCTGTCGGCATGAGGCTGGTATAAAATCCGGCTTGTATTAAATTCAGTTAAATAAAAAATATCTGTAGAACAGGCAAATATTTGTTATTTGCCTGTTTTTCTCACCGAAAGAGTTCGCTTGCGAACTCTTTTTTCAAATTAACATTTCTTAAACATTTCTTGAAACTTTCAAAAACAATCAGATTTTATTATATAGCCAGTAAATGAAAAACAAAACGGAGGTTATCAGTTATGACAAAGAAAAATTTTATCAGCTTAATTCTTGGAACTATCGGCGGAATTTTGTTTGCAGTCGGCATGTGTATGTGCCTTTTGCCAGAATGGAACGCTTTTACACCCGGAGTTGTCATTGCTGCGGCAGGTATCGCGGTGCTGGCTGTACTGCTGATTGTCAGACGCAAAATGGACGGCAGACCTGCGATTAAGGTGAACGGCAGGACTGTAGGAACAATAGTCTTTGGCGTCATAGCGGCATTAGTGTTAGGAGTCGGTATGTGTATGGCTATGGTGTGGGAAATGATGATTTCAGGAATTATAGTGGGCATAGTCGGAATAGTTCTTCTGCTTTGTCTTATTCCTATGTGTAAAGGTATTAAATAATAAAGAAAGAAGGTGAAAAGAATGAATAAAGTTATCTCATCTGCAATAAAGGCAAACGAAAAAATTGCTGAGGGCGTTACATCCGGCTATAAGAAAATAGAAGAAGGCGTGGTCGGCGGATATAAAAAGATAGAGAATGGAGTAGTAGGAGGATATAAAAAAATAGAAGATAAGTTTGTCGAAAAATATCTTACTCATGAGGGTGAAACCGTCGAGGAGGCAAAAAAGCGTCTGACAGAGGAACAGGCTGCTCGTGCCGGCGAGAAAACAGGCGGCAGCACATCAAAACATTGATTGTCACCTGTAAAAAAGTTAATTGAGCTGTGAAGCATTTAATGCTGTACAGCTCGATTTTTATTCTTACGAATGCGCACCTCTCGAAAGAGTTCGCAAGCGGACTCTTTGTTCCTTTATAGGAAATTCCGAGTTTTAAAGAATCAAAAGAAAACAAGAGTTTACCGAACGTATGTTAGA
>CALWKC010000031.1 GCA_944381165.1 uncultured Lachnospira sp. | reverse complement strand
TTTCTGATCTTTTTCCGGTAATCCCGCATCTCCTGCGCCTGCTGCCAGACTTCCGGTGAAACAATCGGCTCATGGTTCTCTGAAATGTAATAGCTCTGTACTTCTCCTCGATTTTTCCGTGTGAAATTCCGCTTATCTGGCGGCGTATAATATTTCTGTAAAAGGAAATCCCCTTTGTACTTTTCATTGGCGATCATTCCGCCTTCCCAGGTTTCCCCTGTCACTGTAGGAACCCCAAGATAATCCAGCAGGCTCGCAATTCTGGTACTTCCTACGGCCATCAGATAAAGGTCAAAAGACAACCGTACAATCTCTGCCTCTTTGCCATTCACCACCAGATCCCCATATTCGTTTTTGTCATAACCGTAAAAACGAGAAGTGGTAATCATCACCTCTCCCCGCTCAAATTTCTTCTTAAATACTCCATTTATTGTTTTCACTCATGCTCTCTTCCTGGGCAAAAGAAGCGAGGACGGCAAGCATCATCTCACCGTCCCCTGAAAGAGTGTTGATATTCTGTTCTTAAAAAAATACCGACACCCAGTTCTTTCAGTTCTCTCGCAACTTTCAGAACGGTGACAGTATTTCGTGCAAACCTTGATATGGACTTTGTTATAATCAGATCAATCTCCCCTGCTCTAGCTCTTTCCAGCATCTTCTGGAACTGCAGCCGGTTTTCACAGTATCCAGAGATTCCTCCTGCGTTCTGCTGTCAGTGGAAACCCTGGCATAAGCACAAACTCTTTTTTTCTGCTGTAGGAACCGCAGTTATAATCCTTATCCGCATGTTTCTTCACTTCTTTCAAAATAAGCCGTAATAAATTTCTGAATCCTTTGAAAAATACGCCCTGCATCTTCCACTTCATCCAGACAGAGGACTTCCACCTGCGCTTTTTCACAGATTTCCATAAACTCCATAAACTGTCCCCAATCCCTGGCAATCATCGCCGCCCGGACAGAAACCACTACATCAATCTGATCTTGTGAAATATCCTGTTTCAGACGGTTGAACTCCTTCCTGTCCGGATCAGCGCCAGAGGCTTCTTCAAAATAGATTTTCAGTTCCCATTCCAGTTTTCTATAGGTGAAATACTTACAAACAAGGCTTGACCACTACAATATTCAGACCACCTTACAAACCTATGTACTCGATACCGAAAAAATGGCTGAACAGTCAGTTGATATTTTAAAACCGCTGTCAAACACGAAAACAGGCACAAAATAAATTGCCATCCAACTTCATTTTGATATACTCCCTCCTAAGTGACAAGTTTTTATTATTTCACTTGTCTACCTAGAAGGGAGCATATCTGTTTAGTGGTTCAACCCTGTTTCTCAAAAATATGGTGGCAAATCAGTGGCAAATACACTGAACCCCATCATAAAAAGCCCGTAAAAGCACCTATTTCCGCACTAATTTCACGATACTCT
Organism: uncultured Lachnospira sp.; assembly: GCA_944381165.1. Classification (GTDB taxonomy): domain Bacteria; phylum Bacillota; class Clostridia; order Lachnospirales; family Lachnospiraceae; genus Lachnospira. The sequence continues at coordinate 30,311 of CALWKC010000031.1, read as the reverse complement.
CCACATGCACCGTCCCCGGAAACATGTCCACGCAGCAGCTCTTCTCAACCCTGTATCCCCTCTCCTGCAATGTCACTAAATCGCGTGCCAGGGATGTGGGCTTGCATGAAATGTAGACCATGTGTTCAACGCCATAGCCGATAATTTTCTCAAGCGCTTTCGGATGAATGCCGTCGCGAGGCGGGTCAAGCACAATTAAATCCGGCTTTGATGAAATATTGTCGAGAGCCTTTAAAACATCATCCGCTATAAATTCACAGTTTGACAGACCGTTTAGCTCTGCGTTTTCGCGGGCAGCGCTGACAGCCTCGCCGACAATCTCCACTCCGATTACCTTTTTGGCGACAGGAGCCAGAATCTGTGCGATTGTTCCCGTGCCGCTGTACAAATCAAAAACAACCTTGTCCTTTGTAGTTCCGACATATTCCCTCGCCTTTGAGTACAGCACCTCCGCTCCGAGTGAATTTGTCTGGAAAAATGAGAAAGCGGATATATTAAATTTAAGACCGAGGAGCTCCTCCTGTATAAAATCCTGTCCAAAAATCACCTCTGTGCCCTCATTTTTGACGACATCGGCAATACTGTCGTTAAAAGTATGTAAAAACCCGACAATTTTGCCGTCAAGCTCCAGATTTTCGAGCTTTTTCGACAGTTCGGACATATCAAACTGCATCTGAGTTGTGGTGACAATATCAACCAAAATCTGTCCCGTCTTTGCGGCTTTCCTGACCAGCAAATGGCGCAGATACCCCTCGTGAGTCATTTTGTGAAAATACGGCAGTTTTTTGTCCTTAAAATACCCGCACACACAGTTTAATATACTGCTGAAATCATCATCTACAATTTTGCAGCCGTCTACCGTTACAATATCATACATGCTGTTTCTCCTGTGAAGCCCGAGCGCAAGCTCTCCGCCCTTAACTTCATCTCCGAAGGTAAACTCCATTTTATTTCTGTAGCCCTCTTTCAGGGGACTTCCGATAATGCCCTCAAACCCAAAATCGCCTTTGATAACCTCAGAAAGTATGTTTTTGACCTGTGTCTCTTTCATCTTTAGCTGCTCGCTGTAATCCATACTCTGATATACACAGCCGCCGCATTTTCCAAAATATCCGCACACGCTGCCGGAATTATAACTTTCCGTCTCAAGAGGTGATTTTTCGATGACCTCCAGAAGTCTTCCCTCACATTTTTCGCCTCTTTTTTTATTTATCACAAAACGCACTTTTTGTCCGGGAACACAGTTCTTAACAATGACTTTTGTTTTTTTTCCACAGCCTGTCTGATTATCGCACCCGTCTGCGTCCGCAAAGCCTGTCTGATTATCGCCTCCGTCTGCGTCCGCGCATTCTTCTGCCCAAACAACCGCCCTGTTCGGAAATTCAATATATTCCGCTGTTCCCTCGTATATTTCTCCCTTTTTCATTTTAATCCTCCATTCCTGCTCACGATTGCTTCAACATCTGAACTGTTCCGGTATTATATGCCGGACATGCTGCACCGTGTATTTGCGCGAACAAAATATGCCACCAGCCGAACATGCGACCGGTGGCAATCATTCCTGTAAAATAATAAATACTGTCTGATTATATTATTTGTCCTCATCCTCGAAGTCATCTTCAAAATCGTCTTCGAAATCATCATCATAATCATCTTCAAAATCATCAAGATAATCTGGTGTAAAATATCTGTAAACTGCATACGCTATTGCTGCTACTGCCGCAACAGCACCTATAACGGCAAGAACTATAAGAATACAGTTAAAGCACTTCTTGTTCTTGGCGTCGTCTGAATCCTTCTTGTGCAGAAGCTCCCCAAGCTTGCTTGCCGCAATCATTTCTTCAATCTTTTCTTTACTCATTCTCCGTACCCCTTTCTATTAATAAAATAAATACCTTTTTACAATCTCTGTAAATAAACTATGTTTTTGTTATTATAACACGTTTTGTAATATTTTACTACTGTTTTTTTAAACGTGCAAAACCTGCGAGCATTTTTTTGACGCCGAATTCCTCAAACTCCACCGTTACCATATAATCCTTTGTAGCGTTTTCAACGGCAAGCACCTTTCCCGTGCCGAATTTGACGTGTGAGACAGTATCGCCAACGCCGTACCCTAAAGCTTCTGATGCACCTGAAATACCCGTACCGCCGGACGTTCCTGAAACGCCGGAAGAACTATCCATAGTCCGTGATGTCTGAGTTTTCTTTTTCAAATCAAATATATCCATAGGAAATTCTTTACCAAAACCGGCTTTTTTATTCGGAGAAGCCATAGAAACATTTTTGGCTATTGATTTCTGCTGTTCTGTCGGAGCTTTATGCGCGCTGCCATAGTCTGTAACTTTGCTTCTTCCCGCATAACCTGTTGCACCTGAATAACCTGCGGCTCCGGAATAACCTGCCGCACCTGAATAGCCCGCCGCTCCGCCGCGTCCTGATATTCCTCCGGCTCCATAGCCAACACCGCCGGCTCCGCCTCCGTACATTCCGTATGTACTGCCCGAGCCGCCGTTTTTTCCCTGTATACGCACTCTGCTTGTGTTATAGCTTGAATATGCGCTCGTGTTGCCGCTTCCGTAACGGCTGAGAGCCTCCTTTGCGCTTGCCCTGAAATTAAAACGGCTCTGTTCTCCGGGGTCGGTTTCGCCTCCGAATGCAATTTTTGATTTATTGTAGCCGGTTGCCTGATTTACCACATTCAGAAGCTCCTGAGGAATCTCCTTTACAAAACGCGAAACCTTGTTCATCTGCGTCTCGCCGTGTACCATGCGCTGTTTCGCGCTGCTGATGTTTAACTCCTTCTGTGCTCTCGTTATGCCGACATAGCACAGACGCCTCTCCTCCTCGACATCTGTCGGATCGTCAGAAACAATCGTCATATAACTCGGGAACAGTCCGTCCTCAAGCCCCGTCATGTAGACCACCGGAAATTCCAGTCCCTTTGCGCTGTGAAGCGTCATAAGCATAACCTGATTGCCCGACTGGTCGAGATTATCAATGTCGGCGATAAGCGCTACCTCCGAGAGAAAACCGTTTAATGTCGGCTTAAACTCCCCTCCGGTGCCCAAATAAACTTGTGAGATGCCTGCCATGCCTCCGTCAGTTTCAAGCCTCACAACGGACACACCTGAATTATCCCGCGCAGCTCCAAAAGCCTCTCCGCGCGTTTGGCTCGTCTGCGCTTCTCCAAGCTCCACCGAATCATCGAAATCATTTTCGGTGCCGCCTTCCTCGTAGCTGACAATCTTATTTATAAACTCGTCGATATTTTCCTGGCGTACCTCAACCTCTTCCTTTGTCTCGCTCTCAGAAAGATACTCGATATACTTAGTGTCACGGATAATCGTCTCTGTAAGCTCCCTGATGGACATAAACTCCATTTTAGCCCGAAATCCGAGAATAAGAGTAACAAAGCTCTCAATTTTGCCGAGAGACCGACCTATGTCGGGAATTTCAGCGGCGTTGCAGAGCGCGTCCCAGAAGGTGCAGCCGTTTATGTCCGCAAAAGACTGTATACGCTCAAGCGTTGTAGCGCCGATGCCGCGCTTCGGGACATTTATTATACGTCTGACTGCCTGAGCGTCCATACCGTTGTCCACAGTTTTGAGATACGCGAGTATATCCTTAATCTCACGGCGCTGATAGAAATTCACGCCGCCGTAAATCCTGTACGGCACATTTCTCACAATAAGCCGCTCTTCCAAAAGACGCGACTGGGCGTTTGTCCTGTACAAAACAGCAATCTCGTTGTAATTCCAGCCGTCCCTGACCTTCTCGCAAATGCTGTTTACAACTCCCTCCGCCTCACGGTAAGCGTCCTCATACAGACAAAAATTAATTTTTTCACCCTCATTATTTGCAGTCCAAAGCGTTTTATCCTTTCTGCCGATATTATTTTTTATAACACCGTTTGCCGCATCAAGAATAGTCTTTGTAGAACGGTAGTTCTGCTCAAGCTTTATAACCTTTGCATCGGTAAATGTATTTTCAAAGCTCAAAATATTTCCTATATTCGCGCCCCGAAACTTATATATAGACTGGTCGTCGTCGCCCACGACACAAAGATTGCCGTGCTTTGCGGCAAGCAGGCTTATAAATTTAAACTGCACAGTGTTGGTGTCCTGGTACTCGTCAACCATAATATATTTAAAGCGCTCCTGATACGCATGAAGAATTTCCTCGTCCTGCGAAAAGAGTTCAACCGTCTTAAAAATCAAATCATCAAAATCAAGAGCATTGTTCAGCTTGAGATTTTTCTGATACTCCCTGTACACTCCCGCAATCCTGCGCGCATTGTAATCTCCGCCCGCGTTCATCTCCATTTCATCAGGAGTGACAAGCTCATCCTTAGCCCTTGAGATAGCACTCATTATTGTGCGCTCTTTCAGCATCTTAGTATCAATATTCAGCTTTTTGCAGGCGTCCTTTATCACACTTTTCTGGTCGTCGGTATCGTAAATAGTAAAATTTGTACTATATCCGAGACGGTCTATGTATCTTCTCAGAATGCGGACGCAGGTCGAGTGAAAGGTGCTCACCCACACCTGGCTTCCAAGCGGCGTAATCTTTTCCACTCGCTCTTTCATCTCAGCAGCCGCCTTGTTGGTAAATGTGATAGCCAGTATGTTGTACGGCTGCACTCCGCGCTCCTCAATCAAATACGCAATTCTGTGCGTGAGCACACGGGTCTTTCCGCTGCCCGCACCGGCTATAATCAAAAGCGGGCCCTCTGTCTTTTTGACCGCTCTCTTCTGCATATCATTTAAACCGTCTAAATTCATTTTCCTTCTCCGTTTTCATTCAGCAAAATAACTGCCACGTCGCCTCGGTTTTCCGAATTCGCGCAGCGTGGCAGCCAAATATTTTTTTATATAAATCAATTATTTTTAACCGGCTAGTTAATAAGCTTCTTTCCGCAGTTAGAGCAGAACTTTGCCCCGTTAGTCGGCGTTCCGCACTCCGGGCAGAACTTAGGAGCTCCCGAAGATGATGCGCCGCTTCCCGCGCCATCAGATGCGGCTCCGGCTGTTCCCGAAAATCCGGCTCCGTTAGCCGAATTCATATTATTCATCATCTGCTGTCCGACAGCCATACCCATCTGAATATTCATCATATCTCCGGCAATATTAGAACGGCCGCCCTTTGCAAGCGAATCAGCCATAGCCATCTGAGTATATCTGTTCATATCTCCGACCATTGACTGAGAAGCCGCCTTCGTCTGCATCTTCTGAACTTCCTCCGGATATGAGAAACTTGAAATCGTAAAATCTGTTATCGTGATGCCGATTTTACAAATCTGCATATCCAAATCATCCTTAATTCCCGATGCAATGTCAAACGCGTTTGCCTGAAGATTAAACATATCCTTGCCTTCTCTGGTAATCCACTTCATAAGAAGCTGGTCAAGAACAGCTACGACACGCTCTCTGACATCCTCCACACAGTACATCTGCTTGACGCCTGCAACCTTATCTATAAGCGCAACATAATCATCAACCTTAAAATTAAATGTACCGAATGCTCTTATAGGCATTCCACCAGGCAAAGTCTGTGTAGGTATGGCGATAGGGTTCTTGGTGCCCCACTTTACAGTGAATTCCTTAGTGTTCACAAAAAGCACCTCAGCCCTAATTCCGCTGTTAAATCCAAACTTAAAGCCCTTTAATGTAGAGAGGAACGGAATTATATCCGACTCAATGTCAAAGCTTCCCTCCTCTTTAAATATACCTTCTATTACGCCGTTATACATAAAAATGGCGTCCTGTCCGGGTCTTATAATTAACCGGCTTCCCTTTTTAATCTCGCGGTTGGTCCATTTCCAGAAAATCACATCATCTCTGTACTCTTCCCACTCAACGACATTGGAAAACTGTTTGCTGAATAATCCCATTATATTAAACTCCTTATATCCAAATACAGATTATAAGCCCATCTTAGCCTTTAATGCTGCCAGTTCGTCATCTACAGCTGTATTCTGAGGACCTTCATCGTACTTTGCCGCAAGACTGTCTATATCTGCGTCCTCTGCTGATGCGTTGAGTTCTGCCATTGCATTTGCCTCATCAAGCATCTTGTTAGCCTTAGCTTCCATTCTTGAAAATGCTTCCATGCTGTTGCCGGCGCCCTTAACGCTTGTTCCGACCTTGTTAATTCTCTCCTGGGCCTTGGCAGCCTTAACCGTAGCCTTGATTGCGGCTCTCCTTGCCTCAAGACTGTCAATATCCTTTACAAGCTTGTCGTGCATCTGGCGCATCTTTGATGCGTTTGCCGCAGCAACGTCATATGCCTGCTGAAGCGATGCCTGAGTTGTTACAAGCTGCTGCTTTTTCTCCAAAAAGCTTCTCGCGTCAGCCTCATTGCCTGCCTTGAGTGCCTTCTCCGCGTAGGCCTGCATCTTATTTATCTGCTCCGTACACTCGCTGAGTTCTCTCTTTGCCCTTGTCTCCTCAGCCATAACCGAAGCAGTCTCAGCCTTAACCTTGCCCAAATCACTCTCAAGATTGCGCATATACTGGTCAATCATCTTCTCCGGGTCTTCACACTTGTCAAGCAGTGCATTGATATTAGACGCCATAATGTCCTTAAATCTTGTTAAAATTCCCATAAATCGGTCCTCCTCGATTCAACCTCTCATTCCGGAAATCCTTTTAAAATGAAAACTCCTTATATCCCGGAATCAGTCATATTGTTAAAAATCGTGCCGCCTGCTGTACATGTAACAGGACGACACGATAATTATATAATAAATACTAAAAATTGTCACTATATTTATTCCAAATTCAGTTTTTTATCAAGGATATACAGAGAAGCAAAATTGTACGCCGCCGTCAGAATAACAGCGATAATCACCGATGTCACAAAAGTTCCCATAACAAAGCCTGTCGGCGCCATATCTGTCTGTGTCTGAAACAAAACTGCAAAATTGCTGCCGTACTGCACAATGCACAAAATCACCAGACCTATCACAGAAACAACCTGACCGACCATGTAGAGAATAATATACCACACAAATGCCATAATTCCCTTGCTGCTGTATGAAAGACTGCCCAGATTGAGACACGCGTAAAACATACTCAGAGACGATATAACAGAGAGCACAATATACAGCACAAATACGAAAGCCATACCTGAATCTATTTTAAGACCGCTCTGCTCAAGAATTACCTTAAACGATTTAATCCATGTAAATCTGAAATCCTCAGTCAGAATTCCTACTGAAATCATCAGGACAGCAATATCCCCTATAAACCAGATTATTCCTGCAAGCAGCTTGCTGAAATGAAGACTGGCAGCCGAAACAGGGAGCGTATGCATAAGATACCCCTCGTCCTTTAACAGATTATTTCTGTATCGTATAATACACATAACAACCGTTATAATAAATATGGCAATAAGCGCAATAACGGCTGCGGCCAACGAAAGTACTCTCATTACCGAAAATACCGGATTTCCGTTTAAAGCCTGATTTATTTTATCTGACGCCACCGCTATGACACTAAACAGCAGAGCTATTAAATAAATTCCCAGATACATGGCTCCCTGAGCCTTAAATTCATATTTCAAAAGCTTCCCTAACATGCGAACACCTCCCTGAACAAAGCATCTACACTCATGCCGTTTTCCCGGCGTATCTCGTCAACCGACTGGTGAAGAACAACATTTCCTTCCTTAATAAAAACAACGTCGTCAAGCACCTTCTCAACATCACTTATCAGATGCGTAGATATGATTACGCTTGCATTTTCATTATAGTTTGTAAGAATTGTCTTGAGGATATAATCTCTTGCCGCAGGGTCAACACCTCCCATAGGCTCATCGAGAAGATAAAGCTCTGCCTCCCTGCTCATAACAAGGACAAGCTGCACCTTTTCCCTCGTTCCCTTTGACAGCTCCTTAATCTTAGAGTTAAGTGAAATGTCAAGTCCGGAAAGCATCTGCTCAGCGCGCTCTCTCTTAAAATCTTTGTAAAAGTCCTCAAAAAACTTAATTGTATCTTTAACCTTCATACTTGGTGAAAAATATGTTCTCTCAGGAAGATATGAAACTATTTTTTTGCTTTCTATGCCTATCTGTCTTCCGCTTATTTTTATTTCTCCGCTGTTTTTGCTCAAAATTCCCGCAAGAATTTTGATAAATGTAGTCTTTCCGCTCCCGTTTGGGCCGAGCAGCCCGATAATCCTTCCTCTCTCAAGCTGCAGGCTGAAATCATGCAGTACAGGACGCCTGCCATAGCTTTTTTTAAGGCTCCTGCAATCCACCAAAAAATCCATATCCGTCTCCTCCTCTGAAAAATTTGTCTGTATGCCGGCGCTCACAGCCGCATCGCTGTCTATGCCCGCGCCGCCGGTTTTAATTTATTTTTTATTTACGTGTGCCTGAAGCACCGAAACCGCCTCCTGCGCCGTGTAGCCCAGGCTGTTCATACTGTCAAGAAAACTTTCCATATACTGGGAAGCCAGCTCGTTCTGCAGTTTTTCCGACTGCTCCTCCAAGCCCGCTACAAACCTTCCTGAAGTCCTTACAGAATAAAGCAGACCTTCACGTTCAAGCTGCGACAGCGCCTTCTGCATAGTGTTAGGATTAACGCCTGCCTCCACCGCCAGCTCTCTGACCGCCGGAAGCTTATCGCCTGCTTTTAACTGCCCTGTCGCAATCTGCGTCTTAATCTGCTCAACAATCTGCAGATAAATCGGCGTATTCTCATCAAATTTCCATTTCAATCAACCACCGCCTCACTTTATTCATTGTGGAACTGAATTATTACCTCCGTTTATTTGTATTATTGTACCACTCATTTAGTACAATAATACATTAATACAATTTTGTAATATTGTCAATAAAAACTTGCCTTTTATTTCATATTTAGTAACAGTTCAGCCCGCGCCATCCGCAAAGCTGCGCCTAAGGCACTTTCCCACTGCTTCACAGCTAACTTTGCTCATAAGCTGTTACCATATTTACCAAAAATAAAAGGCTTGCCATATAGTTTTTAATACTATATAATAAGGTGTAAACATTACAATATAAGAGTGTATATTCTTTAAGCATATGTGTGCAGAAATGAGGATAAAATGACTAACGATAATACAGAATTTGTAACTTCTGTCTTAAAAAAGCTTGCAAAGCTCAATTATATAAAGCCCGGAGACGTTCCTAACATCAACCTGTACATGGACCAGGTTACTACCTTTATGGACGAGCATTTAAGCGACAGCAAGCGCCATGAGGATGATAAAATTCTCACTAAGACCATGATTAACAATTACACTAAAAACAATCTGCTTCCGGCTCCGGTAAAAAAGAAGTATTCCCGCGACCACCTTTACGTGCTTGCATTTATATACTATCTGAAAAACATTCTGACTATAAGCGATATTCAGAAGCTGATCAGTCCTCTTACTGAAAAATGTTTTAATACAGACAGCACTCCGGATATGGACGATGTATACAGAGAGGTCTATAATCTGTGCAAGTCTCAGGTATCAGGTCTTTCGAGAGATATTCTTGAAAAATCAAAGCTTTCCGGCAAGTCCTTCGACTACGTTGAGGACAGCGAACAGCGTGAATTTCTCGAACTGTTCAGTCTGGTATCGCTCTTAAGCTTTGATGTCTATATGAAGAAAAATATGATTGAGACACTTATTGACGATTACTCTTCAAGAAAAAGTGCAGGCGGAAAAAATACCGAAAACAAAAAAACGGAAAATAAAAAACAGTAAAATGCCAGCAGCCAAATAAAAGCATTTTCATTCATCCTGCTGCCCGTGTAAAATCAAATACCCCGGAGCGTTCAGCGCGGCAATAAATTCATTGTCATACGCTGTGCGCTCCGGGGTATTAACACTTACGGCAGCTTTTTTATTATTTACTGATTTCAGTCATTATCATCATTGTCCAACATATTTAATCTCTTAAATACCCTGTCATATCCGTCATTTCCGTAATTGAGCGACCTGTTTACTCTGCTTATCGTAGCAGTTGAGGCGCCTGTCTTTTCCGCAATATCAAGATATGTTTTATGTTCTCTGAGCATTTTTGCCACCTCAAATCTCTGAGACAGAGACAGAAGCTCATTGATTGTACAGACATCCTCGAAAAAATCAAAGCACTCCTCTCTGTTTTCAAGACTTAATATTGCGTCAAACAACTGCTCGACTGCCGGCGTTTTCAATTTACTGTTCATAAATATACCCCATTCCCGCAAAATTTCTCTGCAACAAAGCGGACAACTCCGCACCGATTATTTAAGATTTTAGCACACTAAAGTTTGAAAGTAAAGCCTTAACGACAACGCACTGTTCATCTCAGCTAAAACTCGGCAGATACGCTGAATGTGCGCCAAAAGGCGCACATTCTCTGAAAAACCATATACCTACTCTGTTCTTAGCGCCACTACAGGGTCTTTTTTGGCAGCCATTCTCGCCGGAATCAAGCCCGCGACAGTTGTCAGAAGCATGCTTATAACCACTAAAATCACTGCCCCTCCAACCGGAAGCTGCGCCAGATTTGATATTGTAGTAACCTTTTTGATAATTATATTTGCAGGAATACACAAAAGCAGCGTAATCAGTATTCCCATTGCCCCGGAAACAAAGCCCTCAATAAGCGTCTCCGCATTGAATACTCTCGATACATCCTTCTTTGAGGCGCCGATACTTCTGAGCACACCGATTTCTTTTGTTCTCTCCAGCACTGAAATATAAGTAATTATTCCAATCATAATGGACGAAACAACCAGTGAAATCGCTACAAATGCTATAAGCACCGAAGAAATTGCCGTGATAATTGTGCTTACTGAAGACATCATAATTCCGACATAGTCCGTATAGCTGATTGTATCCTCCTCATAGCCTGCGTCCGTAACCTCAGTGTTATATCTGTTTATTAACTCCTCCAGCTCTTCCTTTGACTCAAAATCCTTCGCATATATAGCAATCTCCGACGGATTATCCTCGTTTGTAATGCCCAGCAGCGATTTATTGCCTTCAAGCGTCGCTTCCGTAGTCTGAGCCTTCAGTGACTGACGAAAGCTCTCAAGTATCTGCTCCTCACTCATCTGGCTCATGACCGCAGTCATCTGCGCCTGCTCCTCCTCCGGAAGCGTCGCGATATAAGCGTTTACATCATCCATTGTTATAGGGGTGTCCTTATCGTTGTCGAACGGAATTCCCGTAAACACATCAACCTCAGGATTTTCAAGCTGCTGCTTTACGATGTCAGCCTCATTTACCCTGTCAATTATATGAAGCATTAAATCCCTTGTGTACGCAACTCCACTGCTCACGGACGCGCTCACTGCATCGGGATTTTTGCGGATAATTCCTGAAATTCTAATTTCCTCTGCGTTATTTATAACTGACGTCATATAATTATCGTCATCCGAACAGTCTTCCCATGTGCCAGTCCTCTCGTCATAGCTGTACAAATCTGTCGGAATAACAAGCTTGAAGGTGTGTGCCAGCACTTCCTCATAGGTAAGTTCAAGCTCCTCGCTCTCAAATGTATCTCCGGACATGACATTTTTAAAAATAGTCTTAACCTCTGACGGGTCCTTAAATCCGAGTGAATAAAGTGTGTAATCGTCAATCTCATTATTTTCGTCCACTAAAATTACAACTTCGTTGTAATTTTCCGGCCATGCTCCTGCCAGCAAATCATACTGTTCCTCCAAAACCTCTCTGTTTCCCAGCAGCTGAGACCATACGCTTGTATTCTGCATACCTGCCGACATCATACCGCCGTCTGACGCGGACACGCCGTACATATTTTCCATAATAGTGCTTGGATTAAGCTGCACGGCGCCATCTGAGGTATCCGGCAGGTAAATATAAAGAGGTACATCGTAGCTGTACTGTATATCGCTTATTAAGCCGTTGACCTCATCGCTGTGCTCCTCAATATACGTCTTAAACGCCTTTAAATTATTGCTGTTTACCTCGGCAACCATACTGTTGACCATTTCTGTCATGATATTGTTGCTGTAAATTTTATCCGTGCCGTGAGCTGTATCCTTGTCACCTGTTCCGGCCATGCTTTCAATAAGCCCGCCTATATCAACGCTTTCTTTCTGGAGCTGAATAGGATAGCTTGAGAGTGTGTCGCGCTGAACACGGTCGATATATAGCTGAATACCGTTTGAGATAGACAGTATCAATGCAATTCCTATAATACCTATGCTTCCGGCAAACGCAGTGAGTATTGTTCTGGTTTTTTTAGTAAGAAGATTATTCATACTAAGCCCAAGAGCCGTCAGAAATGACATCGAGGTTTTTGGTTTCTTTTCCTTTTTTTGTTTTTTTGCGCTGAAGTTACAGTATCAGAGAAGCGAGCGCTGTCAGTTTTTTTCATGACATCGGCCTGCATCTGCTCTTCTGTATACTCATCGCTGTCATCCGTAATTTTTCCGTCAAGCAGCCTTATAATTCTTGTTGAATATTTTTGGGCAAGATCAGGGTTATGAGTAACCATAATTATAAGACGGTCCCTTGCGATTTCCTTTAACAGCTCCATTATCTGAACACTTGTCTCGGTATCAAGCGCTCCTGTCGGCTCATCTGCCAGAAGAATATCCGGATTATTTACAAGAGCTCTGGCTATTGCCACACGCTGCATCTGTCCTCCTGACATCTGATTCGGCTTTTTGTGTATCTGCTCCGAGAGCCCTACCTTTTCAAGAGCCTCTTTCGCCCTCTGCCTCCTCTCTGTTTTGGAAACGCCCGAAAGAGTAAGCGCCAGCTCAACATTCGCAAGCACTGTCTGGTGCGGTATCAGATTATAGCTCTGAAATACAAAACCGATAGAGTTGTTTCTGTAAGCATCCCAGTCCCTGTCTTTAAAATCCTTCGTAGATTTTCCGTTAATTCTCAAATCGCCCTGCGTATACTGATCCAGCCCGCCTATTATATTGAGAAGCGTAGTCTTTCCGCAGCCCGACTGTCCGAGTATTGATACAAACTCGCTGTCGCGAAACTTAAGGTTAATCCCCTTTAATGCTTCCACAGATGTGGTGCCTGTGACATAGGTCTTTTTTATACCTTCTAGCTCAAGCATATATTATTCCTTTCTTTGTTTCATTTTAAAAACCTGTATACCAATATATCCCCGCGAACCCCTAAATGCAATTAAGAAAATATAAACAATTTCAAAGCTGGCTTATAAGCCGCTCTCTCGCCGTATCGCGAAGCATACTCTTATTATAGCGGTAAAACCTCTCGTTTCCGTTTTCCTGAATAAACGAAAGGCTGTAAAATCCTGCCGCAAGCTCCGTCACAAAAAACACAAGCTCCGGCCCCTGCCCGAAAGCGCGCTCCCCGAAATCAAACGCGTTCTCAAGAGCCTGCGAAACCTTCTCAGAAAGCCTCTCACGCTCATCAGACAGCTTCATAAACTCCGATGAAACCACCGCAAACTGTTCAGCATGTCCTAAAGCTCCCTGCTCCTTTACGGCAAGAGTATAACTGTTTAAAAGCTTCATAACCTGAGCTTTTACAGCCAGCTGCTCATCGTCAAGAAGTCCGCCCTCCTTTTTTTCAACGAAGTCAGCCGAGTATCCCCTGACAACCTCCTCAAAAGGCTTAGCTTCCTCCCTCTGAAATGCTTTCAGCTCATCAAACAGTTCCTGCGCCGTCTGAGTGCACCTGTAGTATTTTTTAAACAGATTATTAAGCCCGCCGAGTATCAGACTGACAACGCTCACCCTCTCGTCAAACGGCGCATTTTTTATTCTCTCATAAACCTGCTCTGCCGCATTTCCGCCGAGAATATCGTTCACGCTGTAAGCCTTCTCATATTTGTAATAAAGCGACAGATAATTGGCAAAATCCATAGCCGTCTCAGGCTCCTGTATATATTCTCCTGCGAGCTGCTCATCAGCGGGAATACCCAGCCTCTCATAAGCCTTGAGCATGTCGGACAAATCCTCCCAGCCTCTCGCGGTGACAAATCTCTTCCCCTCAACCGTAGTCTCTATTTTATAAAAATTTTCCTGTCTGGCGTCAAGATACGATAAAATCGCCCTGTGAACGTCATTTTTCTGCGCGTATGCCTTCCACGCGCTGTAATCAGGCGTTACTTCAATATATTTAACCCTGTCCAGAGTCACGACATCAAATTCTCTGACTGAACGGTTGTATTCAGGCGGATTTCCCGCCGCCACAATAATCCAGCCCTCAGGCACTCTTGTATTTCCGAACATCTTAGCCTGAAGGAACTGAAGCATTACGGGCGCGAGCGTCTCCGATACACAGTTAATCTCATCTATAAACAGAATTCCTTCTCTTATTCCTGTTTTCTCTATCTTATCATGTACAGACGAGATAATCTCACTCATCGTATATGATGTAACCGGCACCTCTTTTCCGTCATAATTTTTTTTGTCTATAAACGGAAGCCCCATTGCGCTCTGTCTGGTGTGGTGAGTCATTGTGTACGCCGCAAGCCCTATGCCGCATTCTCTGGCTGCCTGCTCCATAATCGCCGTTTTTCCTATTCCCGGCGGTCCTATAAGCAGCACGGGGCGCTGCCGCACCGCGGGTATAAGCGGGCGTCCCTCCACGTCCTTGGCAAGATAGGCTCTCACGGTATTCTTTATCTCTTCCTTTGCTCTGCTGATATTCATGTTCTCTCCGTTTCCGCCGCTCCCGGCAAAATTTATTATTCCTGAAGCTCAGGCAGCTCAACTCTTATCGCCCACCCGGGCACAATCCTCTCTGCATCATACATCTCAGGAAATACAAACGCCACGTCGTACGCAGGTCTGTGCGAGGGATATATTCCATATCCGTCCGTAAAATAAAGCACTCCTTTAAGGCGTTTAAGGCTTCCCTCCCGTCGCAGCTTCTCAATATAGTTAAATGCCGGGCGAAAATCTGTTCCTCCAAATCCCCTGACAGTAAAATTATTTTTAAAAGCCTCCGCCTGTGATATGTCTGTGATAACAGTATCTTCCTGTATCTGATTGTCGCACTGTACAATGTGCAGCTTAATTTTATCGAAAAACACCTCTGACTCGGTGAGAATGTTAAATGTAGTGTCAATAAAGCGCTGGATAAGACTGTATGCACAGGAGCCCGAAGTGTCGAGCACAATCACAAAATCCTCAATTCCGCTCTCCTCCCTGTATTCCAGTTCCTCAATAAGCGGCATATTTTTGTATACAGTCATTCCGTAATTATAATATCCATAGTCAAAAGAATCCATGTCAACATGCATTTTTTCTCTGACCACAGCAAATTTTCTCAAAAAATCGCGATATGAAATTTCTTTATGATTTTCGGCCCGAAGCGTTCTCAGAAGCCTTCCCTTTGTATCACCCCTGCCGGAATCAAAGCTCATTGCTGACTGTAACTTTTTGGCGGCGTCCTCCCACTGTTTTTCACTCTTTTTATTCCCGCCGTCCGGCTGACCGCCGCCGTTTGCATCATCGTCTCCGCTGTTATCGCCGCTTTCACCGTTATTTTCTTTTCTGTTTTCATACCAGTATCTGTGGTCGTCCACATAAAAAATTCCCGCGGCGCTCCATTTATTCGCCGATGACCTCATCTGTGTCTTTAAGATATAATATACATTCTGCGCGCTGAATACTCTGCAGCTCTTTGACAACTCACGGTAAATATTTTCCCTTTCTGTATTTTCGGGCTTCATGACACAGCTCAGCTCTATGCTGTCAATAAGATACTCGGCGCAGATGTCGCACGCCAAATCCCACAGCTGCCTGTCCTCGTCGCTTTCATACCTGCTTCCCTCAAATATATTTCTAAAGAGACAGTGCATTACCATATGAAGAAACGCTCTGTTGACATCTGTCGGCTCCGCCTTATAGCGCTGTGCCAGCAGCATGGGATTATAATAGAGACTGCTGCCGTCTGTTGCAACATAAGCTATCTGTCTGTTTTCTGAATATTCAAGCATATTGAGCGCCGAAAACAGATACCTCATTCCGAGAAACAGCTCCTGCCTGGCAGTATCTAAAATACGCCTTCCAAGCAGCGCCCAATCCTTTTCACCTCTCCTGTTATCTTCCAATTCAAGCCTCCCCTGTGCCCTAAAACTCAAACTTCCTGTGGGACGTCCCAAAATGCGCTTTCTGATAGGCAAGCAGTATTCCAAGCCCCTCCATACATGATTCTTCCCTTGCTGTGTCAATGCATGCGGCGCAGTCGTCTCTGTCCAGCATTTCCATTGACAAAAGCATGTTGAGAGCGCCGTAATCCTCCCCTCGCGTCATGTTATTTATAAGCGCGCGCATATTTTCGGATATGAATTTCGTATACCTCTCTTTCGCCTCAGCGCCCAGCTTGTACGGATATTTGAGACGGCAGCAGGCTATTTTCCACGCTGAATCCATGACGTCAATATGCAGTCCTGCCTCGAACAGCCTGTCATACTGGACATAGTTGACGTCATCTCCCTCTATGCACTCTCTGTACTGTATTCCCGAGCCCTCGGTAATCTGATTTACAATCCTTGCAGGCGTATTCTCCTCGTAGTTGTACAGATAATACGGAAAGACAAGCACTGCCGTATTTTCTGTATATTGTATTGTTACAGCCACTTCATTATTGACCTCGGACAATATTCCCTTCAGGCATTTCATGCTGCTGCCCGTCATTTTTATACAGATTTCACTGATATTGTAACAGTTCTTAAACGCCCCGTCACCGATGTCCGTCACTCTGTCGCTCAACGATATTTTTTTGAGATTGCGGCAGTTATAAAACGCATGCGCCCCTATAAAGCCTATTGTGTCAGGCAGCGTTATCTCGGTAAGCTCGCGGTGTTCACTGAACGCAAACGAACCTATGCCCTCAATTTTTTGCCCGTCAATCTGCTCATCTATTGTAATTTTTTCTGAATTTCCCGAATATTCTGTTACAAATGTACCGGACGTCTGTCCGTGTCCAAATTTAAACATACTGCCCCCATTCCAAAGCGGTTTACGCGTAAAGGTCGAGAAGAATAATTCGCTAAGGCTGTTTTTCTTATGCGATAAGAGCTGTTTGTGAAGCTTCAGCACAAACAGCCAACCATTTTCAATCTGAATTATTCCGCAAATTCATGGTATTTTTAATAATATTTAACGATTTACCGGTTAATAATAACACTATTGCGGGCAACTTGCAATTTATGCCGGCGCAAATTATACTTAGCTTAAGCCGATAACCCAAAATTCAATATATTTAAGACACACTTTTAGCCGTATATTTTTGTACAGATTATTAAGGAGAGCTATTTTGAGTACGAAAAAAACCTTATCCGAAAACAACTCAGCTTCACAAAACAGAATATTTCCGGGAAGCAATTTCCGCAGAAAATCACGCAAAAAAATAATTTGCGCATATCTTGTACTCATACTATGTCTGTCTCCGGTAGTTCCGCTGATTTCGTACGCGACCACACAGGACGACCTCGATGAGACCAACAGAAAGCTTGACGAGCTGAGAGCCGAGCAGTCGGGTATTTCTTCCGATATTGCCGAGCTTGTCTCTCAAATCGACGGAATTAACGAGACACTCAACTCACTGGAAGTTCAGATACAGGACAAACAAAGTCAGATTGACTCCCTGACAGACGAAAAGTCAATGCTTGAGGAAGAAAAACAGCGTCAGTACGACGCAATGAAGCTGCGGATTAAGTATATGTATGAACACGGAAGCCAAAATGCACTTGATATGATGCTGGGCGCGGAAAGTCTCGCTGATTTCCTCTCAAAATCAGAGTATATCGCTCAGCTTTCATCGTACGACCGGAAAATGCTTGACAATATGGAGGATATAATCACAAGGCTTGCACAGACAAGCGATGAACTGAGCGTCGATATTGCCGAACTTGACACTCTTAAAATACAGGCGTCAGAGGAAGCCGAAAACCTTAAGCAGCTTTTGCTCTCCAAACAGCAGCAGCTTGATACCAACTCCGATGATATTGCCCGCTTTGAGGAGCTTGCTCTCCAATATGAGCAGCAGCTTGAGGAGGAACGCATACGCGAGTCTGAGAAAACAAGCCAGAACAACGCAGGCTCCGGCGGCAGCGTTATCAATACGCCTATAGACTACAACGCGACAGATTTAGAAATGCTCGCGGCGATAATAGAATGTGAATCCGGCAATCAGCCGTATGAGGGAAAATGTGCTGTCGGCAGCGTAGTGATAAACCGTGTGAGAAATTCACGATTTGCAAATACTATCTCTGAGGTTTTATTTGCACCGGGGCAGTTCTCACCTGTTGCAAGCGGCAGGTTTGCCGTTGTCCTGGCAAGAGGAGCCAAAGACGACTGTGTTCAGGCTGCGCAGGACGTACTAAACGGCTACATTAACGTAAATGCTCTGTATTTCCACGCTTACCGAGGCAGTATCGATGACGACAAATTAAGAATAGGCGACCACGTATTTTTCTGAGAGCCGAAACAATCAGAGCTATATCAGACAATAAATCTTTGCGCGCACAGCGCCAAAAGCCCGCGGCTTGTATAAGCCGCGGGCTTTCCGCATTATATCATCACAAGTTTGCCTTGCAAACTTGCATGCGTCGGCTCAGCCGACACTATTGTACCTTAGTCTTGGACAGTTTTCTGTCCATCACAAGTTTGCTTTGCAAACTTGCATGCGTCGGCTCAGCCGACGCTATTATACCTGACATACTCAACCTCAGCGTATCCTGCCGGAGCATCCTTGCTGCTGTCATGCTTACAGAATACACCGCTCTTAACGCCGACCCAGCGGCCCGCTTTAGCCTCTGTTCTTACCGCATCGATATAATTTTCTCCGTCAAGGCTGTACTCAAGCACGATTTCCTCCTGAGGGGCGTCCTTTACCGGAAGCCCAAGCTCATAGTGAGTGATATGGTCTGTGACCCTGACCGTATATCTGAAATAAACGCTCTTTCCGAATTTTTCAAATTCTTCCTCCGAGAGTATCTGAAGCTGCTCCATCTGTTCATCCGTGTACGCCGTATCACAGTCAAAGCTCTGCTCTCCCTTAATCTTCTTTATAATATACTGTCCGCCGCATTTTTCAACCGCAGCTGCAATATATTTCATTCCGAGAGACACATACCCTGCGGTATCTCCCTCCCCGAGTCCGGAAAATTCCATTTTCGTCTCTGCGCAAAATTCAGGCGCAGGCCACTTCTGAAGAAGAAGATTTCTCAAATCACCCACCGGACGAAGAGGCGACGCCGCAACCGCAGCCAGCTTCAGCCTTCCGTTCTCAAGCGAATACCATCCTTCCTCGCTGTTGGCGTTCCACTGCCACTGAAGCCCCAGCTTTTCGCCGTCAAATTCATCACTGCAATCAGGCTCACAGACAGGATATTCTGACTTGTCCGCAAGCTCCTCCTGTGTCTTTCCTATATCAGGCTTTCTGTACTCCATAACGGGCTCGCCGTAATCATTTCCCGGCTTATTTACGCCTATTACAGGCCATTCATTTTCCCAGTGCATAGGCTGGAGATGGACAATTCTTCCCGCTGCGTAAACATCCTGAAAATGCAGAAACCAGTCCTCTCCCGTTACGGTATCAACCCACGCCCCCTGATGAGGCCCGTTTACAGGCGAATCACCCTGGCGCATAACAACCTTGTACTCATACGGTCCGAAAATATTTTTCGAGCGAAGCACTGTCTGCCAGCCCGTCTTTACTCCTCCTGCCGGAGCAAATATATAATACCAGCCGTTTTTCTTATAGAGCTTCGGTCCCTCAATCGTTACCTGGTCGTTTAAATTTCCGTCAAAAATCTTTACCTCTTCGCCTATAAGCCCCATTCCGTCAGGCTGCATCTCCACCATATGAAGAACGCTCTTATAGCCGATACGGCTCTTGGCAACTCCAGCCACAAGATAAGCCCTTCCGTCATCATCCCAGAAAGGACAAGGGTCAATCCACCCTGCTCCCGGTCTTATATTTACAGGCTTGCTCCATTTTCCCAGCGGGTCCTTTGTGGTTGTCATGTAAATCCCCTCGTCAGGCATAGGAAAACAAACATAATATGTACCCTCATGATACCTTATTGACGGAGCCCACACTCCGCAGCCGTGTATCGGGTTTCTGTAACGGAATTCCGGAACTTTATCCAAAACATAATTTACAACCTTCCAGTTCACCAAATCCTTTGAATGCAGAAGCGGCATCGCCGGTGCATTTGAAAAACTCGATGCAATCATAAAATAATCCTCTCCGACTCTTATCGCGTCCGGGTCAGAGTAATCTGCGTAAAGAATCGGATTTCGGTAATTACCGTTTTCTAAATCTGCCTGCCACATAATAATCCTCCATACATTACATTTAAAATACAAGCATTGGCTCGTTTCTTTATGACTTAATATTACCCCATTTTATTCAGTATTTCCAGATGTTTTATAAAATTCTTTTATAAAAGTTTTGACAAAAATTTGCCGGATGCTTGTCCGCAAAAATAAGCATCCGGCAATAATACATTTTAACATCAAATACCAGTTCTCACATCAATCACATCTTCTTTATTCTCTCAATAGCCTCAACCGTATTCTCATATGAGCCGAAAGCTGTCAGTCTGAAATAGCCCTCGCCGCTTGGTCCAAAGCCGCTTCCCGGTGTGCCGACAACATTCGCCTTCTCAAGAAGATAATCGAAGAAATCCCATGAAGACATTCCGTCAGGCGTCTTTAACCAGATATACGGAGCATTTACTCCTCCCGAAACAGAATATCCCGCAGACTTAAGTCCCTCCATAATTACCTTGGCATTGTTCATATAGTAAGCAATCTGTTCCTTTGTCTGCTTCTTTCCTGCCTCGGAATATACAGCCTCACCCGCGCGCTGCACGATGTAAGGAGCTCCGTTGAACTTTGTTCCGTGGCGTCTTGCCCAGAGACTGTGAAGCGTTGTATCGCCGCTCTTTAAATCCTTAGGAATAACCGTAAAACCGAGTCTGACGCCCGTAAAGCCAGCATTCTTAGAAAAACTTCTGAGCTCGATTGCGCATGTTCTCGCTCCCTCACACTCGTAAATTGAATGAGGAACATTCTCCTCTGAAATATATGCCTCATAAGCGGCATCGTATATAATCACCGCGCCTACCTTGTTGGCATAATCAACCCAGTTCTGAAGCTCAGACTTTGTGATTGTTGAGCCCGTAGGATTGTTAGGGAAGCACAGATAGATAATATCAGGCGTCTCCTTAGGAATTTCCGGCGCAAAGTTAGTTGCCTCAGTACAAGGCATATAAATCACATTGCTCCATTTCTGCTGCGACTCAATATAATCGCCTGTCCTTCCGGACATAGCGTTGGTGTCAACATAAACAGGATAAACAGGGTCGCAGACAGCGATTTTATTGTCAACGGAGAAAATATCTCCTATATTTCCCGAATCGGATTTTGCTCCGTCACTCACGAAAATTTCATCAGCCGAAATATCGCAGCCGCGGCTCTTATAATCATTCTCCGCAATAGCGTTTCTTAAGAAATCATATCCCAAATCAGGAGCATATCCGTGAAACGTCTCAGCGTGAGCCATCTCGTCAACAGACTTGTGCAGCGCGTCAATAATCGCCGGAGCAAGAGGCTGTGTAACGTCACCGATACTCAGACGGATTACCTTCTTATCAGGATTGGCAGCCATAAACGCATTAGTTTTCTTCGCTACTGTCGAAAAAAGATAGCTTCCCGGAAGCTTCAGATAATTGTCATTAATCTTAAACATTCTTATTTCTCCTTTTCAAATCTTTATACCATAATTTCGGGCTGCTTTTTGCCCATAAATAAGTTTGCTTCGCAAACTTAAATGCGTCAGCTTGATGACGCTATTATGCCACATAAGTGTGCTCTTAGAGCCCATTATACATCAATGTTCACTTTGCCACAACACAAATTTTGTGCCTGATCCGCCATGCACTAAATTCCGCTGTGAAACCAGAAAACCTTGACCGGCTTGCAGCCCTCCTTTGTGCGAAGCGTATGCTTGACTCCGGGAAGCGCCACAAAGGAATCTCCCGCCTTAATCGGAAAAACAAGGTCGTCCAGCTTTGCATACCCCTCTCCCTCAAGCACATAAAATCCCTCCTGGTCGTCATGAGCTCCCGGATGGTCTGAAAATTCATTGCTCGCATATACCGTTGTGCCTGAAGCACAGCCGTTTACACAGCCGTTTTCCGCTGTAAGAAAACGGTATGTTCTCTGGTTTTCCCCCTGTTTTTCGATAACCTCTTCCGCAGTTACATATGGTTTCATATAACTCCTCCTAAAAATAGGCGCATGCTGAAAACATGCGCCCCATAATATTTATTTTTTATTATTTATTCTTATAACGTAGTAATTCAGTGTATGCAAGCAGGAACGGACCAACGCCCTTTGCGTCATCCTCAACAATCGGCTCTGACATATAATAGTCATATGTACCCGGTCTTCTGTTTGATCCGCCAAGACCTGCGACAAGGCAAATACCGCCGAGGGACATCTCTCCCTCCTTTGTCTTTAAATACTTGCTGCATATACCGTCTATCGCCTTCTCACCGTACTGTCTGTATGACTCCGGCAAAAATCCCAGTCTTACGCCCTTGAGAATAGCATATGCCAGAATTGAGCTTCCGCTTGTCTCAAGATAATTCTTGTCCATTCCGCCGTAATTGACAACCTGATACCACATACCGCTCTCATCCTGATACTTAATCATCGAATTAATCAAATCAACAAGAGCGTCCTCAAGCATCTTGCACTCTTCGTCAAACTTGTGGTCTGAATTATCGACAATATCAAGGCAGTCAAGCAGCGCCATAGAATACCAGCCGATAGCTCTCAGCCAGCTGTGCTGCGAAAGACCTGTAACCTTATCGCACCAGAAAGCCTGTCTGCTCGTATCCATAGCATGAAAATACAGACCGTTGAGAGGATTTCTCATGTTCTCGATTACAAACTTAAACTGCGAAAAAATATCATTGTAATTCTTTCTGTCGTTGAATCTTGTCTCATACTCGAGATAAAAAGGCTGTCCCATATACAAACCGTCGAGCCATACCTGATACGGATAAATATCCTTGTGCCAGAAGTTGCCTGACTCGCATCTAGGCATAATCTCTATCTGAGAATAAACCAAATCAATCGCCTTTCTGTACTTCTCCTTGCCTGTAAGATCATAGAGCTCAAAAAGTGTCTTTCCGGCATTGACATTGTCAATATTCTTCTCACCGATGCTGTATCCGTCTATTGTTCCGTCATCAAATACTCTGTAATCAATAAAATCGTCTGCAAACTTCAGATATTTCTCATCCTTTGAAATTGCATACATCTGAAGTACAGCCTTAATCATACAACCGTCAATGTAATTCCACTTTGATTTCAGTCCCTGCTTAATCTTCTCAATGTTCCATACAGGTGCGTCCGGAGTGCTCTTCTCCAACAGCTCATCAATATACTTTACAATAATATCCATTCTGAATCTCCTTAAAGTTGTCAATTTTCTCTATTGTACTATAAAAAGAACACGGTTTCAATAAAATTCGCAACTTTATTTAGCATAATAGTAACAGTTCAGCCATACACATGAAACGCTGCCGCTACTGCAGCGGCACCGCCTCATAGACTTTGCCGTTCTCAGTGCAGCTCAACTTAATTGTGTCTCCCACATTATACATAATTATCTCAGGATTTTCGGAAATCAATACGTCAAAGATACCGGAAACACCTTCAAGAGTAATATAATAGTGAGAATTTCCGTCTACTACCGTCTGCACCATTCTTGTTATTACACCCGAAACCTGCTGCTCCTCTTTCGGCTGCTCTGTTATAACCCCCATTTCGGAAAGCATTTTAACATAGTTGTCCTCACACTCGCTCACCGTATCGCCTATCGCCACATTCTGATACTTCTCGATATTCAGCATGGCGTATGATTTTACCAATCCGGCGCTGTCTTTAAGCGCCATAAAATACGTAGGCTCCCCTTCCACATTTAAAAGAAGCGGAAACGTCGCCTCGTAGCCCAGATGCTGTACCTTGCCCTCAGCTGAACTCATAGCGGAATATTCCTCCGCGCCTGAAATTTCATAATATCTCGTCTCCATTGTCCTCTGATTCATAAGGACAAATCCGACATTAGACTCATCCTGCCCCACTGAGGTTATTCCCGTATATACCCACACATCGTCCTCAAGAGCGACATAATTATAGCCGTCAGTTGTCTTTACACAGTCTTTCTGCCCCCACACACTGTTTAAAAAGCCGTGCTTCAATGTTCCGTAATAATCATACAGGTCAATCAGCATCTCCGCCGAATATACCTTATCCACCCATTGAGGAACCTCCGACACGTCATAGTCCTGCATTTCCCCGGTAACGGCATTACAGATTACAACTCTTCCTATTGTAACTCCGCCGAACAGGCCTACGTTATATTTTTTTGCAGGACAAATCCACACCGGAGTTCCTTCATCGTCAATCTCAAAGCGTATATCGTCAAAAATATAAGTTGGATACGCAAATCTCAGATGTCTGTAAATATTTCTTCCGAAGTGGTCGCTTGTAGAATACTTTATTCCCTCTTCAAGCCTTACAATCTCAGCCTGCTGCGTAGTCATATCTATTCTTATATATCCCGGAATACCATCCGACCTGTTTGTAAACCACTTTATGAGACTTCCGTACTGAAGCGGTGAAACGCGTACAGGTTTGTCTTTATAATTAATCTGCGTGTACATGTCGCTTACTTCAAACTGTGACACAAGATCAACCATTGTACCCATTACTCGATTTCCTATTGTCTCCGCAGAGTCCTTATCAAGAATCGGTATCTGGTCATACGATACCTCTTTAATATCCTCCTGGAAATTTCTCGTCTCAACCGTCATAAGCTTCTGATACTTTGAAGCGTTGATAATTTCAGATGACAGCAGAGAGCCTATTAGAAACACAGCTATCACCGCAATACACAAAGCAGCCAGCACCTTAAATATTTTTGATGCGGCACGCGTCTTAAATTCTATGCCGAATCCATTGACCGAGCCTCCGAAAGTTTTGCTTTTGCGTTGCTTTTCCGTCACCCTTGCGTTAAAAAGCGCATAGATAATCGTGGCAGCCACAAAAACAAATATAATAAATTTCCAAAAACCCGGAGAGTGAATATTAATGGCAGGAAGCGCAAAATAATAATATATTGCCGCTGCCGCCACCAGAATAACAGTTCCCGCAATAATAGCCTTAGCCTTAAATCCTTTCATAAATCTCCTTTCCCTGTTCTATATAAAAATTATTTTACAGACTGATATTAATCAGGAGCGTCTTGCCCTGAGGATATGGCTGAATATCTCCTCCGCAACCTCTTTCTTGCTCATAATAGGAAGCTCCTCTATACCTTCCTTTGTTATAAGCGTGACTACATTTGTGTCTGTTCCGAAGCCTGCCCCGTCGACCTTGACATTATTTGCAACAATCATATCAAGATTTTTCTTTTTAAGCTTTGCCTCGGAATTTTCAAGCATATTTTCTGTTTCCATAGAAAAACCGCAGAGATACAATCCGTCCCGCTTATTTGCTCCCAGCGTTCCTATAATGTCGTCCGTGCGCTCAAGCTGAATGGACATATCGCCGTCTTTTTTCTTGATTTTCTCGTCAGCCACATTTGATGGTCTGTAATCTGCAACCGCCGCCGCCTTCACAACAATATCCGCATCCGCTGCGGCCTCTGTAACAGCGTCATACATCTGCCTTGCCGATTCCACACGCACCTTATTTACAAACGGAACCTCCGGAATATTTACCGGTCCTGAGATAAGCGTCACATCAGCTCCTCTCAGCATAGCGTTCTCTGCAAGCGCATATCCCATTTTACCCGTAGAGCGGTTTGAAATAAACCTCACCGGGTCAATCGCCTCCCTTGTAGGTCCTGCGGTCACGCACACTTTAAGCCCTTTCATATCCTTCTCATGCGCAAGCTCTCTTAAAATAAACGAAAGCAGCACGGAAGGCTCTGGCATCTTTCCCTCTCCCGTGTCGCCGCACGCGAGATACCCGCTCGCGGGATTAACAATCTCAATCCCATAACTTTCAAGTTTCTTCATGTTGTCCTGAACAATAGGATTTCTGAACATTCTCGTATTCATAGCCGGTGCGGCTATTTTTTTACACTCGCACGCCATAAATGTCGTGGTAAGCATATCGTCAGCTATTCCCGCAGCCGCCTTCCCCAGAAAGTTTGCCGAGGCCGGGGCAACCATAATCAAATCGGCTTTTTTGGCAAGAGAGACATGCTCTACCTGATACTGAAAATTTCGGTCAAACGTATCAACAATACACTTGTTTCCCGTAAGACTTTCAAATGTAATCGGATTTATAAAATTCACGGCATTTTCGGTCATAATTACATCCACATTACATGATAGCTTTTTTAACGCGCTTGCAAGGCTTGCCGTTTTGTATGCAGCTATGCTGCCGGTGACTCCGAGAATGACATTTTTGCCCTTCAACATTTTTAAGTTCCTCCTGTCACTCAATATTTTTATCGTATATAATTTTCAGACCCTTTAACAAAAGTGCCTGGTCTACAGTTATCTCATGTCTGCACTCCGGAACTATAACGCCAGCAAGCCCTCCTGTCGCGATAACTCGCATATTGCCCGGCTTGTCCTCTTCCTCTGCAAGCTTAACTCCGAGCTCACCGGCAAGGCGGTCAATCATGCCGTCTATACAGGACGCATTTCCGTAAATCACACCGCTTTTCATGCAGTCCAGTGTATTCTTGCCGATAACGTGCCCCGGAGCCTCAAGGCTTATCCTTGAAAGCTGTGCCGTCCTTGACACAAGCGCATCCACCGACACTCTGATGCCCGGCAGAATTACGCCGCCGACATAATTCCCCTTTGCGTCAACAACCGACATTGTCGTGGCAGTTCCCATATCTATAACGATTACAGGCGCTCCGTACTCTTTTATGGCGGCTACCGCGTCCACTATAAGGTCGCTTCCGACGCGCCTCGGCTCATCCATAAGTATGTTAAGCCCCGTCTTAACTCCGGGACCCACAACCATAGGAGTTATATCTATAAGCTTTTCGACAGCCGAGCGTATAATATTAACAAGCTGCGGCACAACAGATGAAATAATTGCTCCGCTTATCGCATTGCTGTCTATTCCGTACAGCTCAAGCACTGTCTTAAAAATAACCACATACTCCAGCTCGGTCTTAGACAAATCTGTGGCAAGGCGCTCTTCAAAATACACCTTCTCATCGTCAATGCACCCGATAACAATATTTGTATTGCCCATATCAATAGCCAATATCATACCTCGCCGGTTTGGTCTGCGCACTATACTATGTTCTGTCATAAAAATCTCCATTCCGGAGCGCTTTACGCGACGTGGCGAAGAGCAACCGCAAATGCAGTTTTTCTTCTGCCGTCAAAACTGTTTGTGACGCCCCGGCACAAACAGCTAGTCCTGCTTTGCATGACTTGTGAAACAATAAACTAAATGGCTGAACTTCGATAATTATATTATAAGAATGTCTGCTTGTCCATTTTTAAAGCTCTTTTATTTACTTCTTTAAATTCTTTACCCTTTCCTTTACCTCAGCTGAAGGATTTCTCGACTCGCGTATTTTGCGGATTGCCATATTATAAGTTGTGTTGTCCATTTTACTTCGCGCCTCTCCGCTCAGAAAGCTCCATGAAGCCCCCGGGAATGTGACAAAGCTTTCCGCCGTAAGCCATGCCGCAGCCATAGAAGCATAATACCCCTGATTATAATTCCTCGCGAGAAGCTCAAATATTTTGTCGGTATACCTGCCCTTTATCTCCTCCCCCTCCAAATCGCCAAGCTCTATCGCGCGCTTTCTTGTGATTTTACCGCCGTTGCAGTCAACTCTCAAATAATGGCTCAAAAGCAGTATGAGTGCTGTTCTGACCTCAAATTCCTTTTCTGACGCGGCATATTTTTCTATAATTTCAAGAAATCTTTCTCTGTCAAGCTCACAGCTCTTAAATGACATACAGAAGCTGTCGCATACCGACCAGTTGTCCACAAGCGGAATGAACTTTTCAAGCCAGACGGCAGCGGCGTCTGCATCCCTGTCTTTGAAGCAGCCATAGCCTATTATCATGCCGCGCAGCATTTTCTCTTCAAAATAAATATCCTCTCCGCACATGCACTCCTGCCAGTTCTGCTGCTCTTTTACTGTCTTCTGAGCCATTTTCCTCAGATACGGCAGCCTCACGCCGATTATATTATCGCACCCCGGGATAAGAGAAGCCGAAAATTCTCCGTATTTTTTATCTGCCATTTCAAAGAGCTTTTTTCTTATCTGTTCGTTCATATGAAACCTCCCTATTCTTCTTGACTTTCTCATCATTTAAACCGAAAATATATATGGCTGTTTGTGCCGAAGCGTCACAAACAGCTTCTATCGCAGAAGAAAAAACGCATTCTCGAATTTTTCTTCGCGTTCCTTCGCAATAAACCGCTTCGGAATGGAGGATTATTTATGAAAACTGGGATTGTATTTGAGGGCGGAGCTTTCAGGACTGTATTCTCATGCGGTGTAATGGACGCCTTCCTGGAAAAAAACATCATGCCCGATTACATGATAGGCGTTTCAGCCGGAGCTGCGTACGGCGTATCCTACGCTTCAAAACAGCCTGGGCGCAATCTTAAAATTATACTCGACTACTGTCAGGACAAACGCTATATGGGCATTGGAAATCTTCTTGACAGAAAAAACAAATGCTTCTACGGCCTGAAATTCGCATACGATACCATACCGAACAAGCTCGTACCCTACGACTATGATGCTTTCAAAGCCTATCCCGGCGAGTTTTACGCTGTTGTAACAAATGTTGAGACGGGAGCCGCCGAATATATGGCATATGACCCTGACGACAGGGACAGCCTTGTGCTCAAAGCGACATGCGCTCTTCCTGTCTTGTTCCCTTATATCTATATCAACGGCGTACCATATATGGACGGAGGCTTAAGCGACTCTATACCGTTTGAGAAGGCCTTCGCCGACGGCTGCGACCGCGTCGTAGTCGTTCTCACAAGAGAGGAGGGCTACCGCAAAAAAACGACGGCATCGACAAAAACACTTGCCCGTGCCTACCACCGTTATCCCAACATCGCAAAGGCTTTAGTCAGAAGGGCAGGAGAATATAACCGCTGCCTTAAACGGCTTAAAAAACTCGAAAAAGAAGGCAAAGTTATTGTTATAAGACCTGAAAACACCGCCGGCTTCTCCAGACTTGAGCGAGACAAAGAAAAAATACTCAATCTGTATGATGACGGCTACACTAAGGGAAACGCCTGCGCCAACAAAGTAAAGGCATTTTTCGGCGAGGTTTAAAAGGATACCTCGCCGCATTGTCCTTACCTGTACATGAAATTGCCCATCACAAAATCCTTAACTATACCTATCGCCTCTCTCACCATATAATTTACCGTGAGAACAGGGTCGCTTGCCGCGGCGATGCCGTAAATATTTTTCAGTCCCTTTGCCGCAGCAAGCCTCTTTGCCCGAAAAACATGGAAATTGCTTGTAACTATTCCAACCTTTGCAGACTTATCTTCTATAAAACGGACACTGTATCTCATATTCTGCTCCGTGTCATACGACTGTGCCTCCATTATTATGCGTTCTTTATCCACTCCCCTGTCCGCAAGATAATTATACATAGCCTCGGCCTCGGATATATCCTCCCCATTTCCCTTTCCGCCTGAGACAATCACAACAGTATCAGGGTGTTTCAGGCAGTATTCCAGAGCTTTATCCAGTCTCTTTCTCAGAGATTTTGTCACCCTGCTTCCCCTTATCTGGCATCCCAGCACAATTATATAATCGCATTCCTCATCCGTGTCTGCGTTCATTTGAGATATAACACAGATCTCAAGAAAAACAAAAAGCGCTGTTCCAAGTGCCATGACGCACCAAAACGCTCTTACCGCCCATAACGGTAATGTGATAAATCCTTTTACCGCCGCAAATCTCACACCGAATACAGCGGTAAAAAACACCCCCGCAATAAGCCATATAAAAATAAATGACGAGCCGACTCCTGCATATGATGCACACACCGCATAATACGCAAAACAGACGGCAGCAAATACCAACCAGATATAATACATAAAGTTCTCCATTCCGGAGCGTTTTACGCGACGGGGCGACGCAAATATCAAATTTGCGTCTGCCATCAGGGCTTATTTGTGACGCTCCGGCACAAATAGCCGTGTGAAAAATAAGCTATCGAGCTTATTTTTCACACTATCCTCCGTTCCGAGCAATTTATCCCGGTAGAACAAATTTTTTTATATTATTCAGGCATTTCAAGTTTAGCATGACGGGACATAAAATACAACC
>CALWKC010000030.1 GCA_944381165.1 uncultured Lachnospira sp. | reverse complement strand
TTATCTAACATACGTTCGGTAAACTCTTGTTTTCTTTTGATTCTTTAAAACTCGGAATTTCCTATAAAGTAAAAAAGGTGTGCCGGCAGAATTGCAGGCACACCTTTTTGTAGAGCGCGAGACGGGAATCGAACCCGCGACCCCCTCCTTGGCAAGGAGGTGCTCCACCGCTGAGCCACTCGCGCAAAACTGAAAACTGTATACGCGTTCTGTATCTGCTTCTCTTAAAACCAAACTTATAATTACCTTTGTCTTAAGCGCTGAACGCAAATGCTATTTTACATATATTTACGGTATTTGTCAATAGTTATTTTTAAAATTTATTGCACTTGAATTTTACATTGAATATGTTATAATATCGTAAACAGCGCAGATATGGTTCATCGGTAGAACGCTAGCTTCCCAAGCTGGAAAGGCGGGTTCGATTCCCGTTATCTGCTTTTTTATTTCGTAAAAAGCTTCTTAAGACGGTCAAAACGCACCACGCTGTTTTTCCTAATTAAAGAGCACTATCGGGTCCGGAATAATTACATTCCGGACCCGATTTATTTAACCCGTATTCCTCTCAGTCTATATCAGGTATTATCAGTCTGTGCCCCGCATATATCAATTCAGGATTTTCAATATTATTTCTTGATGCAATTACCGTATACTTGCTTCCGTCCCCGTAAAATCTCTCGGCAATAGCCCAGAGCGAATCTCCGCTCTCAACAACATATTCACGCTCCGGCTGTGTATTTCCGCCCTGTGTGTTCTCAAGCTCACCATAATAATAATCCATGTCAACACGCCCCTTTATGCCTGAAACACTTCCGTCAGAGGTATACTGCCACATAAGACAATCCATCGAAGGTTTATCTATATTCCAGTGCGCCAGCCATACCGAATAGTCCGTGAGCTGGTCGCGAAAAAGTACATTATCCCAATAATTCTTATTGGCATAAACTCCCGCCTTATACCCGGCAGACTCTACCTCGCTGCAAAATATTCTGCACACATCCGTAAGCAGCTGGCGCGACTCATACGGATTAACTCCGTGCCGTTCCTTATATCCGTCGCCGTCCTCCATATCTATCCATACTCGCTGCGGCGAATGGTTTTTTATCATTCTCAGGGCATGCGCGGCTTCGCTCCTCGCATCCTCCTCGTTGAGAGCATATGAGTATAAGTATACCTGATACGGTTTTGAAAGTCTTTCGCATTCCTGCATATTTCTTTCCGCCTCAGGATCATCCTGGTTTTCGTAATCCGAGCCCCAGCCAATTCTAATCACAGCAAAATCAATATCATTTGCCGTCCTGTCCCAATCAATATTTCCGTTAAAATTTGACACATCAATTCCGCTATACATATTTTTTCCCCTTTTCTTCCTCTGATATTATTTATATTCATGTTCTCCTCTGCTGTGCTCCACAAAAGCCTTCAGCGCCATAAGCCGCTCTTCATGCCCGTTCTGCGTTTGTTTTTCCGCAATAACAGGCATATGTGCTCTTATTTTACATTCGTTTATCCTTGACTCCAAAATATTGTATTCCGTTTTCATCCCCTCACTCCTCACGCAAATATTTACTTTCATTATACATATGCCTCAGCCAAAAAGCAAATACCGCAAAAACATATCGGACATGTGATTTTCATATATTAATTTTGAAAAACATATTTCGGAACTGTCTCAGTAAACCGAAAACTGGAGTTTATATGTCATCAGAACACCCCATAAATTTAAGTTCCGGCTCAGTTATTATGTATCTCAGAAAATCGCGTTCAGACGACCCGACGCTTCCTTTATCGGCCGTTCTGTCCAAACACGAGCAGCAGCTTCAGGAATACGCTGTCTTAAATCTCGGAGGCGAGATACCGCCTGAATTTATCTACCGCGAAGTAGGCTCCGCCGAAACAATAGAAAACCGTCCGGTAATAAAATACATTCTGCGAATGCTTGAGCGCGGCGATATATACGGCGTACTCGTAATCGAGCCGCAGCGCCTCTCCAGAGGCGACCTTGAGGACTGCGGAAGAATTGTCAATACCTTCAGATATACCCGTACACTTGTCTTAACTCCTCCAAAAATCTACGACCTCTCGGAGGAATACGACCGCAAATTTTTTGAAATGGAGCTTACACGGGGCAACGATTATCTCGAATACACAAAAAAAATACTGAACCGGGGAAGGATTGCCTCCGTAAAGCAAGGCAATTTTATCGGCTCAACAGCTCCGTACGGATACAAAAAAGCGGTCGTCGGCTCCGGGAAAAGCGCCTTTCACACGCTGGAAATAAACCCTGCCGAAGCCCAGGCTGTGCGTATCATGTTTCAAATGTATGTGCATGAGGACAAGGGGCCTGCAAAAATCGCAGAATATCTCGATGAATTAAATATAAAGCCCCGAAAAAGCACACACTGGTCTGCCGCGGCAATCCGCGGCATGCTTAAAAATCCCGTATATATAGGAAAAATCCGCTGGAATTACCGCAAAACCCAAAGACGGATGGTTGACGGAAAAATAGCAAAATACCGTCCCAAAGCCTCTGATGACAGCGAGTTTATCTATGTTAACGGAAAACATAAGCGAATTATTGGCGACGCAACCTTTTACGCAGCTCTGCAAAAGGGCACGACGCTTACAAGCTCGCGAAACGACCGCACTCTCAAAAATCCTTTTGCCGGAATTGCGCGGTGCGCCTCCTGCGGCAGAATGCTTTCCCTGAAACGCCGCTGCACAAAACAGACGTTTCCCGCTTCCGCACAGTCCCAGACTCTTACCTGCATAAACCCCTCGTGCAAATGCAGAGCCTCAATAAAGTACGAAATTTTTGAGGACTGTGTGCTTAAATGCCTGAAGCCTTGCCTTACCGAAACCTGTACGAAGAAATTCGAAAATATAAAAAACAACGATGGGCACTTTTGCGTTATGCCCGGTGATTTTAAAAAAGAGCTGCTCTCCGACGAGTGTATTAACGCTCTAAAATCGCCCCAAATACCAGCCGAAGAGAAAAATAAATTCTACAAGTCTTTCATTTCGGAGATAACCTGCAAAACCTTTAAATCCGCCGGCAGACAAAACATTTCAAACGAACTGGATATTTTTTTTCGACAGTAAACGCCGTCAACCTCTATGTGCAAATTCTTCCGTACCTATATCCGTAAGCAGACCTGCCACTTCCCTGTACGGCATTGAATAGCGCTGTGAAATATATCTCATAGATGCACCGAGCTCTCCGTCCGGTCCTCCGTACTGGCTTATAATCATTGCCGCGAGGGTCGGGTTGGTCTGCTTTATGTTAATCGGATACTCAAGACGTTTTTCATAATTCCACATATCAGCATCCCTCCATTTCCCACGGCATAGGTGTCGCTACCCATGTCCAGTAATTATCGCTCTCAACACTCGTAAAATTGAGCGGACCACAATGCTTTTCATACATTGCAACCGCCTCCTGATAACGCGGCTTCATTTTGTTAAAATAGGCAAGAGCTTCTGTATCATCAGGATGAGTGTCAAGATACAAAAGAGTTTCCGTCATGATAAAGCCCAGCTCATATACGTTCATCATAAGTCTCTTTTTATCACTTACAACCTCAGAGCCCATATTTGAACGGTTCATTCTGTTCATATTGTTCCTGCTGTTCATGTTGCTCATGCCGTCCATTCTGTTCATTCTGTTCATGCCATCCATTCTGTTTCTGTCATTCATACAGCCCATACCGTCCATGTTATTTCTGGCATTCATATTACCTCTGCTGTTCTGGGTGCAGTTTCTCGAATTCATCATATTTCCCGAATAATTATTGTTCATCTGCATCCTCCCTTGAAAGGTTTATCAAGAACCGCAAACAACGTACCTCTGGATAACGCCTTGCATGGCTCATAAATATCACCCCATCGCTGCCACGGCACATATGCCATACCAACGACCTGAAGCGAAGCCGATTTCATACAGTCCATAGAAACCTCATATAAAAAAGTGTTCTATTTAATCTATGTTGTGAATACAATTTTGTTCCTTACTTCAGATTTGCTATCCTGTCAGCTTTGAACAAAACTTCATGCCTCTTTTGCAGCCCGTATTAAATCAATAGCACATAACCTCGTAACCCGTTTCTGTGACAAGCACCATAATCTCCCACTGTGCTGAAGGCTTCTCATCGTCTGTGTAAATTGTCCAGCCGTTATTCTCATCTATGTATATATCAGCAGACCCCATGTTAATCATAGGCTCTATTGTAAATACCATTCCCGGAGCCATTACCATTCCGGTCCCCTTCTTAATCACATAGCTCACAAACGGCGTCTCATGAAACTCAAGACCTATTCCGTGTCCTCCAACCTCTCTTACAACCGAATACCCGTTTGCTCTTGCATGGTCATTGACAGCCTGAGCCACATCTCCCAGATGTCCCCACGGTTTAACCTGTTTAAGCCCGAGCTCCACACACTCTTTAGCCACATCGACAAGTCTCCTGTTCTCGGGCGTGACATTTCCTATGCAGAACATTCTGGAAGAATCAGAAAAGTATCCGTCCAGAATAGTTGAGCAGTCAACATTTATAATATCTCCGTCAACCAGTTCGACACTGCTTGACGGTATACCGTGACAAACCTGCTCATTAATCGATGTGCACACGCTCTTCGGAAATCCCTCATAATTAAGAGGAGCCGGAATTCCTCCCATTGCAGTTGTTTTTTCATAAACCATACGGTCAATTTCCTCCGTAGTCATACCTGCGCGGATATGCTCTCCGACATAATCAAGAACTGCAATATTGATTTTTGCGCTCTCCCTCATTTTCTCAAGCTGAAACTCATTCTTTATAATGCTTCTCGGCGGTACCTTGTGAAATTTCTTTCTGTATATTTCAATCTTTTTGTCAAATTCGGCATGGCACTCTCCATACGGCTTTTGACTTCTGCACCAGCACGGCTCATCTTTTCTCAATTTTCTCATATTAATCCTCCATCCATTCTGTCACTGCTGCAGCGCCTCCATAATTACCGGAAAGAGCTGTTTCTTGCGCGATACGACTCCATCAAGATGCACAGACTCTCCCGCCGGCTGAACATTAAACGCCATAGAGAGCGTCTGAACAGCATTCTTTCCGCCGCACAAAACCTCAGAACAGCCGTCAAGCACATTGGTAATCATGAAAAATGCCATGTCCAGACCATTCTCCCCAGTGACTTCATCTATATAGCCTCCCATTATTTTTTGAACGTTCGCTATCTCATCTACTTCCATACAGTTTACCTGTCCAACTCCTACAACGATGTCGCCCACAGCAAACTTCTTAAAATCACGGTTAAACAGCTCTTTAGGCGTCTTGCTGGAAATATTGCTGCCCGCCTTAAACATGGCTCTGCCGCAGCTGTCTATATCAATTCCCGAAAGCTTTGCGAGACTTTGACACGCATCAATATCTGTCTGTGTACATGTCGGCGACTTTAAAATCAGTGTATCTGATATAATTGCCGCGCACAAAAGCTCAGCCGTTTCCCTGTCAGGCACAAGGTTATTTTCTTTATACATCTGATAAATAATTGTGGCTGTGCTGCCCAGCGGCTGATTTCTGAAATACACCGGCGACATCGTCTGAATTGAGCCTATTCTGTGGTGGTCGATAATCTCAAGTATGTCTGCTGTGTCTACTCCGCTCACAGCCTGGCTCCTCTCATTGTGGTCTACTAAAATAAGCTGCTTTCTGCCATGTCTTAAAAGATTTCTTCTGGAAATCATACCTGCATATTTTCCGTTTTCATCGACAACCGGAAAATTACTGAAACGCTTTTTTGACATTACGTCCTGAATGTCCTCTATGTAATCAGTAAGACAGAAGGTTACCAGTCCGCTGCGTTTCATCATGTAATAGCTTATAGGCATACTCTGATTTATAAGCCTGGCAACTGTATATGTGTCATAATCCGTGACAATGACAGCGCAGTTATTCTCGTCCGCCACCTTGACAATAGTTTTTGACACCTGCGCTCCCTCACAGACCACAATACATCTGGCATTCATTTCTATTGCACAGAGCTGCGCCTCATACCTGTTTCCAAGTATCACTATATCCCCGTCCTCTATAAACTGCTCCATGAGCTCGGGATTTGCCGCGGCAATCACAACCTTTCCGCTGTCAACTGTCTGCTCGGTATTTCCTGTTATAACTCTGGCTTTAAGCGTGTCAACAATATTCATAAACCTTGTATTTGCCCGCGCGAGAATATCGCTGTCATAAACCTCAAAATAAGAGCGCGAAATATCTCCTATTGTGACTAGCCCTTTAAGCTCCTCTCCCTCAGTTACAGGAAGCGTTACAACATTATTACTTTTCATAATATTCCACGCCTCTTTTATGGAAATTTGCTCATCAACACCGTCTATTTCATAAATATCCACATCCTTTACCTGCGGTCTTACGTCATTTATATACTCGGGAGGCTTAATCTTAAAGCTGTCAAAAACATACTGTGTCTCCTCATTAAGATGTCCCGCCCTCTTTGCAATATAATTTTTCCCTGTTATCAGCGACTTTAATCTCGCATAACACACTGCCGAACACACTGAATCTGTATCGGGGTTTTTATGTCCTATAACGTATACAGGCTTTTCCATATCAATCTCCATTCCGGAGCGTTTCACGCGCACGGAACGCGAAGAAAAATTCGCGCAGGCAATTTTTCTTCTGCGATAATATCTGTTTGTGACGCTCCGGCACAAACAGACGCTTGAAAAATAAGCTATCGAGCTTATTTTTCAAGCTAATCTCCATTCGCAAATAAATCACAAAAGACTGCCATAACCGGTACGCCTAAAATACCGAATATAACAGTCTTATGCAGTATACCCTCGTCACTCCGCCGCTGATTTAAGCGCGGAAAATCACTATCTCTGTCTTCTCTGTCTCTCCGAGCTGTCTGAACTTATCCTGCATCTTCCTAATAGCCTTCTGGTATACAAAGAATGCATCATATGTCTTATTGAAATACTCCATTGCAAGCTCCGTGTCACCTGCATCCTTAGCCTTCCAAGACTCGGTAGCATATTTGTGCACATCGTAATGAGCCGCCTTGAGATTAGCAAACTCAGGACATCCGGTAACAGCAGGGTCAGTCTGTGAATTAATCCAAAGACCAAGCTTGCATTTCTCAGGGTTATTGAGCTGCGTAATCTTTAAGTGCTCAAATTCAACAACATTGTTGTATACACGCCACATAAGTATAAAGTGATCAATCTCAAAAATTCTCAGCCAATCCTGAAGAGTTACCTCCGCAAAACCGCGCACCATATCGCTTCTTGTCGTATCTATGTAGCGTCCAATCTTGTATACATGAACACCCTGCTCAGTACAGCCCTTAGAAAGCTCATCATAGCTGTCTGAAATTCCTGCAACCTGCTTTGTAAAAGCAGACATAACATCTGACTGCTTATCAATATCAGAGAATATATCATCAATTTTCTCTTTTATCTCAGTCATCTGAGTGGTCATCTTCTCAATATCCGTAAGCGACTCTTCAACCTTCTGATTGCCCTCCTCAAGCTTTCTCGTGGTATCGTTCATAGACTCCGCAAGCGTGCCTATATCAGTCTTTAACTCATTTACATACTTTACAATATCCTCTGCCGATTCAGACGTATTGCTCGAAAGCTGTCTGACCTGGTCGGCAACAACAGCAAAGCCCTTTCCTGCCTCTCCTGCTCTCGCCGCTTCAATGGATGCATTCAAAGCAAGCAGATTACTCTGGCTTGCAACCTTTTTTACAATATCGACAATCTCGCTGATTTTGTCTATCTTATCCTGGAACTCCTGTACCTGAGCATTTATTGTGCTGATCTTGTCAGAAGATTCATTTACAACCTTAATGCTCTCGTTCATATTCGCCGTACTGTTCTGAGCAACGGCAAGCATCTCATGCGTATTGTCCTGAATATGACCCATCGCGTCTGATATGCTGTTAATAGAGCTCTCAAGATTATGGCTTTCCTCCTCCATGTCAGCTATCGACTGCGTCTGCTCCTGAACTAAATCAAGGGTCTTTTTTACATAAGAATTATCACCGATTGACTCCATAGCTTCGTTAAGTCTCATGACAAAGTTGTTGTTCGCCTTCTTAAAAGCATGGATCAGCTCATTAAGCTTCTCTCCATACGCAGGCTCCTCAAACGCAGCCACATCAACATCATTATAATTACCGGCTATAATCTCATCCATCATCTGCATAAGGATATTAATATCACTGTCCTTCGCCGTAATTTCTTTCTTCTTCCCAAACATAGTGCATTCTCTCCTTCCGCCCATACAGCCTGTACAGCTTTCTCCAACAGTACTCAGTTTTCCGGCTTAAGCCCCGCAATCACCGAAAATAATCACGCCGTAAAATAATAAGCTATCGGACAACTTTAATTGCTTTGATACCCTCTTATAATTATAAACATAATACCATAAAAGGGAAAAAAATGAAACACTTATTTTTTCTCACATATTATAATAAAAAATATCAATGGAGTAAATATGCATTTTAAATTCAAGCGTTTTTTTGCTGTTATAATGTGCATCGTCATGGTATGTTCAGGCCTGGTTGGATGTTCGTCAAAAAAGACCGAAAACAACGATACCACGACCACCAAACTTACGCTCAATGAGGTTGCTCACTCTATCTTCTATGCGCCTCAGTATGTTGCAATCGAAAACGGATACTTTGAAGAGGAAGGTATTGAGCTTACTCTTGTCACCGGCTTCGGTGCCGACAAGGTTATGACATCTCTTATAAGCGGAGATGCGGATATAGGCTTTATGGGCTCTGAATCGTCTATCTATATATATACGGGAGGCTCATCTGATTATGCCGTGAATTTTGCACAGCTCACACAGCGTGCAGGCAACTTCCTTGTCTCAAGGGATAATATAACCGATTTTAAATGGGATGACATTAAAGGAAAAACCGTTCTCGGCGGCAGAGCAGGCGGAATGCCTCAGATGCTTCTCGAATATATTCTCAAAAAGAACGGGATCGACCCCGAAACAGACGTAGAGATTGTACAGAATATTGATTTCGGCTCCACCGCTGCCGCCTTCGCCTCAGGCCTCGGAGACTTCACCGCCGAGTTTGAGCCGTCTGCCACAGCAATAGAAGCCGAGGGAAAAGGTTACGTTGTCGCATCTCTCGGAGTAGACAGCGGATATGTACCTTATACCGCGTACTGCGCAAAGAAGAGTTATATAGAAAAAAATCCTGAAATAATACAGTCCTTCACCAACGCAATCCAGAAGGGACTCGACTATGTAAACAGCCATACCAGCGCTGAGATTGCAGCAGTTATAGCTCCGCAGTTTACAGAGACCGACACTGACACACTCACAAAAATTGTAGAGCGCTACAAATCTCAGGACACATGGAAGAGCGACACAATATTCACAGAGGAGTCATTCAACCTGCTCACCGATATTTTAAAGCAGGCTGGCGAACTCAACGAGGATGTTCCTTACGATAAACTTGTTGACACAAGCTTTTCAGAGAAATCTGTCAAATAATTTTCCGACAAGCCTGCACATTACGTAGAAGATAGGGATTGAACATACCATCCAGATAATTGTATGTACCCACATTCCCGGCGTGAGCGCGCTGATTGCAAAAAGCTCACCGAAAAATATCACGCTGATTACTATACCTATTCCCATAGCCGCACATATACATGTTCTTATCCAATTCAGCGGTTTGCACACACGAACCAGCTCCGCCATTCCGACCGTGAGCAGAATAAATGCCACAGTGGTAGAAAGCTGTTCGTGCGGTATTCCGCTGAAATTGCTGTACAATGAAAACAGCGCAACAAGCAGAAAATCCGTCAGCGCCGCGGGCAGCGCCTTTATAGTGACATTGACAAGAAAGTTGCCGCTTATTATATTTTTATTCGGCTGAAGCGCGAGCAGAAAACCCGGAGCTCCGATTGTAAAAGCTCCCAGCAGCGACAGCTGCGTAGGATAAAGCGGGTACCTGTGACCTGCTATAAGCGTAAATACAGCAAGCAGCATTGAAAAAATATTTTTCACGAGAAATAATGCCGCCGTTCTCTGTATATTATTTACAACGCGCCTGCCCTCGAGAACAACTGAAGGCATGCACGAAAAATTCGATTCCAGCAGTACTATCTGAGCCGCGTTGCATGCCGCGTCGCTTCCCGAGCGAAATGCCACGCTGCAGTCGGCGCTTTTTAACGCAAGCACATCATTAACGCCGTCTCCCGTCATCGCCACGACCTTTCCCGAAGCCTTCAATGCCTGGACAATACGGCGTTTCTGGTCAGGCTGAACTCTTCCGAACACCGTATACTTAACTGCCGCCTCGGCAAGCTTTTCATCAGTGTCAAGAGACGATGCGTCGACACAATTCTCTGCGCCTGCAATTCCTGCGTCCTTTGCCACGCTTGATACAGTTATAGGATTATCTCCCGATATTACCTTTATTTCAACACCCTGGTCGGCGAAATATTTAAAGGTTTCCTTTGCGTCATCACGTATTGCGTTTCCAAGCACGATAAGGGCGAGCGGCTCTATTGGCTTTTGAAGCGGCTTTCCGGCAGGATTGACGGAGCACACTCCGAAAATCATTACACGCAGCCCTCTGCGTGCATATCTCTCAATCTGCTTCCGGTAAACTCCGTAACGCTCCAGAAGCACCTTTTCCGGTGCTCCCATAATGTACACCTGACCGTCACCAAATGCAGCCGCACTGTATTTTGTCTCTGACGAAAACGGACAGACGCTTTCCGCATCCATACTGTGCTCTGCGTTAAAATATTCCTTAAGCGTCTCAACCGTTATATTGTCCGCCGGAAGATTGTTTACAAGATTTCCAATCATTTCGTGAAGCGACGGATAATTTCCGGTATTATAATTTTCAAGAGGCACAACCTCTGAAACAGACATCTTTTCCTCTGTTATAGTTCCGGTCTTGTCTACACACAGAACATTAACCCTCGCAAGCGTTTCAACACATGCCATTTCATGGACAAGAACCTTTTTTCTGCCAAGACGCATAACGCTGACAACCAATGCAACACTTGCAAGAAGATAAAGCCCCTCAGGTATCATTCCGACAAGAGCCGCAATCACTGATACAACACTCTGCTGAAAAGAATTTTTAAGGAAAAAGAATGTGCTGCAAAACATCAGTAAACCTATAGGAATAATAGCAATTCCGATAACCTTTACCAGCTTGTCCAAAGAGCGCATCATCTCAGTCTGCTGTTTTTTTCTCGATGCCTTCGCCTCGAGCGCAATCTTTGACGCATATGACGAAAGTCCAACATGTTCAAGAACGGCACGGCACTCGCCGGATACCACATAGCTTCCCGAAAGAAGAGCGTCTCCCGGACTCTTTGTGATTTCATCGGATTCACCGGTTACAAGAGATTCATTTACCCGGACGTTTCCCCGAACAATACGCGCATCTGCGCAAATCTGCTTACCCGCCGAAAAAACGCATAAGTCCCCCTGCACCAGCGTCTCGGAATCCACCTCGCTCTCACTCCCCTCCCTTATAACCCTTGTCTTGGGAGCGTTAAGAAGCGTAAGTTTGTCCAGTACATGTTTTGTCCTTATCTCCTGCACAATTCCAATCATCGTATTTATGATTAAAATCGGAAGAAAGGTCATATTAATATATGACCTTACCAGAATTAAAAGCGCTGCAAAAATTGCAAATATTAAATTGAAATACGTAAATACATTTCCCGCTATTATCTGCCAAACACTTTTAGACTGACTCTTAACGGGCTCATTGTAGAGTCCCGCTCTCGTCAGTCTGTCAACTTCCTCCATAGAAAGTCCGTTATCAATATCAGTATCAGGTGTTTTAACTTCTATCATTCTTCCTCGTAATTATTCCTCGTATTTTATCTGCCTTCCGGCGACATAAAGTGCATAGTACATTGATGCGGCAAATATCACAAGCTTAACGGCAAATGCTATTGCTATGCTTACAACAGACCGGCTGTCATAGAGCTGGAATGAAATTGCATTCACAAAATAAATTCCGACCGACAACATACTCCAGTATCCCGGCAGGTATCCTTTAAGCTGTCCGTATGCCGTAATCACAAGTGCAAACTGAATAAGCATATCCATTATACAGCTTATCCCCAACAGAAACCACAGAATTATTGGTGATGTAAACAGCGTCGTTATTGATTCGTAGGTTGCGATCACATCCTCGCTCGAAAGCCCCGCAAACGCGGACTCAAGACCCTCGCCCCTGATTGCTATACACCATACGTAATAAGAAACCGCCGTAACGCCATACAGAATACTGTCACCTATTCCAAGTCCCAGCCCCGCCATATACACGTCTCCCCGTGTCTCAAAACGCTCTGTGAGCATACGCGTCAAAACCATTCTGGCTATAAGAAACGCTATACCCGCAAGCAGATAGTACAGAATTATATAAGCGGTCTGATTATAAGTAAACGCCATATCTACACTCGGTATAAGAGCCAGTGCAGATGTTATAAGATTTACACACATAAACACAAAAATTGTATATGTCATAAATCCAAGAAAGAACGGCATCAGCTTTCCTTTCCAACGCTTCTTGACAACAATGAACATAACAATGAAAAATGACAGCAGCAAAATTCCTCCCGCCATTATCATTCCTTCAACACCATTCGGAAGCTGCTGTGTAAAATCAATACCTTCCATAAACTACCTCATTTCGTTAAATTTTATCTGCAAGCTGCTTGTATATCATCACAAAAGACTGTCCTCCAACAAACAAGAAGCAGCCACAAAATATGCAGCTGCTCCCCTCATAATCTTGATTGCATAACAATATATCTTTTCAATAACTGGATTGTATATTAAAAAAGGCACACTGTAAAACTTTCGGATTATAATTTTGTTACGTTAGTAGCCTGAGGACCCTTTGCCCCTTCTGTAACGTCAAACTCAACCTGAGCGCCCTCGTCTAATGACTTAAAGCCCTCCATGTTAAGACCTGAATAGTGTACGAAAACATCATTCCCGTTCTCATCGTTGATGAAGCCGTACCCTTTCTGATTGTTGAACCACTTTACTGTACCTTTCATTTCAAGTACCTCCAAAAAAATATGTGATGACCGCAGCTATAGCAATACATCAAGTTCATATTAACATTACGGTTTTGTATTGTCAACCGTCAGTTCAAGAGTTACCCTGCTGAGTTCAATTTTATCCTTTCCTCGCTGAATGACAGAAACTTTATCACCTGCTTTAAGCTTCACTCCCTCTACCGTAAGCATATTTCCGTTGACAATAACGGTAGGATATTCTTTTTCATTTACAAGCACAACACTGAAATCATTAAAATTTTCACCCTCTACACATACATGGTCTCCGTAAGCATACGCCTTTGTTATTTTTATCTCGTCGGTACCCATAACCATATCTGTGGCCTTATACGGATTTTCTCCGCCGTAAATTTCATGATCTCCGTATAGTATATCATACTCAAGGATTTTTAAATTTTTAAGATAATCCTCAGAATATTTATATTTCTGATGATACCTGTTGATATACCCTTCTGTTATGCCAAGTCTTTCAAAAAGATATGATGAAAGCTGATATGCCTCAATATTCTTATACTCTCTCTTAAGCCCTATATTATCCCATACAAAATAAGGCGTCTGATATATATCACCGTATGACAGATTATCGTCCGTAAATGAAAATCCCGGAAGATGGTCGCCGTACATTACAAGCACAGTCTCCTCCCCTCGTTTCGAAAGCATATCCACCAGCTCGCCGATAAACTTATCCATCTCGTGAAGCTGATTTACATAATACTCAAACGCCTCTTCGCTGTCCTCGTCAAAGAAGCCCTCAACCTTGATTTCAGGAGTATACCCTTCGGGCATCTGTGAAGGATAATCCCCGTGTCCCTGAACAGAAATTGTATAAATATAATCAGAGCCATCGGTCTTGTCAAGGAGCTTTTCAATTTCACCCGTAAGTATTTTATCCTTAGCCCAGCCTGTAGGAGTGTACTCAATATTTGTCATATACTCAACAGATGTAAAGCTGTCATATCCAAGATGCGGGAACACTTTATTTCTGTTGTAAAATGTTCCGTCGTTGTTGTGCAGTGCATGTGTACTGTAACCTAAGCTTTTCAGATTATATGCCGCGGATTCGCAGATTGCCGACTGAAGCACTGTCTTGTACGGATATTCTCCGGGGCCGAAATCATCGAGGTTGATACCTGTCTGCACCTCAAATTCGGTATTTGCAGTGCCCGCTCCGAAACAAGGCACAGAAATATACCCGGCAGAGTACTCTGTCGAATACTTTTTAAAATTAGGCAGCGGCTCGCTTGAAAACTCTACTCCCTTTATGCGCTCAGGATTAAAAAATGACTCGAGCTGGACAAAAATAATATTCGGATGTGATTGTGAATTTTCTACTCCCTGACTCGTATCAAGCTGCTCCTTTATACCATCCATATATTCCTCAGAATAATCATCCGACTTGCTTATACCCCGCCCTACAAC
Organism: uncultured Lachnospira sp.; assembly: GCA_944381165.1. Classification (GTDB taxonomy): domain Bacteria; phylum Bacillota; class Clostridia; order Lachnospirales; family Lachnospiraceae; genus Lachnospira. The sequence continues at coordinate 19,247 of CALWKC010000030.1, read as the reverse complement.
ACTGCAGGAAAAGCAGTACGCAAATCCGTACTGTTTATACGCGTTTCCGAGATTGCCGAAATTGCGTCCGAGAACTCCCATCGGAATAAGAACAAGCGTCAGTCCCAAAACCAGTACTCCGACAACTGCCGTCTTTACTGCAGCCCATAACAGCCTGGATTTAAGATTTAACTCTGTCGGCACTTTAGGCCCTTTAATCCACAAAAACACCAGGCCTGCAATACCGGCTATAACCGCGACCACTATAAGGATAATCTGAAACACGTTAAGATACACAGGTATAACCTTTATAGCGTCCTGAATGAGATATATGTCCATTGCGGTAAAAGGCGTCTTTCTCGATGACAGCACGACAAAATTTATAACCGCAAGTACCACCCATATACCTCCGATTGTCACGCCCGCAAAAATCTTGCGCCTCGTAAAAAGCGAAACGCACATTGTAAGCATAATAATAAGCGTGTTATACAAAAACACAACGGGATTGACAAACAGCTCTGTCAATCCCCATAAATTTCTGTGATTCAAACATTCTACCAGAATATTTATGAGCAGTGAAAACACAAATATTCTTCCCACCTCTGTATGCAGTCCGTAAATCGCTGCGGATTTGCACCACAAAAGACACCTTTTCAAATCTAACTCTCCGTCTTCATTATTTCCATAATTTCACGCTCTTTTTCTTTAAGCTTTGATGATGCCGTGCGTGAACTGAGCACCATGTAGCCGAACTGGCTTGCGCTGCCTGTATCTTCACAGTGATAGGCAAGCACAGACATAAGATAATTTAGTGTATCCTCATCCATTCCGCATATAGGAGGATATTCCTTGAGCAAAGCCTCCTTAAGCCCGTTATATGCCTGACTGTGATACTGCCGCTCGCCCTGTCTGCAATCCTCAAGATGTTTCCTTTCATTTGGCGACAGCTCGCGTCCCTGCGCGTCAGCAGCAAGCTGCTCCCCTGCTGCACGGTAAAGCCATGACAGCTTGAGGCACAGATACGCGCATTCACTGAGCTTTGAAGGTTTCTTTATCGCTGTCAGGAGCGCCATTTTATACCGCACAATCGCCTCGTCATAGGTGTATGCGCCCTCATGATGAGTATCCGAGCCGGCATATTTATTGCCTATTTCAGACATGATAAGCTGTCTCTGCTTTGGCGTGACATTGTTAAACTCACGCGCGACTGCAGCATATCCGCAGTGCGGACACATATAAATATCATATTTTATCGTGTCAACGCCCTGATACCTCGGTCTTAAATCATCATCCGTTCCCTGAAATCTTGCTTTTCCTGTCTTTACCTGCATCGCGGAAAACTCTTTACGGCATATCGGACAGTCAATCTTTTTTTCAAAAATATAAGCGCTCTCTTCCGCTATATTATTAGTCATTTCACTCATTACAATTCATTCTCCGTTTCGGAATTTTCAGACAGCGCCGCCGTTATCAAGCGCCTTATTTTTAACGGTCTTATTTTGGAAGCTTAAACGAGCTTTTAAGCGAAACTATTCTGTTGAAAACAGGTCTTCCCGCTTCGCTGTCTTTCATATCGGCGCAAAAATAACCGTTTCTCACAAACTGGAATTTATCTTCCTTTTCCGCCTTTACAAGCTCCGGCTCTACATAACAGTTTTTTATAACCGTAAGTGAATTAGGATTTACATTGATTGAGCCGTCCTCCTCATTGTATACTCCCTTTTCTTCATCTACAATATTTTCATAGAGACGAACTTCCACCTGCTTACCCTCTGTAGCGGATACCCAGTGAATAGTTCCCTTTACCTTGCGTCCCTCAAAGTTGCCGCCTCTTGTCTGCGGGTCATAGGTACAGTGTATTTCGGTTACATTTCCGTCTTCATCAGTCTTGTAATCAACGCAGGTCACAAAATACGCATTCATAAGACGCACTTCGTTTCCCGGAAACATTCTGAAATACTTTTTAGGCGGCTCTATCATAAAGTCGTCTCTCTCAATATAAAGCTCCCTTGTAAACGGAACTTTTCTCATTCCGAGCTCAGGATTTTCCTGATTATTAGGGACCTCCATATACTCAACCTGACCCTCGGGATAATTGTCAATAATAACCTTTACAGGATTTATAACCGCCATCATACGGCGTGCCTTAAGCTTTAAATCTTCTCGTATACAGTACTCAAGCATAGGATATTCGACTGCACCCTGGCTCTTTGTAACACCGACAAGCTCGACAAACATCTTTATCGATTCCGGCGTGAAGCCTCTTCTCCTGAGAGCGGCTATTGAAACAAGTCTTGGGTCATCCCAGCCGTCGACAATTCCCTCCTCGACAAGCTTTTTAATGTATCTTTTTCCTGTGACAACATTGTTGAGGTACAATTTTGCAAATTCTATCTGCTTTGGAGGATTTTCATACTCAAGCTCTCTTACAACCCAGTCATAGAGCGGTCTGTGGTCCTCAAACTCAAGCGTGCAGATTGAGTGTGAAACTCCCTCAATGGCGTCTTCTATAGGATGCGCGAAATCATACATAGGGTAAATACACCATTTATCTCCTGTCCTGTGGTGCGGTATATGCGCAACTCTGTACAGAATAGGGTCTCTCATATTGATATTCGGGGACGCCATATCAATCTTTGCGCGAAGCACCTTCTCCCCGTCCCTGTAAACGCCGTTTTTCATATTCTCGAAAAGCTCAAGGTTTTCCTCTACCGAGCGGTTTCTGTAAGGGCTCTCTTTTCCCGGCTCGGTGAGCGTACCCCGGTACTCCCTTATCTGTTCGGGAGTCAAATCGCACACATATGCCTTCCCTTTTCGTATAAGCTTAACCGCCGCCTCATACATCTCGTCAAAATAGCCCGACGCGAAAAGCACATCTCCGTGCCACTTTGCTCCCAGCCACTCGACGTCCTGTTTAATTGAATCAACAAACTCTTCCTTCTCTTTCGTTGGATTTGTGTCGTCAAATCTCATGTTAAACTGTCCGTTATACTCCTCAGCCAGCCCGTAATTTAATAATATTGACTTGGCATGTCCTATATGCAGATAACCGTTAGGCTCCGGCGGAAATCTCGTGACAACCTTTTTACAGTATCCCTCAGCTATATCCTTATCTATAATCTGTTCAATAAAATTTTTTGAAACAGCTTCATTTTCCATTTGATTTTTCCTCCTAAACGCTCCGTTATTTAAGTATAAAACATTTTACAATGCGTTGCAAACAATTATAAACCGACAACGATATTATAAATCTCCTCAACTGACTCTCTGATTTTCTTTCCGTTCTGACTGAGCGTTATATCCGCATATTTGCGGTAAAGATTTTTCCTGTCGGCAAATATTTCTTCCACGCTTGTCTTTCCGTTTGATACTACTCCGCGCTCCTTAAGACTGCCTACGCGCTCCTCAAGCTCGCTCCCGGAAACCTCAAGGTAAATTACAGTTCCTGTCTTCTTAAAATGCTCCATAGCCTCGCTTCCGTACACAGCGCTGCCTCCTGTCGCAATGACCGTGCGCTCTGCCTCAATGCCGCAGTTCACGTCATTCTCAAGCTTGATAAAACCGGCGTCACCATACTCCTCAATCAGTCTCTCAAGCGTCTTGCCGTATTTCTCCTGAATTAAAAGGTCAGAATCAATAAATTTGTATCCCAGCTTTTTAGCCAGAACAACCCCCAGCGTGCTCTTGCCGCTTCCGGGCATTCCGATAAGTATAATATTTTTCACACCAATCCTCATTTCTGAGCGACTTGTCGCGAAGAGGCGATGAGAAATCCGCGCAGGCGGTTTCTCATCTGCCATCAGGGCTATTTGCTTTCGCTCAGAAACAAATAGCCGTGTGGAAAATCAGCGCATCAGCGTGATTTTTCACACTTGCCTCCTATCCCGAAGCGTTTCTGCCTAAAACATAGCCTTGAGCTCGTCCACGCTGAAATTATAAGCTGTATTGCAGAAATGACACTTGACTTCTATCGGCTTATTCTCCTCTATCATCTGTTCAAGTTCTTCTCTTCCTATACTCATAACCGCTTTCGCAACCCTCTCCTTTGAGCAGTTGCAGTAAAATTGAGTCTCTGTTTTGTCAAGGATTTCAAGCCCCATATCACCAAGAATATGCGAAAGAATTTCCTCAGGCGTCATTCCCTGCTCCAGGAGCTCCGTCACAGACTTCACCTCGCCTATGCGCTTTTCGAGCTCCGCAACCGTCTCCTCCTTTGCATCCGGCATAAGCTGAATAATAAATCCACCTGCCTGTGCGACAGTATTATCCTTATTCATAAGAACTCCGAGACCTACTGACGACGGCACCTGCTCACTCGCAGCAAAATAATATGTCAAATCATCGCCTATCTCGCTTGTCACAAGAATTGTATCGCCCACATAAGGCTCTCTCAGTCCTATATCTTTTATAACACTCAAAACACCGATGCCCAGAGCCCCGGCAATGTCAAGCTTTCCGTCCTTTAATGGAAGCATAACTCCCGGATTGCTGACAAATCCCTTAACACGCCCGCGCGCATCCGCCGTCACTGTCATTGTGCCTATAGGACCGTTTCCCTTAATCTGTATAGTGACAATATCCGAATCGTTTTTCATCATTGTACCCATCATTGCCCCGGCTGTGAGCAGACGCCCCAGCGCTACCGTGGCAATAGGGCTCATCTCATGGCGCTGTCTTGCCGTCTCAACCACATCTTTTGCAGTTGCGGCAAACACACGTATCTGTCCATCTGCCGCAATTCCTCTTACAATATAATCTTTCATTACTTAACTTTTAACTCCTCTTAAATATATAGTAGAGCCTCTCGCTATCCTGCTTTGGCTCGTCATGAGTAAACGCATCGTATACAGCAATACTTTTCAGTCCCGCTCGCCGTGCCGCTAAAAGCACTTCTTCCCGGGTAAATCCGTGCTGACAGTGATTTTCCTCGTACCTGTCGAAGCTTCCCTCCTCATTTAAGACAAACACAGCCAGATTATAGAAATTGTTGCAGGTTTCTCCGTCAAAGCTGTTATCCCATATAAAAGCGGATTCATCCCGGTTTTCGGCATATGTGTTATCGCTTAACACATCTCTGAAAAAGTGGATTGTCTTTAAATCAAATATAAACACGCCGTTTTCGGCAAGTCCGTTTTTTACGCAGGAAAATACAGACTCCAGATCATCTGTATTTGTTATATAGTTCATTGAATCGCCTATGCTCACCATCGCCTCCGCCTCATACGGCAGCGCAAAATCCCTCATATCCTGATGACTGTATACAATCTGCTGCTCACTGTCATATGTTTTCTCGGACGCAATCATCAGCATATCCTCAGACAAGTCTATTCCTATGCAGTCATACCCTTCCCTATCAAGCATCCTTGTAACTGTTCCCGTACCGCAGCCAAGCTCGGCAACCGTCATTGGCGCCGTTACTCCCTGCTCCTTTAACAGCTCTATCAAATATCTGCCCCACTCTTCATATGGAATATTATCCATATATTCATCATAAACATATGCAAAGCCAGTATATGCTTCCATAATACTCCTCATTTCCGGCGCGCTGCGCTGTAATCACGCTTATGACAGCCTGTTGCCCTTAATCTATCTATATAATGTAACAAGATTTTGTAAAAAAAGCAATGTATAAAAAAACACAATTTACAGTGCATTTTATAATACATTTTTTAACGATGTCTTTGAGGTCTCAGATTGAAAAATAATTCCGGCAGCTTATTTTTCACACGGCTTTTGGTTGAATTGACGGCTCATATGCTCTATACTAAAACATATATATTTCAAACTCAGATATAACAGCTTAGATATTACAAAGGAACAAATTAATGAAACTTACCAGACCTCAGATTAATATACACAATCATTATTTTCAGCTCTTTATACTGATTTTTATTTTTACAATTTTTTCGGTGTCCGCCTGTATAAGGCTCTCAATATTCTCCGGCTTTTCGCCTGTAGAGTGCAGCTCCTCAGACGATATGGATTCTCATTATGACGCGGGAGATAAATATTTGAAAATCTCAGCAGAAAAGCTCTACTATACAGGTTATGACTATCTTGTGCGCAACAGCGTAAGGGGACACTACTATTACTCCCTTGAGAACGAAAAATGCACAATATACCTTATTTCGTGCGATTACCTTAACAACGCGGGCAAACCGCCTCTGACGCTTGAAAATATATCTCTGAATGCAGCGCTTAAAAAAAATGATCCATATCTTAAACCGCTGCTCGAATATATGGCTGCGGACTTAAACTGGAATTATTCGGGGCTTTCGGCTCACACCGGCACAGTTGTGGTAAGCGAATACCATTACAGCCTGCCGCTGTATATAACTATTGCGCTGACGGCAATTTCCGGAATAATCGCAACCGTAATTTCAGCCGTGTATATTGTCATCAAATCCAAACCGTCTAAGACAACGGACAAAAAATCAGCACATAACAAAAGCTGCGGCGTGAGGTAAAAACTTCACGCCGCAGTATTATATTTTAATTATCATCTAAGCAAACCGCTGAGAATACAAACCATCAGAAATAAAAGAATTTATTAATTCCTTCCGCAGCAGTTTTTATACTTTTTGCCGCTTCCGCAAGGACACGGCTCGTTTCTTCCAATCTTTCTGCCCTTTATAACAGTGCCGGAGAGCTTCTGCTTTTTGTAAAGCTCCTTTCTTACCGCCTCGTCCAAAAGGTTGTCCCACTGAGGAAGACCATACAGCCAGTCAGCTTTAGCGCCTACCATATTGTAGTAAAGCTTTTCTTTATCATAGTCGAGACTTACCTGCGTGTCCTCATCCATAGTCTCAATAGGATTAGGCTGTTTTAAGCTGTCATTAATTCCGTCAAGGAAGCCTGTCATAATTAAAATCTCAACATTATACTTCTCCGCAAGTTCCTTGACTGTCCCTGAAACAGGATTTTCCGGATCAGCTAATATCTGCTCGTAAATTCCCTTTTCAAGATTAAAATAATTTCCCCAGAATTCAGCAGCCTGTTTCTGGTTCATCTCTGTCTCATATGCTAACTTTCTCCAAGTTTCAAGTAAAGCCATCTTTAATTCTCCGCCTTATTATAAAAATCTGTTGTAAATAGAACCGCTGATATACGAATATGACCCGCTTCCAGAATACAATCCGCTTGAAGACAGCTTCGCGAGCTGTGAAACAGCAGAGCCGTAAATCATAGTGGCGCTCGACTGAACACTCTTTCCATACGAGCCGGCGCCTGTAAATGCAGACTTGACTGCCGTCATCGATGAGTTCTTAAAAGTATCTTCATCAACGGTAAGTTTATTGTCAATTCCTATGGTGATACCTATAGACGCCAGCATATCTCTGTTGGCTTTGGTATAACTTACCATGTTGGACGCAGTTCTCAATATCGAGGTATTCTCCGAATTTCCGGTGCCGTCAATAAGCAGATTATACTCTTCTGCATAAGAAGAAACCGCCTTGTATATTGCGTCCTTATCATATTCCTCGGTTACGCTTCCGTCTTCAGCCGTAACCTTCTTCTTTTTCCATAAATCGGACTTGTTTAACTCTTCAACCGCATTGCTTAAAGCCGAAGCCTCGTCACGAACATTTGCCGCATTAACCTTTGTCTTTGAAAGCTCAGTCTCTGAGCCTGCCAGAGAAGATACGGCATCAGAGTTTCCTCCTGTCTTGTCGTAGTACGCGTTAAGCAGCTTTCTGTAAGAGCCGTTCCGGATACTTGACAGCGTATTCAAATCAAGTCCCGCCAGCATATTTATGCCTGTTGTGTTGGTTGAGCTGTTATTTCCAAGTGACGAAAATAACACCGAAACATTGTACGAATATAAACCTGACATATCATCATCCTCCTTGTTCTGATAATGGTAGGCCTCCTTGCCTTAATGTCACGTTAATGCCCGAATCAGTTGTCCTGAAGCCTCTGAATCATCTCCCACATTGCCTCTGCGGAATTAAAGTTCTCAGGAACAATATCAACCGGAGTGATTTCAATATCAAATGTGTCATTCAACTCACCGACTATTGATACAATATCAAACGAGTCAAGTATACCGTCATCGATAAGTGTATCACATGTCTCAAAATCCACGTCTGCATTAACCTCTGTCAAAATGTCCATTAACTGATCCATTATAAAAATCCTGACCTTTCTTTCATTAAATTATATCGACTTTTTAGGCTTATTTCTTTACCCTTTGTATGTCGAATTTAAAATATAACATCTTACAGTGTTAGTCAAGCATATTTTACAAATAAAAAATGAAGTTTATTTACTCTAAATTCTCTCTTGAATTTAAAATGTCGGAAAATTTAAAATCTCTGTATAGCGAAACACCTTCACTTTCACTGTAAGCAATTATTTTCGGCATTCTCCGGCTCAGAAACAAGTATATTCCCTCTGTAACAGAATATGCACCTATATTGTAAAAAATCAGCAAATCTCCTGTTTCCGGCTCACCTATCGGAAGATTTTTTACAATCACATCCGCAACGGTACACAATGAGCCGCAAACAGTCCATTTCTCCGGACTTTCAGACGCTCTGTCTCCGTCTGCTCCGTATCCCGCCGCAACAGTTCCGTCCACCTTCACAAAGCTATATCCCGGTATTTTCATCGCCATTGTCTGCCCGTAATAATTAATATGGTTGATTCCTCCGTCTATAATACAGTAATTCTGCCCCTTATTAGTCTTTGTGTCCGCAACGGCAGACACATATATTCCGCATGTGGCTGCGATAAAGCGCCCCATCTCAAGCGTAATTTTGTATTTGCTCTTGAGAGGCTTGAGCGCCTCCGCAAAACCTTTAAGCATATCAAACGAGTTGTCAAACGCCTCATCGCCGAAATATGATACAGGAAGTCCCGGTCCGTATTCAAGCTCGCGCACTGTAAATCCGTATTTTTCCTTAAGTCTGCCGCACAGCCCGTCCAGCCATTCAAGCTCTTCAACGATATGCGAAAGCTTTTTTTTCTGAGTTCCCGTGTAGCACTGAATACCGTGTATATCAACATTTTTATGGCTGTCGCGTTCACATACAAGCCGCTCAATCTCTGCTTCGTCAAGTCCGAACTGATTACCGCTTGTAACTCTCAGAAGCACAGGAACAATAATTCCTCTATTCTGCGCGCATTTACACAGCAGCTCAAACTGGCTTAAAGACTCAACCGTATACATTCCTGCTCCGCCGCAGTCATCCATAACATGCTCTATATCATGCTTTTCCTTGTTGACGCCTGACAAAACAATGTCAGACATGACTACGTTCTCACGCTCGCATATCGAAAACTCCCCGGGAGAACAGACCTCAAACCTTACGTGCTGCTGTCTGGCAGCGTCCACAAGAAACGGATTAGCCTTCATAGCGTAACATATGTCTACGTCTTCACCCAAAATCTCTCTTATTGACTCAATCCTTGAGCTCAGCTCATCCTTGTCAAAAATATAAAGCGGCGTGCCGTTTTCACGCGCAAGTTGTGTTATCTTCTCAATACTAAGCATTTTCGCCTCCGATATAATTCTCCATAAGAAGTTTTCTGTCAATCTTTCCGTTCTTTGTTATAGGCATAGCGCCTACCTGCACAAATTCCTGCGGTATCATGAACTTAGGAAGCTTGCTCATAAGGACGTGTGTTATCGTCTTTTTATCGGCCTCCCCCTCATAAAATCCGAGAATTTTATTTGCCTCCTGATGAAAAATACAGCACGCTCTCACAACGCCGTCAACCGCATTTATAGCCATATCTATTTCACCGAGCTCAATTCTGTGTCCCATGTGCTTAATCTGGAAATCTTTTCTCGACGAAAAACACATCTGACCATCCTTATTGTAATATCCCAAATCTCCCGTGCGGTAGATTATCTCGTTATATTTATTGTTGAGAGGATTCTGAACAAACGCCGCATTTGTCTTTTCGGCATTGTTGTAATAGCCCATTGTGACGGCAGTCCCCGAAACGCAGATTTCCCCTGTCGTTCCCGGCTGCTCCTGTGTTATAAGCCTGTCGTCATCATCGAGCAGGAACACACGCTCATTCGGAAAAGCCTTTCCCATTGGAAGCGTCTCATCAAGCTCATACTCACGGTCAACGATATAATAAGTACAGTTGCATGTTATTTCAGTAGGTCCGTATACATTTACAAACATCGCCTGCGGATACGCCCTGCGCCACATATTCAGATGCTTAATCGGCATAACCTCTCCTGAAAAAATAATCTTGTTTATACACGAAGGAATCTTATATTCAAAGCCGTTGAGCGTTGTCACAATACACAGCGCCGATACCGCCCACACAAGTGTTGTGACCTTATTATCGTCAAGATAATCAAGCAGCTTTGTCGGAAATGAAAAAAGCTGCTTTGGTATAATCTGAACAGTCGCACCGCATTTTAAAGCGGAATAAATGTCCTTGACAGAGACATCAAAGTCAAACGGAGCCTGATTTCCCAATATATCGTTTTCAGTTATATTAAACGTATCGGTAAAGCAATCAATAAAATCAATTACAGAGCGGTGATTTACAATAACTCCCTTAGGAACTCCCGTTGAGCCCGAAGTGAAGATAGAATACAGAGGGTCTATATCAAGCGCCTCCGAGCGGATTTTTTCAAGCTCGGCAAGCTCGCCTGGTGTCGCCGTATGTGACAGAAGCTCCTCCACAGAGAGAACAGTACCTTCAAAGCCAAGCTTTGCCTGCTTTTTGGCTGATTTCTCGTCAACCACCATAAGCTCAGCCTCAAGTGTACCTAAAATCATATTGATACGCTCTGCCGGCTGGCTTGGGTCGAGCATAACATAAAAACAGCCCGCTGTCACAGCCCCCATAAAAAGAGCAAGCGCCCTGCAGCTTTTATCCATATAAACAGGAACTGCCTGTCTCGCCTTTACATAAGGAAGAAGTCCGGCAGCAATATTTTTTGCATTATTTTGAAGTTCCTCGTAAGTCATGCTGCTCTTATCATCAGCAACCGCCGTCTTTGACGGAAATCTGGCAGCAGACTGTTCAAGATAATCCAATACGCTTTTAACCATTATAAGCCTCCATGTTTTATACTTGTTTTTGTATTAGTTTTTTTAATTAAAATATGTTATTATAAATTGAAACAGATAAATAATTCTGAACACACAAAACACCTTCACCGGAATAAGGAGTATTATGAAAAATTTTAAACGCATCGCCGCTCTCACAGCCGTTGTGCTATGGGGCATATTAATAATTATTACACTTGTAACAGCATTTATAAACACACCTGCTGCCAAAACATTATTTAAAGGTCTCATCTACACAGACATAGTTTTTCCTATTGTCATCTACGCAATGATGATGGTTTACAGATTTCTCTCAAAGAAATAAAATCAAAGCCCTCTCAGCGCTTATGCTTAACCGACGATTTATATTTTCAGCTGTTTGCGCGCTGAGCCACTATCTTTACTGTCGCGCTTGTCCCAAGCCGGTCTGCGCCGGCTTCTATCATAGCTATCGCCGTGTGGTAATCGCGTATTCCGCCTGAAGCCTTTACCTTGATTCTGTCGCCGACAATCTTTTTAATCAGCGCTACATCGCGCAGAGTCGCGCCACCCTTGCCAAAACCTGTTGAGGTTTTGACAAAATCAGCCCCTGCTTTCACTGCGAGCTCACATGCTCTCTCCTTCTCCTCATCACTCAGAAGACAGGTCTCGATAATTACCTTTAAGACCTTTCCCTCACATGCCTCCCGCACAAGCTTAATATCGTTTAATACTTCCTCATCCCTGCCGGCTTTTAACGCGCCGACATTTATTACCATATCAATCTCGTCCGCGCCGGCCATGACTGCCTCACGCGCCTCAAATTCCTTAACGCTTCCCATACATGCTCCCAGCGGAAATCCCACTACAACACACACCGAAATCTCCGTACCGGAAAGCTCGTTTTTTACCAGCTCTGTATAACACGAATTTACACATACTGACGCAAAACCGTGTTCTTTTGCCTCATCACATACACGAACAACGTCCTCAGCCTTAGCGTCGGAATTTAAAATCGTGTGATCAAAATACTTCTCAAATTTCATTTTGCCCCTTTCCGCACCGCCATATTTCACAATAAGCGGCTGCAATATACAGCCGCCCGTCATAAGACCGCAAATGCTCTCTGCGGTGCATTTATTTAGAATATTTACTCTCTCTGTGAATTATCTCATGTCTTCCCGGACCGTTTGAAACCATTGTTATAGGAGCCTCGATTGCCTCCTCGATTGCCTCTATATAATTTCTGCACGCCTCAGGAAGTTCCTCGTATTTTGTAATTCCTCTGATGTCACATTTCCAGCCCGGAAATGTCTTTAAAACCGGTTTTGCCTTCTCAAGCTGACATGTTGTAGGAAAATCCTTAGTTACCTTTCCGTCTATCTCATAGCCTACGCACATTGGTATCTCGTCAAGATACCCCAGAACATCGACAACCGTGAGAGCGACCTCAGTCGTTCCCTGCATTCTCACACCGTAGCGTGTGGCAACTGCATCAAACCAGCCCATTCTTCTTGGACGGCCCGTTGTAGCTCCAAATTCACCGCCGTCTCCTCCGCGCCGTCTGAGCTCGTCTGCCTCGTCTCCGAAAATCTCACTGACAAACGCGCCTGCGCCGACTGCCGAAGAATATGCCTTTACAACCGTAATGACATCCTTAATAGCCGCAGCCGGAATTCCGGCTCCGATAGCTCCGTATGCCGACAGTGTGGAAGACGATGTAACCATTGGATATATTCCGTGGTCAGGGTCCTTTAATGAGCCAAGCTGTCCCTCAAGAAGGATTTTCTTTCCCTCCTTCAGCGCCTGATGAAGATATGCTGACGTATCAGTTACATATGGAGCAACCATTTCCTTATATTCCATTAATGTTTTGAATATATCATCAGGATTTAAAAGAGGTTTATGATATAAATGCTCAAGCATTACATTTTTCAAAACACATACATTTTCAATCTTTTCCTTAAGCTGAGTCTCATCGCCGAACAGCTCGCTTACCTGAAATCCGATTTTTGCATATTTATCTGAATAGAATGGCGCGATACCGGACTTTGTTGAGCCAAATGACTTTCCTGCAAGTCTTGCCTCCTCATATGTATCAAAATCCACATGATAAGGCATCAAAATCTGTGCTCTGTCCGAAACAAGGATTTTCGGCATAGGAACATTTCTGTCAGTCAGGCTCTTTAATTCCTGAATAAGATAAGGAATATTGAGAGCAACACCGTTGCCGATAACACTTGTTGTATGATTATAGAAAACGCCTGATGGCAGAAGATGAAGTGCGAATTTGCCGTAATCATTGATAATGGTATGTCCTGCGTTGCTTCCTCCCTGAAATCTGACAATAATATCAGATTCCTCAGCAAGCATGTCCGTAATCTTACCTTTACCCTCGTCACCCCAGTTAGCGCCAACGATAGCTTTTACCATATTTCCTCCATTCCGCTGAAAACCTTTATCAGCATGCATAAACTTAAATCATGGTTTTTACAACCGTACTTTAGTATAATACCATATCTTTGGAATTGCAATCAATCATTATTCTGTATATAATGAAAATAAATGTTGCAGTTTTGCCATGCAGAAACGGAGACTAAACTAAAATTGAAGAAATCCAAGCGAAACATATTAAAAACATTTATACTGCTTTCCTCAGTTGCTGCTCTGGTATTTGTTGTATACGCATATATACAGACAACAAAGCAGCAAGAAGACAAAAACAGCGTCTCGGTCATAATCTCCAATTCAACAGAGACCTCCGCAGCCGACACGGAAAACATTTATTCTGACAGTATTCAATACACAACTGCGGCTGATGATAACCGGACAATTCCCAACAGCACACAGCTCAATGTGGAATTTATCAATCAGGAGCCTGAGCTTCCGACCGGCTGTGAGATTACCTCTCTGGCAGAGGTTTTAAATTTCTACGGATACAATATTGACAAGGAAGAACTTGCGAAAAATTATCTTCCCATGAAAGATACAGCAGACGAGGGCTGTTTTATAGATTATTTTCTGGGCTCTCCGTGGGATGAGCGCGGAAGCGGCTGCTTCGCCCCGGCTATTGTGAAAGCTGCCAACGCATTCTTAAGCGACCACTCATCAAACCTCACGGCATATGTAATCAGCTATTCGTCCGTACACACTCTTCTAGAGGAGGTGGCTGACGGACACCCAGTAATCGTATGGACCTCATATGACTACTCCATAACCGACGTCACATACAGAGATGTTCCTCTGTCAAACGGAGAATATTTTTCATGGCCTGCCTATGAGCACTGTGTAGTACTCTCAGGGTATAATTTAAACGACAACACAGTTACATTCGCAGATCCGACTTACGGCATAGTGACACACACAATCGACGAATTTACCTATTTTTATCAAAAATACTTCTATCAGGCAGCAGTCATAAAATAATATTTAAGATGCAGCGGAAAAGCTTTTTTGGTGCGCGTTTATAAACCGCTTTCCCGCTGCGTCAGTTTCTCCACCTCATACACCGTAAGAATATTTCCCGCGACACGGAATCTTACATCATATCCGGCAAACTCAACGCCATACAGTCTTGTCTCATCCGTATCATATGCAGGTCTGGGGTCCTGCTCAAGGACTTTTACAGCCGCGTCTCTCTTTTTCTCAGGCAGTACCGACAGCAATTCACCCGGAAATACAACTGACAGTCTGTGTTTTATTGTGCCGCTCACATATCCCTGCGCGGCATCAGGATGACAGTCGGTATACACTATATACGGTTTTATGTCATATACGGGAGTACCGCTTACCATATCAATTCCCGCCACATTGACCACAGGTCCGTACTCCTGTGTAATCTCAATTTTTTCCAGCCTTACACAGGACAACCCTATATTATTCGGACGATACGGCGCTCTGGTTGCAAACACCCCCATTCTTTTTCGTCCTCCCAGTCTCGGAGGAGTGACCGTAGCTGCCCAGCGCTCCCTTTTCGACTCTGAAAATCCCCACAAAACCCATATATGTGAAAATTCCTCAAGTCCCCGAAATGCCTGTACCTGCCTGAACTCCGGCTCAAATATAATCTTTCCCTTAAGCTCATCTACAAGCCCGCTCTGTCTTGGAATTCCAAACTTGCACGGAAAATCCGTATATATATAACCTATAGGGCGAAAACACCTTTCTATCAATCCTAATTTCTCCTTATTAACCTTATTAATATATGGACAATTATATCGCGCATTTTAACCTTTACTGCTCTGCCTCATATAATAAATTGAAAACGAATAAAGGACTTTTTTATGAGCATGCCTAAAATTGAGTGCACAAACATAAGTAAATGTTGTGCCGCAGCTTCTCTTGTGCAGTCTATCGCACTGGAGGAAACCGCTATATCTCACATTCTCAACGCTGAAGGCGAAAATTAGTAAAGCCTATTCTTGATGACTGCGATAAAAAGCCTCCTAAATCAGAGTGCTGACACGGCATGGCATTTGCCCTGCTTACATAAACTATCACTCAATTTTTTTCGGCATATAATATATAAACAAAATAATAAATCTTAATATCTGCAACTATGAATAAGCCATGCCAAAACCTTTATTTTCTTTCTGCCGTTGCATGCCGCCATTTTATATTTATATCGTTATAAATTTACTCCTTGTGCAAATACTATACATTATTATTTGCTAAGGAGGCAATATGGCGGCAGCTTTTTCATCTTCCATTTTCGATACCCCGAATATTATTATCGTTCCTGTTATAGCCTCTTTTAGTACCGGCGGAGAAGTCAAGCCCTTATATGTCAGACTAAACGGGATTTCATATAAAATTTATTCCAGCTCACCGATGCACGCTGCAAGAAGCAAGCTTAAATACCGATGCGAGATAGTTGATAATAATATTGTGAAATTCATTGAGCTTACCTATCACTTATATGAATGCGCATGGAGTGTTCAGGCTTAGTTAAATTACAGCTTTTTCAGACACAAACACAAAAACCGCCGCCAAACGCATTAAATATGCTGGTCTGGCGGCAGTTTTTAATTAAGCTGATGGGGGGAGTCGGACCCCTGACCTCTTCATTACCAATAATATGTTAAATGCCCCAAACGCAGGTTTTATCTGTACTTTCCAAACAGCTGAACACCATTTGACTACCAAATAACATAAATTATTATATATAAATTTATTAAAATTTCAAAGTATAAATAAGCGTTAAATGTAATTAGATGTCATAATTAAACCATTAATATATTTGTACATAATTAGCTATTCTTTGTTTATTACATTTTTAATTCCATTTAAATATTTATATATTCAGGCAACATAATAATCCCTTAATATCATTCTTATAAAACATTATGGGGGATGATTTACATGGGGGATTATACGGACGTGCTCAAACGTCTTGTTTTGTACAGAAAACTTCTCGGACTTTCACAACGAGAACTTGCCGTAAAGGTTGGATTAAGCCAGGAACAATACTCTTACATTGAAAACGGTCGCGTTTTAATAAACAGTTGTCTTTTAATTAAATTTGACTCTATCGGCTTAAGCGTTGACACGCTTATTGCCGGAAAGACTTATAACTATAAAGCTCACCGCTTGGAAAGCGCAATAAGCTCCATAACAGCGGGCGAAACAAAGAATTTTATTTTAAAACTTCTTGTCGAGATTATCTTAAATGATTTCCGAAAAAACTCCGACGCAATGACAGACAACTTCTTGCTGCTCGAAGCTCTCAGCCGTTCATGGGACAACTTCTCAATGCTGCGATTTGTGCGTTCAAGGCTTAAGCTCAATCAGATAGATATGGCTGAACACCTCGGTCTTGGCATTAAAAAGTACAGGGCTTTGGAGCGTGAGAACATTTATCCGGATGCCGAGATGCTTTTGTTTCTGTATGATATATCAGGCTGTCAGCCTTCTCTCTTTATGAATATGAGCGACAGGAAGCTTCAGATTATAAAAAGTGTGTGGGAAAATTTCACCCCGGAAAAGAGAGCTGTTCTGCTCGAATGTGTGGCTTCGCTGGCGAAGTGCACCGAGCGACTGAATATTTAGGCACTATTTGTGAAAATTTAACTAAGAAAGTTAATCCGTGACAATTTGTCGTGGATTAAACAGCACAGGCACAGCCTTTCGCTGTGCCTGTTTCGCTACTTACTGCTTTTAATACCCAATATGAATTGCAATATAACCTTTAATTTGTGCTCGTCTGTGATATTTAAAAGTAAATCACAGACCTGATGTCTTATGCTCTCCACCATATCAAGCCACCTCCATATTCATCTGCGCGTTGCAGTTCCTAATCTGTTCAATTAAATATGTCGGAAGCTCATATGCGTCTACCAGCTCATGAGCGTCGTATATATAGCGCCTCTTTAATGCTTTATATGATTTATAGCTGCCTTTATCATCAAATAAGCCGAACTCACGTCTTATTTGATTGTATATATCCCTGTATACAGATGCACGTATTTTGGTATCTTTATACGCATTGCTGTTTTTGCCGCCAAGCAGTTCAACGCCTTTGCGTTTGACATGGTTACTTAACTCGTCTGCTTCTGCCGCATACAGGGGAATATCGTACTCTAATCGTTCAACACGCTGTTCAACCTTTGTTACTCGCTTATCTACTACAATGACTGCCTGAAGTTCTGTTGAAAGGTCTGCAAGGGAGTTTGCTTTATATTTCTTTTCAATCTGAATAAAGTACCGGCGGACCTGCTTGCCTTTCTCGTTTCTCTCAAGCATTGCCATTTCTTTGGCTGTGTCGAGTTTGATAATGTACTCTTTTGTTCTTCCGCCGTTTTCTAAATTTTTAGAAAACGCTTCAAAGTCATCGTTTTCTACGGCTTCACAATCGTTCAAACGATTTTTAATCCAGTCAGCAAATTTACTTTTTACCCCAAGCACCTCGTGAAGCTCTGTGCCATATACAACTTTCTCCCCAGTGCTTGTCTCATATACTGGCACTAATCCATCCTCAATATTTATTAATTGTTTCATTTTTATTTCCTCCAAAAATTGATTTTTTTTCAGAAATAAGTTAAAATACTCTTGAAATGAGTTTTTCTTATTTCTGTTACAGAGTAGTTGTTTTTCTTGGTAGGTGGACAACTACTCTATCTTTTTATATCATCTTTTAATTTCTTAACCCCGCGTCTAATAGCCTCAGCCCTTTCTTTTTAATCAACTTTTTCAAGACATAATACATCATATTCATACAGTATCACGCCGTAAGATTTTTGTAAATCGCCCTAAAACAGCGCAATTTGAGTGATATTTACACATTTCTAATATTTAGTTGCAAAAATTCATTTTGCAAGATACGCATTATGTAATACAAAGCAAAATCCCTGTTTATTTGAGGTGATTATTAAATTTTTATAAAGTGAGATTTTTCCGCCCTACCTACGGAACTAAAAAAGACGCCAGTTCTGTGACTGGCGTCTTTAAAATCATTTAATATCTAATCTGCTGTCCCGCGTAGATTATCGCGGCGTTTTCAATGTTATTCTTATCGGCAAGCTCTGTGTATCTGCTGCCGTCACCGTAAAGCCTTTCTGCAATACTCCAAAGAGAGTCTCCTGACTGAACAGCATATACCCTTTTCTGAGCTTCCGAAGTATTGTTTATAGCCTCGTCATTGACCCAACCTGTCCCGTCGTTAATAAGATAAGGATTTCTCGCTCCCGGTATTACCTTTGTGACAGTGCCTTCGCTCACTGCCGGAGTGAGTGCCTCTTCCGATGTAGACGATGTGTAAATAACATTGTAAGAGACATAATCCCCAATATGATATTTAGTGTCGTTAGATGAATTTGTCTCAGAGCTGTCTGTTACCGTGTCCTGAGCGTTCCCTATTGCTCCTTCCGGCTCTACATAGCAGATATTTACATCGAGATGAGCCGGTGCTCCCTCTATATTCCCCTGCGTAGACGTGTACTGCCACATTACCGTATTAAATCCGTCAACCTCAAATTTATCATCGAGAGCAGGATTTTCAGGATAACAGGCAACCCAGAGCGGGTATTTTTTTACTCTGTCGTCAAGAAAATTTTTAACAAAATTCAGATTTGAATAAACGCCCACGCTGTGTCCCAGCTCGCTCATTCTGTTCGCAAACGCTTCAATTATTCCGCTTATGAGGTCTGTTGAAGCCGTCACTCCATTGTCTGACATGTATCTTACCGTATCACCCTCAACATCATAGAATATAGGGTAGTTAAGGTCGTAATCCTTTATAATCTCATGGCAGACGTTTGCTTCCTCTAT
>CALWKC010000029.1 GCA_944381165.1 uncultured Lachnospira sp. | reverse complement strand
ATGGAGCAAAAAGAAACCCCTAATTCCCCCATGAATGGGGGACAGGGGGTTGAAGTGTCGAAGACACTTTTTTATTAGGAATCCGCACCTTGCGAAAGAGTTTCTAAGCGAACTCTTTGTTCTGAAATTTTCAGGGTTTAACATGATTCTGAAAAAATTGTAAAAATTAATATAATCAGTGATTATTTTTATTTGATATGATATAATGTGCACAGAGTGCACATTATATCTGCACATTAATTTTTGCGTTCACCGCAAAAATAAGAGTGCTAAAAATCCGCCGGAGGCTCCATGTCTGCAAGGCGGACGTGGTATAAGAATAGCGTCAGCAAGCTGACGCATGCAAGTTTGCTTGCAAACTTTTTTATAAGCAAAAAGCCGCTATTATCGGTAATTATTATTTTAAATTATATTTGAAAACAATGTTTCACGTGAAACATGTTATTAAAAGGTCACTGAATAATTTTTGTGTGGAACAAATAAATATATATGTTTCACGTGAAACATTTAGATTGTAAAGAAATGAGGAACAAATGGGGAGAATTATAGCAATAGCTAATCAAAAAGGCGGAGTTGGAAAGACCACTACCGCTATTAATTTGTCTGCTTGTCTGGCAGAGGCTGGACAGCATGTCCTTGTAATTGATATTGACCCACAGGGAAATACAACAAGCGGACTGGGAATTTCTAAAGATGAAGTAGAAAATACTGTTTATCAGGTTATGCTTCAGGAGATAGATATTACAGAGGCAATATGTGAAAATGTTTTTGATAACCTTGATGTTATACCGTCAAATGTAAATCTGGCAGGAGCAGAAATTGATTTGATTGATGTAGATGAAAGGGAATATATTTTAAAGAATGCGATAAATGAAGTTAAAGAAAACTATGATTATATTATCTTAGATTGTCCGCCTTCTTTGAGTATGCTGACTGTCAATGCAATGACTGCATCCAACACGGTGCTTGTCCCGATACAATGCGAGTATTATGCATTAGAGGGTCTGACACAGTTGATACATACAATTAATTTAGTTAAGAGAAAACTTAATCCTGAGCTCGAACTTGAAGGCGTTGTATTTACAATGTATGATTCAAGAACAAATTTGTCTTTACAGGTAGTAGAAAATGTAAAAGATAATTTAAAACAAAATATTTATAAGACTATAATACCAAGAAATATAAGACTTGCTGAGGCTCCGAGTCATGGATTACCTATAACTATTTATGACAGTAAATCGTCAGGAGCAGAAAGTTACAGACTTCTCGCAGAGGAAGTCATGAGCAGAGAAGAGAATGGAGGAAAATAAATGGCAGCGACAAAAAAAACTGCTTTAACTAAAAGTTCTTCAAAAGGACTAGGCAAAGGATTGGGAAAAGGAATAAATGCATTAATTCCTGAAGGAAATGAAGAAGAAAAGGTAATAATAAAAGAGGTTGTTGTCAAAGAACCGGCTGAGACAAAAGTGAGAATATCACAGATTGAACCTAACAAGAGTCAGCCGAGAAAAATGTTTGATGAGGATGCTCTTATAGAATTGTCCGAGTCAATTAAACAATATGGTGTCTTACAGCCACTACTTGTACAGAAAAAGGATAATTATTATGAAATAATTGCGGGAGAGAGAAGATGGAGAGCTGCTAAACTTGCAGGCGTCAAAGAAATTCCTGTTATAATAAAGGATTATTCAGACCAGGAAGTAGTGGAAATAGCTCTTATAGAAAATATTCAGCGTGAGGACTTAAATCCGATAGAGGAAGCGCAGGCATATCAGAGACTTATAAAAGATTATCGTTTAAAACAGGATGAGGTTGCAGAAAAGGTGTCCAAATCAAGAGCCGCGATAACAAATTCTCTGCGTTTACTCAAGCTTGATACTCGTGTTCAGGAAATGGTCATGGAGGGAAAACTGAGCAACGGTCATGCAAGGACAATTATTGGAATAGAAGACGGGGATAAACAGTATATGATTGCGCAGAAAATTTTTGACGAAAAGCTCAGTGTGCGCGAAGTAGAAAAACTCATGAGAGATTTGGATAAACCTCAGAAACCCGCAAAGCTGCTTCCTGAAAATGATTTTGTTTATCGTGACTTAGAGGAAAAATTTACAAAAATTATGGGGACACAGGTATCAATAAAAAATAAAAATAATAATAAAGGAAAAATAGAAATCCAATATTACTCTCAGGCGGAACTTGAGAGAATATATGATATGCTGAGAAGTATAAAAGAAAATTAACAATACAATATTATTAAAATTAAAAATATATTATTTATAATTCAGGTTATATTATTATTTAAAATTAACTAATATATTTAGGTAAAACACGTTTGATAAGTCGGAGGATAACATAAATGATTAATTTTTATGGGCTATTTTCAGTTGATGCGGCTTATATAGTGACAGGAATGGCTGTTATTATGTTAATTTCCGTAATACTGGCAATAATTGCTGTATGTAAGGCATCATCTATGAAAAAAAAGTACAGACAGTTTATGAAGGATTCAGATGGAAGTTCAATAGAAGAGCTTATTAAAAATAATCTTGAGGATTTGAATGAAATCAAAAAAGTAAGTGAACAGAATTCAGCGAATATAGAAAATATATACGAAAAACTGGAATACACATTTCAAAAAGTCGGCATAAGAAAATACGATGCTTTCCATGAGATGGGAGGAAAACTGAGCTTTGCGCTGTGTATGCTCGATAAGCGGAATAACGGTTATGTTATAAATGTAATACACAGCAACAACGGCTGTTTTGCTTATATTAAGGAAATAGTAGAAGGTCAGTCGTATATTGAACTTGGAGAGGAAGAACAGAAGGCGGTTGACGAGGCTGTGGCTGGAAGAACAGGAGATGCGCAGCTTGGCAAAAAGGTAAATGAAATGCTTGAAAATAGTGGAAAAACCAAGTAAAATAATTCATAATAATAAAGTTATTAGTTACCCCGCAGCAGGCTGCGGGGTATGAAAATTAAATGCGCGGCAGTCTGTGGTGAACAAGTTGCTGCGCGGAAATGAGGAGAAATGTTAGATTTAAAATTTGTCAGAGAAAATCCGGAAATAGTTAAACAAAATATCAGGAATAAGTTCCAGGACAGAAAGCTTCCTCTTGTAGATGAGGTTATAGAATTAGATGCAAAGGCAAGAGCTGTAAAGACAGAGGCTGATGAGCTGCGTGCAAACAGAAACAGGCTTTCCAAGCAAATTGGCGCTCTAATGGGACAGGGCAAGAAAGATGAAGCGGAGGCAGCAAAAGCGCAGGTAAATGCTGATGCTGACAGATTAAAGAAATTAGAGGCACAGGAGAGCGAGCTCAATTCAAAGGTTACGGAAATCATGATGACAATTCCTAATATTATTGATGAGAGTGTTCCTATCGGAAAGGATGACAGTGAAAATGTCGAACTCGAGAAGTTCGGAGAGCCTGTTGTACCGGATTTTGAAATACCTTATCATACGGATATTATGGCAAAGTTTAACGGTATAGACCTTGATGCAGCGGGAAAAGTTGCGGGAAACGGATTTTATTATCTTATGGGTGATATTGCAAGACTTCATTCTGCCGTAATTTCATATGCAAGAGATTTTATGATTGACAGAGGATTTACTTACTGTGTTCCGCCGTTTATGATAAGAAGCAATGTAGTTACCGGAGTTATGAGCTTTGATGAAATGGATGCAATGATGTATAAGATTGAGGGTGAGGACCTCTATCTCATAGGGACAAGCGAGCACTCAATGATTGGCAAGTTTATTGATACTATCACACCTGAGTCAGAGCTGCCGAAGACGCTTACAAGCTACTCTCCTTGTTTCAGAAAAGAGAAGGGAGCTCACGGAATTGAGGAGAGGGGCGTATACAGAATTCACCAGTTTGAGAAGCAGGAGATGATAGTTGTCTGCAAGCCTGATGAAAGCAAAATGTGGTTTGACAGGCTGTGGAAGAATACGGTTGATTTATTCAGAAGTTTGGACATTCCTGTGAGAACACTGGAGTGCTGTTCCGGTGACCTTGCAGACTTAAAGGTGAGGTCTGTTGATGTTGAAGCGTGGTCACCTAGACAGAAGAAATATTTTGAAGTGGGTTCATGTTCAAATCTCGGCGACGCACAGGCAAGAAGACTTAAAATAAGAGTCCAGGATGAGAACAAAAATAAATATTTTGCTCACACATTAAACAATACGGTAGTTGCGCCTCCTAGAATGTTAATAGCATTTCTTGAAAATAACTTGCAGGCAGACGGAAGCGTGAGAATACCTGAGGCATTGAGACCATATATGGGCGGAAAGACTAAGCTTGGAGAATAGAATATAATTTCAGACCGCCGGCGGATAGCATAAAATCTGACCGGCGGTTTTACAGGCAGCGAAGTAAACTTTGCTGATAATTTGGTGCTATGCTCATCCGTAACCTTTGATGTCTCATTGAGTTGATAGAGGTTGTAAATATAATAAAAATATGCTAGAGTAATAAATATAAAGGAAAAGTGGGATTATCTGCTTTGCTTGGTATAAGTTTACAGAAAGCGGGGCGGTTTTATGAGACTGGTTGCTATTGATGATTTAGAGGGAAATGAAATACTTGCCGTTCCTGTATTATCTGCCAATGACCAGGTTTTAATACAGTCGGATACGGTATTGAGACAGGAATATATAGACAAGCTTAGAAGCTATGACGTCTATGCGGTATATATTAAAGATGAGGTGTTTTTTGATGTGGAAGAGACACTCGAATCTTCAAGGGAAGTCGTCGAAAAAATACTTGAGAGGCATATTTATAAGCACAGTGCAGAGCTTAGAAGAATAGGAGAACAGGCTGTTAAGATAATTGACAGCGTAATATCACAGCCTGAGGTGCTCAACTCTGTTACTGAAATACGAAATATAAGCACGGATATGTATTCTCATTGCATAAATGTATGTGTGCTTTCGACGATTTTAGCGCTGCGCCTTAAAATGAATGACCGTCAGGTAAGAAATGTTTCAATGGGCGCAATTCTTCATGATATAGGGCTTAAGTACATACAGGTACCATACATTAATGTGGGAGTGGACGATATGAGACCTGTTGATGCGCTTGAATATAAAAAGCATACGGTTTACGGGTACAGTTCGCTTCAGGAGGAGGAGTGGCTGACAGAGGCGGCAAAGGAGATAATTTTACTGCATCACGAGCAGATTGACGGAAAAGGTTTTCCGTTCAGCCAGCAGGGGGAAAAGCTCAAATCAGAGGTGAAGATAGTATCGCTTTGTGATGATTACGACAGTTTAATAAGCGGTATAGGCAATAAAAAAATAAAAGTATACCAGGCAATAGAATATATTCGTGTTCACGCAGGAACAAAATATGACGCGACGATAGCCGCGAAGTTTCTGGAGACAGTTGCGTGGTATCCTGTCGGAACCAAAGTTATCACAAATGACGGCGAGACGGGAATTGTTATTCGCCAGAATAAAGAATCAACTGACAGACCTGTTATAAGGATGCTTAAGCATATCGACGGAAGCAGATATATGGATCGCACGGAAGTGGATTTATTGAAAGCTCTGACTGTGTTTATTGTGGATACACTTTAGGAATGAGGATTTTATGAATTTATATTTAAGTGCTGTCGGATTTTCGGACATGGATTCAAGGCAGGAGGCAAAGTTTGTTCGTTCTGCGGTAAAGCAATGTACAGATGAGGGATATATTCTGAAAAATGAAGTGTTAAAGAGAGGTGCTGCTGTAGTAAGAGTGAGCTCGTCTGCGGGTCTTTATATATTCGGAAGATATGAGGGGAAAAAATTTATTTACGAATATTATTATCCTTTTATTTTAGGCTCAAAAATATCGTCAAATGATGAAATTACAATCGAGAGACATGTCGATAAAGAGTCATACTCCGTTATCTGTGATGAAGCGAGAACGGGTGTGACGTTAATTTTTTATCTGCAGAATATTATGGATTATATGAATTACATAATAAGCCGGCCCGGATTTAAAAAAGAAATGTTTATTCCCGATAGGAGAAATGCTATAAGCAAAACTCCCATAAAGGCAAACGGAATTGTAATGTCGGCTCTGTCTGTTGGCGGAATGATTTTACTGCCTATATGTAAGAACGGGCGAAATTCAAAAAAAAATATTGATGCTGAAAAAAAGAGAAGAAAGCTTATCGCTGCGGCAAAAAACGGAGACGAGGAGGCGATGGAAAGCCTCACGATAGAAGATATTGACACTTACACAAGAATTTCTCAGAGAATTATAAATGAAGATGTTTTCTCTATTGTTGACTCTACATTTATGCCATGCGGCGTAGAGTGTGACCAGTACTCTGTTATAGGTGAAATTCTTGAATTGTCAAAGGAACAAAATATCTACACGGGTGAAACAATATATATTATGACGCTTGACTGCAATAATATGGTGTTTACGCTTGGAATTAATGAAAAGCATCTTCTCGGAGAACCTCTTGTGGGAAGGCGTTTTAAGGGACAGATATGGCTTCAGGGAAATGTTAAGTTTAAAGGATAAATTATTCTGTATTGCACGGAATATTTATTATAAATTTATTTAAAGTACGATTGGAGATGAAGGATATGAGGAAAAAGATAAGAGGGATAGGAGTACAGCTTGTTATATTTTTTATTATAGCTATAGCCATACCTACAATCATTTTGTCTGTTGACGTTACGATAACGACAGAAAAAGCTCAGCGGACAAGCATGCAGCTCACGAGCGAGCAGACGCTTCAGGAGACAAAAAAGGGTTTTGAGACTTACCTGAAAACACTCAGTCAGCCTGTTGATTTGCTGACGCGTAAAAATGAGATAAAGCATATGGAAGACCAGGGTGATATAAATACAAATATCACGGCTATTCAGGATTCGCTTTGCGCTTCTGTAAAGGTTACAAGCGGAGCGGAGAGAGCGTTTTTTACAACTAATACCGGCTACAGGATTACGGGCTGGGTAGAGCCTAATGAGGCAACAGGAAAAACCACAAATAAAAAGACGACCGAGACGGGTGTAAATGATACGTCAAAAAACTGGTACAGTGAGAGTATAGGACTTGAGTCAAGGTCGGGAATTTTCGCGTATATAAGCGAGCCATATACCGACGAGCAGACAGGAAATACTATTTTTACTGTTTCACAGGAAATTAAATACACAGACGGACAGAATTACGGCGTAGTCGGAATGGATATTGATTTTTCGGAGCTGACCGATTACGTTCAGAATATAGGTCTTTTGAATACAGGATATGTTCTTCTTGTAAACGGAAACGGCGATATTCTTGTGGACAACGAGAAAAATACATACTGTGACGGAAGCGTATCGTCACTCGGTTTCTGGAATGAACTCAATTCTTTTTCAGATGAGGAGATTTACAATATTCATGCCTTCTCGGAAAAGATTAACGGTGAGAATGTTCAGGTTATAACGTCTAAGGATGAGGTTACAGGCTGGACGCTTATTGGCTTTGTCAGCGACAGCGAGACGGCGGATGTTATCTCAAAGATAACGGCGGCTACGCTGCGCGCGGGTGTTATTTCATTTGTTATAGGAATTATTATTGCTGTTCTGGTTACCATGACATTTACAAAAGAGATAAAGAAAATCAACATTGTAATGAAAAATGTTGCATCGGGAGACCTCACACAGAGAATTCCGGTTAAAAAGAAAAATGAATTTGGTGTTCTCGAAAATAATTTTAATGAAATGGTTAATAATGTAGCTGTGTTGATAAAGGATGTAGAGGAGCGCTCGGAAACAATTATAAGCTCATCAGAAAATATTTCCGAAATCAGCAGAACTACAACAGAGACTGTAAATCAGGTATCTGAGGCAATTCAGAGTGTGTCTCTCGGAGCAGTCGGACAGGCGGAGAGCACAAGCAACGCTACTAAAGAGGTAGAAAACCTTGCGGAGAAGCTGCATGAGACTAAAGCATATGTGGACGATATAAACGATATGTCGGCAGAGACTCAGAAGCTCAGCAATCAGGGTATCGGCATAGTTGACAACCTTATAGGAAAGGCGCAGCAGTCTATCGAAAATTCCAGACTTTCAAAGCAGGTTATGGAAGAAATGATAGAGAGTATACAGAAGATTAATTTTATATCTGATGCGATTACGGAAATTACGGAGCAGACCAATCTCCTGTCACTGAACGCAAGTATTGAAGCCGCAAGAGCCGGAGAGAGCGGAAGAGGCTTTGCGGTAGTTGCGGACGAGATAAGAAAGCTTGCCGAGCAGTCACAGGCATCAACAGATGAAATTAAGCAGATTGTAAATGAGATTTCAGATAAATCTTCTCTTGTGGAAAAGACGCTTGACGAGACAGACGGAATTATTACGGAGCAGAACCTTTCTATACAGGATGCAAAGGAATTATTCAATACAATTTCTAATTCCGTGAATGCTCTTAAAGAAGGTCTCGATAATATTTCTAAGCTCAATGTCGAGATGGACGGCAACAGAAAGAATGTTGTTGAGAAAATGGAAGATGTGGCGTCTATTTCTACTCAGACAGCGGCGGCAGCAGAAGAGGTAACTGCTTCGGCAGAGGAAGTAAATGCGACAATGCATAATCTTAACCAGTGTACGATTGAGCTTGATGAGGTTGCAGTGGCGTTAAAGGATGCGATTGACAAGTTTAAGCTTTAATACTATTTGACCTTATATGTAAAATGTGTTAGAATATTTAGTGCTTGGCGGGAGCTTATAAGCCCCCGCCGTGCACTAAGGATAAATTCACGGCAAGGATAATGTCAGTGGAGTTTACAATGTACGTTCTCATAGTTAAGTGGATATAACGGGGACCTCCTAAGTCTCAATCCCCAGTTCGACTCTGGGTGGGAACATCTTAGAGCTGAAAGTCTTAAGGGGCTTTCAGCATTTTTATTCTATAGGAAAGTTCTCTGAACTTCCTATAGAATAAAAATGCTCCGCAGGCTCGCAGAGGCGCGGAAAGGTAATTATTCTTACGAATCCGCGCCTCACGAAAGAGTTCGCAGGCGAACACTTTTTTTACGAAGACTCAGAAAGGAATATTCCATGAACTATATTGTATTGGATTTGGAATGGAATCAGAGCGCAGACGGAAAAATATGCTCAAATAACCGTATTCCGTTTGAGATTATACAAATCGGGGCGGTTAAGCTTGATGAGAATTTTAATGAAATCTGCCAGTTTGACCGATATGTGCGTCCGGCTGTTTATCTAAAGCTGCACAAAAAGGTTGAGGAGCTTTTGAATGTTACGATTGAGGAGCTCAGTGAGATTGGATATGATTTCTGTGAGGTCGCTCATGATTTTTTGGAATGGTGCGGAGATGATTATATTTTCTGTACATGGGGGCAGACAGACCTTACCGAGCTTCAGCGAAATCTTGATTACTATAAAATAGATTATAATTTCCCAATGCCGTTTTTGTTTTATGATTTGCAGAAGCTGTACAGTTTGTGTTTTCAGGACGGAAAGAGCAGAATAACTCTGAAGCATGCCATTGAAGCGCTTGGAATGGATGAACTTTGGGGCTACCACAGTGCGGGGAGCGATGCCAGATACACGGCACAGATTTTAAAACAGCTTGATTTTGAGCGTGTTAAAGGTTTTTACAGTGTGGATACACATGTAATTCCACAAAATAAAAAACAGGAGATATATCTTGATTTCGGAAATTATCAGAAGTATGTTTCGAGAGGCTTTCCCGACAGGGAGGCTGCGGCTTCTGACAGAGAGGTCAGGGCGTGCAGATGCTTTAAGTGCGGTAAGCCGATGAAAAGGCTTATTAAATGGTTTTCAACAAATAATAAATCAAATTACGGGCTTTTTTTGTGTCAGGAGCACGGAATGATTAAAGGACGTTTCAGGATAAAAAGCACGGATGACGGAATATATTATGCGGTGAGAATTTTTAAATTTACTGATGAAGACGGCGCTAAGAAAATAAAGCAGCGTCAGCAGAAGGAAAAAGAACACAGGAGAATGATGAGAAAAAAAGAGAGCCAGCTGTGAAAAACCGGACTGCCGTACA
The DNA here is from genome assembly GCA_944381165.1 of uncultured Lachnospira sp. Classification (GTDB taxonomy): domain Bacteria; phylum Bacillota; class Clostridia; order Lachnospirales; family Lachnospiraceae; genus Lachnospira. The sequence continues at coordinate 25,860 of CALWKC010000029.1, read as the reverse complement.
GATTATTCAGTACGGCAGCCCGGTTTTTTACATAACTGCATATATAATTCCGAGACATATTACAACCTGAATTATAGTAAAGCGGAATACAACCTGAGAATCAGACCAGTCGCGGTTTTTCCGCATGTGGTCGTGAACAGGCGTGCGCAGCTTCTTAAAAATATTTATGTGGAGAAATCTCATAAACGAAACCTTTACAAGTCCCAGACCTCCGTCAATGATAAGCATTAAAGCCATAGGAATATACAGCAGCGGGTGGTGAAGCTTTAAAAACGCAAACGCGATAAATAAGCCTATTGCCCGCGAGCCCGCATCTCCCATCAGAAGCTTGCTCGGAGAAGCGTTAAACCATAAATAACCGAGTATGCAAACAACCATCAGAAGGATAGTGTGTCTGAAGTAAGGCTCGAGCTCATAAATCTTAAAAAGAACATATGAGGAGGTAAGCGTAACGGCGGAGAGTGTTCCGCAAAGACCGTCAACGCCATCGGAGCAGTTGGTTACATTAATGCTTGCCCAGATGAGAATAACAATCAGGATGCCGTATATAACCGGATTTAAAGTTACTGTTTTTGACCAAAATGACAACTCAAATGTGTTCGGATTGTAGTGTAAATATGTTACGGCTGCCATTATGGCTATTGCTAAATCAATAAGTCCCTTTTTTAATTCACCCCATGGGGTCTGAGAGCTGTCGTCCAGATAGCCGCTGAGCATTGCTGCCAGGATGAGTATAAGGTAAATAACCATTTCGGCGTCCATCGGGATAAAAATAACACTTGAAAATGTAAATGTGAGAATAAATATAATTCCCGCTCCCCTCGGCTTTCCGACAGATTTGGAGCCGTTGATTGCATAGGCACGTCCTGCGTCTCGCGGAAGCGTATTCTTTCCAAGTACAATTAAAATACAGGTCAGCGCAAATGCAAAAATAACGCTTATAAATGTGATGATTTTGATGTAATCGTAACCGATTAAATAGTAAATCATAAAATGTACTCCTTCACTTTTGTTGCGGATAAAAAACTTTATCCGGAATATCTGACACCCAACAAGTATATCACAATGAGTAGTGATTGGGTATAAAAATTTAATAGTAATTTATTATTGTTTATGTTATACTCAACTTAATAAACATGCGTGCAGAATAGGCGGGGATAATTAAGTAAAAGTCGGCATAGCTTGTATATATGCCGCATATAAATATATATGACGGAAGGGTTGATTTTATGAACAAAGACACAACAGAGATTTTTATGACGAAGTTTGATACATATTTGTTCGGTCAGGGTACGCATTACGAAATTTACAATAAAATGGGTGCGCATTTGGCGGTAAAGGACGGAGAAGAGGGCGTATATTTTGCGGTCTGGGCGCCTAAGGCAAAGGATGTCTACGTAGTAGGAGATTTCAATGGCTGGAAAGCATACGGCTATGATATGAAGCCTGTTTCCGACGGCGGAGTGTATGAGCTGTTTATTCCAGGAGCCAGAGCCGGACAATGCTATAAGTTTCTTATTATTTCACAGAGCGGAGAGGCTCTTTATAAGGCGGATCCATATGCCAACGCCTCGCAGCTCAGGCCTGAGACGGCGTCAGTGATTACCGATTTGAGCGGATTTGAGTGGACGGATGACGATTGGGTTTCAAATAAGAAAAAAGAGGACCATTTATCAGCGCCTATGTCTATATATGAGTGTCACATAGGCTCATGGAAAAAGCTTGATGACGGCACAGAGGACGGTTATATGAATTACCGTGATATTGCCCATGAGCTTGCGGATTATGTCTCTGATATGGGCTACACGCATGTAGAGCTTATGGGAATTGCCGAATATCCGTTTGACGGATCATGGGGCTATCAGGTTACGGGCTATTATGCTCCTACAGCCAGATACGGTACACCTAAGGATTTTATGTATTTTGTGAATTATATGCACAATAAGGGAATAGGTGTTATTCTCGACTGGGTACCTGCTCATTTTCCAAAGGATGCGCACGGACTGGCGAATTTTGACGGAAGCTGTGTTTATGAATATGCCGATACCAGAAAAGGGGAGCATCCTGACTGGGGAACCAAGGTTTTTGACTACAGTAAGAATGAAGTATCCAACTTCCTTATTGCAAACGGCATGTACTGGGTAGATAAGTTTCACGTTGACGGACTGAGAGTGGACGCAGTTGCATCAATGCTGTATCTCGACTACGGCAGAACAGAGGGAAACTGGGTGCCTAATAAATACGGCGGAAACGGCAATCTCGAGGCTATGAGCTTTTTAAAGCATTTTAACAGCATGATGAGGAAGCGATTCCCGCAGGCAATCACTATTGCCGAGGAGTCAACAGCCTGGCCTAATGTCAGCGGAGACCCGGATGAGGGAGAATGCCTCGGATTTACATTTAAGTGGAATATGGGCTGGATGCATGATTTCCTCGAATATATGAAGCTTGATCCTTATTTCAGAAAATTTAATCACGGAAAGCTGACTTTCAGCCTTATGTATGCATACAGCGAGAATTTTATTCTTGTGCTGTCTCACGATGAGGTTGTGCATTTAAAATGTTCAATGCTTGGGAAGATGCCGGGAGACAGAGAGGAGAAGTTTGCAAATCTGAAACTGGCTTACGCATATATGTGCGGACATCCGGGAAAGAAGCTGCTCTTTATGGGACAGGAATTCGGACAGTGGAACGAGTGGAGTGAGAAGAGATCGTTAGACTGGTATCTGCTCGAGGATAAGAGTCACTCTGATATGCAGAAGTTTACCAAAAGGTGTATGAACCTCTACAAAACTTACAGATGCCTGTATGAAACGGATTACAAACCTGAGGGATTTCGCTGGATTAACGCTAATGATAAGGATAACAGCGTCTATTCGTTTGTACGCGTAAGTCCTGACGGCAAGAAGCACCTGTTGTTTATTTTAAGCTTTACGCCTGTGGAGCGCAAAAAGTTCCGCGTAGGTGTTCCGGTAAAGGGAAAATATAAGCTTGTTCTCGGAAGCGATGAGGCTTCTCAGAAAAAGACAATGACTGCGGTGAAGGGAGACTGCGACGGGTATTCACAGTCGCTGCTTGTTGATTTGCCTAAGTACGGTGTCGCTGTCTATGAATTTTCCGGTACAAAGCTTCAGGAAAAAAAGGCGTTAAAATAAACAGTATCACAGATAAAAATGCGAATATTTTCGGCGCGGCGGGACTTAATTAATTTAATAAATTTGTCGATAAAACCTGTACAGAGTATTGTGGGACCTGTACAGGTTTTTATTACAAATACGCGCCTCGCGAAAGAGTTCGCAAGCGAACTCTTTGTTTCGAATCCGTGTCATGCGGGAGAATTCGCGGGCGAACTTTTTATTTCTGTACAGGAAACGGGAATGGAGGAAGAATGAATTATACTGTTTACGGTGTCGGGCTAAACGGAACGGAAAACGATAGCCGTACATCAATTAATATAAAAAATAATACTGATAAATCAAAGACAGAGGGCGTAGGCTTTGAGGGAGTTATTATATCAGGTATGAGCGTCGACGGGAAGGCTATGGATGAGAATACCTACAAGTCGCTGCTCAAGGAGACTGATGACGTAAAAGAGCAGATTATGGCAAGCGCTTCGGATGCAAAGGCAAATCTGAAGGCGCTTTTTAACCGTCTTTCAGGCGCGGACGCGGTGCGCATTGATGAGGACGGCTTTAATCTGAACGAGGCAACGCCTGAGGATATGGTAAATATTGTTGACCGCATTAAAATTGAACTTGCGGCTCACAGTGACGCGTACATACCTGATTTGTCGGGTATAGACGTCTCGCAGATCAGGCAGGTTGTCGGAAGCGAGGGAATGGCTCAGGCTGTCGCCGCAAAGATGCAGGAGGCAGGGCTTCCGCTGACAGAGACCAATAAAAAAGATATGGCGGGAGCGCTGGAAAATTTTGATAAAAGCTCTGTTTCCGAGAGTGCAAAAAATTATCTTGTTGAAAATAATCTTGAGCCTACGATAAATAATATTAAGCTTGCCGAAAGCGTTTCGGATAAACCGAACACAGGAGGAGAGAAACTTACAGCCGAGCAGTGGCAGCAGCTTCGTCCTCAGGCTGAAAAGGTTATTGAGAGCGCCGGTCTTGATAATAATGAAAAAAACATCGATAACGCAAAGGTTTTTATAGAAAACGGAATACCTGTAACAGCAAAAAATCTTATATACAAAAATCAGCTTGACGAGCTAAAGCTTGATTTTATGGATACGGTAAAGAAAATAGCTGACGGAATGGCACAGGGGCAGCAGGCGCAGGATATCTCGCTCATTCGTGATTATGATGCAGCTGCTCAGGTGGCAGGCGCGATTGATACAGTGATGAACGCTACATATGAGCAGGTTTTGTCAGCCACAGAAAAATATGGCTCAGATGTAAGCATCAGGTCTTTGGAGGAGGCGTGCGAGCAGCTTAAACAGTCAGCAGGAGAAAATCAGGTTAATCGTGAAGCTGATTTAACAGCCGAAAACAAATCGGCACAGACAGAAGAGCCGGGAGGCCGGACTGTGCCGGATTTAAGCGGAACTGCACGGAGCAATTACAGGATGCTTCTCGAAGTTCAGATTTTAATGACGGCACAGTCGGGAATGTATCTGTACAGAAGCGGAATTTCAATTCAGACGGTTTCCATAGGGACTCTACATGAGCATCTTCTTGCATATGACGAGGAGCAGGCTATGGAGAGGATTGCGAAACAGCTCGCGCAGGATATAGACAGTGACGAGGCGGCAAAAAATTCAGGCGCCTCAGCAATACAGTATGAGCAAAAAAATAATGTTTATATGGAAATGTATCAGCTGTCGCTTACCACAAGGCGCGCGATTGCAGATATAGCCTATGCTCCCGATGTTACTATCGGCGCCGTTTATAAGGAAAATATACAGTCCCGTACAGTAATGAGTCTTGAGAACTTTGCAGATATGGGAAGAAATCTCAGGGAGCGTTTCAGGCAGGCTAATCAGACATATGAGGCGGTCGGCACAGAAGTCAGAAGAGATATGGGAGATTCGCTTAAAAAAGCTGTGGAGTCGAGTGCAGAGAGCATTCTGAGCAGTCTGGGACTTGACGACAGCAGGGCGAATAAAGACGCAGTACGCATTTTATCGTACAACAATATAGATGTCACAAAAGAAAACATAAATCAGATAAAATCTATACACGCAACATTAAACAGTCTTATTGACCAGATGAAGCCTGAGACTGTTCTTGATATGATTCGCGAAAATATTAATCCGCTGACTGAGAGTATTGAGACCGTAAACGAGTACCTTAAAGAAAAAAATGAGCTTTCAGGAAGTCTCGACAAATACAGCACATTTTTATATAAGCTCGACCGAACAGGAGGAATAAGCGAGGAGGAGCGCAGGGCGTTCATAGGCATCTACAAAATGATAAATATGTACAGAAAGGACGCAGGAAATGCCATAGGAGCCCTTGTAAAGCAGGGAGCCGAGATTACTATGGAAAATCTGTGCCGGGCATATGACAGCAGAAAATTATATAATATGGACACTGCGGTAAGCGATGATACCGATATTGTATCTGCTCAGGCGACAAGATATTACTTAAATCTGTTTGAGGCGGCAGGACCGTCCGTTACGCCGCTCACTCTCAGAGAGGTCAACAGCGGGAGGACTATTTACAGCCGTACTGTCGAAAATTTCTGTGAGAGTGTTCAGGACGCGTACGATGCAGCTGCGGAGGCAGAGTATATGGACGCCTATATGGAGCTTGTAAGGGCGGTTGCCGATGCGGATAATGATGTTTTAAGAGAGCTTGAGAAGACACAGCAGCCGGTTAATATAAGCAATATAGAAGCAATGCAGGCGCTTATGCACGGCGGGGCATACGGGCTTATTCTGGACGGCGACGCCCGGAGAGTGCAGAAGATTATTGACAGTGTGGAGAGCGAGCAGGAGCTTGACAGGGCTTTTGCCGAACTCGACGGGGAGAAAGCATTCGAAGCAGACGAGGAAACGGAAACCGGAAGAGTTGAAGAGACGGAGGAGACAGTTGACACATATGAGTCTGTACACGAGATTTTGCTGAAAAATAAAATAATTAACCTTCTTCAGAGCCTGAGCAGCCGCAGGGATTACAGAATTCCGTTTATGTCGGGCGACGGCATAGGGGTTATGAGGCTCATGCTGGTATCCGATGAGGAGGATAAGGGAAAAATATCCATTCATTATGAGGACGACAGTTTTGGCGAGGTTTCTGTTGAGATTAAAGTGCGTGGCAATATTGCGGATATTTACGGAATGAGCCGTGATGAGAGCGAGGCCTTTGAGCAAAAATTAAATTATGCGTCAGAAAATTTAAAAGAGAGATTCGGTTTTGATGAGGTGCGGATTTATAACGTGCAGGCTGAACATCCTGCTGATATATATTATGAAAATGCAAAGGACGATGCCGCAACCTCAATGCTGTATAAAATTGCAAAAAATTTTATTATGGACTGCCTAAAATAAACGGGAGATAACGCCGATATTTAATACATGAGGGACAGCAGAAAACGGAGGACAGTATATGAGAATAAATGCGAATATAACAGCAATTACAGCAAATAATTCATTACAGAAGGCGCAGAATCGTCTGTCTCAGTCAATACAGAGACTTTCATCGGGATATAAGATTAACAGTTCTGCTGATGACCCGGCTGGCTGCGCAATTTCAGAGAAAATGCGCGTGCAGATACGAGGACTTGACCGTGCGGATAATAACGCTGTGGACGGAGTTTCAGTGCTCAACACGGCTGAGGGTGCTTTAATTGAGATACAGTCAATGCTTACGCGTATGAAGGAGCTTTCGGTGCAGGCAGCCAATGACGTAAACTCTGATGATGAGCGTGAGGCGATTCAGGAGGAGCTTGACAGCATTAATAAAGAAATAGACAGAATTTCGGAACAGACCGAGTTTAACACACAGTCGCTGATTGACGGTAATCTGACAAGAAGAGTATACTCTGACTGCCAGGGGGTAAATCAGCTTGAGTGTTCGGATAATATTGTTGCGGGAAATTACGGAATTACGGTCACACAGGACGCGCGTCAGGCAATAATGGTATCAGAAGGTACTATGGGACTGGCAGGCGGAGCTGTGATTACTGCACAGCAGGCGGGAAGCATAGAACTTAACGGATATAAGGTAGATATACAAGAGGGTGACAACATCAACACTATTATGGGTAAATTGGTCGAGGCAGCAGATAAAATCGGAGGAACTGCTTTTGCCATTGCTGATACTGCAAATGATTCAAAGACAAACGGAACTCAGTATGCGGGATATTCGCCGGTGACTACATATTCGGGAAGCCGTCTCGTTATAATGACTGATGAGTACGGCAGCAATCAGTCTATAACTGTTACCTGCGATAATGCGGAATTGGCAAGGGCTTTGGGAATTAACCAGGCGGCGCAGGACGGCGGTATTGTAGTTCAGGGAAGTGATGTTACGGCAGAATTTACAACTGACGCGTCAGGCGGGAGAGTTGGTTTTGAGGACAGCGCCGTTCTCTCAACAAGGGGTACAAAGATAACCGTGACTGATGTCAACAATAAGAAGTTTGAGATGGATGTGCCGGGAAATATCGCCGGAACACAGTTTGACGATACGGGCAGCAAGCCGGCGGCTACAAACAACGCAAGCCAGGATATAGTGCAGGAGGTCACTGATGTGGGAACTATGAGTATTCACATCGGAGCAAATGAAAATCAGGTGATAAAGCTCGATATACCTGCAGTTACAACATATACGCTGGGCATTGATAAAATAAACGTAATGACCGGACTTACCGCCTCACAGTCGATAGAAAAGGTTGATGAGGCAATTAACAGGACAAACTCAGTTCGTTCCAAGATAGGCTCATATCAGAACCGTTTTGAACATACCCAGAGTAATCTGGCTGTGTCAAACGAGAATATTACGTCGGCATTGTCGGCGATGATTGATACGGATATGGCAGAGGAGATGACAGAATACACTTCTGTCAATGTGCTGGCTCAGGCGGCAACTTCTATTCTCTCTCAGGCAAACGAACGCCCGGCAACTGTTCTTCAGCTTTTGCAGTAAGACGTCTGTGCCAGGCGCGAAAAGCGTGCAATCTCCTCAAAGATTGAGGTGTAGGGGAGCTGAAGTGGGCTTGCCCGCTTCGTTCCCGCTTTTTTCGACAAGTAGCTAAGAAATGGAGTTTTTTATGAATAAAGATGATATTCAAACTTTTTCATACAGAATTTCTCAGGCTAACAGAACTGAGCTTATCGTGATTATGTATGACATGGCTGCGGGATATATCAGACAGGCGCTTGAAACACGGGAGAGCGACGGAAAAAATATCTATAATCAGAGTATTGTGCAGGCAAAGCGTGTGGTTGACAGGCTTATGGCGTCACTTGACATGCAGTATGAAATTTCGGCTCAGCTGTACAGTGTGTACTCGGTTATCCAGAGATATTTAATAAAGGCTATGGCGGAATATACGGAGGAGGGCAGACGGCTGCTGGAGTCGTCGCATAAAATGCTTGAAAGTCTGAGACGGGCGTTTTATGAGGTCAGTCTTACGGACAGTTCAGGACCGCTTATGAAAAATACGCAGCAGGTGTATGCGGGTCTTACGTATTCTAATGCAGGAAGTTCTAATGAATTTTCACAGGATTTCAGCAACAGAGGCTTTAAGGTATAAAACTTAAAGCCTCTGTGTTTTCTTTATTAAGGAATTTATATAAAATTTTTGAAGAAAACAGAAATGGCTGGCTCTTGACATTTTATTTTTTGTTCTATACAATATAGCCAGTTGCAATGACGAAGACAGTAGGATATATAGGAAAGTTACAGCGAGCCGGGTTGGTGGAAGCCGGTATGAGTAGTCTATATCTGAATATCACTTCTAAGCATCCGGGCTGAACGCAGGCGGGCAGATGTCTTTTATCTGAATTTGCAGACATTTGAGACTGCTCATGGCAATTAAGCCGGGACGGTAATCCCACCGTTAAAGGGGACGCATATGCTGGTATGTCGTAATTAGGATTAGGTCGTTTATCCCCTGTCGTTTATTACGGCAGGGGCTTTTTTATTACAGGAAAGGAAGGATACTGGAAATGGTATACGAAAAGGTATCTCCGGAGCTTAATTTTATTGACAGGGAAAAAGAAGTCGAAAAGTTCTGGAAAGACAATGATGTTTTTAAGAAGAGTATCGAAAACCGCAAAGGGGGCGAGGTATACACGTTTTATGACGGACCGCCGACTGCAAACGGCAAGCCGCACATAGGACACGTTCTCACCCGTGTTATAAAGGATATGATTCCAAGATACCGTACAATGAAGGGGTATATGGTGCCTCGAAAGGCAGGCTGGGATACTCACGGTCTTCCTGTTGAGCTTGAGGTGGAAAAAAAGCTTGGTCTTGACGGTAAGGAACAGATTGAAGAGTACGGTCTTGAGCCGTTTATCAAGCACTGTAAAGAGAGCGTATGGAAATATAAGGGAATGTGGGAGGATTTTTCTTCTACTGTCGGATTTTGGGCTGATATGGATAATCCTTATGTTACCTATGAGAATGATTTTATAGAGTCAGAGTGGTGGGCTTTAAAACAGATTTGGGATAAGGGACTTTTGTATAAGGGCTTCAAAATTGTGCCTTACTGTCCGAGATGCGGTACGCCGTTATCATCACACGAGGTAGCGCAGGGATATAAGGCGGTAAAAGAGCGCTCTGCGATAGTACGTTTTAAGGTTGTTGGAGAAGATGCATATTTCTTAGCGTGGACGACAACGCCTTGGACGCTGCCTTCAAACGTCGCACTCTGCGTAAATCCTGATGAGACATATGTGAAGGTTAAAGCTGCCGACGGCTATACTTACTACATGGCTGAGGCGCTGATTGACAAGGTGCTTGGCGGTCTTGCCTCAAAGGCAGGTCAGACGGTGAAGGGAGAGCAGCTGTCAGAGGATAACAAAGAGCTTTCCGGTGCAGGCGTTGACTATGAGGTGCAAAATACCTTCAGGGGAAAAGAATTAGAGTACAAGGAATATGAGCCGTTGTATAAGTGCGCTGCAGGCGCAGCTGAAAAACAGCACAAAAAAGGACATTTTGTAACGTGCGACACATATGTAACTATGTCGGACGGTACAGGTATTGTTCACATTGCGCCTGCCTTCGGTGAGGACGACGCTAAGGTGGGAAGAAACTATGACCTTCCGTTTGTGCAGTTTGTAGACGGAAAGGGCGATATGACAGAGGAAACTCCGTATGCTGGATTGTTTGTCAAGAAAGCCGACCCTGAAATCCTAAAAGATTTGGATAAGGAAGGAAAGCTTTTTGACGCTCCGAAGTTTGAGCATGACTATCCGTTCTGCTGGAGATGCGATACTCCGCTTATTTACTATGCAAGAGAGTCATGGTTTATAAAAATGACCGATCCTGAGGTCAAGAAAAACCTTATAGAGAATAATAAGAAAATCAACTGGATTCCGGAGACAATAGGAACGGGACGTTTCGGAGCATGGCTTGAAAATGTTCAGGACTGGGGCATCAGCCGTAACCGTTACTGGGGAACACCTCTCAATATCTGGCAGTGTGAGGACTGCGGTGAAATGCTTTCTATCGGAAGCATTGCGGAGTTAAAGGAGCATTCAGACAACTGCCCTGATGACATTGAGCTTCACCGTCCGTATATTGACGCTGTCACATGCACCTGTCCTAAGTGTAAAGGCGTAATGAAGAGAGTGCCGGAGGTTATAGACTGCTGGTTTGACTCAGGCTCAATGCCGTTTGCACAGCACCATTATCCGTTTGAAAACAAAGAAATATTTGAGCAGCAGTTCCCTGCAAAATTTATTTCCGAGGCAGTTGACCAGACCAGAGGATGGTTTTATTCGCTGCTGGCAATATCAACGCTTCTGTTTAACAAGCCTCCTTATGAAAATGTTATCGTTTTGGGACATGTTCAGGATGCAGACGGACAGAAGATGAGTAAGTCAAAGGGAAATGCGGTTGACCCGTTTGACGCGCTGAAAACACACGGCGCGGACGCAATACGCTGGTATTTTTATGAGAACTCGGCTCCGTGGCTTCCTAACCGCTTCCATGACAAAGCTGTTACAGAGGGACAGAGAAAGTTCATGGGAACAATCTGGAACACATACGCGTTTTTCGTGCTCTACGCAAATATTGATGATTTTGACGCGACAAAGTATAAGCTTGAGTATGATAAGCTTCCGGTAATGGATAAATGGATTCTTTCAAAGCTTAACACACTCGTAAAGACAGTTGACAATAACCTCGAAAATTACAAAATTACGGAGACAGCGAGAGCGCTTGAGGATTTTGTGGATGAGCTGTCCAACTGGTATGTAAGACGCTGCCGTGAGCGTTTCTGGGCAAACGGAATGGAGCAGGATAAAATAAACGCGTATATGACGCTTTACACAACTCTTGTAACACTTTGCAAGACCGCCGCTCCTATGATACCGTTTATGACAGAGAGTATTTACAGAAATCTTGTGTGCAGCATTGACAAGAATGCGCCTGTAAGCGTCCATTTATGTGATTTTCCGAAAGCAAACGAGGCTTGGATTGACAAGGAGCTTGAGGAAAATATGGAACATGTTCTGAACGCGGTTGTCATCGGGCGCGCGTGCAGAAACGCCACAAATATTAAGAACAGACAGCCGATAGGAAGAATGTTCATAAAGGCTCCGTGGAAGCTCAATGATTTCTTTACGGATATAATAGCTGATGAGTTAAATGTTAAGTCAGTTGAGTATAAGGAGGATGTGAGAGATTTCACATCATATACATTTAAACCTCAGTTAAAGACACTCGGGCCAAAGTACGGCAAGCTGCTGGGTGAAATCAGAAACCAGCTCTCATCGCTTGACGGAAATGCCGCTATGGATAATCTTAACAAACTTGGGTATATTACTTTACAGGTCAACGGAACAGAAATCCAGCTTGAAAAAGCAGACCTGCTGATTGAGATGACGCAGGCAGAGGGATATGTTGCAAGTTCAGACAAGGGAATTACAATTGTTATGGACACTAACCTCACTCCGGAGCTTATAGAGGAGGGATTTGTGAGGGAGCTTGTCAGCAAAATCCAGACTATGCGCAAGGAAGCAGGCTTTGAGGTAATGGACAGAATTAAAGTATATGTTTCCGGAAATGACAAAATTGCAGATATTATGGAGCGCAACAGCGCTCAGATTAAGGGCGTGGTGCTTGCCGATGAAATTATCAGAGACGGTATGGCAGGCTATGAAAAGGACTGGAACATTAACGGTGAGGATGTGCGTCTTTCGGTAGAACGTGTTTAAGATTGCATAAGAGGACAAAAATGTGTATAATCATGGTAATGGTTATACACATTTTTGCGGTATTAGGGAGTATCCGCAGTATTCTAAAGCAGGAGGAAATGAGATGGCAGTAAAAATGACATTTGATAAAGAAGAGTTTAAGAAGAATATAATAGGTAATTGCAAGTCATTGTTCAGAAGAAATATTGACGAGGCAGATAAGCAGCAGCTTTTTCAGTCAGTGGCTTATGCGGTAAAAGATATTATTATTGACAAGTGGATTGCAACGCAGAAGGCTTACGCCAAGCAGGACAAAAAGACTGTTTATTATATGTCAATGGAGTTTCTCATGGGCAGAGCTTTGGGAAACAATATGATTAACCTTATGGCTTATGATGAGATGAAGGAAGTTCTCTGTGAACTTGGCATTGATATTAATGCTATAGAGGATGAAGAGCCGGATGCCGCTCTTGGAAACGGTGGTCTCGGCAGACTTGCAGCATGTTTCCTGGATTCTCTTGCAACTCTTGAATATCCGGCTTACGGCTGCGGTATACGCTACAAATACGGAATGTTTAAGCAGGAAATCAAGGACGGTTATCAGGTGGAGGTGCCGGATAACTGGCTTAAGAACGGTAATCCGTTTGAGATAAAGCGCGCCGAGTATCCTACTGTCGTTAAGTTCGGAGGATATGTGCGTTCATACAAAGATGAAAAGACCGGCAGAGATGTGTATGTTCAGGAGAATTACACCGCTGTTACAGCTATTCCGTATGATATACCTGTTGTGGGATATGGGGTAAACACTGTAAATACATTGAGAATATGGGATGCGGAGCCTGTTGATACATTTAATTTAAGCTCATTTGACAAGGGCGACTATCAGAAAGCAGTTGAGGAGGAAAATCTTGCAAAAAATATTGTCGAGGTGCTCTATCCTAACGACAATCATTATGCGGGAAAGGAGCTTCGCTTAAAGCAGCAGTATTTCTTTGTTTCGGCAAGCATACAGCGTGCAGTTGCGCAGTATAAGGAAAGACATGATGATATAAAGAAGCTTTACGAGAAGGTTACTTTCCAGCTCAACGATACTCATCCTACTGTTGCGGTTGCAGAGCTTATGAGAATACTCATGGACGAGGAAGGTCTTGACTGGGATGAGGCGTGGGCTGTCACGACAAAGACAGTTGCATATACAAACCACACAATAATGGCGGAGGCGCTTGAAAAGTGGCCTATTGAATTATTTTCAAGACTTCTTCCGAGAATTTATCAGATTGTGGAGGAAATTAACCGACGTTTTGTCGAGGAGATTAAGGCAAAATATCCGGGAAATCAGGACAAAATCCGCAAAATGGCTATTATATACGACGGTCAGGTTAAGATGGCAAATCTTGCAATATGCGCGAGCTATTCTGTAAACGGTGTTGCAAAGCTTCACACCGAAATTCTTGAAAAACAGGAATTGAAGGATTTCTATGAGATGATGCCGGAGAAGTTTAACAATAAGACTAACGGTATCACACAGAGAAGATTTTTGCTTCACGGAAATCCTCTTCTCGCGTCATGGATAACAGATAAGATTGGCGACGGCTGGATTACGGATTTGTCTCAGCTTGAAAAACTCAAGGTTTATGTCGATGATGAGAAGTGCCAGCAGGAGTTTATGCAGATTAAATATAAGAACAAGGTGCGTCTTGCAAAGTATATTAAGGAGCACAACGGAATTAACGTGGATCCTAATTCAATTTTTGATGTTCAGGTTAAGAGGCTTCATGAGTATAAACGCCAGCTTTTAAATATTCTTCACGTTATGTACCTTTACAATGAACTCAAGAAAAATCCATACATGGACATGATTCCGAGAACGTTTATCTTTGGTGCGAAAGCTGCGGCAGGCTACAGAATAGCAAAGCTTACAATAAAGCTTATCAACAGTGTGGCTGATGTAATCAACAATGACGAGTCTATAAACGGCAAGATTAAGGTTGTGTTTATTGAAAATTACCGTGTTTCAAACGGCGAGCTTATTTTTGCGGCAGCAGACGTCAGCGAGCAGATTTCCACAGCCTCTAAAGAGGCATCGGGAACGGGCAATATGAAGTTTATGTTGAACGGAGCCATGACGCTCGGAACAATGGACGGCGCCAATGTTGAGATTGTTCAGGAGGTTGGAATTGAGAATGCTGTAATTTTCGGTCTTTCCTCAGATGAGGTTATACGCTATGAAAATGAGGGCGGCTATGACCCAATGGAGATTTTTAACAACGACCAGGGCATCAGAGAGGTTCTTATGGAGCTCATCAACGGAAAGTATTCTCCGCAGGACACAGAGCTTTTCAGAGATATTTACAACTCGCTGCTCAACAACCAGGGCGGAAGAAGAGCGGATACCTACTTTATTCTCAAGGATTTCCGTTCATATGCCGATGCGCAGAAGATAATTAACAAGAGATATTCTGACAGGAAGGCTTGGGCAAAGTCAATGCTGCTGAATGTCGCAAGTGCCGGAAAGTTCTCATCAGACAGAACTATCGAGGAGTATGTTGCTGACATATGGAAGCTTGAAAAGGTGCATGTTCCTGAATTATAAAAATAAATAAAAAAATAAGTATTCAACCGGAATATAAATATTCAGAATAAATTCCGCGGACTATGAGCTGAAGGCTGTCTGATTGACAGCCCGGCTCAGTTCGCGGAATTATTTTTACAATTCCGTGCCTCGCGAAAGAGTCCGCCTGCGAACTCTTTTTCATCAGAGCGTAAATTAGTGTTTTTCAAATGGTATATTTTTTTCATGTCTACATATTTTATTTAATAAGAGAAAGGATATGTGATATGAAAAAATTTTTAATCGCGGCGGTTATTTTTCTTGTATATATATTGACGCCTGCTCTTATTACAATGTTTGTAACCGGAGTGACTGAGGAAAACGTAACGCAGGAAAATGTTTACGGGCCGCGCGTCAACGTAAAATATAAAAATGCTTCAAAATCAGTTGAGGTAAACGAATTTGTTACAATGGTGCTTGCTGACAGATTTGAGACGACGGACGAGGCTGAGGTGCTGCGCGCTATGGCGATAATGATTCGCACTGACATATACAGAATTATGGGGGAGGAAATGAGCGTTGACAGCGAAAATCTTGGAATGGATTATATGACGGTCAGCAATATGAAAAACGAATGGGGAAAGAATTACGAGGAATACTATAATCTTATACACGACAGTGTGACCTCGACAGGACAGATGGTGATTACATATAACGGAAATCCCATTGACGCGAAATATACAAGAGTGTGTAATGAGAAGACGATGTCGGGAAGCGAGGTTTTGGGGGAGGAATATGTGTATCTTGCGCAGACCGACTGTCCGGATGATTTGACAAGCAGTGATTTTTTAAAGGTTGTGACAATAACGGCAAAGGAATTTGTGAAAAAAATCAACAATGCGTTTGAGGATTCGGGAATAGATGAGGATAATCCGGCAGCCGACATACAGGTGGTTTCAAAGAGGGAGAACGGATATGTTGAAAAGCTTCAGGTGGGCAACGTGCTGATGACGGGAGAGACATTTGCAGAAATACTTGGGTTAAACTCACCTTTTTTTACAATAGAGAGCGACAACAATGATGTAAAGATTACAACTAAGGGAAAGGGAAGCGGTTTTGGTGTAAGTCTTTACACCGCAAACAATATGGCGAGGTCAGGAAGCACTTATGAAGAGATAATACAAAAATTTTACAGCGGAGTATCTATTGTGAGCAGGTGACATGTCTGGTGAATAATAATCTGTAAAACGGGCAACATATTAACATCAATCAACAGGAGGTTAATATGAAAGGCAAAAACAGAGGTTTCAGCAGAGAAAAAATTATTTCGGCAATAATAGTTTGTGCGGTCATACTTACGCTGGGCGTTGGTGTATTTGCGGTTGTAAAAGAAAGTAAAAGTACCGGCGACAATAAAAATAATATCGTTGATTTAAACGAGAAGGCTCCGGAGGACGTGGCGATACGCACAGAGGATGCAGATTTAACGGAGGAGAATGATGATGCGCAGGAAGAGGACGTAGACGGCGAGGCTGTAATGGAACAGACGGAGGCGCCGACAGAAGCGGAAACGCAGACGCAGGAAGCTCCTAGTGAAGAACAGCAGCTTGAAGTGGCGGCGGAGGCAAAGGTTGATCCGCTTTCAAAATACTCGTTTGGAGAGACCGATGTGCTGGTGTGGCCGGTGCAGGGCGATATAGTATTGAAGTACAGCATGGACAGCACTATATTTTTTGAGTCGTTAAATGTGTATAAGTGCAATCCTGCAATTTCGATTGCGTCTGATGTCGGGACAAGCGTAGCAGCAGCGGCATCAGGTATTGTACAGTCCGTAGAGGTAAATGAAGAGACCGGAACGACCCTCACAGTTGCAATAGGAGACGGGTATGAGACGACATACGGACTTCTTGATGAAGTAACTGTAAAGGCAGGAGACAGTATTGCAGCGGGACAGTATTTGGGAACAGTAGCTTCGCCTACTGCATATTATGTAAAAGAGGGCTCTAATCTTTATTTCAAACTTACAAAAGACGGAGTACCTGTTGACCCAATGGGATTTTTTGAGTAACATGACGGCAAAAGCTGCATAGAATAAAAAGTCAAAAGATAATCAGCATCCGGAGGTTTTTACGATGTGATATTTTTTAAAATTTTCACAAAATGAAGGGTTTGTGGCAGCTGGCTTATTTGTTTAGCAGCGTTTGTTTGGGTGGCATAGATGTTTGGCCGGATGCTTTATATAGATGTGAGGGGGCATAAGCTCCCCACTACATATGTTCCGAAAATATGGAGATACATTGTTTTTTTTGTCGATTTTTTTCTGTGAACTTTATCATCAAAAAATTGTTATATTTCAAGAATTATGCTATCCTAAAACAAATAAATTGAGGAGGCATAATATGTGGTTTGAGGAGGCAGTAATTTATCAGATATATCCGCTGGGACTTTGCGGTGCTCCGTTAAAAAATGAGGCATCAGTCATGGATATTTCAGAAAATGAAGAACACAGAATTTTAAAGGTGCTTGACTGGGTGAAGCATATAAAGGAGCTTGGAGCTACGTGCGTACTGTTTAATCCTGTGTTTGAGAGTGACGCGCACGGATATGACACAAGGGATTACAACCGTATTGACAGGAGACTGGGCACAAACGAGGATTTCAAAAGAGTGTGTGACGAAATTCACGCTGCGGGAATGAAAGTCATGCTTGACGGCGTTTTTAACCATGCCGGACGCGGTTTTTTTGCGTTTGAGGACGTCCGCGAAAAAAAGTGGGACAGCCCTTATAAGGATTGGTTTCATATTTCATTTGACGGAAATACAAATTACAACGACGGCTTCTGGTATGAAAGCTGGGAGGGCTGCAACGAGCTTGTTAAATTAAATCTCGGAAATCCGGCAGTTAAGGAATATCTTTTTAATGCAGTAAAAGGGTGGGTGCGTGATTATGATATTGACGCACTCAGGCTGGATGTGGCGTACTGCCTTGACAGAAATTTTCTGTCAGAGCTGAGACATTTCTGCGACGGATTAAAAGACGATTTTGTTCTTATGGGGGAGACTCTGCACGGAGACTATAATCAGTGGATGAACGATTCGGCGTGTCACAGCGTAACTAACTATGAGTGCTATAAGGGGATTTACTCCAGCTTTAACTCTTCAAATATGCATGAAATTGCGTACAGCCTGAACAGACAGTTCGGAAATGAACAGTGGTGTGTATACCGGGGAAAGCATCTGCTTTCGTTTGTGGACAACCATGATGTGACAAGGATTGCGAGCATTTTGGAGGATAAAAATAATCTTTTTGCCGTGTATGGACTTTTGTTCGGAATGCCGGGAGTTCCAAGCGTATATTACGGAAGCGAATGGGGCGTTACGGGCGAAAAGAAGGACGGAGACAATGCGCTGAGACCGGCGATAGATAAGCCTGAGAGCACAGAGCTCACCGAGTGGATTTCCAGGCTTGCGGCGGCAAGGCGCGAAAGCATGGCGCTGTGCTATGGAAGTTACAGAAATATTCTTATCATGCCAAAGCAGCTTATTTTTGAGAGAAAGTGTGAGACGGAGCGTGTTCTGGTAGCGATTAATGCGGACAGCAGCACGTATCATGCTGATTTTGACGCACAGTCGGGAACAGCAGTTGATTTGATAACAGGGAAAAAACATGATTTTGGAGGCGGGAGCGATTTGGAGCCTTATTCATGTGTTTTCTGGAAAACGGAGTTTCACGGCTGATTATAAAAACGGGCCGGAGCGTATCAGATACGCCCCGACCCGTTTTCTTTGATTTAATTATTTTCTAAAGTACAGTTTGCATATTACTTTATAAAATTTTTCTTCTTAAGGCTGATTAACAGCATTGTTGCTGCGCTGACAGTGCAGAGAGCTGCAAGCCAGATAACAGGAGCAAGTGAATCGCCTGTTGAAACGCTGCTGCCGTCGCCGTCAGGAGTTTCAGGTGTAACATCAGGGTTGTCAGGAGTTATATCGTCAATCTCGCCTGTAACGCCCTTGTAGTCAACACTCACTGAGTGAATTGTTGTACGGTTGCCTGACTTGCCTGCACCTGCGGTACCTGTGTGCTGGAAACCGATTCCGCTGTAGTTGTTTACCTCACCGTCGAATACATGCGTAAGATGTACTTCATGAACAAGCTCTGCAGGAGAAGATGAGTCCTGAGGAGTTGTTGTTGTAACATCTGCTGTAAATACGTTTCCTGTCACATCAAGCTTAATTGTGCAGTCAGGAAGAAAAGCGGTAGATACAACACTCTCTTCAAGAGGAGTAGCAACGCCGTTCTTGTATTCCATAAGAGTAAAGGTACAAGATTTTGCTGCGTAGTCAGCTAAAGCAGGGTCAGAAATTTCAGGAACACGGGTAATTCTTAAACCGTAGCCTGTCATTGTCTTAGCGTCATATTTAAAGAAAATATCCATATACTGCTTTGCGCTGCCGAAGCCCTGTGCGCCTGTTTTATGAGGCGAGAGGTTGATTGTCATTGACATGTCCTTGCGCTCGGTATCGTCTACATAGACAAGTCTTGCGCCCTGTGTTGTAGTCTGAAGTCCATATGTGCCCTCGGCGCCTGAAGCACCTGCAGCAAAGGTGTATGGAAGTTCTCCGTCAACAGGAAGGTATGCTTTGTCTTCCCAGATTCCGCCGGCTCTGTACTCTACAGGCAGATAAAATCCGCCGTACCAGTTGCCGTCCTCAAGTGTTGTAGTCCACTCGTAATTATTTTCTGCTGTGTCATTTTCTGCCTCTATGTAAGCAAGATGTTCAAGGTCAATATCGTATACTCCCTTTACATCCTCTGCCACATCACTGTTGGTGATAAGTCCTGAAACAGGAGCAAATGCTGAAGTGCCCTGAGTCGTATTTGAGCGCTTTGGAATTACCTCACAGAAAATATAATGGTTTACATCGTCAAGTCTCAATGTGTAAGATGTATAAGGCTCAGAGTCATCCTTTACATATGTTGTCTGTGCAACTAAGACCTTATCCGAGCCGTCCTCTTTTGTGCCGCGGTACCAGTTAATCTGGCTCATATCGGATCCGCCGCTCTCATCAGAAATCTCATAAGAAACAGTAAGCTTTCCGTCCGCTGGAGTTGAAAGCTGAGGCTCTGACGTAAATACAGGCGCATCGTAAATCATTGGTGTGATTGTGAAATGTAAAACCTTTGTCATGCCGTTTGCAGCAGTAGCTGTAAGGCAGCCCGTCTTATTTTCAAGTGTTGTGTTATTTCCCTTTACAATTACATTTCCGTTAGCAAGCGGCTCAATTGAGATTGTGTCATCTGTTGTGCCCCATGTGACGGTCTTATCTTCTCCGCCTAAAACAATAGGAGTAACTTCAAGAGAGTCTTCATTGTCGCCTTCGAGCTCAGGAACTACGTCCTTTGTGATGCCCTCATAGTCAAACTGGATATTCCATGTTCCGGTTGGCATTGTATCCTTCTGGTTAAGAGGATCCCACTCTTCATAGCCTGCGCCGTTTAAGAGATTATAAATATTGTACTCGCCGTTGTACTTGAATGCCTTGAGCTGCTCTTCATCAGGCGTGACTGAGAGTTCAGGATAATCAGGGCTGATAACAAGAGGCTCTCCGTTGAGAGTGTTGTTATATACAATCTGGCGAATGTCGTCTGAGAAGTTGCTCTGTTTCCACTCCATGCCTGTCATATCTCCGCCGAATTCGCAGTCGATAAATGCGAAAGGCTTTGTGTTTTTGCAGAGAGTGATTGTCTTATTGTCTAAAAGCTCTGTCGTAAATTTGCATCCTAAAAATGCCTGCATATAGAATGAGGCTCCGCCGCAAGGAGTGTTGGAATAAAGGTTAAATGTACAATTCTGGAAAATTGTTATATAACCTGTTCCGAGTGAGTCATCTGTACACTCTAAGTGGCAGTCCTTAAGCAGAGAGCGTTTAGGACGCTCATCGCGCGAGAACAAATTGAGACGTGAAATGATATTGCAGTTCTCAAAGAACCATTCGTCCATGTCTTCAATTCCAGGCGCTTTTGTTACTGCCTGTGCCTGTGTGATAGACTCCTGACGCTTCGGGTGGTTCTTAGAAGGGTCTCTTTCATAGATAAGGTCTACGTTGCAGTAATTTCCTATTGTGAGGTCTTTTGCGTGGAAGCCGTCACCAACACCTATTGTGTTGAAGTTTCCGTCTGCTCCGGCATTCTGACCTCTGTCAGAGGCGATAACTACATCGTCCGGATTTCCCGTCATTCCGACAAGTGTTATGTAAGCCTGTGGGATGATTAATCCGATTAAGTCATCATCCTTTCTGTCCTCTTCTTTTGTGTAATCGTCCGTCCAGTATACGTCCGGCTCAAGATAGATTACGGTAGGGTTGTCCTTTGTGCCCGGCTTTGCATTAGCGACAGCCTCCTGGAGAGTCTTAAAAGAATAAGACGTGGATTCTGTCAGACTTTGATTTACGTATAATGCATGGTCTGACAAAGTGACAGTCTCGCCGTTATACGTAATTGTTTCCGGTTCTGCCGCAGTTGTGGTCGTAAGAGACCAGAAGCCTGTGCTTGTAAAGATAAGCGCAGCAGCCAGAATAAATGCGCCAAGCCTTTTAATGTTTTTGTGGTGTTGCTACAATCATCGAGTAATTAAATACTTTTTGAGTATCAATTGACTTAATTGGCTCAGCCCTTTGTTTACAAGGGGTTGAGCCTTTTTATGTGCGTCTGGTGAAGCCGACGCATGGGCTTAAGTCATTCTCGTGGACTTGCTGTGGGCTTATTTCATCCTTTGGACTTACGACTTTGAACCGTGTGCCCTGTGGTTTGGGTTCTTCCGATGCTTCTGCCGGGGCAGTTACATCGGATGTTGCCATATCCCGTTTGTGTTGGTTTTGTATCATATCCACCACTTCCTGATGCTTATTCGGATACAGGTGGGAGTAGGTGCTTAAGGTAGTCTGTACCTTTTCGTGTCCTAACCGTTCCGATATGAGCAGTGGTGCGCATCCTAAGTTGATAAGATAGCTGGCGTGGGAGTGGCGGATGTCGTGGATACGAATCTTTTTCACTCCGCTTTTCTTGCAAGCTCTTTCCATCGCATTATTGATATAAGATTTGGTGAAGGGGAAGACCCTGTCCGTATCTTTTAAATCATAAAGTTTTGACATATAATCTTTGACTTCGTTCATTACAAAGTCCGGTATGATGATGTTCCGGATACTCTTGGGTGTTTTGGGTGGAGTGACCACATCCTGCTTTTTCACACGCTGGAGACTTTTGGTGATGTCGAGAGTGTTCTTCTCAAAATCGAAGTCTTTCGGTGTCAATGCGAGGAATTCTCCAAAACGGATACCGGAGTAGTACAGCAGTGAAAACGAAACATGCGCTGTAGGATCATCTTCCATGGCTGCCAGTATCCGGTCGAATTCATCCTTTGTCCAGAAATTTACCACAACCTCACGCTTACCCATTCTGCCCGCCTTGTGGCAGGGATTCTCTGCTAAGTTGAAGTAGTCCACTGCATAATTGAAAAGTGCTGTAATCATATTCTGCATCCTGTCTAGGTAGGAGTTGGAATAATCCTTTGCAATCATTTCGTTCTGCCAGGCTCGGATGTCCTTGGGAGTAATCTTATTGATAGGCTTATTTTCAAAATAAGGGAGAATAAGCCTCTCAAAGACATGCTTCTTTCCGTCGATGGTGCTCTGGCGGCACCGGTGCCCCATATCCTCTATATAAATCTCGTACATAGAGCGGAAGGTCATATCTGTGCTGCCTTTCTGCTTTCTTAGAAAATCGGCTTCCCATTCCTTTGCTTCTCGCTGAAGCTTAAAACCTCGTTTCTTTATCTGTTTTTTCTTTCCGGTAAAATCTTCATAATAACATCTGACATACCAGGTTCCTCGTTCTTCATCTTTATAGACCGGCATATTGTTTACCTTTACTATCGAAGGTCCTCGCCAAAGAGTCGGATGAGTTGTTTGAACTGTTCCTTTTGATATTCCATAACTCTTCCCAGTGCTTCCTCACTGATTGGAAAAGTTTCCTTATCAAAGCTGATAAGGCAGGAAGAAGATTTACTTCCGTCATCGTTTTCAATTTGACAGGGATTGCATCCGAAGTGGGAAAATCTCAACCAGTTTAAATATGCATCTAGATTGTTGCCATAATCCGTGGTCTGAGTCATCCGTACATATTCATCGCCGGATGCTACAAATCTGGATGTGTCACATCCCAAAGCATTTGCAATTAGTTGAAGCTTTCCGATTCCCGGAGTGCGGTCTCCCTGTTCGTATTTGGAAACCGTTCCTACTTTCAAGCCGATGAGATTGGCGAGCTCCTCTTGTGATAGCCCTTTCTCTTTTCTTGCTTGTTTTAGTCTGTTGCCAAGTTCCTTGCGTTCTTCAAGTGTCATAATATTCATGGCTTTTCACCTCCTGAAACAAATACTATCACAAAACGTGATATTTGGCAATAGGAAAATCTATTGACAAGAACAAAAAGTAGTAGTATAAATAATCATGAAATGAAAAATGCGGACAAAATGTGATAGTAGAGAGCGAGGTGAGAGTATGAAAACACAATATGTGACGGCAGATGAGTTGGTGGATACCTTGGGCGTCAGCAAGGGAAAAGCCTACCAGATTATTAGACAGCTCAATGAGGAACTGGCTGAGCAGGGATATATCAAAATTGCCGGAAAGTGCCCAAGAAAGTATTTTGAGAAAAGATACTACGGATACACTTCCGAGGAATAGCGTAAGCAAAGTCCTAAAGAGCGATTGAGATATTTCCCAAAGGCTGACATTCGAACCGGTTCATTTCTACAATAAGAATGTCAGCATGCAGATGTGACTGCCAGCCACAGGAAGAAGACTTCCTAGTACGGCTGGTGGGAGCAGATGCATTTGTGGTCAAGCGGCAAAACGCTTGCCCCCTAGTTTGGGATTTCCCAAACTAATAGGGGGACATTACTTTCGGAACCGGGAAAGAAAATGGACAGCGACAACCTAAGAAATGAACTTAGGAAATTTCAGAAAAGGAGATTATGACAATGAGCATAAGAAGATTTTTATTTCAGAATTTAAGCAGACATGGAACGGATAAAAGGAGCGTGATGAGATGCCGGATTTATATAGAACCATATCGGGGGCACTGTTCCGGGCACCGAACTTAGAACACAATAACAGAGACCATATTCCTTGGAATGCAGTGCAGGAGCGTGCAGACAGGAATGTGATACTGGTAGACGGAACTAAAGAATTTACCTTGGAGCAGGTATACGATAAACTTTTCCAAAAGTCCTATGAGGAGTGGCTTGCAAAGGAACGGAAAAAGAGTCGGGCCAAGGATGATCCACCAACCTATTATGAGAAGATTCAAAAGGATAAAAAGAAACATTTATCCTATGAAATTATCTGGCAGATAGGGGATATGGATGATACCGGGTACGACACGGACAATCTTTCAGCTATCTGGGCAGAGGATGTATTATTAAGATTTGCAGACCATCTGATGTTTGAGGTTCCTAATGTAACCATTGCTTCCAAATGCTGTCTGGAGGACCCGGAGTGGAAACCACCCTTTGAAGCGGGCATAGTGATTACAAACTTTGCATTCAATGGAGACGAATCCACACCACATCTTCACATGACATTTGTTCCTTATTCCGATAATTGCAGTCGTGGACAGAAAACCCAGAATGCCTTGGCACAGACCTTTACACGAATGGGTTATAAGACCACCATGGAGCAGGCAAGAGATGACTCGGATGAGCTGGTGTGGCAGGATACACTAGAGGGAAAGAAACCTCAGATGGTGCGTACAGCTTATGGCGCAGTAGAGTGGATAGAGGAGCAGAAAAACTGGATTGCAGAGGATATGGAAAAGAATATCGGTTGGAAACGCTTGTTCAAGGGGAAAAACGAGCGTGGCGATTTACTTCTTTCTGATTATCGAAGGGAGCGTGCGGCAGAGAAAGCATTGGAGGCGGAACGTGAGAAGGAAAGGCAGGAAAATGCCCTGCAGCACATTCAAACCCTGTCAGAGAAGACAATCAAAAAGCTGGATGAAGAGATATCTGCCAAGAATATGACGCTGGAATGTACGGATGCCTTAATCGAGAGTAGAAAAAACGATATGGCAGAGTGGGAAGAAAAAGCGGAGTATTCCAAGTCGGAGTATCTGAAGGCAGATGAGCTTCTGACGGATAAAAAGAAAGAAGTGGAGCGGGCGCAAGGGGAGCTTTCCAGAGTGACGGAGAAATTGGATGAAGCAACCCGTAAAAAGGAAATTGCCTTGGATTTGTACCATAGGTTATCAACGGATATAGAGAATACGGATTTGTTTGATAAGGTGGTGGATTTAACCTACGAGAATGAACAGCTTAGGAGCAAGATTCTGGTCTTGCAGGATAAGTTGGAAAAAGCCTATGAATTCATGAAACAGTTTGTAATCAATGGAAGGAACATGCTGGATGTGTTCCGGGAGCGAATTGGCGAAGTGAAGGAGTGGGTACACAGGAAGGTTGCCGGAATGGGCCGGTAGGGGATGCCCCAAGTGGTAGAGATACTGCTTGGGGTGTTTTTGTTGTTATTATGATTTTGCAAAATATTATATGTACAATCATGTTTGTGGATGAAACGACACATACCATCAGTATAAAAATGAATAAACAACTCGTATTGCCAGTGTGTTCAAATCAAAATATAATAGTGTTAAAATAATAAAGAAGGAAGGGCTGTATCATGAAAATAAGAATTGCAGAAAATATAAAAAGCTTGCGTAAAGCACATTCTCTTACACAGGAACAAATGGCAGAGGCATTGGGAGTTACTGTAGGAGCTGTTTATAAATGGGAATCGGGGGTTTCACTTAGATAAAGATACCACACCATTCCCACGCTGACTTTTGCTCAACCGATACAGCCGGAGGGCTGGATAACAAGAAAAGGCGGTATGCGCCCCGTGGAGGGGTAGCATATCGCCTTTTCTTGTGG
>CALWKC010000028.1 GCA_944381165.1 uncultured Lachnospira sp. | reverse complement strand
CCCCCCATGGGAGCCGAAATCGGCATAAAATAATCTGCCTGATAGAGCATCATTTAATTTGCCGGACAACAGTATATAACTCAATCCGTGAGTTTGGGTATAACTTAAAGACTACACCGATTGTATTTGTCGGGGGCGGGGCAGTTGTGATGAAGAATTTTGGTAGTCACGATGCCAAGAACATTTCCTATAACCTTGATGTAAAGGCAAATGCAAGAGGATATGAGCAGCTTGCTACGATGGGGCTTAAAAGTGCAAGGAGATTATCTTAGGAGGTGGCATGATGGCAAAACAGTTTGATTATGAAGTAAAAACAACAATTAGACTAAATATGCATAATCCAGACCATGTGCTAATTAATAATGTCATTCAGAATCTTGATCCAAAGATTTTTAAGTCCAAGAACCAGTTTATACTGGATGCATGTAAGTTTTACATTGACAATTATGGAAGTGAGACTTTTATTGCAAAGAAAAAAGATAATGAAAGGGCTGAATATATTCGGTCAGCGGATATTGAGGACATTAAGGCAGAGGTAATAGAAGCAGCAATCAATGAAGCAAGGAAAGAGGTCATAAGGCTGTTAGGCGGGGTGATATCCGGGATGAATGTTGGTCATCCGGTAATAATGCAGGCAGCCAATAGTGAAGCACAAGAACCGGCAGAAGATGTTATGGACGATGCAGATGTTGCAGGACTTGCAATGGGATGGATGTCGAAAGGAGAATGATTATTATGAGAAGAGTTATGGGAGCCGTAGGAACAGTGATTTTAGAGATACTCAAGTGGATATTAAGGATAATTCTTGGAGCGTTGAAGCTGGTCTTAGGACTTGCCAGGATAATTCTTCTTCTATTCGCTATGGTGGCAAGGATATTTCTTTCATTCGTAAGAATGGGCACATTCTGAGAGGAGGTGAGCGTATGCAGGTAAAGGGTTTATTCTTGAATTATAAGAAAAACAGACGATTTATGCAGTATTTCTTTAAAATAAGAGAGCTGGTATAATGAAAGGAGTTTAAGATGCACCGAATACGGGACAGTCCTATGTGTCCCGTGCATTACAGATAAATGAAAAGCCTAATCCCCCAGCTATGCTGGGGAGAATAGGGTAGTTGGAAACGGTGAGGATATCAATAAAAATCCTCCTATGCTACAATGAAATTGGTGTCGCAAGCCAAATTTCAAGCATAGGAGGAGGTCCAAATGGACAATAGAAGTTTATCACATACACGATGGAAATGCCAGTATCATATAGTTTTCATTCCCAAGTATCGCAAGAAAGTATTGTATGGAAAAGTAAGAGAAGATGTGAGGGAAATCCTCAGTACATTATGCCAGTACAAAAATGTAGATATTATTGCAGGAGCAGTGTGTACGGATCATGTACATCTTAGTGTTGCAATTCCGCCGAAACTTAGTATATCAAATTTCATGGGGTACTTGAAGGGAAAAAGTACACTGATGATTTATGACAGACATCCAGAATTACAAAGCAAGTGGGACAAAGCATTCTGGGCAAGGGGATATTATGTAGAAACAATTGGTAATATCACCGATGAAGCAGTACAGAAATATACCAAAGAGCAGGCAGAAGAATCAAGAAAAGAAGATTCGAGAAATACCGCTTTATAAGCGGACCAGTAATAATGCTTGCGGCACCGCCCTTCGGGGCGAGCAGTAACAATGCCCCTTTGGAGGGGCAAAATTAAACCACCAGTTGAACTGGTGGTTGATGACTTAGTTCACCGCAAGGGTGGATGGCACGGAACACAAAGCCCGTCCCTCTTGCGGAGAAGGGATGGGTGATTACTATGAAGAAGATAAGTATTATCTTATTATCCGCAGTACTGGTCTTTTCAATGGTTGCCTGTAATGGTGGTAAGGAAAAGGCTGATAATCAGACAGAGAAACAGACGGAAAGCGTAAAGCCAACTGAAGAAGTAGAAATGGCAACGGAAGCTGTCACAGAGGTCACAACCGAAGTTGGAAGTGAAGAGACAGAGAAAGATATTCTTATCAGGAAATGATGAGATAATCGTAATTGATCCAATGAATGAATACTTTGATGTAGCAGAAACTTATGGTGGAAGTGTTGTAAATATGTCAACTTACACAGATAACTACGTAAATCCGCTTGAGCTTGATGTCTGGAGTCTTGATCCAAACGATTCCAAAGGACAGATAAGAGAAAAAGGTGAGTTTATGCTTGGTCTTTGTGAACAGTGTATTGGTGATTCGCTTAACTCAAGGCAGAAGTCAATTATTGACAGATGTGTGAGAAAAATGTACACCGATATTGCAAGAAGCAGAGAAAAATATGTGCCTATAATGAGTGATTTCTATGATATTCTTATGGAACAACCAGAGGCAGAGGCAAAGGATATAGCATTGTCACTTGAGTTATTTGTAAATGGTTCTCTAAACATTTTCAATCATCAGACAAATGTTGATGTTGATAACAGATTTACAGTTTATGGTATCAGGGATTTAGGTACAGAGCTTAGTCCTATTACAATGCTTGTAATGATGGAATCAATTCAGAACAGAATCGTTGAAAATGGTAAGAGAGGCAAGGCTACTTGGCTTTATATTGATGAATTTCACGTCTTACTTAATTCTGAATATTCTGCAAAATATTTGCAGCAGTTGTGGAAAAAGGTAAGAAAGCAGGGCGGTTTATGTACTGGAATCACACAGAATGTAGTCGATCTTTTGCAGAATTACACAGCTACAACAATGCTTGCCAACTCAGAATTTGTGGCTTTGCTTAAACAGGCAAATACAGATAGTTCAAAGATGGCAGATGTTATCGGAGTATCTGAAGCACAGTTAAGATTTGTTACTAACACAGGCTCAGGTATGGGACTTATTAAATGTGGCTCAGTAGTAGTTCCATTTGATAATACCATTAGCAAGGATACTGGATTGTATAAGTTATACAACACTAATATCCATGAAAAGATTGCAGAAAAAGAAAAGATGGAAAATGCTGATAAACACTAAGATTGTTTGTAAAATAACAATGGAAAAAAGTGTTGTTTGGTAGTACAATAGTTCTAGGTGCCTGAAAGGGCATCTAGGATGATGTAAATTCCGATTTAACCGAGCAACGCTACAAGCCTTAACCTCAAGACCTGACGGTCTTTCGGTCACGGGCTGTCGCCCTATGAGTCTGCACTCGAAATTGTCTTCCTGTGAGCAAGCTCCCGTCAGCCAATTCGATGCATCCTCGCACGGCTTGTAGCTGACGTGAAAATTTAGGATTATGTGAGTGAAGACATGCCTTATGAATATTTATACGTTAATATTCATAAGGCATTTTCTTTAATTAGTTTGTCTACAAGTTGAAGTACCCCCACTTCTATAAGTGGGGGTACTTCAACTTGGCTGGGAGATTGCCATTGACTGAATACAAAGTGTGTGATATAATTGGTAGTACCAAGTGGTACTACCAGTCATTTTTCTATGTGAGGTATAAGATCAAACATGAGTAATCAAACAAATAGTGAATACCAGAAGGCTATAGACTATTTATACCAGATGGCTTCAGACGGTCAACTGATTGTGGGGAGCAAGATTCCGTCAGAGCGTGAGTTGGCTCAGAAAACAGGAATCAGCAGAAATTCCACCAGAGAAGCAATCAGTATTCTTCGAGGCATAGGTATCGTTGAAAGCAGGCATGGTTCTGGCAATTATGTTTCAAAAGATCCAGGTTCATCCATTTCAATGATGATCAAAGCTATGCTTGCCTTAAAATCCACTTCTAAGGCTGAAATTATCCAAGTACGAAAAGTGATTTCCTATTCGGTATGTGAATTGATCATGGACAGAGGCCTTACAAAGGAGGAAGTCGCAGATTTTCAGAGTATTTTAGATGGCATGATAACTGCGTCAAAAGAAGAATTTGCTGAGTATGACAGGATCTTTCATCGAAAATTGATGCTTTTGACGGATAATACTTTATTCAGAACCTTAATGGAGCCTATTGGTGAAGCTTATCTGGAACTGATACCAGAAGTGATTGGTCATACAGATGCTGACTCAAGAAAAGCATTGGTTGACATACATGCCCTGCTAATCAGTGGGCTTGTAGATCATGATCGTGAGAAATGTAAAGCCTATTTTGAGAAACATTATGTTTTTGTGGAGGACGGTTTAGAATTATGAAATACATCAACCAATTTTTAATTATTTTGTTAATTTCCTTTTTGGGGGAAATATTGAAATGCCTTTTGCCGTTACCGATTCCTGCAAGTATTTATGGAATGATCATTTTGTTTTTGGGACTCATGACTAAGGTAATTAAATTAGAGTCAGTGAAGGAAACCGGCAAATTTTTGATTGAGTTCATGCCAATCATGTTTATTCCAGCGGGAGTTGGACTGATGACAACCTGGGGGGTTTTACAGCCAATCTTATTACCTGTCAGCATCATTACTGCAGTGACGATTATTACAGTTATGGTTGCCACGGGATGGGTGTCTCAAATCATTATCAGAAAGTCAGGAAAAAAGAAAGATGAATAGTTTTTTTCAGGAATCATTGTTTGCAGGACTGGCACTTAGTCTTGTTGCATATGTAATCGGCATGGCACTTAAGAAAAAATTGAAAATAGGGATTTTCCACCCATTGCTGATCTCCATCATCATTTCCATTGCTGTGCTTGCAATAGGAAACGTGGAATATGAAGTATATCAGGAAAGTGCCAAGTATCTAAGTTATCTTTTGACACCGGCAACAGTCTGCCTTGCAATTCCCTTATATGAGCAGTGGGAACTTCTGAAGAAGAACTACTTGGCGGTTGTATGTGGTCTTATTGCAGGGGTCATTACCAGCCTTGCTACGGTATTTGGACTTGCAGTTCTTTTTCATTTGTCTCACAGGGAGTATGTAACCCTTCTTCCAAAGTCCATTACCACAGCAATTGGAATGGGGGTATCAGAAGAACTTGGCGGATGTGTAGAAATTACGGTAGCTGTCATCATCATTACAGGAGTTCTTGGAAATGTTTTTGGCGATATAATATGCAAAATATTTCATATCAAAGAACCTATTTCAAAGGGACTTGCCTTTGGGGCCAGTTCTCACGCAATCGGAACTGCCAGGGCAATCGAAATTGGTGAAGTAGAAGGAGCCATGAGCGGCCTTGCAATTGCAGTTTCAGGTATTTTTACAGTTGTATTGGCCTCAGTATGTGCGAACTTTCTGTAGATATCATTTCATTGAAAAAAGTATTTTCGTAGGAAATCAATAATGGAACTTAAAGAGTAGCCGGGAACCATAGTAGGTGATTTTTGCTTCAAGGGTATTTATCAAGACACTGTATAATGCATTCCCGATTGTTGGGGTTAATGGCAAAGTTAAATTAATTCCAGTTTTTAGAGGAGATAAGGTGATGAATAAAAAGAAGAATATTACTTATTTGATTATTGGTTTTATAGGAGTAATGCTAAGTGTTTTTGGCATCAACATGTTTAATGCATATGTTTTAATGTCGATTCCTTTAATAGGAAGAATGATAGCAATGATTGTTATTTACTGGTTTATTATGTTGATTCCTATAATTCTTATGGTATGTAATAAGGAGTGTATATTCCGACCGCTTAGAGCACACTGCACGGCGTTTTAGTGCATAGCTTCCGCTCATACAGTGCACCCTTTCCGGTCATCAGAGCATTGCTGTTATTCTGGGATGTCTATTCCATTTTCTTTTAGCAATGACTCAAGCAGCTGTACACGATCCAGCAAGTAACTTATTTCATTCCAATTGGATGAACATAGCTCCTCTGCTTCATGTAAAGCCACCTGTGCTACCTGATAATCATTCCATAGCACACATCTGTTGTTATGATTGAAGGGACATTCGTTTATCATGAAATGCCTCCTTCCGATTTTGTTTTTAATCCATGTCGACGTCGCATTGATACTTTTCCTTCAATAAATACGTCGTAGGCATTGTTTGTAATACGGTCCATTATAGCTTCTGCTATGGGACTTCCTTCATCGTATTCAGGGTCAATACGTCCATACCATTCTTCATCATTGTACTGGGTACAGAGAATCATGGAACCCTTGGGACTATTAATCCTCTTTTCGATGATTTCAAGAAGGTCATATCTTTCCTGAGTGGATAGCTTTCGAATCAGCCATTCGTCAATGATAAGGAGCTCTGTCTTACAGTATGCGTTAATTACTTTACGGAAAGTTCCATCTGATTTTGAAAGTGCTAATTCGTCAAGTAATTCCGGCATCCTGATATATCGTACAGTTTTGAACTTACGACAGGCAGCATTGCCTAAGGCACATGCCATATAGGTTTTACCGGAACCGGTTGCTCCCTTTAAGATGATATGATGTCCTTCGTTGATATACTGACAGGTTGAAAACCGGAGTAACTGAGCTTTATCAAGCTTGCGATCTGGTATATACTCTATATCTTCAATACATGCAGAAGATATGGAAAAGGCAGCCCGCTTAATAAGATTCTTTAGTTTGTTTGCCTGGCGTCGATTCCATTCAGCATCGACAAGAAGACCTAAACGTTCTTCAAATCCTAATGAGTTGTATGCTCTTGAATCATTAAGCTGATTTTGAAACTCTTCAGCCATAGCACTACAATTTAACGCCTTTAGTTTTTCGAAAGTGGATGCATTAATCATTCTGCGTCACCTCCGTTTCTGTAGGCTGAAAGACCACGAGTTATACCATTACTTCGTTTTTTGCCTGTTTGTTTTGTTCCTTTAGAATCGGCACCCAGTTTATCCTGCCCGTTCTTAAGGATTGTGATAATGCTTCTTAATGATGGCTGTACTGTAACAGTTAAAAGTCTCTCACAGGCTTTTTCTATACGGTTGTTTCCGTATTTTTCAGCAGCTTTCATTAAACCAATGCAATATTTGTATCCCTGTTCCGGTTCTTTTTCGGAATAAAGAAAGTGATTCATTGTTTTTAATGTAGAAGCTCCTATATTGTCTGCCCAGTTGATAAACTCATTAGGGTTATAAGAAAGATACTTCTGGTGGTTTAGTGGCATATGCTCCTTCATACAGATAGGATCTCTCTGCGGATTAGCTCTTCTGACATGTGAAGCAACACGTCCACCATGATAAAAAACCTCTACCATTGCACTGGTTAGGCGGATACCCACCTGTTCCCCGATTAAATCGAATGGAACTGAGTATTTATTGATTCCGTCACTTATGAGATAATCATTCTGAACCTTTGCAGTGGACCAGACTGCCGGTTCGTAAGGGGCTTTGGGAAGCGGCTGCAAAAACTCTCTTTCTTCGTTCATGAAAGCGGAGCAGCGATTTCCGAGCCTCTTTTTAAATGAGCGAAGATTAAGTTCTTCCAGTTTTTCTGAAACTGCAGCTTTAGCCTCCTCAATAGAAAAGAAATGGTAATTGCGCAGGGCAGCTAATATCCAAGTGGTTGCAAACTTTACAGACCCCTCGGCATTAGGCTTATCATCCGGATGCTTTACTCTTGCCGGAACGATTGCAGTATTATAATGGTCAGCCATTTCCTTATATGCCTTTGGAATCAAAGTATCATAACGTGTATTTTTAGTAACACCAGCTTTAAGGTTATCTGGAACCAACAGACGAGTGGAACCACCAAAGTATGTATAAGCATGCACATGACAGTTAATGAAAGTATCTGACTTCATGTTAGGACAGATTTCTGCATAAACGTAACAACTGCAGGAAAGTACCGCTACAAACAGATATGCCGGAGTGGCAATGCCTGTAACTTCATCGAATATATCGATTGTTGCACCTGCCCAGTCAACTTCCATTTCGTCACCCGGTTTATGCTGAATACGCATGGTAGCCTTAGTGATGCGAGCCCATTTACGATAGTTGTCGTTAAACTGCGTGCTCATGTAAGGTTTCTTACCGGCAGCACTTGCTTCAAGGCAGTATTCTGTCCAAAGAAGCGTAAGGGTAACCCCCTTTTTAGCAAGCTCCTTGTGAATCTTAGGATAATCAGGAATGAGACGCTCCTCATCTGATTTATTCCTTCCCGGATAAAACATAGCTTCTAGTGAAGCGTTGGTAACATCGTCATCAAGCGGCCAGCAAACATGAAGATTCCCTGCTAATGTCAGGACTTCAGAAACCGTGTTTCTGGAACTGTGGACACTGGATGCAATGTCTTTCATTGTGTACCCGAGACTCTTCAGTCTCAGGATTTCTCGATAATCAACCATTATTATCGAACCTCCTATAAATGATAGTCACACAGATGTGTGCCAATCTCATTATAGGACTAAAATATAGTAATGCACTATGCAGCGGAAAGCATGCACTGGAACGCCGGAAGGCGTGCACTGAAACTCCGTGCAGCATGCACTAAGTTATCGTTATTTACAGCGAGTTTCAAGATTACCTATACGCAATACAAAAGATTAAAATTTTACAAAAAATAAAGCCTATATTAGTTTATACATGATTTGTTATGTCAAACATGCGCCCTAAAAAATATATCTAGTATTTTTTTAAAAATAGTAGTATAATAAATAAGCAAAACGAACAAGAATTAGAATTGATTAGTTAATTTTTGAATTGTTTATAAAAAATAATAGATTGTTAAAAAAATGACATATAAAAACATGTAAATAGGAGGTATTGGTATGGGGTTAATTATATGTGAAGAATGTGGCAAGGAGATGAGTGACTCTCTGAAAAAGTGCCCTCATTGTGGATTTAAGAGAAAGAGGGGGATTGAAAATAAAAATAAGATTTTTGGTGGAATAAAAAGGCATTTGAAATTGATAATATGTGTGCTTGTTGTCATAGTAGTTGTAGGTGTGGCTTCGGGAATAATTATTGCTATTAACAATACACCGACAAAGAGAATAGAAAGATATTTAGCTTCTGAAGACTATGATAGTGCAAGGACGCTTTATGATAAAGAGATAGCTAGCGATGAAAAAAAGGCAGAAGTTTTTAAAAATTCAATAATTTCACAGATGCAGGACGTTAAAGAAAAATATGTGTCAGGAAAGACGACATATGATGAAACGAAAAAAGAACTTGCAAAGTTTGATCAGTTTGATTTTACAAAAAGTGAATTTACTGAGATTATGACATTTATTAATAAATTAGAGTCGTCCAGAAGTGATTATAAAAGCGCAGAAGAGTATGCGGCAAATGGCGATTTGTACAATGCATTGAAAAAGTATAAATCAGTTTCAGATATTGATAGTAATTATTCGAATGCGCAGTCAAAGATGGTAGATTTAGTAACACAGTATAAGAGTGAATGTATATCTAAAGCAGCTGATTTAGCAGCTTCAGAGGATTATTCTGGCGCTGTAGAAGTAATTGATAAGGCTATTGAGTTTAACAAAGATGATATTGAATTAACTAATCTTAAACAAACATATAGCGAGAAACAAACTGCTAAGCTTGCGGCAGAGAAACAAGCAAAAATAGAAACAGCTAAAGCAAATCAAAAGGTAGTTTTAGTTGATGAACCATACATTACAGTTCAGTCAGATAGATGGAAAGCATTATATCCTGATATGATTATGGCTCCTGTTAAAAATAATTCTGATCAAACAGTTAAAAGTTATGTTGTCGGCTTTTTGGCATGGGATGCTAATGGATATCCAGTTAAGTTAGAGTGGAATACAGGATTAACTTCAGCATACCTAATAATGGGAACTGGAAGCGATGCCAATATCTTACCTGGAGAAACATATGGATATGATAAAGGATGGGGAATTGATGAAGATTGTTCATTTACGACAATTAAAGGATGTATAAAAAGCGTGACTTTTTACGATGGCACAACATGGAATAATGATTATTATAACTATTGGATTGAGGAATATAAAGAGAAACCGTTAAAGTAAATTACAAATGAACGATGCAGATGGTTGGACTTTTTATGAAATTTATTGAATATTCAAGGATTAATAATAATATCTAATATAAGTTAATTAAATATTTAATACATAGCCATCAGGAAGGCATAACCTTCTTAATGGCTTTCTTTATGCGCAAGCATCAAATCCATTGCTTTAGAAAGTTAGACAGTAAACATCAGACCATGTGCTTGACGGTAAAATTAACGCTGATGGTTTATTAGTAGGGTGGTTCAGGAATTCCTGAGAAAGACTTTCTGACCATAGCATTAAGTAATTCGGTTTTGCAAGATCTATATTTGCTTTTTCATCAAGGTGTTTTGGCAAAGTAGCATAAATTTCAATTGTATGAAGTTCAATTGTCAAGGATTCCGGGTCATGGCTGAGATACTTATAAGTTTCATACGGCATATTTTTTCCATTTCGTTTTCTAAAGAAAGCATCCGGAATTTCCTGAAAACAGTGAAAATATGCTGCTTTTCAGCTTCATGTGTGGTATAATAAACATATGGAAAAATGGATGAACTGAATAATTTTTTAAGGATAAAATAGTTAAGCTGTATCTACAGATGAGGGATAATTTCATCCTTTTATCTGAGCAGAAACAGTCTGAAACAATTCAAAAACAGAATGACCAGATGATTAGACAGGTGTAATAACTGAATTAAGTATGTTAACGCTGTGCCGATAAATTGTTTGTCAGAGGAATACATCATAAACCTTGCAGACATCTCACGTCAGGATATGTTCGGACGGATGGATAAGACTTCATGAACACTACTTAAAACCTGTTCACATGAAAATGCAGGATGAAGTTATGCAATTACGCTGAGTGCATTGTGATCAAAATTCATTCGTTATGCCTAAACACAGCAAGGAATACATATGTGTTTCATTCACCGGGCGGTCATGATTTATATGTTTCATCTTTTCCGCTGCATTATATTTTATCAGGAGGATAGTAAATATGGAGACAAGGGCATTAGAAGCCGTAAATAAAAAGAAAAGCGGATATAACTGCGCGCAGGCAGTTGCATGCTCATATTGTGATATTGCTGGTATAGATGAGGAGACGATGAAGAATATTACACAGGCGTTTGCCGTGGGAATGGGCTCAATGGAGGCGACCTGCGGAGCGCTTATAGGCGCCGCCGTTGTAATCGGTCTTGTAAATAAAAACAAAAAGGCTTCGTTTGCGGACGCAAAGACAATAATCACAAAGTTTAAGGAGCAGAATAAGTCTGTCATATGTAAGGAACTGAAGGGGGTAGGGACAGGCGAGGTTTTAAGGGAGTGCAATGACTGTGTGAAGGACGCGGCAGTATTTTTAGAGCAGCTGCTCAACGAAAAATCTGAATAACACAAGGAATTCGTTGCCTAAGGTGTGTAAAACGACCGGGAGTGGAGATTATATATAATAGCGGCAGATATAAGCCATTAAAACGTGCTTAGAATTGGGAGAGTATCATGTTAAAGGATTGGAACAGAATGGAGCAGCCTTCAGACGAGGAAATGGAGTCACGGCTTAAAAAGGCAAAAGAGCGCTTACAACAGCAGCAGATTTTAATTATGCAGAAAAAACTGCCCGTGTTAGTGCTTTTAGAAGGATGGGGAGCTGCCGGAAAAGGCAGTGTGCTCGGAAAAATCATTAAAAATATTGACCCGCGCTTTTTTAAGGTTGCGGTCATGGACGAGCCGACGAAAGAGGAAAAGAGAAAGCCGTTTTTGTATCGTCATTTTGTCAAAATACCGGAAGCCGGAAAATTTGTATTTATGGACAGCGGCTGGTTAAGTGAAGTTACAAAACAGAAAGTTCTGGGAGAATTATCTGATGAGGATTATAAAAAAAGAATAGAGAGCATTAAGCGTTTTGAGCGTCAGCTTACAGATAACGGTTATCTTCTGCTTAAGTTTTTCTTGCAGATTGATGAACAGGAGCACGCAAAACGATTGGAAAAGCTGCTTTCAGACGATAATACAAAGTGGCGTGTAAGTAAATATGATATGTGGCAGAGCAGACATTACAATAAAAGCATGGATATATATGAACAGTATTTATGCGACACAAATCAGTCGAGTTCGCCATGGTATATTATAGATGCCGGGAGCAAAAAGTGGGCGCATCTGCAGGTTTTGGAAATGCTGGTACAGGGGATAGATACTGCGCTTATGAATAGCGCGTTGGCTGTACCGCTTTTGCAGAATGCGTTTCCGTTAAAACAGATAGAAAAACTGTCAGAGGTTAAATTGGATAAGACCATGACTGATAAGGAGTATGATACAGCGCTTGACAAGTATCAGAAGCGTCTGAATGAGCTGCACAATGAAATCTACCGCAAAAAAATTCCTGTAATTATAGCATATGAGGGCTGGGATGCGGCAGGAAAGGGAGGCAATATTAAAAGAATTACAGAAGCGCTTGACCCGAGAGGGTATGAGGTGCATCCTATTGCCAGTCCTGAGCCGCATGAAAAGGCAAGGCACTATTTGTGGCGTTTCTGGAACAGACTTCCCAAGACAGGTCATGTAGCCATATTTGACAGAACATGGTACGGACGTGTCATGGTAGAGCGACTTGAAGGCTTTTGCAGCGAAAATGAGTGGCAGAGAGCGTATGTTGAGATTAATGAATTTGAGAAGGAGCTTGCGGATTGGGGTGCGGTAATAGTAAAGTTCTGGGTCCACATTGATAAAGATACACAGCTTGCTCGCTTTAAAGAGCGCGAGAACACACCGGAAAAGCGCTGGAAGATTACGGACGAGGATTGGCGCAACAGGGAAAAATGGGATTTATATGAAGAAGCTGTCAATGAAATGCTAAAGAAGACAAACACAGCCTATGCTCCGTGGCATATTCTCGAATCAAATGACAAAAAATATGCAAGGATTAAAGCTTTAAAAACAGTAATAGAGGCGATTGAGGAAAAGCTTGACAAACATTAATCTTTAAAATAATTTTTCTTTAAATAAATAAAATAAAACGTCTGAAATGCCGATATATAAAGCAAATGAAAATGTGGCAGATTTGCAAAATACTGCATGACGTTGCTTGCAAACTTATATAAAAGGAGGCGGTCGGCATGAAAGAAGTTGAAAAAGTTTATAACGTCACGAGCATGTATTTTTATAAAAACAACAGCAGCGGTGTAAAAAACAAAAGCAAGGTTTTCAGCAGTCTTTTTGCAAAATATGCCAAGGAGCGGGATAACGGACAGGAAAGCGGAAAAAAATCTTCGGAATATGATGTGAGCGAGATAGGTTTGGCGCTCAGGGACGCTGTTGACAGTATATTTGACCCGACGGACGGAATGACTGAAGAGGAAAAGAAAGAATTTATTGATAAGCTTGAACGTAAAATTAAAAACGGAGATAAGCTGACTGCTGACGAGATGCAGTATCTTCGTATTAACAATCCGGTTGAGTACGCTAAAATGGCAAGAGTACAGCAGCAGAGAGAGTCGCTTGAAACACAGCTTAAAAATTGCAGCTCTAAGCAGGAGGCACACGAATTGTACACTAACGCTGTGGCGAGAGCAATGGGAGACAGCTTTGCACGCGGGGAGACGATAGCTGCGTATAACAATGTCTATGAGGAATTTAAGGAGTCGGATAAATATATGTCCTTGCCTCAAAATAAAAAACATTAAAAATAATATATACAGAAACAGGCATTACAGGTCTAATCAGACTTGTAATGCTTATTTTTTTGATTTTCAAAATACTATTGACAAAATCTTCCGAGCGGAGTATAAATATAAATGTTTGATAATCAAAATATAAGATAATAAAAGAAAAGTGACGCAAATTTATGAGAGCAAGGATTGTTGGGACCGGCAGCTTTCTGCCGGAATACAGAATGTCTAATTTTGAGCTTTCAGAACTTGTAGAGACAAGTGATGAGTGGATTACATCAAGGACAGGAATAAAAGAAAGAAGAATAGCCAAAGAACTTACGGTATCCGATATGGCGGCAAACGCCTGTATCAGAGCGCTTGAGAATGCATCGGTTACGCCGGAACAGGTGGATTTAATAATTGTTGCTACTTCAAGTCCTGATTATTTTTTCCCGAACTGTGCTTCCATAGTTCAAAAAAAGATTGGGGCATGCAACGCAGCCTGTTTTGATTTAAGCGCAGCCTGTTCAGGATTTATCGCAGCGCTGTCAACAGCAGCAGCGTATGCGGAGGCAGGGATATACAGCAATATTCTTGTAGTTGGAAGTGAGAAGATGTCAAGTCTGGTTGACTGGAAGGACCGGAGCACATGTATTTTGTTCGGCGACGGAGCAGGTGCATGTGTGGTAGGAAGAAGAGCCTCAGGAGACGGGGCGGAGATAATTTCCGGTGATTTTCACAACGATGGAAACAATAACGATGTCCTTACAGCAGAAAAATCAGGCTTTATACATATGGACGGTCAGGCAGTATTCAAGTTTGCCGTCAAAAAAGTACCTGAAACAATTAAGCACTTGCTTGAAGAGGAAGGTGTGCAGACGCAGGACGTCAAATACTACATTCTTCATCAGGCAAACATAAGAATTATTGAGAGTGTCGCAAAAAGACTTGAGATTAATGCTTCTGAGAGCGGCAAGGCTCAGAACGAATACGTTAAAACCGTTATGGAAAAATTTCCGTCAAATCTCCAAAAATACGGAAATACATCATCTGCCAGCATACCGATTTTGCTAGATGAGCTTAATCGTGAAAATAAATTGCACCCCGGAGATTTGCTTGTATTTGCGGGCTTTGGTGCAGGACTTAGCTGGGGCAGCATGCTGGTTCGCTGGTAGCTGTCATCAAAAATATTTTAATTAATGATAATTTAGAGAAAAGAGGAAAATCAAATGTTTGAAAAAATCAGAAGTTTAGTAGCACAGCAGTTGGGAATCGAAGAGGCGCAGATTAAGCCGGAAAGCAGCTTTAAAGAGGATTTAGGCGCTGATTCTCTCGATTTATTTGAGCTTGTCATGGGGCTGGAAGAGGAATATTCTGTTGAGATA
Organism: uncultured Lachnospira sp.; assembly: GCA_944381165.1. Lineage (GTDB taxonomy): Bacteria > Bacillota > Clostridia > Lachnospirales > Lachnospiraceae > Lachnospira. Next base: position 23,020 of record CALWKC010000028.1, on the reverse strand, counting down.
CCTACGGATGAGCTTGAGAAACTCACTACAATTCAGTCTGTAATGGATTATCTTGAGGAACACGGTGCAAACTAATAAATTATGAAAAACACGCAATGCGGGTTTTTCGCGTTGGCGGAAGGCTTTAAACCGGTATGAAGGCATAACGGCACAGATTTGCCTTCCGCTTAAATTAAAGGCAGAAATGCCGCAAAATTCAGACATCGGAAGGGTTGAAATAATGGAGACAAGAGTAACCAGACTTCTTGGAATAAAATATCCCATAATTCAGGGAGGAATGGCATGGGTTGCCAACGCCGAGCTGGCGGCAAATGTAAGCAAGGCAGGCGGATTTGGATTTATAGGAGCTGCAAATGCTCCTGCTGAATGGGTGCGCGGTGAAATCGAAAGAGCAAGGCAGATAACGGATAAGCCTTTCGGAGTAAATGTAATGCTTTTGAGTGAACATGCCGATGAGGTAGCTCAGGTTGTTGCGGAAGAAAAGGTCAGCGCGGTTTCTACGGGAGCCGGCAATCCGGGAAAATATATGAAAATGTGGAAAGACGCAGGAATTAAGGTTATGCCTGTTGTTGCGTCTGTGGCGCTTGCGAAGCTTATGGAGCGTGCAGGTGCTGATATGGTTATAGCAGAGGGAATGGAGTCAGGCGGTCATATAGGCGAGCAGACAACAATGACGCTTGTTCCGCAGGTAGTTGACGCAGTTGACATTCCTGTTGTCGCAGCAGGAGGAATTGCGGATGCCAGAGGCTTGTGCGCGGCGTTCATGCTCGGAGCAGAGGCGGTACAGATGGGAACAAGATTTGTTGTCGCAAAAGAGTCAACTGTTCACAAGCAGTATAAAGAGAGAGTGATTTCCGCAAGAGATATTGATTCTGTTGTCACAGGCAGAAGCACGGGACATCCGGTAAGGTCGCTGAGAAACGAAATGACAAGACAGTATCTGGAAATGGAAAAGCAGAATGTTTCTTTTGAGGAGCTTGAACATCTCACGCTTGGCGCACTTAGAAAAGCTGTCGTCGACGGTGATGTAAAAATGGGTACGGTTATGGCAGGACAGATAGCCGGACTTATAAAAAAAGAACAGACCTGCGAAGAGATTATAACTGAAATTATGGATAAGGCAGAAGAGCTTCTCAAGTTAAATGCCTAGCGGCAGACAGAAAAACAATAAATATAGATTTAACTGCCATACAGCAGAATTAAGGAGGCTTAAATGGGCAAAACAGTTGTTATGTTCCCGGGTCAGGGCGCACAGGTCAGGGGCATGGGCGAAGATTTTTACAATGCATCTGCAAAGAGCAGACAGTGTTTTAAAAAGGCACAGGAAATAACGGGTATTGATTTAAAACACCTGATATTCGATGAGAACGAAGAACTCAATAAGACTGAATACACACAGATAGCCCTGTATGTGACAGAAATGGCAATGCTTGCAGAGGCAGCAGAGAATAATTTTACATATGACTGTGCCATAGGGCTTTCATTAGGAGAATACAGCGCGCTTACCGCATGCGGTGGAATAGAATATGAGGACGGCGTGAGACTGGTGAGAAACCGTGGAATATATATGGAAAACGCAGTTCCGGCAGGAAACGGAACTATGGCTGCCGTGCTCGGACTTGCGGGAGATTTGGTTGAAAGGGTTATCTCGGAGTGCGGCGCAGAAAATGTCTGTGTGGCTAATTTTAATTGTCCGGGTCAGGTTGTTATATCCGGAGAAAAACAAAATGTTTTAAAGGCTATGGATAAGCTGAAGCAGGAGGGCGCTAGAAGAGTTATTGAACTCAACGTGAGCGGTCCGTTTCATTCCCCTATGTTAAAGAAGGCTGGGGAGCAGCTTTCCGACGATTTGAAAAATACAAAAATAAAAAATGTGAAATTGCCTTATTTTGCAAATTATACGGCTGAGGCAGTCGGAATTAATACCGGAGCTGATGAGATAAAAGAACTGCTCGCGAAACAGGTATACAGCTCTGTAAAATTTGAGCAGTCGATAAGAAAGATTATCGAGAACGGATATGATACATTTGTGGAAATCGGACCGGGAAAAACGCTTACGGGTTTTGTTAAAAAGGCTGCGAAAGACATGGGAACAGACGATATTAAGCTGATAAATATTGAGAAGATAAGCGATATTGAAAAAATAGCGGATATTAAAAATCAGTAAGATTAAATTTTTAAATCGGATTGGAGGAGCTGTGGGAAAGTTTGATAATAAAGTGGCGCTTGTCACAGGAGCAGGAAGAGGAATAGGAGCCGCAATAGCAAAAGGTCTCGCAAAGGAAGGAGCTTTTGTTATTGTCAATTACAGCGGCAATGATGAAGCTGCAAATGAGACAGTAAGGGAAATAGAGAACGCGGGAGGCAGCGCAGAAGCGTACAAGTGCGGCGTTCAGGACAGTGAAGCCGTAAAAAAAATGACGGAGTACATAATAGAAAAATATAAAAAAATAGATATTCTTGTTAATAATGCCGGAATAACACGCGACGGATTAATGCTTCGCATGTCTGATGAAGATTTTGACAGCGTTATTTCGGTTAATCTTAAGGGCACGTTTAACTGTACCAAATCAGTGTCGAGATATATGCTCAAGCAGAGAAGCGGAAGAATAATAAATATGTCGTCCGTGGTAGGAATTTGCGGAAATGCGGGACAGGTCAATTACAGCGCGTCAAAAGCGGGAATTATAGGACTTACGAAATCTGCCGCAAAGGAATTTGCCAGCAGGGGAATAACGGTAAACGCTGTGGCTCCCGGCTATGTTGACACTGATATGACAAAGGTTTTATCTGATGAGGTAAAAAATGAAATTATGAAAGCGATACCAGCCGGAAGAATGGGCAAGGTACAGGACATAAGCAATACAGTACTGTTTCTGGCATCGGAAGAAGCTGAATATATAACCGGACAGGTAATTTCAGTTGACGGAGGTATGAATATATAATGAAAAGAGTTGTAGTAACAGGTCTTGGAGCGGTAACGCCAATAGGACTTAATACTGAGGAATTTTGGAATTCCGTTAAAAATAATACTGTCGGTATTTCTGAGATAACGGGTTTTGACACAACAGACTATAAAGTGCATCTTGCTGCGGAGGTGAAAAATTTTAACGCCGCCGATTATATGGATTTTAAAGCTGCGCGCAGAATGGAAAAATTCAGCCAGTTTGCGGTTGCGGCTGCATTTGAGGCTCTTAAGGATTCGGGACTTGAGCTTGAAAAGGAAGACCCATACAGCATCGGTGTGTCAGTTGGCTCAGGTATAGGCAGTCTTTCCGTAATGGAGGCAAATCACAAAAAGCTTCTCGAGAAGGGACCTTCAAGAATTAATCCTCTTCTGGTGCCGTTAATGATTACTAACATGGCGGCAGGAAATGTATCAATACAGCTCGGGCTTAAGGGTAAGAGCATTAATGTTGTAACTGCCTGCGCGACCGGAACTAATTCGATAGGAGAAGCATTCAGAAGCATACAGCACGGCGAGGCAGATGTAATGTTTGCGGGCGGAACAGAGAGTTCAGTTACGCCTATTGGAATAGCCGGATTTTCGGCTCTCACAGCGCTTTCGGAGTCAACGGATCCCTTGAGGGCGTCAATCCCGTTTGACAAAGACAGAAGCGGTTTTGTAATGGGCGAGGGAGCAGGCGTTGTAGTGCTTGAAGAACTTGAGCACGCATTAAAAAGAAACGCGAAAATATATGCGGAGGTTGCAGGTTACGGCTGCTCTTCAGACGCTTATCACATCACATCTCCGCTCGAGGACGGAAGCGCTGCCGCTCACGCAATGCAGCTTGCCGTAAAAGAGGCGGGATTAAAGCCTGATGAAGTTGACTATATAAACGCTCACGGAACAGGCACGCACCACAACGATTTATTTGAGACAAGAGCGATAAAGCTTGCCTTTGGAGACACGGCTTACAATATTCCGATAAGCTCAACAAAATCTATGATAGGTCATCTTCTGGGGGCGGCGGGAGCTGTTGAATTTATAACCTGCGTCAAGACAATAGAGGAGGGATACATTCACCCTAACGTAGGTCTTGACAAGACAGAGGATGAGATGGACTTAAACTATGTAAGAGGTACAGGGCTTAAGCGGGAGGTAAAAGCAGCCATTTCCAACTCGCTCGGCTTTGGCGGTCACAACGCAACCATAGCAGTCAGGAAATTTGTATAAATGCAGCGCAGAAATGAGGAAAACAATGGAATTAGAAAATGTGTTGAAATTAATTACAGCGGTTTCAAATTCATCGCTTACAAGCTTTACGCTTGACGACGGGACAATAAAGCTTTCGTTTGCAGCCGACAGAGCACAAGCGCAGCCTGCGCCTGTAATTGAAGTCAGAAAAGAGATTAAAGCGGAGAATGTCAATTCAGAAGCGCAAGCTGAAAAAATCACGACCGAGAGTACAGTTGACGGACATACGGTTGTATCGCCTCTGGTTGGAATATTTTACAGCGCGTCATCGCCTGAGGAAAAGCCTTTTGTGTCTGTGGGAGATACGGTTAAAAAGGGACAGGTGCTCGGAATTATCGAGGCTATGAAGCTTATGAATGAAATAGAAAGCGACTATGACGGCGTTGTAAAGGATATTTTAGTAAGCAATGAACAGATGGTTGAGTACGGTCAGCCGATGTTTGTAATTGAGTAAAATTGTTCACGGAAATCAAATATCACGCGGCGTCCGCCAAACGATTGCTTTATAGCCGTTTGGCGTCATTGCCCGCGAAAGACAAGGAGGAACTGAATGTTATCAACTCAGCAGATAATGGAAATTATTCCGCACAGACATCCCTTTTTACTGGTTGATGTTATAGAGGAGCTTGTGCCGGGAGAGAGAGCTGTCGGGTATAAATGCGTCACATACGACGAGCCTTTTTTTGCGGGACATTTTCCCAAAGAGCCGGTAATGCCGGGAGTACTTCAGATAGAGGCATGTGCTCAGGTTGGGGCAGTCGCCATACTCTCACTTGAAAATAATAAGGGAAAGACGGCTTATTTCGGTGCTGTCAATAATGCAAGATTTAAGCGCAAGGTAGTTCCGGGTGATAAGCTCAAAATGGAATGTGAAATTATCAGGCAGAAAGGTCCTGTCGGAATAGGCAGAGCGGTGGCGTCCGTAGACGGAGAGGTTGCTCTTACTGCGGAACTCACATTTATGGTGCAGTAGAAATTCAGCGGCTAAACAGGTCATATTCAGCGCGGCAAAGGAGCAAGCCTGCGTTTTTTGAATATGTGTTTCTGAATAAAGGAAGGGAACTTAGATGTTTAATAAAATTTTGATAGCGAACAGAGGCGAGATAGCCGTAAGAATAATAAGAGCCTGCCGTGAGATGGGAATAAGAACGGTTGCCGTATACTCTGAGGCTGACAGAGATTCGCTTCACACACAGCTTGCCGATGAGAGCGTGTGTATCGGAAAGGCTCAGGCAGCGGACAGTTATTTGAATATTGAGAGAATACTCAGCGCGACGGTTGCAGTGAAGGCTGACGCAATACATCCGGGTTTTGGTTTTCTTTCTGAAAACAGCAGATTTGCTGCGCTGTGCAAAGCCTGCAGCATCGCGTTTATCGGGCCTTCAAGCGAGGTTATTGAAAAGCTGGGTAATAAGCAGGAAGCAAGAAACACAATGTCCGCCGCAGGCGTTCCTGTAATTCCGGGGACGAAAGAGCCGGTTTTTGACGCGTCTCACGGCAAAAGATATGCGGAGCAGATAGGTTATCCTGTTATGATTAAGGCTGCGCTTGGCGGCGGCGGCAAGGGCATGAGAATAGCCCGCGGCGAGCAGGAATTTGAGAGAGAATTCAACAATGCCCAGAGAGAGGCAGTAAACGGTTTTGCGGATAAAACAATGTATATAGAAAAATATATTGAGGAGCCGCGCCATATAGAATTTCAGATTCTTGCCGATAATTACGGAAATATTATTCATCTCGGAGAAAGAGATTGTTCGATACAGCGCAATCACCAGAAGCTGGTTGAGGAATCACCATCTGCCGGTCTGAATGAAGAAATAAGAAAAAAAATGGGAGAGACCGCCGTGAGGGCTGCAAGGGCTGCCAATTATACAAACGCGGGCACCGTAGAATTTCTTCTCGACAAAAATAACAATTTTTATTTTATGGAGATGAATACAAGAATTCAGGTTGAGCACGGCGTTACCGAGATGGTGACGGGAATAGACCTTATAAAAGAGCAGATTAAGATTGCCGCAGGCGAGAGGCTTAACATTTCACAGGAGGACGTTGTGCTGAGAGGCTCTGCGATAGAGATGAGAATTAACGCGGAGGACCCTTATAAAAATTTTGCGTCTTCCCCGGGAACTATAAGCCACATACATATTCCGGGAGGAAACGGGGTCAGAATAGACACAGCCGTGTATCAGGGCTATTCGATACCTCCGTTTTATGATTCAATGATTATGAAGGTTATTGTTCACGACAGCAGCCGCAGTCTTGCAATCAGTAAAATGAAGAGTGTTCTCGGTGAAATAATAATAGACGGCGTCACGACAAACCGCGATTTTCAATATGAGATATGCTGCAATGAGAAATTCAAAAAGGGTAATGTGACGACAAATTTTATATCTGAAGAGTTTGCTGATTTTATGTAAAATGGAAAGATGGAGAACAGTATGGAATTTAAGTCTTTTTTTAAGAAAAATACATCCTTGCCCGTAAGCGACAGCAAGGCAAACGTGCCGGACGGGTTGTTTACAAAATGTCCGAAATGTTCAAAAATGATTCTTACAGAGGATATGTATCTTAACAACTGTGTCTGCCCGAACTGCAGTCATTATTTCAAAATAGACGCAAAAACAAGAATATCAATGGTGCTGGACTCAGGTACCTTTGAGGAATGGGATGTTGGAATTAAAGAAAAAAATCCGTGCGGTTTTGAGGGCTATCCTGAAAAATTACGCGAGCTCAAATCAAAAACAGGATTAGATGAGGCCATTGTGACAGGGCGCGGAAAAATAGACGGAAATGATATTGTCATAGGCGTTTGTGATACAAGATTTCTTATGGGGAGCATGGGCGAGGTCGTAGGTGAAAAACTGACTCGCGCAGTTGAAAAGGCCACAGAATTAAAACTTCCGCTGATTGTATTTACATGTTCCGGAGGAGCCAGAATGCAGGAGGGCGTTGTATCCCTGATGCAGATGGAAAAAACGAGCGCGGCGATAAAGCGCCATGACAAGGCGGGACTTCTGTACGTCACAGTGCTTACAAATCCGACAACAGGAGGCGTAACGGCGAGCTTTGCGATGCTTGGGGATATTATTCTCTCTGAGCCCCAGGCGTTAATCGGCTTTGCCGGACCGAGAGTAATCAGACAGACAATAGGTCAGGAACTGCCTAAGGGTTTTCAGCGGGCTGAATTTTTGCTTGAACACGGAATGATTGATAATATCGTTGAGCGCAGTAATCTTAAAAAGACACTTTCACAGATTGTTAAGCTGCATATTAGAAATAAAGACAACAGACTGGCTGAATATAAAAAATATCTTGAGGATAAATGGGCCAATCTGAAAAAACGCTATGCTGATATAGACTGGGAGAATGCACAGGAAAATAATCTGTCGGCATGGGAAAAGGTAAAAATCTCAAGAGATAATAAGAGACCTACAACTATTGATTATATTAACAGGCTTACGAAAAACTTTTACGAGCTCCACGGAGACAGAAAATTCGGAGATGACGGGGCGATTATCGGCGGAATAGCAATGTTTGGAAAAATGCCCGTCACCGTAATCGGTCATCAGAAGGGCGTCAACGTAAAGGATAATATTTACAGAAATTTCGGCATGCCTAATCCTGAGGGCTACAGAAAAGCCCTGCGTCTTATGAAGCAGGCTGAAAAATTTAAAAGACCCGTAATCTGTTTTGTCGATACGCCGGGCGCATATCCGGGAGCAGGCGCGGAACAGAGAGGTCAGGGAACAGCCATTGCGGAAAATCTGTTTGAGATGTCCGACCTTAAATGCCCTATTCTTTCAATAGTTATAGGCGAGGGTGGCAGCGGCGGAGCGCTTGCGCTTGCGGCGGCGGACGAAGTGTGGATGCTGGAAAATTCCGTATACTCGGTTTTGTCGCCGGAAGGGTTTGCAAGTATACTTTACAAAAATCCGAAAATGGCGGAAAAAGCCAGCGAGGATATGAAAATTACAGCTAAGGATTTGCTTGAAATGGGAATTATCGAGCGTATTATTCCTGAATATGAAGTTGTTTCAAGAGAAAATCTTATAGTTTTTTGTATGTATATAAAAATTCTTATTGCCGGTTTTCTTATTGATAAAGGCAGTATGACAGCGGAGGAGCTGACAGAAAAAAGATATGAAAGATTTAGAAAAATGTAAAAATAAAAAAACTTTTGTTATAGGCGGAAAAGAGCTGGATATACCTGTAATTCAGGGCGGAATGGGCGTAGGAGTGAGCCTGAGCGGCCTTGCCGGAGCTGTGGCTAAGGAGGGCGGCATCGGCATTATATCAACGGCTCAGATAGGGTTTAACGAACCTGACTTTGAGACAGATACGCTGGGGAGCTGTCTGAGAGCTATACGCGCTCATATTATGAAAGCAAAAGAAATTGCGCAGAATAAGGGCATGGTAGGAGTAAACGTCATGACGGCTCTCAAAAATTACAGAGAGCATGTTGAGGAGGCTGTAAAATCAGGCGCCGATATAATAGTGTGCGGCGCAGGACTTCCTATTGATCTGCCGTCCATTGTGTCAGACGCATGCAGAAAGTTTCAGGTGAAAAAGCCGTTCATAGCTCCTATTGTTTCATCAGCAAGAGCAGCTAAAATATTACTTAAACACTGGGCTGACAGATACGGCGAAACTGCTGATTTAATTGTCGTTGAAGGACCAAAGGCAGGAGGACATCTCGGATATGCGGCTGACGAGGCTGCCTGTCCGGACAGCGTTGATTTTGATAATATAGTAAAATCTGTTATAGACTGTAAAAAAGAGTATGAAGAAAAATTTTCAAAAAGAATTGCAGTGGCGGCAGGAGGCGGAATTTCTGCAAGAGAGGACGCGGAGCATGTTTTTTCGCTTGGTGCCGACGCGATACAGGTGGCAAGCAGGTTTGTTGCAACAAAGGAGTGCGATGCCGATGAGCGCTACAAACAGGCGTATGTCGATGCGGATAAGGATGATATTGTGATAATAAAAAGTCCTGTCGGTATGCCAGGGCGTGCTGTGAGAAACGCATTCGTGAGAAGTATAGAACAAAAAAGCATTCCGGTTAAAAAGTGCCTGTCATGTCTTTCAAAATGCAATCCGGCGCAGATACCATACTGTATAACGGACGCATTGATAAAAGCAGTAAAGGGAGATGTTGACAACGGACTGATATTCTGCGGAGCCGAAATTGGCGAAATTAAAAAAATTTCTTCAGTAAAAAATGTGATAGAAGAGCTGTTGTATATATAGAGCAATCACCGTATAAAAACCCCCATTTGATTTAGAATATATTATATGATAAACTGTGCACAGAGTGCACAGTTTATTGCGCATAAATTTTTGCGTTTACCGCAAAAATATGAGCGCTTAAAATCCGCCGGAGGCTTCATGTGCGTATTGCGCACATGATAGACTGTGCATAGAACGGAATATTTAAAAAGGGGAATCGTATATGGAAAACAAAGAAATTAAGGGAATAATTCACTCGGTTGAAAGCTTCGGCTCTGTAGACGGACCGGGCGTGAGATATATTATATTTTTGCAGGGCTGCCACATGAGATGCAGATATTGCCACAACCCTGATACATGGGCAATGAAGGACAAGAATTCTTATGAGGAAGCGTCGGCAGAGTCATTAAAAAAAGCGCTCAGATACCGTTCATACTGGAAGGATAACGGCGGCATAACAGTCAGCGGAGGCGAGGCTCTCCTGCAGCTTGACTATGTGACGGAGTTGTTCAGGCTTGCAAAAGCCGAGGGCGTTCATACGACGCTTGACACCTCAGGCAATCCGTTTACGCGCGAGGAGCCGTTTTTCAGCAAGTTTAATGAGCTTATGAAATATACGGATTTGTTTCTTCTTGATATAAAGCACATTGACTCTGAAAAACATAAAGCGCTCACTCATTGGGATAACAGCAATATCTTGGATTTAGCAAGGTATTTATCTGACAACGGCAAAAAAATGTGGATCCGTCATGTGCTTGTGCCGGGATATACCGACGATGAGGGGGATTTGGAGAAGCTGCGCGATTTTGTAAAGAGTTTAAAGACGGTCGACCGTTTTGAAATCCTTCCGTATCACACACTCGGAGTGTTTAAGTGGAAAGAGCTGGGAATGGACTACACGCTTGAAGATGTTGCTCCGCCGACGGGCGAGCAGATAGAGCGCGCAAACAATATTTTAGAGACAAAGGAATACAAGGGGTATTTGAATCAGTAAAAACGGTTAATGCCCGTATTATTAAAGCGACTTCCTGTATCGGCATATGCTGGTGCGGGAAGTTGATTTATGTTGTAATGAATTGTATAATAATATAAATATACAGTTATGGAGAGGTTTTTTGTGGATAAAAATATACGGTTTATAGATTTGCACGTTCATCTCGACGGCTCTCTTCCTGTCCGGACGGTAAGGAGGCTTGCCGAAATGCAGGGGATTGATACGGGAGCAGCAGATGATGAGCAGCTAAAAAAGAGACTTCAGGTTTCAAGCGGGTGCAGGGATTTGAATGAATATCTGACAAAGTTTGATTTTCCGCTTGAGCTGCTGCAGACGCCGGAGGCTCTTGAGCTGGCAGTATATGAGCTGATGAAGCTTCAGGACAGCCAGGGACTTATTTACAGTGAAATACGGTTTGCGCCGCAGCTTCACACACGAAAGCAAATGACGCAGAGAGACGCTGTAAAAGCGGCGCTGCGAGGAAGGGAGCGCTTTTTGTCGGAGAACAGCAGGAATGGCGACGGTTTTTGCAGCAACAGCGCCGCAGGAAGCCTGTCCGGGTGCCGGACGGGATTGTTAAGCAATCTGATATTGTGCTGTATGCGCGGCGACGGCAACGATGATGAGAATTATGAGACGCTTAATGCTGCCGGAGAGTTTTTTGACAGAGAAGGCGGCGTTGTGGCAGTAGACCTTGCCGGAGCAGAGGGACTCTATCCGACACGAAGGTATGAAAAGCTTTTTGAAAGGGCGGCACGTATGGGTCTGCCTTTTACAATTCACGCGGGAGAGGCAGCGGGAGCTGAGAGTGTGCGATTAGCGGTCAGATTCGGAGCGAAGAGAATAGGTCACGGAATTAATTCGGTGCAGGACGATGAGCTTATGCGTATGCTTGCGGCGGAGGGCGTTACATTGGAGCTTTGTCCTACGAGCAATTTAAACACAAGAGTAGTTGATAATATACTTGATTATCCTGTTCAGAGACTTATTGATGCGGGAGTTAAAGTGACGATTAACACTGATAATATGACAGTGTCAAATACTGACATAAGGCATGAGATGAAGCTTTTGTGCGATGCATTCGGGTATGGAGATGATGTCTGCAAAATGTTTTTGATAAATTCTGCCGAGGCGGCATTTGTGACGGAGGAGATAAAGGACAGGTTTTTATATGAAGGTAAATGAATTGTTTTGTAAAGAGTGCGTGGAACAGATTATAGTTCCCGACGTTGTGAGGGTGGATTTACTGAGCATTATTGAAGAAAAATTAAAAAAAGCGGGCTTCTATTACAGAATAGCCTACCGCGTCAAGGCGTCGGACTCAACTGTCAATAAACTGCAGTACAAGGATTACAGGCGTCCTGGAACTGAAAATGAAGATAAAAAAATGCAGGATTTAATAGGCATAAGAATAATGCTGTATTTTGTTGACGATGTTTCCATATGCAGAAGTCTGCTTGACACTCTGTTTGCCGAGCCCGGGGTGTGGGAGACAACCGAAAATAATGAGTATGAATTCAAGGCGATGAAGGTAAACGGAATATTCAAGCTGCCGGGTTATCTGGCTAAAACTATTGTCAATCCTGTGCTGTCGGACTACATAGATGATACTTTTGAAGTTCAGGTCAGAACGAACTCATTTGAGGGCTGGCATGAAATTGAGCACGATTTAAGATATAAGGGCTCTGCATTCGGAGAGGGCAACGAGGCGCTGGCAAGAAAAATGAACAGCATACTTGCAACACTTGAGCTGTGCGACGATTCGGTTGTAAAGCTCCTTGAAGATTTGGGACATCAGCATTACAAGGACCATAAGTGGAGCGATATGATAAGGTGTCATTACAGGCTGAAGCTCAACAACGAGCTTATGCACCCGGAGCTTTGCAGGATTTTTGATGAAGATACAGAGTTAGCTAAAAAGTTTTTTAAATTTGACCGCCGTCTTGCTATAACAAAGCTGTGGAACAACACATTTGACAAAAATCCCGAGCTCTGCATTAATTATATCGTGAAAATTGTAAATCAGCTTGGGCCAAATGATGAGCGCATTAATCAAGTATTTGAGCGAATTGAAAGCGAAGCGGGAACGGAGGAAAATTTCAGCAAAAGAAAAAAATTTGAGCCGTTTAAAAAATTTGGAAATTATAAGGTATTTCAGGCGGATACGTTTCTTGAAACAACTAATCTCACGCCGCGGGAGGCTTTTAAAAAGGCAGCGGGTTATATTTATGCGTGGATACACTCAAGATACAGCGAGGCTTTTAATGATTTGCCGGAGACTGTGGCAGATTATTATAAAACCCTGCCGGGCTATATGGTCGAGGTGCATTATGACGAGGAAGATTTGTATTTTGAGGAATGCTCTACGCACATAGACTCTAAGGTCGCAAGCAGAATATGGATTTCCAGGGCTTCTCTGAAAAAAGTCGGCGACAGGATAGAATTTAAGGTCAGCAACGAGTATGCAGAGCCGAAAGAGAGATACAGGGACAATGAGAACGTGCTTTTTTCAAGACCTAATTTTTACGGAGAAATTGCCGACAATGTCGGAATTTGTGATGTTGTCCGCATGAGGGAAAATGTTAAGCATGTAAATACGGAAAATTATGAAGAGATGAAAAATCTCATAGAAAATTATGGCAGAAGATTTCCTGTTATAGTATTTATGGCAAATGATAATGTGTGGATTGATAAATTTGACGTCAACTATTTTGCATATCTTGTGGGATATTATGCTCACATTAAGATGATTGAGGATGAGGAGTGCAAGCGTCGTTTTGCGTATGAATACGGGCTTGATGAACATAGATATGATAATTCCATAACTGTTTTTTACAGTGATGCCGAGCCTAAGACCAGCTACAAGTCTGATATACTCGAGACTACGTTTGAGGTTATCAAGCTGGAACAGAAAAAGTACTGGAATGAAAACGGCTGCCGCGCTTACAGACGCCAGCTTGTTGCTGAAATAAGAGAGAAAAACATTGAAAACACACAGTCAAAATGATATAATACACGAGTTTTGTACGTGATTAAAATTTCTACGGGAGGCTGAATATGGATTACAATAAATTGGCACAAATGCTTTTTCCGGATGTTGAACATACCCCGGAGTATTACGAGGAGAAGTTTCCATACAGAAAACTGCCGGCTAAGGCGCAGGTGACACGTATGGCTCCAAGCCCTACGGGCTTTATTCATCTCGGCAATCTTTACAGCGCGCTTGCTGACGAGCGCATTGCGCACAGACATGGCGGAGTTTTTTATCTGAGAATAGAGGATACGGACGAGAAGCGTAAGGTTGACGGAGCTGTTGAGCTTATAATTGATACGCTCAGATATTTTGATATTGAATTTGACGAGGGAGCAGGCTTTCCGGATGACGCCCCTCAGAATATATACGGGCCTTATTTTCAGCGGCAGCGTGTGGAAATATATCATGCATATGCAAAAAATCTTGTAGAGAGAGGTCTTGCATACCCGTGTTTCTGCACTGAGGAGGAGCTTGAGGCAGTCAGACAGAAGCAGGAGGCCGACAAGGCGCTTACAGGATATTACGGAGAATATGCTGTGTGCCGTAATTTGTCGCTTGATGAGATTGAAAAGAATTTAGCAGATGGCAAGCCGTATGTTCTGCGTCTTCGCTCTCAGGGCAGCCCTGACAGGGAAATTATATTTAAAGACAGTATTAAGGGAGAGGTTAAGCTGCCTGAGAATATTCATGATATTGTGCTTCTGAAGCGGGACGGAATTCCGACTTATCACTTTGCGCACGCTATTGACGACCATTTAATGCGCACAACAGTTGTAGTCAGAGGCGGTGAATGGCTTGCCTCAGCACCAGTTCATTATGAACTCTTTCATGTGCTTGGTTTTAAGATGCCGGAATATGCGCACACGGCGCATCTGATGAAGTTTGACGAGGAAACAGGAGGAAAGAGAAAGCTTTCCAAGAGAAAGGACCCTGAGCTTTCACTTGATTATTACAGACAGGACGGGTATCATCCGTATTGTATGAAGGTGTATCTCATGACGCTTCTCAATTCTAATTTTGAAGAGTGGCATGAGCAGTTTCCGGACAAGGACATTAATGAATTTCCGTTTTCGATTGATAAAATGAGCCAGTCAGGTGCGCTTTTTGATAAGGATAAGCTTCACAATATCTGTAAAAATGAGCTTTCAAAGCTTTCAGAGGAGGAGCTCTTTGATTTCCTTTATACATGGGCGGATGAAAACGCGCTTGAAAAGAAAGATATTTGGTTTGCGGACCGTGAGAAGCTGCTTGATATTTTAAGACTTTATATGGGCGTTGGAATGAAGCGCAGAAGAAAGGATTTCATGTATGCAAAGCAGGTATTTGAGATGATTTCATATTTCTTCGATGATGAGGATAGCTCTCAGGAAAAGGATGCTTTCAGGCTGGACGGCTCAGAGGTCAGAGAAATACTTTCTGATTATCTGTCTGAGTATGATCACAGCGACGACAATTCTGCATGGTTTAACAAGTTAAAGGCAATCGCCGACAGGCATGGTTATGCTTCCGATATGAAGGCGTACAAGGCGGCTCCTGATAATTATAAGGGAAATGTATCTGATGTGGCAGAGGTGGTAAGAATAGCTGTCACAGGGCGTGCAAACACGCCTGATTTGTGGTCAATAGTCCATATCATGGGAGAAGAGCAGATGAGGCAGAGAATTGAAAGTGCTATGAGTCAGAATTAAAATTAAAAACCGGATTAAATTGATTTCGGCATGGCTGCAATAGAGGCTGTGCCGATTTTTTAATGGAATAAAAAAAGCGCCTTGCGGCGCTATAAACTCTTACTCAAACTCAAAGTTGAATGTAAGATACCCTTTCATTAGGAGATATAGCCTGCAACCACCTTTTATAAGAGGGGGGATGTGTAGGTGGCTGCCGCTATATATCAAAAATGAGAGGTTGTCATAATTATTGTTGCAGGTGGAGCAACATAATAATGAGGCGTAATATATATCAACGTGTGAAATATATTACGTTATTAATTTTATACCACTATACAAATAATATGTCAACAGATTTTTTGTCTTATTTTGCAAAAAAATGGAAAATTTTCTGTGGTGTGAAATTAAATCAAAATTTTTTTAAAGTAAGAAGGGAAATTTTTCTTAAATTCTTCTTTGTGCTCTATATATCTTGCGGTGTGCTGCGCCGAGATGATATACGCTTTCTCGGAGTCGTGAGCCTCAAAAGCATTTACCATTTCTATGTGGTCGCGTATAATCTTGTCAGTATCTACAGATGAAAACATCAGTATGACAACTCTGTCAAACTGATAGGCATTTTCGCGGATAATTTTATGCCAGAACTGTTTGCCGCAGGCATGATATATGTATTTGTGAAAATCCTTGTCGCACTGCTGCATTTTGGCGACGCTGCTGTTTTTAATATGATACTCCCACAGCGCGATATTTTCACGCAGATGAGCAATATGTTCCGAATTCAGACGCTGACATGCAAGGGCTGTTATTTTTTGTTCCATAAGCTCACGCAGCGAGAGAAACTCGTTGATTGCTTCAGTGTCGATGAGAGACACAAAAGTTCCCTGTTTCGGATAAATATCAATCATATTCTGCTGGCTTAATTCAAGAATTGCTTCGCGTATAGGCGTTCTGCTTATTCCGTAAAGCGTACACAACTCAGCTTCATTAATTTTGTCACCTGGTTTGAAATTAAGGTTGATTATATTATATAAAAGCATTCTTTTGGCATATTTTTTGGCATTTTCTCCAGGCAGCTGTTCAAATATTTCCATCATATGTAAGTCCTCTTAAAGTTTTATAAAATATATTTTAAGCCTAAAAATTTGTCTTTGCAATAAAATATGTGCAAAAAATCAGTATTTGGTGGAATATATTTACAAAATTCAGTTAATTGTATATTTTTAAAAGCTGATTTTATAGAAAACAAATATAAAATATTTCATGTGAATTTTACATTAAAATGGTATGAAATGAAGTGACATTTTCTGAAATGTGCTGTAAAATTATATCTGCGGCAGGTGCGAACAGACCTGTGGAATTAATAATAAAGCAAAATTAAATTTACAAAAAGGAAGGCAGCATAGAGACTAAAAGTGGAAGATGAATTGTATAATGTTACTATTGACAGACCTATCGGAAGTTCTCATCCCGATTATCCGTCAATGATTTATCCTGTCAATTACGGGTATATTGAGGGAATAATGGCTCCTGACGGAGAGGAACAGGATGCTTATGTGTTAGGTGTCGACACGCCGCTGGACAGCTTTACGGGAAAGAGGATTGCTGTTATTCACAGAAAAGATGATATTGAGGAAAAATGGGTCATTGCTCCCGAAAATATTCCTTACAATAAACAGCAGATAGAGGAAATGGTTTATTTTCAGGAGCAGTATTATGACAGCTATGTCGAAATGCTCAATGAGGAGATGTGGGATGCCTATGACTGCAATGAAAATAAGCTGGGGTATCAGATACCGAGGAGTATGGCAAAATCACTGAACAAAGGAGTATACCATATAGCCGTTGTTGTTTATGTGCGCAGGGAGGACGGCTGTATTCTTACGACACAGCGTTCGAGAAACAAGACTAATCCGTTGAAATGGGAGGTTACCGGTGGCTCGATTTTGGCGGGAGAAACGCCGCTTCAGGGAGCTGTGCGTGAGCTTGAAGAGGAGACGGGTATTTGCAGGACAACCCATGATTTAAAGGAAATATATCACTGCGTTGACGACGTGAGACACTGTATTTACCACGGATATTTGACAGATGTTGACAATGACACGGAGGTACATCTTCAGGAAGGCGAAACTATGGATTATGAGTTCCTTACATATGAAGAATTTAAGAAGCTTGTATATTCTGAAAGATTTGTCAAATCAGAGCAGGGACGTTTTTTAGAATATGAGAATTTAATTGATAATGAACTTAAAAACAGGAGAGCATAATGGAGATATATGACGGACGCCCGGTGAACACTGAAGGGCGGGAGGAAAAGGAAATAAGAGTATATGATTTTTTGGACAGGCTCGGAATAAAATATAAGAGAACAGACCATGCTCCTGCGACGACAATGGAGGTGTGTGAAGAGATTGACGGAATTCTTGGGGCTGTAATTTGCAAAAATCTGTTTTTGTGCAACAGGCAAAAGACATCTTTTTATCTGCTTATGATGCCCGCTGACAAGCCGTTTAAGACGAAGGAACTGTCGTCGCAGATAAACAGCGCAAGACTGTCTTTTGCCGACACGGAGCATATGGAGGAATATCTTGATATAAGTCCCGGGTCAGTGAGCATTATGGGACTTATGAATGACACTGACAATAATGTCCGCCTGCTGGTCGACGAGGATGTGCTCAAGGGGGAGTATATCGGCTGTCATCCGTGTGTGAATACCTCAAGCCTAAAGGTAAGGACGGACGATATATTTAATACTTTTTTGAGGGAAGTGCACCATGATATGACGGTTGTACATCTTGAAGGCAATTAAAGAGACATGCCGTGTTTTTAGTATTATGAAGAAGGGAATGCGCCACGGCGCATTCCCCTTTATTGTTTATAAGTCTTAATAAGCAGCGGTACCTCAGCTATAAGCATTCCTATCCAGCCTGCGAGATAAGAGAAAGGCAGCGCTTCTATGCCAAGTCCGAGGACAAATACGAGAGGTATTGCAGCAAGAACGCGCACGCCCATATTTACAAAGCTGCTTATAAGCGTAATTTTCAAATCGCCTATGCCTCTGAAGTAGCCCTGTATGCCGTTGGTGAAAGCCGGCAGGATATACATTACTGAAATAAGACGCAGATATATTACTCCGTGACGTATAACCTCCTCGTCTTTTACAAACATCATCATCAAAGGTCTGGCAAGAATAAAGCAAATCATAAATATGGCTATGCCGTAAATAATTTCCAGAACTATACCGCACCTGAAGCCTTCGCGCATTCTGTCTTTTTTGCCTGCGCCTTTATTCTGCGCCATCAGAGCAGTCATGGCATGAGCAATATTTTGCTCAGGGGTGTAGGCAAAATCATCAATTCTGTTTACAACGGTAAAAGCGGCGGAGACTGACACGCCCATCGTGTTGACAATAGCCTGAATACCGAGTTTTCCGAGCTGTACAGTAGCCTGCTGCATGGCGGACGCCCAGCCGTATGCAATAGTGCGTTTCAGGAGACTGATGTCAAAAACGGTCCATTTTTTTCCGAGTCTTAATATTGGAACTTTTTTCTGTATATAGATAATGCAGAACAGGCAGCAGAGAGCTTCGCTTATCACTGTTGATACGGCGCAGCCGTTGCTCCCGGCCCTGAGGACTATAACAAAAAACAGGTCGCCTAAAATATTTAAAACAGCGCTTATAATGAGAAAATAAAGCGGTGTATTGCTGTCTCCCAGCGCTCTCAGTGTGCTTGAGAAAAAATTATACAAAAATGTAAATACAAGCCCCACAAATATTATTCTCAAATATTCTTTTGTCATGTTCATTATAGACGGGTCTACCTGCATTAGCCTGAGTATAGGAACGGCAAGCGCTACGCAAATGACTGTCAGCACTATTGAAAAAATCACGCCTGAAATCATAGTGGTGCTTATCTGACGGTGAAGTGTTTTATAATCCTTAGCTCCGTACTGCATTCCCATGAGAATACTTGCTCCCATACACAAACCGTTCAGGAAAAGAATCATAAGAGTGGTGATAGGATTACATATGCCTACGGCGGCAAGCGCTTCTTTTCCGACAAAGTGTCCGACAATAATACTGTCGGCAGCGTTGTATGTAAGCTGAAATAAATTTCCGAGCACAAGAGGAATGGTAAATTTTACAAGAATTGGCATGATTTTGCCGGTAGTTAAATCTTTTGTCATGACACTTAATCTCCCTGTATTTTGTTGAAGAACTGAATTGTTTCACACATATATTAGGTACATTTTATGTTAAAGTCAAGGCAAAGTGCAGTATATAAATTTCAGCGCTGTATGGCGCAATAAAATTTTAAGAAAACAGCCTAAAATCCTATTTGACTTGTAGGAATTATTTGTAGTAATATATATAAAATAATTTGTGGAGGTTTTAAAAACTCATTATGGGTATTTCATATAAAGATATGAAACTTTATGCAATCACAGACACAAGGTGGCTTGACGGAAAAAAACTGGCTGATGAGGTTGAGAAGGCGCTTAAAAACGGGGCGACATTTTTGCAGCTTCGCGATAAAAATGCCTCTCATGAAGAACTGGTGGCTCAGGCACGGGAAATCAAAAAAATTGCCGCAAAGTACGGAGTTCCTTTTGTTGTGAACGACGATGTATACGCGGCTAAAGAGGCGGATGCCGACGGAGTGCATATAGGTCAGAGCGATACGGATTATGAGGAGGCTCGCAGGATTCTCGGCGATAATAAAATTATAGGAATGACTGCAAAGACTGTCTTGCAGGCGCAGCGCGCCGAGGCTCTGGGAGCTGATTATATCGGTACCGGAGCGGTGTTTCACACAAGCACCAAGACCGATGCAAAGGACATGAGTATAGAAACTCTTGTTGAAATTGCCGGCAGTGTTGATATTCCTGTAGTTGCGATAGGCGGAATAACATATGAGAATATGGATGCGATAAAAGATACAGGAGTTTCGGGATTAGCGGTTGTATCCGCGATATTTGCGGCAAAGGATGCGGGAGATGCAACAGCAGACTTAAAGCGTAAGTGCGATAAATTATTTAATTATGAGCCTAAAAATATCATTTTTGATATGGACGGAACACTTCTTGACTCAATGCCGTACTGGCACAGGCTTTCAAGAGAATTCGCATTAAATAAGGGCGCTGTGCTTCCTGATGATTTTGACAGCGTGACATATACAATGGACCTGAATGAGTGCGGAAATTATTTTCGGGATGTACTGGGCATTGACGTAGATTTGGACACAATGAAAGAAGAGGCCCTGTCGATTATGGAGGAGCATTATAAAAATGATATTCCGATGAAGCCCGGAATGAGAAGGCTTTTGCTCAGGGAAAAAGCAAACGGAAGCAGAATGTGTATTTTTACCAACTCCGATGAAAAGTGTGCGCAGCAGGCAATGAGGAGACTTGGCGTACTTGACTGTTTTGAGATGATTACTACTTCATACACTATCGGAATTAACAAAAAAGACCCAAACAGCTATTTAAAGGTCTGTGAGCTGATGAATTTTTCTCCTGCTGACACTTATATTTATGAGGATGTGCTTCACGGAGTAGAAAACGGAAAAGCAGCCGGCTGTAAGGTTGTTGCCGTATATGATGCAGATTCAGACGAACACTGGGAAAAAATAAAGCTGCTTGCCGACGATACCATAGATTTGAGGAATTAAACGGTTGTACAGTGAGCGCATGAGGATAGTTTGAGACGCTCCGGAATGAGGATTATATGAGAAAAAAAGTTGTTGTTGGAATGTCGGGGGGCGTGGATTCTTCTGTCGCGGCGTATCTGTTAAAGGAACAGGGGTATGACGTTATAGGGGTTACGATGCAGATATGGCAGGATGAGTCACAGGAGCAGATTGAGGAAAACGGCGGCTGCTGCGGAATAACGGCTGTTGATGATGCAAGAAGAGTTGCCGCTCAGCTTGATATTCCTTATTATGTGATGAATTTTAAAAATGAATTTAAAGAAAATGTTATAGATTATTTTACTGATGAGTATATTAACGGGAGGACGCCAAATCCATGCATTGCCTGCAACAGATATGTGAAGTGGGATTCGCTGCTCAGACGAAGTATGGATATTGGTGCGGATTATATCGCAACGGGACATTATGCGAGAATTTCCAAGCTGCCAAACGGGCGGTATGCTGTCAGAAACTCCGTAACCGCAAAAAAAGACCAGACATACGCGCTGTATAATCTTACTCAGGAACAGCTCTCACATACGCTTATGCCGGTTGGAGAATACACAAAGGACGAAATTCGTGCAATAGCCTCCAAAATAGGCATACAGGTCGCAAATAAGCCTGACAGCATGGAAATATGCTTTGTCCCTGATAATGATTACGCGGGATTTATAAGCCGTGAGACGGGATATGTAAGTACTCCGGGTAATTTTGTGGATTTGGACGGAAATATTCTGGGGCAGCACCGGGGTATTATACATTATACGGTCGGACAGCGAAAGGGACTCGGACTTGCTGTCGGGCATCCTGTTTTTGTTGTGGCAATCCGTCCTGATACAAACGAGGTGGTAATCGGTGAAAATGAAGATGTATTTTCATCAAAGCTGTATGCGGACAGGCTTAATTTTATGTCGGTTGAGAGTATTGAAGCTCCCGTGCGGGCAAAAGCGAAAATAAGATACAGCCATGAGGGAGCGGAGTGTACTGTCAGAATGGCTGATACAGGACTGCTTGAATGCGTTTTTGATGAAAAGCAGCGTGCGGTTACACCCGGACAGGCGTTAGTTTTATATGACGGAGATTATATTTTAGGCGGAGGTACTATTATATGAAAATATCAACTAAGGGGAGATATGCTGTTCGCCTGATGCTGGATTTAGCCATGCACAATACCGGAGAGGCGGTAAGCATTAAGGACATTTCAAAGAGACAGGGCGTGTCGGATAAATATCTGGAACAGATTATATCGGTTTTAAATAAAGCCGGCTATGTGAGAAGCATACGAGGCGCACAGGGAGGCTATATACTTAAGAAGGACCCTAAGGAGTGCACGGTGGGCATGATTTTGAGACTGACAGAGGGCTCGCTTGCTCCTGTTGCGTGCGTTGAGGACGATGATATAGTCTGCGAGCGTGAGAGCGGCTGTGTGACATATCTGGTATGGAAAAAATTGAATGACGCGATAAATAATGTTGTCGATACAATTACACTCGCTGATTTGGTGGAAATGCAGATGCAGATGAGCGACAATTACGTGATTTAGTAACATGCATTGATTGTGCAGGCGCAGCAGTCAATGCTTAATTGTCGCTTTATCTGCTAAGATTGTTTTGAAAATGTATATACAATTCCTATTGACATGATAGGAAAACTCTGATATATTTATCTCGCTGTAATTCATAGCAATTCACTATGAATATAATGCAATAACGGCGGCGCGCAGCGTCACTGTTATAAATTATTTTATTAAGATGAGTAAAAGGATTTATAAAATCAGAAAAGCGGCTTGACGGTGCTGCGGAAAGAGGAAAATAATATGGGAAAGAAATCTTACAAGGACAGAAATTTAAAATTTGAGACATTACAGCTTCATGTGGGACAGGAGAGCGCTGACCCGGTAACAGATGCAAGAGCAGTTCCGATCTACCAGTCATCTTCATTTGTGTTCCACAACTCGCAGCATGCGGCTGACCGTTTCAGCTTAAAGGATGCCGGAAATATTTATGCAAGGCTCACTAACCCGACACAGGACGTGTTTGAGAGAAGAATAGCCGCCCTTGAGGGAGGCGTGGCTGCTCTGGCAGTTGCTTCCGGTGCGGCGGCGGTAGCTTACACAATTCAGAACCTTGCGTTTGCTGGCGACCATATCGTTGCCGCAAAAAATATTTATGGCGGAACATATAATTATCTTGCTCATACAATCGTTGATTACGGCGT